>DASXEW010000001.1:0-600000 GCA_036489885.1 Candidatus Baltobacteraceae bacterium
CTCAGAGATCGACTATGCGGGCGCATTCAGCGCAACGATGACTTGCACGGAGAATCCGGCTGGTCAGTCACCGGGCGCAAATGCGTTCGTTGCGCAGTTCACGGGCGGTGGAACGACCTCATCGCAGACGCCTTCGAGCGCAGGCGGCTCGGTAGCGTTCAGCGTCGACTCTGGAGCGGAGACGGGAACATGTTCGGTCGCGGTAAGCGATACGAACGGCAATAGCTCGACGGAAACGATCGACGTTTCGTCCAGCAGCCTAACGGTGACCGGGAAACAGCGAAACTAGACTCAGCCGTACAAGAACGTGAAGCCGGCCTCTTGCGCGAGTACGATCGCTGCAACGCCGGCCGGGACGAGCAGTGCGCCCGGTATGAGGTTGCGGCTAAGATCCGTGTAGACTTGCTTATCGTTGAGGCTCTGCTTGGCCGCGACGAAACGTGACATCGCGTGCAGCGCATTGTTGCAGACGATCCACGAAACGCCGCGTCGTGTCAGCGTTTGAATCGACGCATCGTCCTCCGATCTTGGATTCGGGCGAAAGAACGGGTTCTGCGGCGTATGCAGCATGTCGGGAAGCCCGTCTGTCGACGCATCAAGAATATCGAAGAGTTTGTACTTATCCCACATCGCATCGTTTGTTGCGGCCAGGAGTGATGAGCCGTAGAAGACGACCGCGACGTGGAGCGCTCCCGGGCCTTGACCGAAGGCCGTCTCGAACGCGTTAATTCCGTTCATCGCGTGCCGTAAGGGGGCGCCGCGGTCGATCTTAACCGCGGCAATCACCTGTTTGTGTCGCGAGGGCTTGTGCAGCACGCTTTCGATGGCTGGGATTTTGCTTACGCCTTGCGCGATGGCCGGTCCGGTCGCCGCAAGGAGCGCGGTCCCGGCCAAGAATGCTTCACGCGTTGACTTCAGGCTCGAATTTTTCATGGCGGCGGCTTCGCGGCAGCCCTAGTTGAGCCCGCTAAACCGCGCGAAACGGCGTTCTGCCAGGCTCACGATTGTAAAGAAAACGATAGCCAGCAGCGACGAAACGAAGACCGCTGCGTAAAGCCGCTCGGCGTGATAGTTGAAGGTCGACTCAATGATCAGCGCGCCCAGGCCTTTGTTCGTGCCGATCCATTCACCGACGAGCGCGCCGATGACGCTGGCTTGCGCCGCAATCCGTAAGGCCGCGAACAGATAGGGCACCGAGCGAGGCAGGCGCAGATGCCAAAAAATCTGTACGCGCGTCGCGTTCAGCGAGCGCACGAGGTCGAGTTCGCTTGCCGTTGGCGATTCGAGCCCGCGAATCATATTGACGAGCGTCGGGAAGAAGCACACGATTGCCGCGACAACGACCTTCGGAAACATGCCCAGGCCGAAGATCAACACGACGATCGGCGCCAGCGCGAGAATCGGTATCGTGTTGAAGAAGAGCACGATCGGGAAGTACGCCAAGCGTAGGTAGCGGTTCGCGACGAACAGGATGGCAACGACTATTGCAGCACCGTTGCCGAGCAGAAATCCGAAGAAGCTTTCCAGCGCCGTTGGAATGGTGTTGCTTGCAATGAGTTTTCGCTCGCGAACGAGATCGTCGAAGACCGCGACCGGCGCCGGCACGATGTAGTGTGGCACACCGAAGACCGTGACCACGAGCTGCCATAGGAGCAGCAGCGTGATCGCGCCGATCGCGGGGAAGAGCCACTGTTTCAACCGCGTTTTGCGCGGACCGTGTCGCGAAGGATCTTCATCGAGTAGACGTCTTCGACACGGAGTGAGTTTTTCAGAAGCCCGACCGCTGCATAGGCGCGCATTTGCGCGGCGAGCCGCTCGGGACGAAACGTTCCCCAGCCGTCGCGCGCGGTGTCTTTATCAAAGGTGAGACGCAAGACCGTGGGCATGATGCGCTTCTCGACGCTCGAGTCTAGCTCGGGATATTCCGCCGCGGCAATATCGACGGCGTCGCTCGGGTACTGGTACGTCCAATCCCAGCCTTGTGCGAGCGCTCGAATGAAACGAGCGAGCTGGTCGGAGCTTTTCGCGATCGCATCGTCTGTTGCGAAGTACGTATCGCCGTAGGACGGCAATCCGGCCGACTCCATCGAGAGCGAAACGAGCGGACCTGAGAAGATCGACATCTCTTTCGCGTTCGTGATCCATCCCGTAATCGCGTCGACGCGCCCGGCTGCAAGCGGCGTCATGTCGGCGCCGACGTCGGTTACGGCGACCTTCGCGGGATCGATGGCATTTTTCGCGAGGATCGCCTCGAGAACGTAGCGCGCCGTCGGTTGGATGCCGATGCGTTTGCCGATCATGTCGTGCGGGCTGCGAATCGGATTCTTCGGCAGCGAATAGAACGCGAACGGCGCGACGCGCAAGCCGGCGGCGATGATCTTGATCGGAATCCCCGAGTTGCGCGCAAACATGACTTGTCCGGAATCGGAAAGTTGCCCGAGCTGCGCGTGCCCGCTGATGACCGGTGCGGCCGCCGTCGCGTTCGGTCCACCGGGCGAGAGCTCGACGTCGAGCCCGGCGTCGCGGAAGAACCCGCGTTTCAGCGCGACAACGTCGCCGATTTGTCCGTTACTCATCAGCCAGTCGTATTGTATGACAACCTTCGCCGCAGCGGTCGCACGCGCGGGCAGCATCAGCGCAATACCGCAGGCGCCGGCGAGGAATCGAGAGCGTGGGAGCACGCGATCATACTTCGAGGAAGCCGGCAAATTCTTGCCAACTTGTCGTGGATTAGATCGCCTTACGCGTCATTCACATGCCGACAAACGAAGCGACGTCAAGACGCCGGGCGTAGCTGACAGTTGGTCTGGAGGGCGCCTCGGGCCACTTGTGTCACCCTGAGCGTAGTGAGCGAAAGCGAACGCAGTCGAAGGGCGCGCCGCGATGCCTAAAGGCCGAGCACCTGTCTTCGGGCTCTTGTTGTGCTTCGCGCTCGTGACTGGCGCGACTGCTTCGGCTGAGGCTCCGCGGAAGAGCTTCGCCGATGTCGTCGCGCGGCTTTATGCCGACAAGACCTTCGTTGTGTCTCCGACCAGCCTGAACGTCGTGTTGCACATTGCAAAGGATGCTTCTCGCGGGCGCACCGCTGCGGAGATTGAGCCGCTGCTTTTCGACGATGCAATGCAAGCAAGAAATGCGACGCAAGATAAGTGGCGTCAGTTTCCTCAACGGTTCCGGCGTATGGATTTCAAGACAGTTTCCAGGGTCTCGGAAATTCAACGCGCGCTTTGCGCGCAAATACGGGGGAACTGTCTCTCGGGTGAGCTTTGCGAACGGCGAAGGGCAGCAGGCCATAGGGATGTGGATCTCACGCTTATCTAGCGGCGATCTGCGCGGATTCCCAATCGATCCTCGGACGCTCTTCGTGATCGCAAACATTCAAGTGTTCGATGGAAACTGGGCCTCACCGTTCGATTCGAAAGACACGAGGCCCGACACGTTTCACGGCCGGAATGGTGACGAAACTGCACAGATGATGTGGGGGCACGGCGTGTCGTCGTATCGCGCCGGCAAGTTTGGAGAGGTCGCGGCGCTCGATTACAACGGACCGTACAGGCTGCTCTTGTTTCTTCCGAAAAACTCAACGGATCCACCGCTGCAGACTTTCTTGAAGCAGGAATTCGGTGGAACGTTCCAACCCTGGAAAACGTCGATCGTGTTGCCTCGACTGCATTTGAACACACCGGAGCTATTGACCCGATCGCTCGAGGATTTGGGAATGAAGTCGGCGTTTGGAAGTGACGCTGATTTTGCACCAATGCTCGGAGCGGCCGAACACGGTTATGGATTCATGTTCCAGGACGTCGATTTGACGTTCGACGAGCATGGTACCGTCGCCAAAGCATTAACGGAATTTCCCAGGGTTAAGGGACTGCTCCCCATGCGCCCGATTCGCTTCGATCGTCCGTTTGCATTCGAAATCGTCCGAACCGGCGATCATCCAGTGACACTCTTCGAGGGTCAGGTACTGGACGTGCAGTCGTAGCTCGGCCTTGGACGATTGAGGCGGCCCTTCGACTACGTTCGCTGCCGCTCACTACGCTCAGGGTGACACAGGGGAGGGTTCCCCTTCCATCATTTTACAGGCGATAGGTTGACAGCCACCCGGGCCGTGGGGTAAGGTCGGCTGTACATGAGAAACCGCGCTATCGGCCTCATCCTCGTCCTTACGGGTTCGTCTACGACGTAGCCGCTAAGCGACGTTTGCCTTCACAGGCCCTTCGCCCAGCGGCGAGGGGTTTTTGTTTTATAGGGAGCTGCGAACGACCATGGACCGCGTGATCATATTCGACACGACCCTGCGCGACGGCGAACAATCGCCGGGTGCGGCGATGACCCCATCCGCACGACTTCGGATTGCGCAGATGCTCGCGGATGCGAAAGTCGACGTGATCGAAGCGGGCTTCCCCGCAGCCTCGCCGATCGTCGTGCAGAGTGTTGCAGAGATCGCCCGGCATGTCCGGGGCGCCTCGGTTGCGGCACTTGCACGGACGACGCCCGGCGACGTCGACGCCGCGTGGGAAGCGCTCAAAGATGCAGAAGCTCCGCGCATCCACACGTTCCTCGCGACCTCGAACCTGCATCTCGAACACAAGCTGCGCATCTCGCACGATCAGGCCGTCGAGGCGACGGCCGAAGCCGTACGGCGCGCTAAGAAATATTGCTCGGACGTCGAGTTTTCGGCGGAAGACGCCACACGCTCGAACTGGGATTTCCTCGTTCGCATCTTTTCGGCCGCGATCAAAGCCGGCGCAACGACGATCAGCTTCCCCGATACGGTCGGTTATACGATGCCGCAAGAGTATGCCGCGTTGACGAGCTATCTGCTCGAACGCGTGGAGGGAATCGAGAACGCGGTGATCAGCGTTCACACGCACGACGATCTCGGCTTCGCCGTTGCAAACGCTCTCTCGGCAGTGCAAGCCGGAGCGCGTCAAATCGAGTGCACGATCAACGGAATCGGTGAGCGCGCCGGAAATTGCTCGCTCGAAGAAGTCGTCGTCGGCATGCGAGTCCGTAAGGACATCTACAACGTCGACACACGCTTCGACACGAGTGCGCTGCAAAAGATCTCGCAGCAGGTCGCTCGCGCCACGCGCATGCCGGTGCAAAAGAACAAGGCCATCGTCGGTGCGCACGCCTTCATGCACGAATCGGGGATTCACCAAGACGGTATTCTCAAGCACAAAGGCACGTATGAGATCATCGAGCCGAGCTCGGTCGGCGTCGAGCAAACGAAATTCTCGATCTCGCGCAACTCCGGGAAGCACGCCGTGCTGGCACGCGTGCGCGACATCGGGTTCGTCTTCGACCGCGCTGCCGAGACGAAATTCTTGGACGCCTTCGGCAAGCTCGCGCAGACCCGGAGAGTCGTCTCCGACGGCGAATTGGTGCGGCTCGCACAGGAAGCCACCGGGGCATCGCTCATTCGGCCGCCTGGTCGCTTAGAGGAAATCCCGGCGTCCGGCGATCACCATGCGGGTCGTGAATTCGCGAGCAACGCGATCATGACGAGCTTTACCTAAGGGGAATCATGCAAGCCTATTACGATAAAGACGCCGATTCGAGCGTTCTTGAAAAAAAGCGCATTGCCGTTATCGGTTACGGCAGCCAAGGGAACGCGCAGGCGCGCTGTCTTGCAGACTCAGGGCTCGACGTCGTCGTCGGACTTCGCGAGGGTTCGTCATCGTCTGATACGGTGAAAGGCCACGGCTTGGCCGCGAAGAGCATTCCCGACGCGGTCCGCGGCGCGGATGTTGTGATGATCCTCATCCCCGATGAGGAGCAAGCGGTGATCTACGCGCGCGATATCGCGCCGAATCTCAAAGACGGCGTGTATCTCGGATTCTCGCACGGCTTCGCGATTCGTTTCGGAACGATTGTCCCCAAGACAAACGTGAACGTGTTCATGGTGGCCCCCAAAGCACCGGGACGGCTCGTGCGCTCGGAGTACGAAGCAGGTCGCGGCACGCCTTCGCTGATCGCGGTCCATCAAGACCCCGCGAAAAACACGCGCGCGATCGCACTCGCGTACGCCGTCGCGATTGGTGCCGGCAAAGCCGGCATCATCGAGACGACATTCTCGGAAGAGACCGAAACCGATCTGTTCGGCGAGCAAGCCGTGCTGTGCGGCGGAGTCTCGGAGCTGATCCACGCGGGATTCGAAACGCTCGTCGAAGCCGGCTACGCGCCGGAGATGGCGTACTTCGAGTGCTGCCACGAGATGAAGCTGATCGTCGACCTCATCTACGAACGCGGCATCGAAGGCATGCGCAACGGCGTGAGCAACACGGCAAAGTACGGTGATTATACGCGCGGGACGCGCATCATCACCGAAGAGTCGCGCAAAGCAATGCGCAAGATGCTTGAAGAGATTCGCAGCGGCGCGTTCGCGCAGGAGTGGGTCGCCGAGCATGCGGCCGGCAAACCTCGCTTCGATGAATTTCGCAAGAAGGGGCACGCCCATCCGATCGAATCGATCGGACGCCGTCTGCGTGCGATGATGCCGTGGATGCCGAAAGAAAAGGAGCCCGCCTCGGTTTCCTAATGGGTCGTACGCTTTTACAAAAAGTCTGGGATGCGCACGTCGTCGAGGAGCTTCCGGGCGATAACGCGCTGCTTGCCATCGATCGCATCATTGCAATCGAAATCACGACGCCGCAACCGGCGGCAGAGATCGCCGAACGTTTCGGCGATCGTCTGTTCGATGCGTCGTCGATCGTCGCGATCATCGATCACATCTCGCCTGCGAAAGACACCGAGACGGCCATTCAAGCGCAGGCGCTGCGCAAGTGGGCCAAGGCGCATGACGTCGTGTTTTACGACGTCGGCAACAACGGCATCTGTCACGTCGTCATTCCCGAACGGGGTTGGGTCGAGCCGGGGATTACGCTCATTTGCGGCGATTCGCACACGTGCACGCACGGTGCGTTCGGTGCTTTTGCGCTCGGCATCGGTTCGAGCGTACAGTGCGGCGCGATGCTGGCCGGCGCGATCATTCAAAAGCGGCCGAAAGTCATCCGGATCAACGTCGAGGGCAAGCTTCACCCGGGCGCGACCGCAAAAGATCTCGCGCTTACGGTAATCTCGACCCTCGGATTTCAGGGCGGGACCGGTGCGGTTCTCGAGTATCACGGCAGCGCGATTCGCGCGCTCTCGATGGAAGAGCGCATGACGCTCTGCAATATGGCGATCGAAGCCGGCGCAACGACCGGAATGATCGAGCCGGATGAAACGACGATT
Source organism: Candidatus Baltobacteraceae bacterium (assembly GCA_036489885.1). NCBI lineage: Bacteria > Bacillati > Vulcanimicrobiota > Vulcanimicrobiia > Vulcanimicrobiales > Vulcanimicrobiaceae > Vulcanimicrobiaceae bacterium. The sequence goes on from DASXEW010000001.1 coordinate 7,243, forward strand.
GAATATCTGCGCGGACGTGAAGCGCAACCGAAGGGTGAAGCCTTCGAGAAGAAAGCGGCATTCTGGCGCACGCTGCGCGCCGATCCAGACGCGGTCTACGTGCGCACGCTGGATATCGACGCTTCGAAGATTCGAACTGTCGTTTCGTGGGGCACGAATCCCGGTGAATCCGTTTCGATCGATTCCGTGGTGCCGAACGGTGACGCGTCAAGTCTCGAATACATGGATCTCAAGCCGGGGACGCCGATGCGCGGCATCGAGATCGATCAAGCCTTCATCGGCTCGTGCACGAACGCGCGCATCTCCGATTTGCGTGCCGCTGCAGAGATTTTCAAGGGCCGCAAAGTTGCGGTACCGACGATTGTTACGCCGGGCTCGCAAGCCGTAAAGCGTCAGGCCGAACGCGAAGGATTGCACGACGTCTTCCAGGATGCGGGGGCGCTGTGGACGCACTCGTCGTGCGGTCCGTGTCTGGGCATGTCGATGGGCGTGGTCGCACCTGGGATGCGCATCATCTCGAGCACGAACCGCAATTTCCGCAATCGCATGGGGACGGGCGGCCGCGTGCATCTGGCGACGCCGGTCGTCGTTGCGGCGAGCGCGATTCTCGGCCGCATCGGAACACCCGACGAACTGCCCGTGGAAGTACCGGCATGATCGTCGCCGGCTCCGTCGTGGCATTGCCGCAAGAAAATCTGGACACCGATCAGATGTATCCCGGCAAATATTTGTCGCTGATCACGCGCAAAGGGCTGGGACGTCTGCTTTTCGAGGCATTTCCGGCTGGTCGAGACCTGTTCGAGAAAAACCGCGACGCGTCGATCTTCGTGACCGGCGACAACGTCGGCTGCGGCAGCTCGCGCGAGCATGCTGTCTGGGCGCTTTCAGATTGGGGAATTCGCGCCGTAATCGCGCCGTCGTTCGCGCGCATCTTCCACGAGAATTGCTATTCCAACGGTGTCGTTCCGGTCATACTGACGGATAAAGCCGCTTTCGAGCAGTGCCTTTCGGCGAAAGCGCTCGAGATCGACGTCGACAATGAAGTCGTCCTCAAGGCTGGCCGTGAGATTGCGCGCTTCGAGCTCGACCCGCTTCGGAAGGATTTCATCCTTCATGGTGGATTTCTGGAATATCTAGCCACCAAAGTTGACCAGGTTCGCGCCTGGAGAACGCGCGAGATCGCAGCGTCAAGATAGGTGGGCCGGGCCCCACAGCAGATGCATTGATGGCTTGCTCACGATTGATTCGCGAAGCTGCAATCTCACGAGCTGTCATCCCGAGCGTAGCGCCGCGCACCAGTGTCATCCCGAGCGTAGCGCTCCGCACCGCTGTCATCCCGAGCGTAGCGCTCCGCAGGAGTGCGAAGTCGAGGGACCGTTCCGATCACGCAGGCCGCGAAGCGTTGGTACAAGTTCACTGCCACGATCGTGACCGCAGCCTTTAGATTTCGTTGCGCAACCCGAACGATTCTCGCGGTCCCTCGACTTCGGGCCACTGCGTGGCCCTCCGCCCGGGATGACAAGGACGTAATCGTGCCCTGAAGCGGCCCTTTGCGCGGCATCGTTGGTAAGCGGAAATCGAACGCGCGCCACGTAACTTTCGCGACGGATGAGTGAACCAACCGGACCACTTAAAGGGCTGCGTGTCTTTGACTTAACGCGAGTGCTCGCAGGTCCGACCTGCGCACAGATGCTCGGCGACCTTGGCGCCGACGTCATCAAAATCGAAAAGCCCGGATCCGGCGACGACACGCGCGGATTCGCGCCGCCATACATTGAGGGTACGCAGGAGAGCGCGTATTTCGTCGGCGTCAATCGCAACAAACGGTCGCTGACGCTCGACATCGCAAAGCCCGAAGGGCAAGAGATTGCGTTGCAGCTCTTGGCGACGTGCGACATCTTGGTCGAGAATTTCAAAGTCGGCGGACTCGACCGCTACGGTCTAGGATACTCGCAACTGAGGAGCCGCTTTCAGCGGCTCATTTATTGCTCGATCACGGGATTCGGGCAAACGGGTCCGTACGCGCCGCGCCCGGGTTACGACAGTCTCATACAAGCGATGGGCGGCGTAATGAGCGTAACGGGCGATCCGAACGGCGAGCCGCAAAAGGTCGGCGTTCCGGTTGCGGATTTGTTCGCCGGGCTATATGGATGTATCGGCATTCTCGCGGCATTGCGGCATCGTGACGCAACAGGTGAAGGACAACAGATCGACATCGGAATGCTCGACGCGCACGTTGCGTGGCTCGCGAATCAAGCCATGAACTATCTTGCGACGGGCGAGAACCCACCGCGCCTCGGTAACGACCATCCGAACATCGTTCCGTATCAAGTCTTCGCCACGGCCGACGGCTACGTAATGCTCTCGGTCGGAAACGATCCAACCTTCGAACGCTTTTGCAAAGCATTCGGTATCGCGCATCTCTTGCAGGACGAGCGTTTTGCCACCAACGCTGCGCGCGTCAAGAATCGCAAGTTCGTAACGGAAACGCTCGAGCCGGTGTTGCGCGCGCATACGACCGCGTGGTGGGTTGAGAAGCTCGAAGAACAATCGATCGGCGGCGGCCCGATCAACAAGCTGCGTGACGTCTTCGAAGATCCGCAAATCAAAGCGCGCGACGTCCTACGCAGCATGCGTCACGCGACCGGCAAAGATGTACCCGTCGTCGCGAATCCCGTTCGTCTTTCCGCAACGCCGCCCGATTATCGCATTGCACCACCGCTGCTCGGCGAGCACACGGAAGACATCTTACGTGGCGAGTTGGGGCTCGCCGAAGCGCGGCTGTCCGAGCTAAGGAAAGCCGGCGTCATCTAGGTCAGGGCATTGTCAAGAGGAGGGGATTGCTTGGTATACAGAATCCCAGCCCGCATGAGGAAGGAAATTTTTGCCGTCGCGGTCGCGGCCCTCATCGCGGGTTGTGGCCCCCAGAACTACGCTCCTAACTATGCCGTGTTCTTGAACACGTCCGGCTCAGCGCTTCTGAACGACCCCCCAGGGTCTCAGAACCTCACCCTGACGTTTACCGCTATCGGTGCCGGCGGAGCCCAGACCGTCACAGTTAACCAGGGACCGGCAACGGGCAACACCGTTTTTACCGCTGGGACCGGGGGCGGCTGCGGTAGCGTTGCCTCGATCGCCGGCTCAGCCACGGCCAGCACGTCGGCCGGTCCGAGCGGCTCGTTCGTCGTGACGCCAGTTGCAATCGCGCCGGCGGGCACGTGCACGTTCTCGATTAGCTCGAGCATACCGGGCAAGTCGGCGACGATCACGGTCGATACTTCAGGCGCCTAACCTAACTCCCAAGTCGTAATCCCGTAGACGCTCGCGAGAGCGACCGTGGGGGGTGTGCCGCGCCACATGCGCGCGCACGCAATCTCGGGTTTCATGCCGCGTTCGTCCGCAAGGCCGAGCGCGGTCAAGTTTGGCTCGGGGATGTCGAGCAGCCAGGACGAGCGCGTCCGTTGCGCGATCGTGTCGAACAAGATTGCAGCGACGTCGATCCGCGATGCAAAGAGCGGTCCGATCTTGGTGCCGTCGCCGTACTCGCGTCCAACGCCGTAGCCGACGATTTTCCCGCTATCGAGGGAGCGCGCAAAGAGCGCGACGACATCCGGCTGTGCGACCCAGCTTTGTAAGAACGCTGAGCGTTTCGAGCCGAAGCGTTGCACGTCGTAGTCTTCGATCTCATCATCGAGGACGCGCAAACGCTCGAGCGTAATCTTGCTTTCGAAATGAGCGCGTGGCTCACGCGCATCGTAGCGAAATCGTCGACTGAGAAAGCTGCGCGCAAAGCCCTCTTTTTCGTAGCGCGCTTCTTGTGCGGGCACGGCGTCAAGCCCAATGGGAAGATCCTGCAGATGATGCATCGCGTGGTCCCATAAGGCGGCGCCGTATCCGCGCCGGCGTTGATCCTCGCGGACGATGAACAATCCGATGAACCCGAAGGTCTCGTAGCGGACGGCCGAGATGCAACCGACGATCTCGCCATCCAGATCCGCGCCAAAAAAACCGTCGTTGTCGGCTGCATAAAAAGGTACCGCATCGTATAGTCCGGGAGTCCAGCCCTCGGCAGCGGCGAGCTTCAAACAAACGCCGATCTCGTCTCGTTCAAGCGTTCGGATCCTCAGGGACATGTTTTCAGGTTGTCGCGAGCAGCGTTGTCCCCACCTGGTTTCGCCCGCGCGATTTTGCCGCGTACAGCGCTTCGTCGGCCGCATCAACCAATTCGAGTGGATTATCGCGCGTGCTCGGGCGGATGCGCGCAACGCCGAGGCTAATCGTCACGATCCCATTCGGGTTGGTCGGATGTGGAATCGCAAGCTCGGCGACGGCGACGCGCATGCGTTCCGCGACGACCGCGATATCATCGTCCGTCTTGGTGACGAGGATTCCGCCGAATTCCTCACCTCCATAGCGCGCGAGAAAATCACCGTTGCGCATCATCGAAGCGGCGCAGGCTTGCGCAATCTTCGTGAGACATAAATCGCCCTCGACGTGACCTTCCGCATCGTTGTATTCCTTGAAGTGATCGACGTCGATCATGATGACGCCAAGCGACGTTCCGGCGCGAAGTGTGCGTGCCCATCCGATTTGCAATTGATTGTCGAAGGCACGGCGGTTGGGAATTCCGGTAAGCGGGTCGAGCTCCGCGAGCACTTGCAACTCCGCTCGGCTGAGTTTCAGGTTTTCGTTTTCGCGCGCGATCTCGTTCATGCGGTCTGCGAGTGCGACGGTGAGCCAGAGTGCTTCCCAGGCAACACCGATCGCGTAGAGATCGACGACGATTTTTGGAACGGGCAATGCCAGCGACTCGACGACGATGTTGGTCGTCACGCCGACGAGCACGCCAATGCTCCCCACGATGAAGAAACGTGCGCCGCGATAGCCGCGCCGGGCCGCGCGGTAGCCGGCGGCGACAATCGTAAGCAACAGCAAGATGAGAAACGCAAGCGTAACGTCGTCGATCCACGGCGGGCGTGCCGGAAACAAGCCCGCAACCAGATCGAGCGCGCTGAGCCCCACAAGAACGATCATCGCCCGGGCGACCTTGGGATCGAATTCGGGCAGCTCGAGGAAGACGCGTGCAAAGTACGCGGTCATCGCGAAGTAGAACCACCCGAAGAATTCGTGAATGAGCTCGCGCGAGAATGGCGTGCTCGGGATGTAGCGCCATGCGACGTCGTCGGTGACGAGGACGAGTAGCGCCGTCGCCACGGTCAATGTGTAGATCAGCAGCGGCGGTTGACGCAACACGACGAACATCAAGAGATTGAAGAGCGCGATTGCAAGGAAGAAGCCGCCGTAACTCGGCGCCATCGACCATTGGAGTTTCAGCGCTTTTGCCAGCAACAAGATCGAGGGCGAACTGAGATGGTAGCCGGTGAGCGCGCGCAGATAGCACGTGCGATCGTACGCGCCGTCCGGCAAAACCAGAATGTGGTCGGTTAGTGATTTTTCAGGAGAATCGTAACCGCCGCTTTCATGGGAGAGCGTACCGTTGCCGGCATCGCAATACAGGTCGACTCGTCCGATGATTCCCGGCCAGACGATCGCGTACGTATCCGCGGGCGAGCGGCCTTCGAGACGGAATCGATACCACACCGGCGTCTGTTGCGCGTCGTTGCCGCTTGGGATCCGTGCATCGCGCGACCAACTCGTCGTAGTTTGCGTAATCTCGTCGATCCCGGCTTTTTCCGTGAGATCGACATGCGCGTCGGCGGTTCCCAGCAACGGAATGCGCGTTGACGGTTTGAGCTCGAGTGTCGACGCAGTAGCGACCGCCGTCGCGGCGATTTGCAGCGACCAAGCAACGAGCACGAGCACGAGGAGCCGTTTAATGGGCACCGTTTGCTTGCTTGATTCGCCTCAGGGAGGGCATCGTACCCGCTGGACGAACAACGCGCGGTCCCGCTGCCCGCATTTTGTGGGCCGCCGCCTATCTGGTGGTGTCCGTAGAGGGAAAGGTACAGTGGCAAAAACTCCCGCGACTGACTACGAAGTCACGTATATCTTGCGTCCGCACTTAGAAGAAGCGGATGCTGAAGCTCAAGTCACGCACATCGCCGACCAGCTCCGCCAAACCGGCGGTGAAGTCGCCGGCGAGATCGACCGGCTCGGGAAGCGCCGTCTGGCGTACGAGATCGGCGACTCCCGCGAGGGCTATTACGTGGTGATGCGCTTCAAGAGCGACGCCGCGCAAGCCAAGGAGCTCGAGCGGTTGCTGCGTCTGAACGAGAACGTCATCCGGGCGCTCTTGATCCGCCGGGAAGAGTTTAAGGAAGCTCCAGCGCCCGTCCCGGCATAGTGCCAGGCACCTGGCATTGCCGGGGAGCAGTTTGTGCACATAAAGTACTGCGCGTCGCCGAATGGGCTACACTCGCCGGCGCATCTGAATCGTTGCAATTAGAACGAGAAGGGAACGTAGCATGGCTGGATCATTCAACCGCATCACGATCGTGGGAAACCTCGTACGCGATCCGGAGATTCGTTACATCAACAGTGGCGCTGCCGTCACGAAATTCACGCTGGCGGTTAATCGCCGCAGCAAGCAGCAAGAAGAGACCGACTTCATCGATTGCGTTGCATGGGATAAGCTCGCTGAAACCTGCAACACGTATCTGAAAAAGGGCATGAGCGTGCTGTGCGACGGACGTCTTTCGATTCGCTCGTACGAAACGAAGGAAGGCGAGAAGCGCAAAGCCGCCGAGGTCGTCGTCAACGTGATGCAAATGCTCGATCGTGCGAACAAATCGTACGGTGAGAACGGATCGTACTCAAACGGTAACGGCAACGGGCACGCGAATGGCAACGGTGAGAGCGTGAAACAATTCACGCCCCGCGGCGAAGGTTCTGAAGAAGAACTCGAAGACGAAATTCCGTTTTGACATTTTAGCTTGTCATCCCGAGCGTAGGCGCGCAGCGCCGAGCGTCAACTTTGTCATGGTGAGCGTAGCGCCCGCAGGGCGCGTAGTCGAACCACAGCGACAATGTGTCATCCCGAGCGTAGGCGCGTAGCGCCGTAGTCGAGGGACAGCGACAACCACGAGGCCCGGTCGAAAGGCCGGGTCTTTTAAACCACCGACGCTGGAGACAGCCTTACCGATACCAGTTCGCATGAAGCTGGTAGGTTTCGGCGCCGAATTCTCCCCGCGAGTTCGCGGGAGCGAGACGGCCAAAGATTCAAGTGAAACTGCATTGGAAGGTGCGGAATCGGGGTCGGATCCCAGTTTGCACGTCGATGGATGAGACGGCCATCAGCGTACCAGCGCAACTCGTTCGGTGACCACTCGATCGCGTAGGCGTGGAAGTCTTTTGTCGCATCAAAGCCGAGATCCACAAGGATCGGCGCTCCACGGTATCCGTAATCGAATCGAGCACCATCATTTCCAGGATTATAATAGACGTTTGTAAGTATCTGTCGCGGAAACTTACCTACAAACTCAATATCAATTTCTTGTCGGGGCGAGTCGCGATGGAGAAACACTCCTGTGACCAAACCCAGGGCGCGCGAAGGTCTCAAGACCGCCTCAAAGCGGCCGTACAGAAAGCTCGCGCGCGAAGACAAAGCGGCAGAACTATATTTTCGAACGCCTAGGTCTTCCTGACGCAGAACGATCTGAGCGGGCGCGGAATTGCTTGTAATGAAATTTGATGGCCTAAACAGGGCGAGGTTCCCGGTAAATGTGTCGTCTCGTAACTTCCACAGTGAGGAATTCGTCCTCCGAAAATCATCGAAGAACTGGATTGATTTGATTTCCGGCGTAGGCTCGGGTTTTTCCGCTGTAGGTACGCCGCTCCAACGGGCTCGAGGCGTCGCGACCCAAGGCGCATCGTCACATCGCAGCTTACGGATATGCACGAGGTCTTTGGTGTCGGATCCCTCGTCGTCGGCTGTCTCATGCAAAAGCCGTTGTCCTTCGTCCTCGCGGTAGGGATACGAACTAGGTGGCGGCACGCAACGAAGAAACTCACAAACGAGTTTCCACATCCTCGGTGCGTCGGACGGGAGCATTAGGGTGCGCGCACCCCACGCTTGTGCGCACTCGTCAAGGCGATCGCCTGTCGTCGACAAAAGAGCGTCGAGAGGTTTGACGATCTCAGAACCCTCGATCGTCAGGATCAGACGACCATCGGGGTACAGACTGGCTAGCTGATCAACGTTGTCCATGAGATTAGTAACGTTCACGTACGCGTCGAACACGCGACTAGAATCACGTTGCATGAGCCGCTGCATCTCGGTACGTGGAAGTCGATCAATGTCACTGCAACAACGGTATCCGAGCATCGAAAGCGCCATCGCAAGTGAGGACAATCCTGATTGGGGAGTTCCGAACGCGAAAATCGGAGCAAGCGTCGGCCGTCCGCGGAAAAGCCCCGGCGTTTCGCTGTTCAGGACCCCGGCCCGAGAGAGAGTCGGAAGAGCCGAATAGAAGTTCGTTGACCGCTCGTCACGCCGCTGGCCGATCACAGACCTCATTGTTGCATAGACTTTCAGATTCGCAAGCTGGTGGTTCATCCATAGATCGACGGGACCACGGACTGGGAGCCGGCGCAATAGTCTTTGTGCTCCGCTCTTCGAGAGTACATATCCCGACAGATTCCAGAGGCCTCGAAACGGCACGAACAAAGACGGGGAGACCCGAACCTTCTCAGCGCCGTAATCAACCTCGGTATAAGAGACATAGAGAAGATCGAAAAGGTGCGTTTGTCTATCAGCAGCGGGTAATTCGGCCCACGCTTGATCGACAACACGCGCAAATCGCGGATGAAACCAGACATCGTCTTCCAGGACCAGCGCGTATTCGTATTGGCCGGAAGCGATATTCTTCCAGGCATTGATATGTGAGCAGGCTACCGCCATTTCTTGCGGGCTCATGTTGATGCGCTCATCCAGATCAAGGCGCGCGGGCGATGCTAGTGGATGAGGATCCACAAACAGTTGCTCGCCGAGAGTGTACCTGCAGTCGACGAGGTCCTTTGGCCATTGGCCGTTGTTCTGGTGAGCATCCACGGCTGAAATTCGAGTAGAGCGCTGCGAAAGCGGCAAACCCGACGCGTCAAGTACGTGATCGAGTTCATCTACTATTCGCTGCCAGCGTCTGAGTTGGCGATCGAGGTTGATTACGAAAATGTGTTCTATCGCCGCACCATGGATAGAATAATCTCGAAACGTTTTGCTTCGTTGGCTACCTAAAAGGCGGCGCGTCTGTAAGGCTATACTGTACGCTAATCCAATGGTTCTGCCCGGGAACCGGAACGGATTCACGGGAAGCCAAAATGAGTCGTGCGGTTCAGCCGAGTTTTCAGTGTCATCGCACTATGCGCCGCCTATTTGACAGCCGCCAGTTTCTTGCGTCAGCGCGATAACTCAGTGGCCAAACGCTCGTAGCAAAATCATCCCAATTCGATATAACCATAAGCGCTAAGCTAGTCCTAGTCTCGTCACAAACGAGCGCCTGAGCGACAAGGCTCGCTGTGAGGTTACCTGGTCCGGTCGTAGATTGAATCTCAGGCAGGTTTCCGGGCGCCGCCGCCTCTGTAAGGAGCTGCGTTGATCGCTCAAGGGCACGAAGAATAACAGGATCCCGTGCCGGAGCGATCAGTGGGTTATTGTTGAAATAGAAGATCCACTTCGTGGAATCTGCCCCAGATCTGGTAAATACGTCTCGATGTACCATCGTGTCAGACAAGACGTCGTAACAAAGCGGATGAAGTTTCAGACGTCCGTCCCTGAAGAGTACGTCTAAACATCGACCATTGTAAACGTCGTCGGCATCAACATAACATCCCCCACGCAAACCGATGTAACACAAGCGAAAGTAGTCAGACCGCATTGCGGGATGGTAGCAGCCAGCGAATGCTTTAAGATGCCGAGGCTCGAGATTATCTGCGACGAAACGCTGTGCCGACGAATCATCAAAATACAAAAGTTTAAACCCTGCATCACGAAGTGGATGCCACGACTCCATACAGCGTTGGACGTCGTTCGGGATGTCGAGCGGATCGTGCCAAAACTGAATGATTGTCCTGGGAACTACCATGCTTCTGGACCGATCGTCCGCTCGCGAGTCTCCTTCGCCTTGTACGAGATTGCGTACAACACTCGAACGAAAGCCGTCGTCTTCTGAGCGCCTAATCGCCGAAGACTCATGATTCATCTGATTCGAGTGCGCCCTACGCTTCTTTCGTTCATTTGTGGATCTTTACCAGCTCGGTCCATTTAGTTATCGATCCGTCGCTATAGCGGTAAATCCAGGTGAATGATTTAACCGCGCCATCGCTTATGCGGCGAAGCGTTTCTGTCGGAACGCGCTGCCACTGCGATGTAACTTGCTCGGTCCACTTTGGCATATCGGTTGCGATCGTTTCGCCAGACTCTAAAGCCTCTTCAAGCGTCTCGGATACCAATGCCGGCCCAGGCGCTCCGTTCACCGCGTTCTGATTCGCCACTTCGGTAGTGGACAAAAACTTGGGCGCAAGCGCAGCAACAGGCGTGGCCATCACCCCGAGTCCCACGCGACGCAAGAGATCATGTCGGTTCATAATTTCACTCTCACAAGCTCAGCTGTGACATCCTCAAGGGCGTCCGTCTTCGAACGGTAGTTTCTCGAAGATACGAAACTTCGGGCGCAACATACGGAGTCATTTTGTTGGATTCAGATACAAGGCCTCCAGTTGGTCCGCGCATGTCGCCGCGGTTTGATTTCGAACGCAAGCCGGAGTGTCGACAGTTCTGGTTCTCTTGAAACCACCGGATTTGGCTCACGTCAAAACGCGGAATCCATTCACGACTCGACACCTAGTGAATTCGGCATCCTTAGGTATGTTTGATAATTCTCCGACGCTTTCAAGAGATAGGTCCGCCCCTCGATCACAAACCCATCCAAATCGTGCGTCACGGAATATTGCGAAAGGTCATCAACCTGGTTTATAAATCCCCTTCCCTTGAAATTCAGAGAAGTATTACATAGGACGCCGTATCCGGTTCGTGCTTTGAATGCGATAAGCAGGTCGTACAGATTTCGATTGGTCGCAGACGACACTGTCTGAATTCGAGCAGTACCGTTCACGTGGGTAACAGCTGCCAGCGCGTCTGTACTTACACGATGCGTAAAAAGCATGAATGGACTTGCTTGATCGCAGCCAAACCATTTGGCAGCGTCTTCTTCTAAGCAAACAGGAGCAATCGGGCGAAATTGCTCGCGTTGCTTAATTTCATTTAGCCGCACTCTGGTGCTTTCTTGAAAGGGTGCAGCAAGAATCGATCGGTTGCCGAGCGCACGCGGGCCAATTTCGTATTTCCCGCTCACCCATCCAATAATGAGATCGTTAGCCAACATGTCGGCGATCAATTCATAGCTCGTCTCGTAGAAATTGTATTGCGCTAAATCGAAAGAGCCGGACGTGATGAAACTCAGGCCAGAGTAAACGTTCCAGTCAATTTTCGCATTTCCAGTAAAATGCAATTGGGCGTCGATGGCCGTCCCGATAGCTGAACCGGAATCGTTGGCAACCGGAGGCACGAAGACCTCAGGAAAAAGACCGGTCTCTTTCCACTTGGTGTTCCAATCACAATTCAGACCGCATCCACCTGCGATAACCAGAGGAAGTCCTTTCTTCAGCTTCGATTTCGCGAAGTGGTAGAATACATCAAATATCTTGTCGCTAAAAATACCTGCGAAGTTGCGAAATGCCGGATCGTCCAGCACCCACGCCATCCTCGCCTCAATGGAATGGCACTGGAGTTTTTCTAACGCGACGAGTCACGTAGGCGATAACCGATACCGGAAATTGTTTCGATGAGGTTTGCGTGTTCGCCGAGCTTCCTGCGAAGGGAGCGCACAACTACGTCGACGACGTTGCTGGCAACATCGGCACTTTCTCCCCAAACGTCGCTAAGAATATCTTCGCGGTTCACCGCATTGCCCGCGTGCTGTAGTAGATAGTGCAGCGTATCGAATTCGCGCCGCGTCAACGATGTGCGCCGTGAGCCGACGACTAGTTCGCGAGCGCCAAAATCGAGGAGACTACTCGTTGCGATGCCGAGTTCGGCAGCGACGAGTTTTGCAAACCAGCCGTCGACGGATTCTGGCCCGAAGTCGAGCATCGCGGTGAGATAGACCTGATCAGCGATGATCGTTGTGCACGAGTCCAGGACTACAAAGCCGAGCTGCGTTGCTGTGGCAGCATACGGTGCGATGTCGCGGAGCGTAAGATAGACGCGCCGCAAGTGTGGACGGTGCGCCATATAGGCGCGCTTGATGTCGAGCCAGCATGCTGCCTGAACGGCGCTTGGTGCTTCGCCTTCAGTGCTCGACAACCAGCGACGTAGGAAGAGAACGCGCTCGCCCGGCGCGACCGGGTTGGCGGCCAAATGCGCACTCCACTGCGCGAGGACAGGGTCGTCGACGGTCGGTGCGATGCTGAGGCTCGCGGCTTCGAACAGGATATAGTAACCGGCGACGGCGCCTTCGCGTTCACGCGCGACACTGAATCCCTGCGGTCCTTGGTGCCACCATGCCGCCGTTAGATGCGCCGCGTCGCAGCCGTCGTGCCGCTCGGCGATCGCTAGGATCGCCGCTTCATCGACGGCGCGAGCGGGCTCGACCGCGAAACGCTGCGCGCCGGACGGGAAAAATGCTTCACGCACGACCGGATTCTCGAGTAGATATAAGAGATCGGCGGTAGATCGCCACAGCTCCGCCGACGGAGCCGTTCGCAGTTCTCGAATCAAGTGGCCCCAAGACGCGCGGCGGAGGTTGAGGTAGCGTTTCGGATCCGAGGAGCGCAGTTCGCCCGCGATCGCGTCGCGCACGCTATCGTGCAATTGCAAACCATCGCGCGAGAGCCGCATCAGCGGCAGAGACCGAAGTCGTTCATAGACGTCGCTGGGTGCGACATCGGGGAGCATAGCGCCGAGTAGCGGCGCAGTGACGGTTCGCAGGAGTGCAGCTGCCTCAACGGCTCGCCGCGTGATCGGGTCGCGAATCTCTGTTAAATGCCGGCGCGCAAGCTCGCCGACAATCCGGTGAAAGGCCAGTTCTTCGAGTTCGGGATCGTCAACGCGTTGCAGCGTGATGGCAGCGAGCGTTAGGGCAAGCGGATGGCCGCGCGCGATTCGATTGACGCGCGCAGCTTGCGCCGCTTCGATCCCCGCGGCCGTCAGAAGCGACACGGCATCGCTATCCGAAAGCGGAGCGAGTTCGAGCGTTTGGAATGCGCCACGCCACGGCATCTGCAACCATGCCGAAAGCGGCGGATCGCGTCCGCCGAAGACGACGTGTACGTTCGGCGGCAAAGCGGTGACGAACGACAGGCGTAGCCATGTGTCGAGTAAACGCAGCGCATCGATGTCGTCGAGAACTAGTGCCACACTTCCGAGCTCGCCGAGACGCTCCGACGCATCCTCGAGGGTGGCGATATCGCGCCGCACCGCGAGGCTGAGCTTATGTAGGAGAGCAGCCTCAGTCGGTTCGACGAGCCGACCGTCGATGCGCACGACCGCTGCGCCGGCAGAGCGCCGGTGCTCCGCGAACGTATCGAGAAGCCGCGATTTTCCCATCCCACCGATTCCGGTCACAAACGTGATCGAAGGTATAGGTGCCGTCGTAAGGCGTTCGAGCCGTGCCAGCTCATCGTCGCGCCCGACGAACGGAAGTTCGTCGTAGCGCGACCCGATCGCGATCACCCTACGGAGGCGGGCGCTTTTCCGGCGGCAAGGGCCTTTACGGCATCGGTCGTCAAAACTTGCCCGCCGATTCCCCAATCGCCGCTTTCGATTTCGTCGACTTTCACCCAGGTTACGCCGCGCATGTTTTCGCCCTCGATCGTCACCATCGCATCGGTCAAACGGGAAATCATCAGTCGCTTTTGCTCGGGCGAGAACACGCCCTTAACTACACTCACCTGAATCAGTGGCATCGCGTTGTACTCCTTTGCCGCGAAACGTCCGACACAATCGTCGGGAATCCCCCGAGCATACGCGCTTCTCCCGCGGTCTTCATGACGGAGTTATGACGTGGAGAAGCTCACCTGCCTGGTAAGCATAGTTAGCCAGCAGCCGAGTCCCGAAGCTCTCGTTCGTTTGGCGGTGGCGGATCATCGTTCGCCGGAGCCGGCGCGAGCAACGTCACGATGCTGCAGAGTGCGAACACCGGAAACGGTTGGGTGACGATGTCGCGCTGTTCGCAAAGATCCGGCTAAGTCTCGAAAGTACGGGGGCGATCGCCTCGCGCATTTCGGCGGAACCGGATTGGCGGGTGCACTCTCACGATGCGCGTGTTGAAGCGAATCAACGATCCAAAATTAAAGTGATCGACAAACCGTTCGAAGTATTGCGACACGGCGAGTCATATCCGGGTTGTGCGACCGCGCGCTGCGAACGCCTCCTCTCCGGCTGTCGCGCCAGGATTTCGGCAGTCATTCGGTGTGAAAAGATGGTCCATTGTGAGTCAACGCCGTTTTGACTTGTCATCCCGAGCGTCGACGCGCAGCGCCGTAGTCGAGGGACAGCAATAATCTCGAGACCCCGGTCGAAAGGCCGGGTCTTTTACTGTTTAACGCGGCGTGCACGCTGTCGCGCTGCCCGCAAAGACACAGCTAGCTCTCGAAAGTACGGCACGGGCTCTTCCTCGATCGTGTGGCGCAGAGTCGAGGGGTAATGGCGTTCGACCCACGCTTTCTTTCGAGCGATTGCCTCCCGCATTTCGGTGTGACTCGGTAGCGCGGCTTTGCCGCTTTCAACTGCAACGAGCCACGGCGCTTGTCGCTCGTAAGCTTGATTGGCGGATCCGTTGACATTCAGCAACCCGATGAAATAGAGTCCGGGCCAATCGGGATGGATCATCCGGTTATAAAGCTCGACCACGTTGTTGCGCACCGGAAGAATGTCTTCGGATAAGAACGGAAGCTCAATCTTGTATCCGGTTGCGGCGATCAGCGTGTCGAACTCCTCGACCGTCCCATCCGCAAACGTTATATGGCGTCCCTCGATAGATGCGATATCGTCCTTCACTTCGACGCGCCTGTATGCGATATGCTGAACGATCGTTGCGTTGCTCATGGTGTGAGCGCGCCCTCGCCGCGTCTGAAATCCGAGTCGTTCCATTGGACCATGGATGAGGTAGGTCAACGTTCGCGTGATCTTGCGGCCGATCCATTGCGGAATCAACGGATGCGCCAACCATACGGTCATGTCCGTAAAGGGTCTACCGAAGATCAATTTCGGAACGATGAGGACGCCGGACCGCGCAACGAGGACGGTCCGAGGATTGACGCTCGCGAGGTCAGCCGCGATGTCGAGGCCGCTATTACCCGCTCCAACGACGCAGACGCGCTTCCCGAGGAAGTTTTCCGGCCGTCTGTAGTCGTGTGAGTGAAGATACTCGCCGCCGAACGCGCGGTATTTGTCGGCGTGCAGCGGCGAGCTCAGATGCCCGCTGGCCACCACCACAGCATCGAAGGCCTCGCTCGTTCCGTGCTCCGTCTCAACAATCCAGGCCGAGCGCTCGCGGGGAACCGGATTCGCGGGATGCACGCTCTCGATGCGCGTGTTGAAACGAATCAGCGGTCGAAGATCAAAGTGATCGACAAACCGTTCGAAGTACGCGTGCATATCGCGGTGATCGGGAAAGAGCTGCGCGTCCGGCGGAAACTCGAAGTCCTTGAATTTCGTCAGGCTCTTCGCCGTGTTGATGTGCAGCGTTCGATAGGCAGCTGAGAGGCCGTTGTCATTCTCGAAGCACCACAAGCCGCCAACCTTGCTGCCGATCTCAAAGACCGTGACCCCAAATCCGGCTTCCTTGAAATACCGCGCCGCGCAAAGTCCCGAGGCTCCGGCGCCTACGATTGCGACACTGCGAGTCATATCCGGGCTGTGCGACCGTGCGCTGCGAACGCCTCCTGCCTGGGGCCGCGTTCCGGGTTTGGGTAAAACTCCAACGTGCCAACGTTACCATTACGCGTGGCCGGCGCGGCAGTCGTCGTGTTTTTGCTCGCCGTCGTGGCCGCCCCGTTCCTCATTCCGGTCGATCGTTATCGACCGCTCTTAACGTGGGCCATTGAGCGCGCGACGGGGCGCGATGTCACGATCGACAAACTGCAGTTCTACCTGCTGCCGACGACGCGGATTCGAGCCATCAACGTTCACATGCGAAATCCTCGGAGCTTTCCAGCCGGAGACGCGCTTGTCGCCGAATCCGTCGACTTGGGGATCGACCTGCCCGCACTGCTCTCGCGTCGGCTCGATATCACGTACATCGCGCCCTCGGGCGTAGAGCTCAACATATTGCGCAATGTCGCAGGGCATACAAATTTCAGCATCGTGCAGTCCAAATCCACGCAGGCGCAACTCTTCACTCCCGGCTTCAGCGTAGATCAAATTGGTAACGTCGCTGTGAAGAATGCACGCATCACCCTAACCGACTTGGTCCGGGGAGTGCCAACGCCGGTGCTTTCGTTGAACGGCGTGAGCGGGAATGTGAGCGCCATCGACCCGCACGCGTCGAATTGGGCACAAAAGCTGGTGATCGTCGCAAACTTGCGCGGCGCGCAGTTGACGACGCCCCTGATCGATCGGCCAATCGATTTTCGCAGCGGAGATCTCGAGATTAAGAACGGGGAGGCACGCAGCAGTTTTGTGCTTGCAGCCGCCGACGAAGATCTTGCCGGAAGCGTGGCACTGGCGCATTTGGACCCGTTTTCAATTACGTTTGACGTTCGCGGTCCGTCGCTGGACGTAGCGGCACTCGCGGCAGTCTTGCGACCCGGTTCGGGCGGTGTGGGGTCGACTGCGGCGCATTTGCTAGCACGCGGCACGATCGGATTCGACAAGGTGACCTTCGGAAGTCTCGAGGCGACGAAATGGCGTTCACAACTTGCGGCTTACACCCATGCGCTGCGCCTCGACCAGGCGACGTTCGAAGCATACGGCGGAGCAGTGCGCGGCTCGGCGTCGCTTGATACCGCAAATCCATTGCCGACGAACGTCAATGCGAGGATTCGAGGCATGAGGGTCGCGGACTCTCTCGCGGTACTCCGTGTTGGCGGCGGCAACGTCACCGGCTTGCTCGATGCGGATTTCAAACTTACGACGCAGCTCGCGCACGATCCCGAAGCTGCGCTCGCGGGTTCGGGCACGTTCAGCGTGCGCAACGGCACGTTCTCGCATCTCAATGCACTGGCGGGCGATTCTCGCTTCAGCTACTTCGGTGGCGACGTGCGTGTAGCGAACGAACGCGCGTACAGCGACCGGTTGCGACTCGTCACGTCACACATGAAGGCCGTGAGCCGCGGCAGCTTTGGTTTCGATAAATCACTTTCGTATAGCGGCGTAGGCGTAATTGGCGCGGCGAGCGCTGCGGCCTTCGCGCCCGTGCCCGCGGAGCTGCGGCTCGTCCTTGCGAACGCGCTGCGACAGAACGCCGGCTCGTCTCGGGTGCGTGCGCGGTTCGTATTGCGCGGAACGCTCGACAACCCGCAATTCTCGCTTGCCGGAACGCCGCAATTGTTGAACGCGTCGAGCGC
Organism: Candidatus Baltobacteraceae bacterium; assembly: GCA_036489885.1. Lineage (NCBI taxonomy): Bacteria > Bacillati > Vulcanimicrobiota > Vulcanimicrobiia > Vulcanimicrobiales > Vulcanimicrobiaceae > Vulcanimicrobiaceae bacterium. Next base: position 24,766 of record DASXEW010000001.1, read on the forward strand.
GCTGCAAGCGTTGCCGCAGACGTCGTCGCAGCTTCAGGATATCTTGAAGCAGATTCCGGGCCTCAGCTTGCCGTGAAATCCAATGTACGATCGTGACAACGACCACCGGAGATCCGCTGACGTTCGCGCACGGCGCCCTGCGGATTCAGCGACTCGTCGGGCGCGACCGACCGGCCTCAACTCGAACGGTTCTTTCTTTGGCTAGTGCTACACGATGCTTTCGTATTGAGAAGCCGACCAATTCCTTACAGCGGTCTTCGACCGTATCATAACACTCGCAAGCGCAAGCCTGAAGTCGTTCTCGGTCTCGAACAACGATGCGGCCACGGGTATATTTTATCAACCCGGCTTGCTGCAACGTGGACGCTGCCAGGGTTACCCCTGCCCGTCTTACCCCAAGCATGAGCGACAAAAATTCTTGGGTGAGGGGGATGTCATCTCCGCGAACACGATCGTGCGCCATAACGAGCCATCGTGCAAAGCGTTGCTGGATTGTGTGCAGCCGATTGCAGGCCGCGTACTGAGAGACCGAATCGAGTATCGCTTCGGCATACATGTCAAAAGGTCGCCGCGATGCTAAGCCGTCTCCGATAATTTCGACCATGGCTGCCCCAGAAATTCTAAGGGACGTCCCACTGATCTGCGCGTAAAGATTACTGGCAGATGTCGCACCGGTTAGCAGGAGTGGAAAGCCTGTCATCCCTTCTCTGCCAACGATACCGACTTCAATGGAATCTCCATCTTTCATCGTGGAGACATTCGAGATGATGCCCTCAATCGGGAAATAGGCGTAGTCTACGCTCCCGCCTTTATGGTATACCGCGTCACGTACGCTCAAGGCGACCGTTGCGGCACGCTTTTGGATATGGCGCCGCGTGTTCTCAGGAAGACTATCGAGAAAAACATTTCCAGTGGCCGAATCATCGAGGCTCATGTGCCGACCTGCCGTCGGGGCATAGAAAGCCGACGAAGCGAAGGACTACTCGGCAGTGAACCGCACGAGTCTATGATCGCGGGCTCGACCCGTTGAAAATGAGGTTCGAGTAACACTAGGCTTGCAGAGACATTCATCACCGCCCCTGCCGGAGTTAGCTGCTGGGCGCGGCTTGGAAAAAGCCAGGGACGTGAGGGTTGTGCCAAGCGAGTAAACTTTTCGCCGAGAGGCAACCATCAGGCGAGCAAGCGGGTTCTGCTGCTCGGTTACCCTACCCGCGCGATCTTTCGTAAGAGCGATCGACACCGCGCTCCTTTTACGAAAGACTCTACGCAAAAATGGCTACGTTTGCCGATTTCGGCTTGCGCTCACAACTCGTGCGCGCGCTTCAAAAACTTCAATTTACACAACCAACCCCCGTCCAAGTCGCCTCCATTCCGCCGGCCATGCTCGGCCGCGATGTGATGGCGAGCGCAATGACCGGCAGCGGGAAGACGGCCGCATTCGGTCTGCCGCTCCTGAACTCACACCTCGATCCCGCTCGCAAGGGGCAGCGTTCGCTCGTCGTCGTACCGACCCGCGAGCTCGCAGCGCAGATCGCCGCGCACCTCAAAGCTCTCTCCGGAGATTCCGGAATTCGCATCGTCGCGATCTACGGTGGCGTTGGTTTTGGCGGTCAGAGACACGAGCTCAGACGTGGCGCGGATATCATCGTCGCAACGCCCGGCCGTCTTCTCGATCATATGACGCAGAAAACCGTCTCGCTTGAGGGCGTCTCGTGTCTCGTTCTCGACGAGGCCGACCGGATGCTCGACATGGGTTTTCTTCCGGTCGTCCGCCGGATCGTCAAGGCGCTGCCGCGTAAGCGTCAGACGCTGTTCTTTTCAGCGACGATTCCGCCTGAGATCATGAACCTTACAAAAGAGATGCTGACCGACCCCGTTCGGGTCGATCTCTCGCCGCCGGCAAAAACGGCGAGCGGCGTGACGCAAACGATCTACGCGATCGACCAAAACCAAAAGACGGATCTGCTGGTCGAGCTGCTCAAAGACAACGCGATCTTCAGTGCGCTCGCATTCACGCGCACGAAGGCTCGCGCGAATCGCTTAGCCGACGCGCTCGCAAAACACAAGATTCCCACGGAGCGCATCCACGGAAATCGATCGCAAGGTCAACGCACCCGTGCACTCGCCGACTTCAAGAGCGGGAAATATCGCGTGCTGGTGGCGACCGATATTGCCGCGCGAGGCATCGACATCGAAGATCTCGACCTCGTCGTCAACTACGACGTGCCACTTGCACCGGACGACTACGTGCACCGTATTGGACGCACGGCACGAGCCCAGGCTACGGGTGATGCCGTGACGTTCGTTTCACGCGAAGAGCGACCGCAGCTCGCTCAAATCGAACGTGCCTTGGGCAAAAAGCTCGACCGCGCCGAAGTCCCGGTTTTGCGCCGCCGCTAGACCGAAAATGAGGAGCCGCGCGCCGCGGCTTTGAAATCCCCGTGATGCCGTCGTGGTTCGGGCGCGGCCTCATGTTCGTGATCGTTGTCGCGTCGGTTCTCTTTGTGTGTGGCTCCGGGTTTATCGGAGAAGCGCCGGGCTACTACGGCAGTCTCCCCGTGGCTGCGCTTTCGAACGACAGCTTTCGCCTCGGTGACGTTCCGAAAGGTACGAGCCTTGCCGAAGCGGGGCTGCATCCCGGCGAGATGGTTCGCTTCGCCCGTTCCGACCTCGAGACACGCGCGGCCTTACTTACGGCCGTGGTGGGCTCGCGGCTGACGCTGATAGCCGGCGGACGGGAAGTCACGCTTGTCGCGCACGCCGGTCCGAAGCAATTTCTTCCGCTCGTTCTCATTGCCGTAAAGCTGGCGTATTTGCTCGTGGCTGGGCTGCTCGTTCTGCGGCGTTGGGAAACTGCGTCCGTTCGCGCGCTCGTCTTTTTCCTGACGGGTTTTGGACTGGCTCTTGGGCTACCGAACGTAAATCCGATCGTGTCGTCGGAATTTTCGTTCGCGTTATTCGACGTCGGGGCCATGCTGTTGCTCGTCTGCGCCGGCGCCGCCGCCGCGGAATTCTCCGCACATCTCTCGGACTCGCCGACCCTCGCGGAACGCCGTCTGGCTTCCGCAGCGGTCGTGACAGCGGGCATGGGTGTCGTCGCGGCCGTGGCTGTACAATTGTTCTTCGCGGTTCAGGGCGTCGCTGCGCGCGTGCTGATCAGTGTACTTTTTGCGTTGCCGTTTTTGCTCGCGATCGCGACGCTGGTCGTGGGCTTCATTCAAGCGCGTGCCGCCGATCGCAGCCGGCGGCTTTGGGTGCTGCTCATCATCGGCGTCGGGATTTCGGGGCCGGCACTCGACTTTATCGTAATTGCGTTCGCTGGATACACTGCGCGCGTCGATCAGTTCGCGCTCCTCACCGTCGCGATCATCCCCGTCGGCCTTGCGTACGTCATCCTGCGCCATCGCCTGATCGACGTCGGCTTCGTCCTCAATCAGGCCGCGGTATATGCGGGCGTCTCGATTGTTATCGTCGGCATTCTCGTCATCGTTGAGACGCTGCTTTCCAACTATGTTGCGAGCGCGAGCCATGTCACGAACACCGCGGTTCAACTCGGCGTCGCGCTTGCTCTCGGGTTTTCCATCAACGCGATTCACAAGCGAGTCGAGCGTTTCGTCGATCGCGTGTTCTTTCGCGTGCGTTATGCAGCACAAGCCGCCTTACACGCGTTCGCACTCGACGCGCCGTACGTCACCGATGTGTCGCTGCTGCTGGAACGCTGCGTGCAAAGCGTTCACCAGTACGCGCGTGCGACGCGCGCGGGGACCTGGGTTGCGGGCCCGCCCGGGGAGTACACAATGGCCGCCGGAGATTTCCCGGCAGGCGGGCACGTCGATTTCAACGATCCGGCGGCGGTCGCCATGCGCGCGCGGCATGTGGTCGTCGATCTGCAGAAGTCGGGGTCGAGCATTCCCGGCGTGCTGGCATTCCCGATGGTGAGCGGAGGAGAGCTGCTCGGGATCCTGGTTTGCGATGCTAAGGCGGATCAGGAGAGCTACGCGCCCGACGAGCGGGCCTCTCTGGAAGAGGTGGCGAGCGCCGTGGCGCACGCGCTCGGCGCGTTGCGCATCCAAGACCTCGAGCGGGAGGTTGCCGCCCTGCGCGCCATAGCGGCCGGGCCACGAAAATGGGCTGTCGGCGGAGGGGCCGAGTCGTGAGAGTGTGCCGGTTGGCCGCCCTGGCAACCCTGGGTGGTTCTCGCGGGTTGTGGGCGCGGGCGGATTCGCCGCGTCATGCGATCCGGACCTATGCCGACTATCAAGTCGCCAAGACGTCTCGCTACCGTAAAAACGTACACCGAGCGCGTCACTATCTCGACGCCAAGGATACCATGTACAAAGACGAGACGCTCCAGTGCGCCGACTGTGCGCAACAATTCACGTTCAGCGCCAGCCAGCAAGAATTCTTCGCCCAGAAGGGCTTCACCAATAAGCCGACACGCTGCCAGGATTGCAGAGATGCACGTAAGGCTCAGCGAGGCGGCGGCGGCGGAGGCGGCGGCTCAGCTCGCCCGCAGCGTGAGATGTTTGCCGCCGTTTGCGCGGCATGCCACAAACCTACCGAAGTGCCGTTTAAGCCGCGAAACGATAAACCAGTATACTGCCGGGATTGCTTCTCGACGCGGCAGACCTCGCGATAATGCGTCGAGGAGGCTCAAGGGGACGAACCTCGCGGACCGCGCGACGCTCCTCCGATACTCCCGCCATCGTGTACCCGCCGAAGGAAGAACCATTGGAAGTCTACGGAACGATCCGGCAAGTCTTCCCAAGCACGATGTTTTCCGTCGAGCTTGAAAACAACACGACGATCCTCGCGCACATCGCGGGCCGGCTTCGCCGGCACCACATCCGCATTTTGCCCGGTGATCGCGTCGATGTCGAAATCTCCCCGTACGACCTGACGAAAGGTCGCATAACGTATCGCTATCGAGCCGGAGAGCCGAAGCGCACGTAGTCACGAGACCCGGTCGAAAGGCCGGGTCTTTTCATAAGGCTATCGAAGAATTCGCGACTATGATAGCTCGCATCGCGTTTCTGGCTTTCGCACTTTCTCTTACGCTTGGTGTTTCGTCGAGCGCTCAAGTCGCGCCGACACCAGCGGTGAAGCTCGCGAGCGGACCGTTGATTACGCTCTATTCACGCGATCTCTATAACGGCCCCAGCCTCAAAGTCGAGGGGATCACGCCGGACGTACACGTGAAAAATTTCCCGTATCCCACGGCATCGTTCGTCGTCAATCGTGGACACTGGTTACTCTGCAGTGGCCGTAGCTTTACGGGGACGTGCGTTACGGTCGGTGTTGGAATGTATTCGGCTTCGTTCGCAAACGGCTTCGCTCAGAGCATTACGTCGCTTCGACCTGTAAACTAGCGTCCGCGAGAACCCAGGCGGCCGCAGTCATCAAATAGTTCTCGGAGATCTCGGTCCAATTCGAAAGCAGCATTGGCTGCGCAATCAGGTGCGGGACCCAAACGATGAGCCCAAAGAGTCCTATCATTAGCGCTGATAGCCGGAACGCAAGGATCGCCTGAACGTTGATGAGCATCGCAATCGCTGCCGCCAAGAACGCAACGGTCGTGGCGATCGTCCAAAATGTCTGATTGGGCGGGATCCACGCCGGCACCAAGCTCGCCGTGTATTGAAGAAACGCGACTTGCGCCCACGCAAATGAGAGACTGCAGACTCCGAATCCGAGTCGTGCTACGCGGACGATCGTAGCCGGCCGAAGTGTATTCGTCGCCGTCAACGCGTAGAGCGCCAATGCGCCGCAGGCGACGGAGAAGAGCTCGAAAATCTCGACGTAGGATCCACTGTCGGTTGGATGCGCGAAAATGTCCTGAAAGCATGCCAGCGAGAATATGAGGTAAATCGTGCCAAGCACGATCGACGCAAGCCGGACCGTTCGCTGATGCATGAGACCGAATCCGGACGCAATCAGCGCGAGCGCGAAGCACCAGACGATGATCGAAGCGACAGGCATCCAAACCGGCTGCAAGCGCTGCCATATCGTCGAATCATGCCGAATCAACATAACCACGCCGGCAACAATCGCCGACAGGCCGAAAAGAATGCGTCCGTATAGCGTCGTTTTCACGTCGACTTAACCCGTATCGCCAAGAGCGATCAGCAGCTTGCGAAGTATGTCGTTCAATTGTTGTTGTTCGCGTAAGGTCAGCACGGAGAGCAGACGCTCTTCGTTTGCGACATGCTTTGTTGTCGCATTGTCGATGAGGGTCTTGCCTTTCGGCGTCAGTCGCACGAGCGTACCTCGCCGATCGTTTGGATCGGCACGTCGCGCGACGAGCCCAGCTTCCTCGAGCCGGTCGATGCGGTTCGTCATGGCGCCCGAGGTCAGCATCATTTCACGGTAGAGATCCGTCGGCGAAAGCTGATGGGGCGATCCGTTCCGGCGCAGTGAAGCCAAGACGTCAAACGATTCACTCTGAAGCCCGGACGCCTCGTGCGTCGCGTCCAGGAGTGGGCGAAGGGCGGCCGTAGCGCGCTGGATGCGCCCGACGACGGCCATCGGACGGGTATCGAGGTCGGGGCGCTCGCGCTTCCACTGCGCGAGAATATGGTCGACGCGATCCTGCATATCTTGATGTTAAGACACTTGACAGGTGGTTCCTGGTTTTGGTATCTTTATGTTAAGACAATGAGCATTAAGATATTAGCGGTCGACCACATCGTTTTCAACGTCGCTGACATCGAGAGAAGTCTCGAATTCTACTCGCGCGGACTCGGATTGCGAGCTGAGCGAGTGGCTGAATTCCGCGCCGGGAAAGTGCCGTTTCCATCCGTGCGCATCAACGCCGAAACGATCATCGATTTCTTCCCACCCTCATATCACAAAGCCGCACCCGGCGGGCAGAACGTCAACCACATCGCGCTCACGCTCGAAAACACGCCCACCCAGATCGAAGCTTTTCTCAAAGAGCAGGGGATTGAGATCGCTCGGGAGATGACCGGAAACTTCGGCGCTCGGGGCGATACCGCGCACGCGTTTCACGTCTTCGATCCGGACGGAAACATGCTGGAGCTGCACGCATATGCCGACTGATTTTCGAGAAGACAAAGAAGAGGGCGCCTTTTCGTAAAAGACGGAGCTTGTGCAAACATCTTCGTTTCAGCGTCTGATAGCGGACGTCCGAACGACGCTGGCTTCGGGGCTGCGCGATCAGGCTGCCGGCCGGGTTGCGAGCGTCCTAGAACCATATCTTAGCGATTTGGGATTGCTAGAAGCAGAGAGCTTACAGCCCGATCCAGAGCGCTATCGACAATACGTTCTTCACGTTGAGCCCGAGGGTTTCTTCACGATTGCAGCGCTCGTCTGGCTTCCGGGACAAAAGACGCCGATCCACGACCATATCTCCTGGTGCACGGTCGGCGTCTATCAAGGTTGCGAGCTCGAAGTGCAATACGCGCTGGAATCAACAAGCGTGAAGAGTGCGCCGACGGCTACGTGCTCGGCTCTGCGTAAGGCCGGAGAAGTGCAAGCACTCACTCCGGGTGCGGACGTACATGAAGTCGCGAACCCGGGTCCTGGAATTGCGATCTCATTGCATATCTACGGCGCAGACCTCAACGAGATCGGCTCCAGCATTCGGCGTTCGTACCAGCTGTGAATTCCTTGGGTCAACCAATCGGCGACGCGCTTCCAAATTGGACTCCGCGCCCTCTTCCGGACGGGAAGGTTCTCACCGGAAGATATTGCCGGCTCGAACGCCTCGAGGCGCGTCACGGTGACCAGCTGTATGCCGCCGCGTCAGAAGACGACGCCTCCGCTTTTACGTACCTGTTCTACGGCCCGTTCGCGAGCCGGGCAGAATTCGACGAATGGTTGCGAGGCGCATGCGCATCGCAAGATCCGTTATACTATGCAATCGTCGAGAGCAGCGGAACCGTCGTTGGTTTCGCGAGCTACCTTCGCGTCGAGCCGAAAATCGGCGTCATCGAGGTCGGCAACGTGTACTTCTCGCGCCGTTTGCGGCAAACTCCGGCCGCGACCGAGGCCATGTATCTGATGATGCGGCACGTCTTCGTGGATTTGGGATATCGCCGCTATGAGTGGAAGTGCGATTCGCGAAACGCACCCTCACGGAAAGCGGCGGACCGTCTTGGCTTCGTCTTCGAAGGAATATTTCGGCAAGCAACCGTCTATAAGGGACGCAACCGCGATACTGCTTGGTTCTCGGTCATCGACAAAGAGTGGCCGAAGGTCGGCGCCGCACTCGAGCAGTGGCTCGACCCCGCCAACTTTGATGCGGGCCGTCAGCGCAAATCGCTAACCGCATTGCGCGGGAGTTAGCGCCTCTAGCTCGGTGCGAAGCCGGCATGGCGCCAGAGCGGTGCACGGCGCGGAGCGCTGAGCGACGAAACAAACGCGCGTGCAGCATCGGGTGATGCCGCACGGGTCAAGACAGCGGCGGAATAGGTGATGTAATTCTGGACTCCGGCGGGGAACGGGCCTACGAGCGCGACACCCTTGACGGGGACGATCTCGGTGATGTTTTGTGCGCACAGCTCGGCCTTACCGCGCGCGACCAAATCGCACGAGTGTCCGCCTGGGACAAGCGTTTCCTTGGGTGCAACGGTGGCCGCGATTCCCATCCGCACGAGCATGTGCTTGAAGTATATGCCGCTCGACGCGCCCGCTTTCGGATCGGTCGCAGCGATCGAGCGCGCGGCGAGCAACGTTCGTTTCAAAGCCTCGGTCGATGAAATGTCGGGCAGCGGTGCGCCGGCGCGCACACCGATCCCCATCCCGCTGCGACCCAGATCCGCTCGCGTCCCGGGGACGATCGCGCGCCGCCGCGTGAGGGACTTCATCGCCTTTCCGGAGACGATGACGACGTCGGCTGCTTCGTGGCGCGCGAGTTGCAGTTGAATCTGCCCAACCGTTCCCACACGCACGATAACTGCGCGACTGGTTTGATGTCCAAACTCAGCCGCGATACGGTCGACGACCGACGACGTCGCGCCGGCGCAAAGAATGACGAGCGGAAGAAGAGCGAATGCGAGCATATTAACGCATGTACGCCGGTATGACAACAAGAACCGCCGGTATCCTCTTCATGACGGCGCCCATTCGAGGAGGCGCGCCCGCTTCCCGGCCTAAAACAGATCGCATGAGCTACACGCGCAAAGCTTTCGTCGGCGCCGCGTCGGCGTTTGCGTCCATAGGGTTCCTCCGTCGTCCGGTGGATGCGGCGGAGTTCAGTCTCAAGCTCGGTTTCGACCAGCCGGTCAATCACCCGATGACGATTCGCGCGTCACAGGCGGCCGATAAGGTCAAGCAAGAGTCGGGCGGCCGCCTTGAGGTGCTCGTGTTTCCGAACAATCAGCTGGGCGGCGACAGCGCGATGCTCACGCAAGTCCGTTCCGGTGCAACGCAGATGGTATTGATGTCCGACGGCATCCTTTCCAACGTCGTTCCCCTTGCAGCCATAGAGAACGTCGCGTTTGCGTTTTCGACCTACAAGCAGGCTTTCGATGCGATGGACGGTTCGCTCGGCGGCCAGATGCGCGTCGCGATCGCGAAAGCCGATTTGTATCCCTTCGCAAAGATTTGGTGCTCGGGGTTCAAGCAAGTTGTCAATAGCGTTCGACCGCTCAACGCGCCGAGCGACTTCAAGGGTTTGAAGTTCCGCGTGCCTCCGTCTCCGATGGAGACGGCGCTGTTCCGCGCGGTTGACGCGTCTGCCGTTCCGATCAATTTCGCGGAGACGTATGTGGCGATGCAGACGCATCTCGTCGACGGCGCATCCCTCCCGATTGCGACGGTTGAAACGTCGAAGTTCTACGAGGTTCAGAAGTATCTAACGAAAACCAATCACATCTTCACCGGATACTCGCTGATCGCGCACGCGCCGACATGGCAAAAATTGCCGAAAGACCTTCGGGAAATGGCGGAGCGGCACTTCAATGTCGCGGGACTCTTGCAACGCAGCGACATCATCGGACTCGACGACCAGGCGGAATCAAAGCTGATCGGCGAGGGCATGCAGATCGCGCACGTCAACATCGCCCCGTTTCGTCGGGCGATGCACGACGGCGGCTTCTACAAAACATGGAAGGAGCAGTTCGGAAGCGATGCGTGGGGCGCGCTGGAGAAATCGGCAGGGACGCTGACCTGATAAACATCGTCGCGACCTACCGCCGGGGATTACCTTCCGGCGTGCGAGAGGCCGCGGAAAACACACGGCTTGCATGCGCGCAAGCGGCAGCCTCGTCAGCCGATGATCCCGTCATTACCGCGCTGATGGAGCTTGCCGGAAGCCTCAGCGGGAAAAGCGACCGGTATTACGCTGCGCTGATCGCCGCCGTGGGTGCGCAGCACTTCCCCGGCGCGGCTCCGTTCGGGGCCTTGATGGCGCTCGGCGAAGCGCTTTCGGAAGACAAGCGGCTCATAGCCTTTGCCGTCGGATGCGAAGTCAACGTCCGTCTTGCTGCGGCGCTGCGCGCACAGATGGATCGCGGGTGGGATGCGGCTGGTGTTGCCGGCGTGATTGGCAGCGGCGTCACGGCGGCGCTGTTGCTCGATGCAGAGGAGATGATGGTCGCGCGCACAATCGGAATCGCGTCGAGCATGACGCTCGGTCAACGCGTCGCAGGTGCGACTGCCAGCGCCCGATTGATCGCCGGCAAAGCCTCGTCGAATGGGGTTCTCGCGGCCTTGCTCGCGCAGCGCGATTTCACGGGACCAGCCGGCTTGGAAAGTCCGCGCGGATACAGCGCGGTCTTCGATGTCGCGAACGTGAGCGCAGCGTTCGCAGATTTTGGCGAGCGTTGGACCTTCGCACGATGACCGTTTCCGAACGGCTCGCCGAGTTTGCGTCCGGACCGCTTGAGCTCCCGCACGATGTCTCGCAGATGGCGAAAGAGATCATCGCCAACGCGCTGGCGCTTGCGCTTGCGAGCTGGGAAGTTGAGCCCGCTTCGATTGCGTTTGGGATCGTCGAGAGTTTCCGAACTCCCGAGCAGGCAACCGTTTGGGGACGGAACGTGCGCGTCGGCGTTGGTTGGGCCGCTTTGGTCAACGGTATTGCCGTGCACTTCGAAGATTACGACGATACGCACATGCGCACGCTCTTGCATCCTGGACCGGTGATCGTTCCCGCGGCCCTCGCGATGTTCGAGTACTGCAACGCATCGAGTCGCGTGTTGCTGGAAGGCGTCGTGCTCGGCACGGAAATTGCAATGCGCATCGGCAACGGCATTAGCCCCGCACATTACGAGCGCGGCTGGCACGTCACGAGCACGATGGGACGCATCGGTGCGAGCATAGCAGCCGCGCGGATTGCAGGTTTGTCCGCCGAGCAGATGCGCAACTCCATCGCAATCGCGGCGCTCGAAACGGGCGGCGTCACGGCGGCACTCGGCACGATGACAAAGCCGTTCCATCCGGGGAAGGCAGCATTCGACGGAATCGAAGCCGTGCTGTTGGCGCAATACGGCGTCGCGGGAGCGGCGGAGGCAATCGAAGGCGAATCGGGTCTAGCTGCGCTGATGAGCGATCACGTCGACATCGATGTAATCCTGGATGGACTCGGCGAGCGTTGGGAGATCCTAACGAACAGCTTCAAGCCGTACTCGTGCGGCTTGGTCAGTCACCCGATCATCGATGCAGCGATTGAGCTTCGTGGGCGAGTCGCGCCCGAGGAAATCGCCAGCATCGATGTTACCGCGCACCCGCTGGTTCTCGATCTCATGGGGAAGAGGGATCCGCAGAACGGCCTGGAGAGCAAATTCAGCGCGCATCACTGCGCGGCGATCGGGTTCTTGTACGGCGAGGGCGGACCGAAGCAATTCTCCGATGCCTGTGCACGCGAAGCCACGGTGCGTGAACTGCGCGACAAGGTGACGATCGAGCCTTCAGACGGCGTTGCCGTCGGTGGGGTGCGCATGAGCGTGCGCGACCGCAACGGGCGAACCGAGCACGCCGAAGTTCTGCATGCGACCGGCAGTATCGAAAACCCGATGTCTCCCGCGCAGCTCTCAACCAAGGCTAAAGCACTCTTAGGTGAGCGTTTCGAGCAATTGCGTCAGCAGCTTTCGAGCTACGGGATAAGTACCTAGCTACTAAAATTCTAGTACACGGGATAGCCGTTCTCGACCGCTAATCCCGCGCACTTATGCGGTCTTTTGCGTGTGCGCTCTTTCTCGGCTTTTGTCTCTACGTTGCTGCGCCAACTCGGGCTGCGGATCTCGATACATACACGCCGTTCACGGCGACCGCGACCGAGCAAACGGGCCTATTCGGCATTTGGCGCAAGAACGGACACATTTACATCGATCTGACGACCGACCAGCTAAGCAAAGATTTCCTTGAGACGATCGTCCCAGGAAACGGTCTGGGCGCTAGTTTCCTCGTTTGGGGCAACACGGATCACTTGCCGGCGATGCTGGTCCGCTTCGAACGCGCCGACGACAAGATCGCAATCGTTTGGCCGAACACGTCGTTCATCGGATCGCGCGCGGTCCTGACGAACTTTCCGCAATCAGTCGTCGGCGCCGGGAAGATCGTCGCTGAGGGTAACGGGCACATCGTGTTCGATGCGTCTCCGCTCTACAAAGACGTTCTCGACCTCGATCACATCATCAATACGGCGCTCAAGACGAAGACGCTCACGGCGTACCGGCTCGATCCCGAGCGTACCTATTTCGGAACGGTCAAAGACTTTCCGCAAAACGTCGTCTTCCACGTCGAACAGCTCTGGCAGACACGCGAGCCGCATATTCAACCGGATACGGCGCCCGACGCACGTTCGTTACAGATGGATGTGGTTTACAACTTTGCACAGCTGCCGGCAGATTCGTATACGCCGCGCTATGCCGACGACCGCGTCGGCATCTACGATGACATCTACATGGATTTTGCGCCGCGCACGGATCTCTCAATCGACCGGCGGTTGCGCTATCTCATCCGATGGAATTTCGCGCCTGCCGATCCCACGAAGCCGTCGCGCGCGACGCATCCGATGGTGTTCTATTTGAGCAACACGATTCCGCAGCGCTTTCGAAAACCGATAGCCGGCGCGGTCCTGGCTTGGAACGCGGCTCTCGAGCGTGCCGGCATAATCGACGCAATTCAAGTCAAGGATCAGCCGAGCGACGCCAATTGGGATTCGGAAGACATCCGATATAATGTTTTGCGCTGGATCACCGAAGAGCGTTCCAGCTTCGGTGCGGATTCACAGACGCTCTATAATCCCCTGACGGGAGAAGAGTTCAGGACCGGAATCCTGATCTCTGCGGATATTGCAGCACGCGCTGCGGCGACTTGGCGCAACGAGGTCGATCCGGTTCGTAACGGACGCACGACCGATCCCGTTCCCGAGCAGTTCATCGACGAGACCTTCATGTCAACGATTCTGCACGAGACCGGCCACAATCTCGGAATGCAGCACAATTTCATCGGTCATGATGCGTACACCGCAAAAGAACTACAAGATCCGAACTTTACCGCGAAGAACGGCATCGCGACGACGGTGATGGAGTACGCACCGCTGAACATCTGGCCCCGCGGAACGCCGCAAGGTGATTTTCACCAAAAGGTACTCGGGCCGTACGATTACTACGCGATGAAATACGCGTACGCCCCGATTCCGGGCGCTACGACGCCGGATTCAGAGCTGCCGACGCTGGAACGCTGGGCGCAAGCTTGGTCGAATCCGCTTTATCGCTACGCTTCGGACGAAGACACGGCGTGGGCGAACGGCCACGCCGCCGATCCGCGCGTCGAGCAGGGTGAGCTCACGAACGACCAGCTCGGCTGGACGGAAGTTCAGCTGCGCATGAACCGCGCGCTGCTCGATCGTTACGCGCAGCTGCTGCCGCGCGCGGGGCGCGCGTACGAAGACGCTTCGCTCGCGTTCGGTAGCACGCTCCAGCGCTACCTCATGCTAGCGTCGAAAACGGCACATTTCATCGGCGGGCAATATCTCTCGCGTGCGCATCGCGGCGATCCCGGGGCCGATCCGCCGATCTCTCCGGTTCCCCTTGCCGTGCAGCAACGCGCGTTCAGGATCCTTAGCGCGTATTTATTCTCTGATGAGCACCTGAAGTTCTCGCCCGTGCTACTCGACAAGCTTGGCTATTCGGAGTGGGCCGGCTACGGCTACGTCGAGTGGGATACCTACGGCAATCTGCCGTTGTGGGCGTACAACCCGCCGCCGCAGCATGATTATCCCCTCACCGAGCACATCGCGCGGATTCAATCCGCAACGCTTGATCAGCTTTTGCAACCGCTGGTTCTCCAGCGCTTGGAACGCAATCCGCTCCTAACGCGGGGACATACGCTGAGCATGAGCGGCTTCTTCGATTGGATGCAGGGCGCGATCTTCAGCGAAATCACCTGGCCGGGCGCGCGAAACATTTCGTTGTTACGGCGCAACCTGCAGTCGATGTACGTCACGAAGCTGCTTGCCGTCGTCAACTCGCCGGCAGCCGGCACGCCGTCCGACGCGCAAGCGCTGGCGCGGCTCGAGCTGAAGCGCGTGCAGTCGTCGGCGGAAGCAAAAGCGCACGACGGCGGACTTGATGAGGCCACGCAAGCGCATCTCGTGCTCTTGGCGCAACGAGCTGCGGGAACGGCGCCGCGCTAGCGGGTTATCGCACCGTTTCCGTTCGTCGAGCTCGGGGCGCCTTGCACGAGACGCTGCAAGGTTAGGCCGAGCACGTCGAGATCGCGAGTCGTCTCTTCGGCTTGACTCGTCGACGCTAGCGTTTTTGACGACGTCTGGTTGATCTCGCGCATCGCGCGCTGAATCTGCACGATTCCGACGCTCTGCTGTGAGACGGCGGCGCTGATCTCGGTTGCCATCGTGGCTGCGTTCGCAATCATCGCGGCAAGTTCGCCGATTACGCCGTCGGCGCGCCGCGCCGTTCCGATCGCGCGGTTGACCGTGTCCGTGCTGTCGATGGACGTGCGAACCGCGTTTTGCATCGCGCGTTCGATCTCGTTGATCATGCGCTGAACGTCGACCGTCGCTGATTTCGATTGTTCGGCGAGAGCTTTGATCTCGGCGGCGATGACGGCGAAGCCGCGGCCCTGTTCGCCCGCGCGAGAGGCTTCGATTGCGGCATTGAGCGCGAGGATGTTCGTTTGTTCCGTCAGCTCCGTGACGACGGCGATGATCTCGCGAATTTCCTGTACTTGCGTCGAGAGTCCGAGAATGCTCTTGGCGACGGATTCACTGCGTTCTTTGACGTCGCCCATAACGACGACCGTCTCTTCGACCACTCGCCGGCCCGTTGCGCCGGAATCGGCGGCACGCGTCGCCGTCTCGGCAACGGTCTTGGCTCGCTGCCGCGAAATTTCAGCGGTGCTCGCAATCTCTTCGATCGTCGTGACCGTTTCGGCGACCGCGGCAGCCTGTTCGCGAACGCCCGAGACTTGTTGGCTCGTTACGTTGAGAATCTGCGACGTCGCCGTCGCGAGCGCGTCGACTGCCGCTTCTACTGGCTTGTTCACGCTGCGAATTAGGGCGAGCGACGCAATAATCAGTATGGCGACCGCCGCGATCGTCCCGAAAATGACCGTGTTGATCGCGCCCTGACGATCCGTACCGTATAGCAGGCTTGTGAGCGTGATCACGCCTATCGCGATGAGCGCAATCGGGCCCAATGCTAATACGGCCGCGATCTTACGGCCAAGACTCCACTCGGCGAACACGATTGGTTGTCTTTCGCTGCGTTCGGGGAAGCGTCCCATGCCGCGCCGAAAATAGCGGTTGGGGGTGCATGATGCAGCGTTCGCAGCGAGCTTCAGGCAGTAATACGGTCTGGATAGTTGCATTTGTGATCGTCGCGGTCGTTCTGGGCGCGACGTATCTCTTTTGGGGACACCTCGCGGACGTGATCGGACCGCAGCCTGTATTTTTGCGGATCTATGCCGCGATTATCGGGCCGTGCGAAGTTGCAACCGCGATTCTGCTGACGCGCCGTGCAATGCGTCTGCATACGCGGCGTGCGACGCTGCTTGCAGCTGCGTATTGCGTATCTGCACCGCTCGTGCTCGAGAACCTCAGCTCCCTGCCGGGAATCTTAGGACTGCATGGTTTCGCACACCAAACACCGCCGTGGTGCTGGACGGTATGGCACTTGGGCTGGGCGTTGTGCGTGCTCGCGTTCGCATGGTTCCCCGATCGGCCTGTGCGACAACCGCTCACGACGATCGGCGCCGCATTCGGATTCGCCGTCCTCTTCGGTCTCGTCGCGGCGCGCGCAGACGCGTTCCTGCCGCCCGTGCTCGCGGCGGGTGACGTCGTATCGCCGCTGTTGTTTGTCCTCGGTTGGTGTACGATCGGATTGCTGTTGCTTGCGGCTTTCGGTCTTGCCGCTTATCGCGGTGCAGCGCTGGATGCGTGGCTGCTCGTCGCCGTCTTTGCACTCGCATTGGACGAGGCGTTCGTCCTCACCATGAGCATCCGATTCTCGATCGGAACGTATTTGGCGCGGACGCTCGGTGCGATCAACTCGATGGCGATGCTTCTACCGGTTGCGTTCGAAAATCAAGGTCAGCCTGAGGCTGCACCACAGCTGCACGTCGAGATACCGCGCGCGTAGCGGCGCGGCCGTGTCGGAATACCGTTTGCCGCATCCAATAGGCCGTCGTAGACTTTATGGCCGCTCGAATAGGTCGCGCGGATTCGCGTTTGCATGACCGATTCGGGCGCAACCTTCATCCAATCCTGATCCATCACGACGAAGTCGGCATATTTACCCGCGGCGATCGAACCAATCGCGCCCTCCGAGAAATTCGCATGCGCTGCCCAAATCGTCATCGAGCGCAGCGCTTCGTCGCGACTCATGCGCTGCGCGGGATACCACCCGCCCGAGGGAACGTTCTCGCCATTTTGCCGTGAGATCGCGGAGTGGAAAGTGCGCAGCGTGTTAACCGGTTCAACCGGCGCGTCCGTACCGTTTGCGATGATCACGCCGGTGTTGAGAAGCGAACGCCACGCATACGCGCCTCGAATGCGCTCGGGACCGAGCCGGTCTTGAGCCCATCCCATGTCGCTGATTTGGTGCGTGGTCTGCATCGACGGAATGATACCGAGCGCTTTGAAACGCGGAATGTCTTGCGGGCTAAGAACTTGAGCATGCTCGATGCGAAGCCGGTAGTCGCCCCGTCCTACGGTTTTCAGCGCCGTTTCGTACGCATCCAGGACGGTCCGGTTGCCGCGATCACCGATCGCATGCACGCACGTTTGGAATCCGTGGGCAAGCGCGCGCGTCGCTACGTCGGTGATATGGGCTTGCGTGATGAGTAGCAGCCCGCTGTTTGACGGATCGTCGGAGTACGGTTGCAGCAGAGCGGCCCCGCGTGACCCCAGCGCTCCATCCGAGAACATCTTGATTGCGCGCACCGAGAGGCGCCCATCATACGCGCCGTGCACGGGGCCTTTCTCGAGATGCGACGCGATAAGCTCGGCATCGTCGGAGAGCATCGCGTGAATGCGAATCGGGAGCTGGTTTGCGCGCGCAAGCTCCTCGAAGACTGCAAGTGCAGCACCCGTAGTGTTCGCTTCGCCGATCGCCGTCACGCCGAAACGGCCGGCTTCGGTGCATGCTGCGCGCGCCCATCGTACCAGCTGATCGTGCGACGGCGCGGGCTCGACGGAGTAAATCAAGCGCATCGCATTGTCGATGAAGACGCCGGTTGGATTGCCGCTCACGTCGCGAAGAATGCGGCCTCCCACCGGATCCCGTGTTGCCTTCGTAATACGCGCGACGCGCATCGCTTCGGCATTGACCAGAACTGCATGCCCGTCGACACGCTCCAGAAGCACGGGACGATTGGGAATCGCCGCGCTAAGCGCATCGTGGGTCGGAAAAGCTTTGCCGGGCCAAAGGTTTTGATCCCAGCCGCCTCCGACGATCCACATATCGGGGGACGCATTGGCAAATGCAACCGTTCGACGTACGACTTCGTCAAACGACGTAACGTGATACAGATCGACTTCATGCAACGCTTGGCCGACTGCCGTGAGATGCATATGGGCGTCAATGATTCCGGGCAAGATCGTCGCGTCGCCGAAATCGATGACTTCCGTTTTGGAACCACGCAGTGCGGCTGCGCCGTCGAGCGAGCCCACGTAGACGAAGCGGCCGTTGCGGACTGCGAACGCGGTTGCGCGCGCAGAAGCCGGCTCAACGGTATGAATCGTTTGCGCGCTCACGATCAAATCTGCATGCGCATCAGCTGCTTGCGCGGCGCGCGCAAGCATCGGCGTTCCAAGCGCCGTGAGCGATGCTTCCAGGAATCCGCGTCTACGCATCCGGTGCCATTCTCCGGGCGGACTGAAAATGCCTGAACGAAATCGCGTTACGCCCTACGGCGAGATCATCGTGACGCCGCTGCGCGGAAACTGGCTCGGAAATCGGGGCTGTATCCACCGCGGGTATGACATCATACGACCCTGGGCGAGCAAGCATTGGATAACGTGCGTGCTCGAATACAAAGGCTGGGTCGCGCCGAAATGGGTACCCGGACGTTGGACGGCGCTCTTCTTTTACGACGAAGCGCTGGCGCTCGCAGCCGGCCACCGTCCGTGTGCACTCTGTCGCCGCTCGGATTACAACCGGTTTGTCGCGGCGTTCGGAATTCGGGGCGCCAATCCGATCGACGAACGCCTGCACGCCGAGCGTCTCGATCAACGCCGCAAACGTTTGCACTCTTTTCTGTGGCGTGAGCTGCCGGCGGGCGCCTACGTCGAGATCGACCGCATGCCGCACGTCGTGCTCGGTGATGCGATCCTCCCGTGGTCGCCGGAGCACGGATACGGCGCACCACGCGAGCGGCCACGCTCCGGCGAAGCTCGACTGATTACACCGCCCTCCATTGTCGCTGCGATTCTGTCCGGATACGCGCCGCAAATCGGAGGACCGTCCAAGAACGAGCGGTAAGGTCGCGCCGATGGAGACTGCGCAAACTGGGATTTTTGCGTTAGGCGATGCCGCGCACGGATTTTTTGAATTCACGTTGCGGCCCGGGGCCGATGCAGCTGCAGTTGCGACGGCGCTCGTCGCAGTGCGCGAGCCGCGCTCGACGGTCGGCGGTGCAAATCGCGTCATCGGTTTCCGCCCATCATTGTGGAGTAAGCTTGCGCCGAAGGATGCACCCAAGGATGTTCGCGATTTCGAGGTGATCCACGGCGCTGCCGGTTACAGCATGCCCGCAACTCAAGCCGACATTTGGGCCTGGTTCTCGGCTGCAAGCTACGACGTCGTATTCGACATGGGAACGGAAGCCGTCGCCTCGATCGCGCAAGACGCCGAGCTGACGCGCGAAATCCGCGGCTGGTCGTATCGACATAATCGCGATCTCACCGGTTTCGAAGATGGAACCGAGAACCCGACGCTCGATGCCGCGCCGGAAATCGTCGTTATGAACGATGGCCCCGGTGCGGGCGGCAGCGTTCTGCTCTTTCAGATGTGGCAACATCGGCCAAACGCGTTTTCGGATCTGCCACAGGCGAAACAAGAGGGCGTCATCGGCCGCACAAAGCCCGATAGCGTCGAGTTCGATGAGGCGAAAATGCCGGCGGATTCTCACGTGTCGCGCACGACGCTCGACGTCGGCGGAAAAGAGCTCAAGATCTTCCGGCGCAACGTTCCGTACGGAACCGTTTCCGATCACGGCACGTTGTTCATCGGGTTCTGCGCGCAGCAAATGCCGCTGCAAAAGATGCTCGAGCAAATGGCCGGCATCGGCGGTCCGCGTGACGCGCTAACGCTTTATACGGAGGCCCTCACGGGAGCGTACTATTTTATCCCTTCAGTGCAGGCGTTGCGGCGGTTTTGCCCGCCCGATGACGATTAGCCGCCCGAATTTTCTTTTGCAGCCGGATCAACCGGCCGTCTTCGAGCAGCTCCACGTCATCGACGAGCGCGCGCATGATGCCGAGGCCCATGTCGCGCGCATCGAGCGGACGCTCGAGCCTATTCGGCAGCATCGCGGCGCGCGCACGGCCTTCGATCTCGATCTGAAGCATCGAGTCTTCTAAGCTGCAACGCAGCTCGAAGAAGGTTTCCTGTGCGAAGCCGTGTTCGACGGCGTTCGTCAGTGCTTCACCAATCGCGCTTTCGAGATCGGACTCGGTACGCGCGTCAAGATGAAGAAGTGCGAGATAAACGCGGAAGGCTTGTCGTGCCCGCGTTGCGTGTCGCGGTGTACACGGGAAGCGTACGTTGAGCGGTTGAGGAACCATACCTGTTACACCCGTGCGACAAGGTTCGCTACGGGACGACAAAATGACTCGGTGACGCCTAGCACAAAGTTAACCGTGAGCGAGCGCAACAATGCCCACCAGCATGAGTGCAGCCGCCATCAGCCGTTGGTGCGCGCGATCACGTTCCTTGAAGAACATGATTCCGAAGAACGTCCCGAACATGATGCTGAGCTCGCGCGCAGGCGCGACGTAGATCACCGGCGTCCACGTCAGTGCCCATAGGACCAGCAGATAGGCGAGAGGCGAGAGCACGGCGATCCCC
Source organism: Candidatus Baltobacteraceae bacterium (assembly GCA_036489885.1). Lineage (NCBI taxonomy): Bacteria > Bacillati > Vulcanimicrobiota > Vulcanimicrobiia > Vulcanimicrobiales > Vulcanimicrobiaceae > Vulcanimicrobiaceae bacterium. The sequence continues at coordinate 45,264 of DASXEW010000001.1, forward strand.
GCGGCTTCGAACAGATGCTCGCGATATGCAGCGCGAACCTCATCCCAGCGGCGCATCGCGACTGGCGTCATCAATATGAACCGCACGAGATTTCCGCCCCAGTCGTATACGATCGGCGAAAGCGCGAGCGCAGTCATCGCATGCTTGTCCCAAAGCGTGTAAACCGCAATTGATAGACCGGTCGCAACGCCGTAAAAAACGGAGGCGCGCGCATTCGCAGTGTTCATGCCGCGGAAGCTAGCCAGGAAAACGCCGGCAATAATGATCGCGATACCGGCGGCGGCAACCGGCGTAGGACGCTCCCCGAAGAAAATGATTGCGGCAATCGAGGAGAGCAGCGGCCCCGTGCCGCGCGCCAACGGATACACGACCGACAGATCGCCCGCGCGATAGCCGCGCTGCAGCACGACGAAGTAAAAGAGATGCAACGCGCCGTTCCCGACGATGAATGCTAGTCCGAGCAGCGTAATCGGCCGGGGGAAAAGGAACCACACGGCGATTGCAACCGGCGCATAGATCGAGGTCGAGATCGCGAAGCTAAGCCAGATGAATGGCGAGCCACCGCTGGCGCGTTTTGCGAGAAGATTCCAAGTAGCGTGGAGGACGGCGGCGGTGAGGACAAGTCCGAGTGCGAGCGAGTTCAATCGCGGCTCAAATGTAGTGCTTCATCCTGGGCCAAATCGCTGAAAGCGGCTCGCGAATTCCGCGACAAACCATTACGGGGATATCGGTCTCCCAGCCAATCGTGTACGGCGCATTGAAGTGCGTCACCAGCTGCGCGCTCTTGAAGATATGTCTGTCAGCCCCGCAGTCGCCCGGGACGTCGATGATCACGTTTCCGCTGTAGCCGCGCGTTCCCCAAAGCCAGTACTGGTTGTGTCCGCTAATGACCGGAACGTCCGGCGTGAAAAATTCGATTGCGGAGGCTTCACCGTAGTTGCTGGCGACGACGACGGCTTGCACTCGTTCGTCCGGCGGCAACGAGTCGTAGACGTGTTTGATCGTTTCGGCAAATTGCGGCCATCCGTGCATGTCGGCCCAATCCTGGGGTAGCGGCGTCGTTTTGCGAACGTGTTCGGTCGCCAGGATACCTTGCGGCGTATGGAGCGCATGCGCGACGTACGCTTGATACGCCAAGAACGTCTGCTCCGGAAGAACCGGCAGCGAGAATGGGACGAAGATTGGTCCGAGAGCGAGCGCATACACGACGGTTGCGACACGCAGCACACTCAAGTTCATAGTCCATCGCTCGATCTGCGTACCGCCGGCCGCGATCAAGATCGGATAGATGTCGGCCGGGTAGTAATGTTTGCCGTGAAAGACGAGCATTTCGAGAATCAAGATTACGTATGCGTATCCGAGGAAGCGATTCGGCGCGTCACGGAGGAGCCAAACGAGTCCGATCACCCAAACGGGAAACAGAAATAGGTTCGTGATCAATATCTGCTGGACGAGATAGAGTCCCGGACCTGCGACGATGTTCTTGCCGTGCTCTCCGGCTTCGAGCAATTCCCACATCGGAAATCCGTAATGCGCTTGCCACAGGAAAGCGGGTAGCGCAAGGACGAGCGCGATGCATGCGCCCGCGGCGACCCACGGATTCGCGAGAATGCGCCGCTGCGGCGTAAGCACGAGCCCCAACAAGAACGCTGCGAGCAAGAAGAGGACGCTATACTTGCTCTCGATCGAGAGCCCGGCAACGAGGCCGAACAACATCCACAATCGGGGATCGGCGCCCTTGATGATACGTACGATGAAGAGTGCGAGCAGCGGCCACGTCCACAGGCCGACTTCGTCGGGACCAACTTTCATGCCGAAGCTCATCAGGACGCCCGTGAACAGAAACGTGATCGCCGCCAGCGTTTGGCCGAACGGACCCGCGCCAAATTCCTCGGCTAATAAGCACGTGACGTAGACGCCGCCCGCCGCAAACAATGCCGGTACGATACGCAGCAGAAAGAGCGAGTGGCCGAAGATTTGGGTGCCGGCAGACAACAGCGGGACGATGGGCGGCTGATCGACATAACCCCACTGCGGATGCCGGCCGCAGATGATGAAATACAGCTCGTCCCGGAAGAATCCATAATGGGCATTACCTATGGCGTGGACGAGGAAAACGACGACCGATGAGATAACGGCGACGCTAAGATGATGGCGCTGCCGGCTCCCGAGGCCCTGAAAGCTCATTGGTGGGCACTGCTCTTGCGCGGAATCATCGCACTCCTTTTTGGAGCGCTGTGCTTCGTTTTGACCGGCGCGGCGATTTTCGCGCTTGTCATCTGGATCGGCGCGTTCTTCGTCATCGACGGAGTGCTGATGATCGTGGGCGCCGTACGAAGCGCATCGGCGTCGAATATGGGCCACTGGTTGTGGCAGCTGATCGGCGGCATCGCCGGCGTCGTAGCCGGCGTCTTGACGTTTTTCTGGCCGGGCATCACCGCCTTTACTCTGGGAATCTTCATCGGCGCTTGGGCGCTCGTCACCGGCGTCTTTGAGTTGATGACGGCCGTACGTTTGCGCTCGGCGTTGCCAAATGAGTGGCTTTGGATTCTCAACGGCGTCCTATCGGTGCTCTTTGGTTTGTTCGTCTTCGTCTTTCCGGGCGCGGGGCTGGTTGCCGTCGTGTACGTGCTGGGATTCTACGCGATTCTCGCCGGTATCGCGATGATCACGCTCTCGTTCCAGCTGAAAAAGGTCGCATAGCTCAACCTCCCGACATCGCGCCGATAATGAAGAACGGCTCGTCGCCGGTCACTACGGCATCGGGGAGGGGCGTATCCGGCGAATCGTGTGAGATATCGCGCTCGCACGCAAAAAAGCGAACGTACGCGCGGCGTTTGCGCGTAACGTGATCGCGAATCGCGCCGCGTAACGCCGGGAAGCGATCTTCGATTGCGTCGAGTACGGTACTCGGCGTGGCGCCGCTACCGGCTTCGATTACGACTTCGCCGTTGACGCGCGCCAGCGTGCGTAAGTGCGCCGGCAGTACGACGCGGATCACGGCAGCGTCTGTACCTCGACGGAAAGGACGGCGGGCAGATCGTGCGCGATCGCCTTCCAACTATCGCCGGCATCGGGCGAAACGTAGAGCTGTCCGCCGGTCGTTCCGAAATATACGCCGCACTCATCGAGCGAATCGACCGCCATCGCGTCGCGCAGAACGTTCACATAACAGTTGCTTTGAGGTAAGCCTCTGGTCAGCTCTTCCCATTCATTTCCACCCGAACGGCTGCGATAGACGCGCAACTTTCCTTCGAGTGGGTAGTGTTCCGAATCGCTCTTGATCGGAACGACGTAAATCGTCTCCGGTTCGTGCGCGTGCACGTCGATGCAGAAGCCGAAGTCGGTCGGAAGGTTACCGCTGACTTCGTGCCAGACGTCGCCGCCGTCATTCGAGCGCATCACGTCCCAATGCTTCTGCATGTACAACACGTCGGGACGGGTGCGGTGCATCGCAAGCCGATGCACGCAATGTCCGACCTCCGCATCCCGATCGGGGATTTGCTCGGAACGTAAGCCCTTGTTGATCGGTTGCCAGGTTGTGCCTCCGTCCGTCGTGCGAAACGCACCCGCGGCCGAGATCGCGACGAACATGCGCTTCGGATTCTTCGGGTCGATCAGAACGGTATGCAGGCACATTCCGCCGGCGCCGGGTTGCCAGCTCGAACCGGTGGTATGCGTGCGAAGTCCGGAGAGCTCGCTCCAATTCGTGCCCCCGTCGGTCGATTTGAAAAGCGCCGCATCCTCAACGCCGGCGTAGATCGTTTCCGGATCCTCGAGCGACGGTTCAATGTGCCAAACGCGCGCAAACTCCCATGGATGCGGCGTGCCGTCATACCATTGATGCGTTCCGGGAACTCCGTCGTAAACGAACTTGTTTCCGATCGTGTCCCACGTTGCGCCGCCGTCATTCGAGCGTTGAATCTGTTGACCGAACCATGTCGACGTTTGCGACGCCCACAATCGATTCGGATCAGCCGGCGAACCCTTGACGTGATAGATCTCCCAGCCGCCGAAGAACGGTCCAGAGACGGTCCAATCGGCGCGTTTACCGTCGGCGGTTAGAACGAATGCGCCCTTGCGCGTTCCAACCAGTACGCGTACCTTGCTCACACCGGTGCTCCGTTTCTTGCGATGATTTGCATGCCGGCGGCTTGTACGGACGGCGTGCCCGTAAGCCCCAGCGTGACGTCAAGCTCTTTGCGCAGAATTTGGATCGCCTTGGTAACGCCGGCTTCGCCGCCGGCCCCGAGTCCGTAGAGGAACGCGCGGCCGATCATGCACGAACGCGCACCGAACGCGAGCGCGCGCAAAATATCTTGGCCGGAACGTATTCCACCGTCGAACATGACCTCGATCTCACTACCAACGGCCTGCGCTACCGGCTGCAGCGCCGAGATCGACGACGTCGTACCGTCGAGCTGACGGCCGCCGTGATTGGAAACGATGATCGCCGACGCGCCCGTCTTCGCCGCGGTTTTCGCATCCTCGACGTCGAGGATACCCTTGAGCACGATCTTGCCGGGCCACAGCTCGCGTATCCACTCGAGATCTTTCCAATTGAGCGAGGGATCGAATTGCTGCGAAACCCAGGCCGAAAGCGATGTGATGTCGTCCATTCCTTTGATGCGGCCTTGCAGATTGCCGAACGTCTTGCGCTTGCCGCGCAAGATGCTGATCAGCCACGACGGTTTCGTCGCAACGTCGATCAGATTTGGCAGCGTCACTTCGAGGGGAACCGTCAGACCGTTACGGATGTCATTGTGACGCTGTCCGAGCATCGTGAGATCCAGGGTGACGACGAGCGCGCTGCACTTGGCTGCGATGGCGCGTGCGATCAGGTCGCGCACGAATCCGCGATCGCGCATCACGTAAAGCTGAAACCAAAAAGGCTTCTCAACCGCCTCGGCAACGTCTTCGATCGAACAAACCGACATCGTGCTGAGGGTGAACGGAATTCCGGCGGCCTGTGCGGCGCGCGCAGCGAGAATCTCGCCGTCGCCGTACTGCATGCCGCAGATACCAATCGGCGCCAGCACGAGCGGCAGCGAAGCCGCTTGCCCGAGAATCGTCGTGCCCAACTCACGCGACGTGAGATCGATGCCGACGCGTTGACGGAATTTGATGGCTTCGAGGTCGTCACGGTTTGCGCGAAGGGTTGCTTCCGAGTACGAACCCGCATCAGCGTATTGAAAAAAAGCGCGCGGAACACGCCGCTGAGCGATCGCGCGCAAATCGTCGATGCAAGCGACGTGTTTTAGATGGTCGGCCAATCCCGCCTAGGCTTGGAAATCGACGATCGATGACCCTGCGGGCGCGCCCGTATAGTTGTTCAACACGGTCTGCGCCTGTTGCTCGCTTTGCGACTCGACCTCGTCGAGCGTCGGGATGTTCGCCGTGGCGTCGGTCGTCGACGAGCCGGTGTTGCTAAGCATCGTTTGAATCGTCTGAGCTTGCGATTCTTGCTCCTGGGCATCGATCGCGACCCACTGCGCCAGCACGCTGTCGATGTTCAGCGCCGCGTTTTGCGGCGTGTCGAGCGAGACCGTGAAGAGCTCCTGCAGATCGTAAGCTTGCAGCGCGTCATACTGTTGCGCGTAAGGGTTCTGCGTCGAGGTGCTGCTTGACGTCGAGCTGGTCGTGCTCGAGCCCGAGCTGCTGGAAGAGGACGACGTTGCCGGTTGCGTCAGTCCGTCGGGCAGATTCCCGGACGGATAGCTGTATTGGGACGGATCCGGAATCGTGAAACTGTCGACCGGGGTGGAGCTCATATTCCCTGGGTTCGCGCGGGGCCGCGATCAGGCCCTGTGCGCCCTCGCACTAGCGGGGATAGCCAAGCATGTAGTCGTTCCAAGCTTTGACCCCGAGCCAGCCGCCGATCATGCCGCCGACTAGGAGGACGAAGAGACCGACCATGAGGGCGTTCTTGATGCCCTCGCTGTCTCTGTCGAGCCGCAACTCATCGAGATGCAGCCACTCGCGCAAAGGCTTCATCACGCCGGCGCTCCGAGGCCGCGCTCGGTGACTTCAGCCGGCGGATGCTGCTCTGAATGCTTCTGCTCCTTGGGGATCTTCCAATCGCGCGGTGCGAGCCACATGTAGGCGACCGGGACGAGCAAGAGCGTCAGGACGAGCGAACTGAGGACGCCTCCGATGATCACGGTACCGAGACTCGTTCGCGCGCCCGAACCCGGCTCGAAACCCAAAGCCAACGGAATGTTCGCGGCGACGATTGAGAAGCTGGTCATGATGATCGGGCGGAATCGCGTGTGTGCGCTCTCCTTGATCGCAGCGAGTTTGTCGCGACCGCGTGAGCGCAGAGTGTTCGCGTAGTCGACCAGCAGGATCCCATTTTTCGTAGCGATGCCGATCAACAAGATCGAGCCGATCAATGAGAAGAGGTTAAGCGTCTTGTGCGTGATCATGAGCGCGCTAAGCGCGCCGACGGCCGCGACGGGGACCGAGAACATGATGATGAACGGCGAGCTGTAGCTGTTATAAAGTGCGACCATCAGCAAGAAAACGAGGATGACCGAGAAGATCATCGAGGCTCCGAGACCCTTGAGCGTTTGATTCATGAACTCTTGAGAGCCGAGCGGGGACGCTTTGACCTCGATGTTCACCGGTAAGTGGAGCGATGGCAGCTTCTTGAAGAACGCGTTCTGCACGGATGAGAGAGACGAGCCGGGCACGTAGTTTCCGGTGACGTGTACAACATTGTGGCGATCGGTTCGCGTCACGATCGGCGGCGTTGGCTCGTAGCGGAAGGACGCGAAATCGCCGAGATGGACGATGGCGCCTGTTTGCGACCGAACCGGAACAGCTGCTAGCGTCTTGAGGTCGCTGCGCAAATCGAGCGGGTAGATGATCTGAACCTCTTCAAGACCTTGCGGCGTCTCGAATTGCGTAACCTGATTTCCGCCGAAGGCCGCGCCTGCCGCATTTGCCGCTGCGCCGATATCGACGTTGAGCGCATTCATCTTGGTGCGATCGAAGTCGACCTCGATTTGCGGCGCGAGCTGGCTTCCGGAGCTACTGACGTGCGTCGCGTTCGGGATGCTTTTGAGGAGCGCTAGAACCTTACGCGAAGCTTCCGTCGGATCGCCTCCGTATATGTCCGAGACGATCATATCGATCGGCTGTCCATTCCCGCCCGACGTTTGGGTCGAAGGAACCGAGACGGTGTCGGCCTGCGGTATGATCTTACGCGCCATTTGACTGAAGCGCGTCGCCCACCACGAAGTGGAATTCTTGCGTTCGTCTTTGAGAAAAACCACGATTTGGCCGACGTTCCCCTGGTACACGAATGCGCCGAAGGAGGCTGAGTATGCGCCGGCCGACGTGGCTTCGCCGCCAACGTCACCTTGTTGGTCGATTTCCCGCTCGAGCTTGAAGAGATAGCTTTTAACAGTCGCCAGCGGCGTGCCGACCGGAAAGACCGACTGGATGTAAATCTGCCCGCGGTCGGTGGTCGGCACGAACTCTTCGCCGACGAGTCCAAGCGGTACGAGTGCGATCGATCCAACGAATGATAGCGCGCACACCGCTGCGACCAATCCCTTGTGCCCGAGCGCCCACGGTAGCGCGCTATGCACGTACCATTCGCGAACGCGGTCGAAGAAATCACCGAATGCGTTGATCATTTTCGGCGCTTTCCAGTGCGAGCGCAACGCCCAGAGTCCGGCCAGCGTCGGCGTGATCGTGAACGACACAAACAGTGAGGTGAGCGTTGAGATAACGACGACGATCGCGAACTCCCACAAGAATCGACCGACTTGTCCTTGCACGAGCGCGATTGGAAAGAAAACCACGACGTCGACCAGCGTGATCACGACGGCGGCAGCACCGATTTCCTGGCGGCCGTTGACGGCGGCATCTTCGGGCGACTCGCCCAGATGCGTGAAGTGACGCTCGATGTTTTCCAGCACGACCGTCGAGTCGTCGACGAGGATGCCGATGACCAGCGACATGCCGAGCAGCGAGATCATGTCGAGCGTCATCCCGAGCATCTTCATGACGGTCATAGCGATTGCAAGCGACGTCGGGATCGCGATGCAGACGACGATCGCGCTGCGCCACGAGCGCAGGAAGAAGAGCATCGCAATGCCGGTCAGGATCATGGCTTCGGTGAGCGTGCGGGTTACGAGATCGATCTGCTGTGTCGTGAAGCGCGACTGCGTATTCAGCAGCTTGAATTGCAGTTCAGGAAATTGGCGCTGTATTTGCGGCAGATCGCGTAAGACGTTCTCGGACGAATCGACTTCGCTTGCGTCCGACGCTTTTTGAATGAAAAGAAACAAACCCGGACGACCGTTGACCTGCGCGAAGCGGCGTTGAAGCTCGTTGCCTGCAACGACCGACGCAACGTCGCCGATGCGCGTAACGGCGTTGCTCGCGGTCCACGTGTCGACGCCGCCGGGCAGCGAGTTGAGTCCCGCGTTCGCGCCTCCCGCGCCCGAGACGATGACCGGTAGATTCGCGATCGTGCTCGGCGTGGTAATGTCACCGCGCACGTCGATCGACGTCTCGCGGTTCGGCGCGTACGCGATACCGCCGGGAACGCGTTGATTGTCGTTCGCGAGCGTATTGATCAAATCGTTGAGGGTTAGATTTCGAGCCGCGAGCTTCGCGGGATCGGCTTCAACTTCGTAGGCCGGGATGACGTCGCCGCCCACGAAAACGTTCGAAATGCCCTTGATCTGCTGAATGCGGGGAACGATGACGTTGTCGACAAGCAGCGAGAGCTGACCCGTATTGAGTTTCGGCGAGAAGACGCCGAGGCTGATGACGACCGACTGGCTCGGGTCACGAATCTGAATGACCGGCGGCGTCAGGTTCGTCGGCAGCTCTTTTTCGGCGGCCTGAACCGCCTTCTGCGTCAACGCAACGTCGGTTGCAATATCGGATCCGAGATAGTAGACTGCGACGATCGAGGCAGTGCCCTGCTGCACCGTCGAGTTGATCGTCTGCAGATCGGTCGTGCCGGCGAGCTGTTGCTCGATCGGCGCGACGATGTTGTCGCGCATCTCGGTGACGGACGCACCGTTGTATTGCACATTGATTGTGACGGTCGGCTGCGAGACGTTCGGGAAGAGTTGCTTGACGATGACCGCAGTCGACACGATGCCGGCGAACGACATCAGGGCGACAATGACGAAAACCAGCGTTGGGCGACTGACGAAGAGCCGAGTGAGACTCACTTCTCGAACGCGACCTTCTCGCCGTCGCCGACGCTGGATTGGCCGTCGCTAACAATGCGTGTTCCGGCCGGTACGCCACGCACGACGGCGAGCTTGCCGTCGTCAGCGACTTCGGAAACCTGGAGTGTGTGCACGAGTCCTTGTTCGTCGACGCTGAGGACGCGATCGCGATTGGGACTTGTGAATGCCGTTACCGGAACGCGCACTCCGTTCACCGAGGGAAGATCGACGTTGCCAAGGATCGCCATGCCGGGGCGCAGGATTCCGCGCGCGTTGTCGAGCTGGACCTTAACCTGGAAGTTGGTCGACCCGGGGACGATTTGATTCAATATTCCGACAACCGGACCGCTGACTTTCTTTCCGCCGAGGTCCGAAACGTTGATGTTTGCCCGCGCGCCTTGAACGATTTGCGCAACCTGTGCGCCCGAAGCTTGGAGGACGGCGTAGAGCGGGTCGACTTGTTGCAGCGTAAAGAGCTGTCGCGTTCCCGGATACTCGCCCGGATTGAGATTGCGGTTTACGACGATGCCGTCGACCGGTGAGACGATCCGCGCTTTGTCGATCGAGACTTGGACTTGTTTTGCGCTCGCGAGCGCTTGTGCTTCTTGTGCGCGCGACTGTTGGATCGAGGATTGCTGCAGACCCGGAGCGCCTACCGACGTGCCGTTGGCTTGCACGTTTGACTGCGCGGAGGACTGATTTGCTTGTGCGGAGCGCAGCGTTTGCTGATCGTTGTGAACGAGCGTCTCCTGCTGATCGACGGTTTGTTGCGCGATATATCCGCTTGCGAGCAGCTGTTGGTCGCGCTGAAGCGTCAGCGTATCGAAAGCGAGCGTCTTTTGCGTTTGTTGCACCGCGGCGCTTGCCCCGTGCAATTGATCGACGCCCTGCGATATCGAGAGTTTCCCTTGAAAGACCGTGTGCGAGGTGTTGGCGGCGTCGGCGCGCGCCGTTGCCAAATCCGATTCGAGCTGTGCGCTCAAGTCGGCGCTGTCGAGTACCGCGATGACCTCGCCCTTGCGCACGTGATCGCCCTCGTTGACGTAGACGCCATCTGCGGGCTCGGTTAGCGTGGATTGAATCGCCACGTTTTGGTACGGCGCGATGAGGCCCGGCAGGGGCTCGTTAGGATTCACGAGCCCGCTTGTCGCAAGGGTCGTTGCTACGAACGGCGTTTGTGCGACCGTTTTTGCGGGTTTTGAACACCCGCCCAGTACGAAGAGCGCCGCTAGTAGAAGAGAGCTCGCGGCACGCGAAATGGGACCCATAAGCACCCATCCATCGTACTCGCCACTATGGGAATCCCCTGGGAAACACGTCAGCATCTTCCAAGGAACAGCCGCTACCATCGGGACGGAGCGCCTACTGAATATGGATTCCACGCCACCGGGAGCCCGCGTTCTGGTCGTCGACGATGAGGTCGCTATCCGGGATCTCTTGGAGTATGGCTTAGCGCAAGCCGGTTTCGACGTCCGCTGCGCGCGCGACGGACGGGCCGCGCTCGATACGGTGCGCGCGTGGACGCCCGAAGTAATAATCCTCGACGTCATGCTGCCTGAGGTTGACGGTTTCACGTTGTTACCGGCCTTGCGGCGCCTGACGGATGTCCCGATCGTGATGCTCAGCGCGAAGACGGCGACCGCGGAAAAGATTACCGGCCTTTCGCGCGGCGCGGACGATTACTTGGCGAAGCCTTTCGAGCTCGAAGAGCTCGTCGCGCGTTTGCACTCGGCATTGCGCCGGCCACGTTTGCAGCAGCGCGAGACATTTCGTTATAACGACCTCGTGCTGGACGTCTCGCGACGGGCGGTCTTCCGCGGGAAGCGGCGTATCGAACTCTCGACGCGTGAATTCGACTTACTCTTAACCTTCGTTCAGCATCCCGAGCGTGTGTTCACGCGCGCGCAGCTGCTCGATCTGGTCTGGGGCGTCGATCGCGACGTCGTGCCGAATACCGTGGAAACCTACGTCTCGTACCTGCGAGCGAAGATCGATAGTGGTGAGGAGACGAAGCTGATTCAGACATTGCGCGGCGTCGGGTACGTCTTGCGGTCGACGCCCGGTTGATGCCGAACATCGGACGGCGCTTGCTGCTGATCGCAACCGTGGAAGTTGCGGTCATTCTCGGCGCGCTCGTCGTTGCGTTCGCGATCTTTGCGTTTAGCTCATACGTTGGTGCGATCGGCGCGGACCTGCGCGCGACGTCGATGCAAATTCAGGACGAAATTCCAACTAATGCACCCTTGAATGCGGTCGAGATGGCGCGCGCGGTCGGCAACCGCTACCTGCGCGGCGACGTACTGGTCGTATTTGTCGACGGCTTGCGTCGCGTTTCGCTTTACCGCAGTCCGCGGCCGGACACAGCGCCCGAGCTGCTGGAGCGGACCCGCGGCGATTTCTCGGCTGATCCGAAAGCGACCGGCCCCTTCGCGCAGCCGATCCTCGGACTTACGTACGCGTTCGGTCTGCAATGGGTCCGCTCGCGCATCGACGGTGTTGACGTGATCGTACGCCCCAACGACGTCGTCTTGTTTTCGGCTGTCGATCGCTTCATCTTTCCGCTCATCGTGGCCCTGATTTTTGCGGGTCTCGTTGCCTTCGCAATCGCCCGCATCTTGACCCAGCAAATGCTGCGACCGCTCGTCGCGGTGACGGGGGCGCTCGAGCGCTTTGCCTCAGGCGATCTTACGCCGCAGCCGATCGGCGCCGATCCCCGTCAAGAATTCGGCCGCTTGGCGATTGCGTATAACGGCGCGATCGAACAGATGGAACGCGCATTTGCACAACGCGACAGCGCTAATGCATCGATGCGTCAGTTCATTGCCGATGCCGGTCATCAGCTGCGAACGCCGCTCACGGTGATCCGCGGGTTTCTCGGGATTTTGCTTCGGGGAGAGTTGCGAACTCCAAGCGACCGCGAGCGCATTTTGCAGACGATGAGCAGTCAGACGCAAATTATGGCGTCCCTCATCGAGAAGCTCATGTTGCTCGAACAGTGGGAAAGCGTCGGTTCGACGAGTGTCGAGCCAATCGACGTCGGCCAGCTCGTCAGCGACGTCGCGCTTCCCATTGCAGAGGCCAATTCCGAACGCGTACTGCGGATCGCGGCGTATCCTGGGCCGCTTGCGGCTATCGACCCGAGCGACCTCACGCACGCGGTGACGAACCTGCTCGACAACGCGCTGAAATACACGAGCGGTGCAATCGATGTCGGGGTCCGTTTCGAGAACGGACACGTCGCCGTCGACGTCGCCGACCAAGGACCCGGCATCGACTCGGCCGCCGCAGTCCATGTCTTCGACCGGTTCTACCGGGGCGACAACCGCGACGTCCCGGGCTCCGGACTGGGATTGGCGATTGCCAAACGCGCCATCGAACGAGCCGGCGGAACCCTGACGCTCGAGAGCGAGCCGGGGAGCGGCTCGCGTTTCACGATCACGCTGCCGCGAATTGCTGTGACGGCCCCCCTCTAGCCTGACAACCCGGTCCGGTGGTACGCTTGGGTCGGGGTGTAAGCATGCTAGCGGAACTCGTCGGGTGGTATGCCGGGCGCGAGGAAAATCGTCGCAGGTATCCACGTCTTAAACGCGATTACGACGCACAGTATTCACTGGACGCGGGCCACTCGTGGCGCCCGCTCAAAGGCGTCGATCTGACCGGCGGCGGGATGTGCGCGAACAGCGAGCGCGAGATTCCAAGCGTCATCGTCGATATTGCGATGACGCTGCAGGGTAAGAACGTCCGTCTGCGAGCACAGCCGATCTGGCACACGGACGTCTCGCAAGGCAACAGGCGCACCATCTGTTATGGTTTTCAGTTCACGAGCCTCGGTGGCGGCGATTGGGACGCAATCATGCAGTGGATCACAGGATCCGATTCACCCGAAATGGCGAACATGCCGTCGGCGCGCATCGACGAATCGGAGATCGCCCATCTCGTACCGCGCGATTTACGCGAACGGCTGCTGAACGAGCTCGTGCAGCGCAATCGCTTGGACCGCAAAACGTCGCCGACCGCGCAGTTCGATTACGGGGGCATCACGCATTTGAACGGTCACGCAATGCACAGGTTGACGGTTCATACAAAAATCAAGACGCCGCCGGCCAACGAGATGCGCTATTCGACGCGCTTCTTGTGCGACGAATCCGGCGATGAAATCGTCGTCGTAAACTAGTCGTGCCCGACCGGCGTTAAACTTACTTCGTCGATGATCTCGCCGGCGCGAGTGGTCGCGCGGTCGAGTGCCTTCGAATCTGCATCGTTCCACGGGCGCGTTCCGTAAACGGAGATCCAGGCGGCCGGTTTCCCGCCGCGAACGATCTCGGATTTTGCGATTTCCGAACCCTCACCGCCGGCGCGCTTCGTTTCGGCTGCCGGTTTCGACGGCTCGAAGCCGAACGACGCCATGTCGACGTGAATTGCGGCGCGACTCGCGTGCGTCGCGACGAGTAGTTCCTTCAGAACCTCGGTAATCTCGGCGTTGAAGCTTGATATCATGAGCGGAGGCAACGCGCCTTTCGTGACCTGCGCGTGAAGCGTGTGCCAGTCGTCGAGATCGTTGAGCAACGTGGCATCCAGAATGCTCTCGTCGTCCAGCCCGACGAACGCGCGCTGAACCTTGGCCATCAGTAACGGCTTTTTGCGGCGTATGCTCTCGTTGTGCTTGCGAATCGTTTCGGCGTCGAGGTTCTGAGCGTTCTTACGAACCCAGGCTTCGGTCTCCATGTACGTCGGATGTTGCGTGCTGACGAATTCGATGAATGCGTCACGATCGAATCCGAGCGCATTAGCGGTAGTCTCGTCAAAGCCGCCCGTCCCGTGGCGGTAGCCGGCCGGAAGCCGGCCACTCGCGTGGAGCAAGACCTTCAGCCACATCCGTGGCAGGTGGCAGACCCCGAGGGGCCCGACCGCCGAGGTGCTGACGATGGGAACGACGGGCGGCGCGCTGCCGTTTTTCGAGGTTGCCATGGCGGGCCGCCTTTGCGTGCCAGGCACCTGGCACCTTGCAGCCACACGCTGGGGTTGTGGCAAAGCTGTACTTCCGCTATTCGGCGATGAACGCCGGCAAGTCGACCGCCCTTCTGCAGGTCGCGCACAACTATGAAGAGCTGGGACGCGAGGTCGCAATCTTCAGCTCGCATCTCGACGATCGTTTCGGCATCGGGCAGATCACGTCGCGCCTAGGGATTCAGCGACGCGCTGCAACGTTCGACTCCAAGTTCGATTTCTCCGAAGCGTTCGAATCGCGCTCCGTCGATGAATTCGCGTGCATCCTCGTCGACGAGGCCCAATTTCTCACGCGTGAACAAGTGCGGCAGTTGCACCGCATCGCGCACGTCGGTGAGATTCCAGTCATCTGCTACGGAATCCGCAGCGACTTCCTCGGCGAGCCCTTCCCGGGAGCCGCGTATCTGCTGACGCTCGCCGATAGTCTCGAAGAGTTGAAAACGGTGTGCCCGTGCGGGCGCAAGGCGACGATGAATCCGCGCGTCGACGCTTGCGGTAACCGGATTACGCTCGGCGAACAGATCGGCATCGAAGGCGAGCATAATTATATCTCGCTGTGCGGCGCGTGTTTTTATAAAGACAATGCGGCGGTCCCCCGGCTACGCGCCTTCGGCTCTACCCTAGGGATGACAAAAGGGGCTTAACGCTCTTCGCGTCGCCGAGATCCCAAAAGAGCGACGTCATCATCAGCAACGCTTCACGCGCTACCGACGCGAGCAGATGCTCGTTGACCGCGTGCTGCGAGCACGCCGGATAGGAGTGTGGAATCCAGATCGTCGGCAAGCCGAGGTCGTGCGCGAAAACGGCGTTCGGTAACGAGCCGCCGAGATTCGGCAAGAGCGCGATGTCTTTGTTCGTTGCACTCGCAAGCGATTCGGCAATCCACGCCACCCACGGATTATCCGGATCGAGACGCGTCGCATCGAAGTAGCCTTTTTTCGCGCGTTGCAATTGGACGACGGCAAAGCCGCGCGCATCCAGATGCCTGCGAAGCGCGGGCAAGAAACCTTCGGGATCGCTGCCGACGACGAACCGAAGCGAACAATGCGCGCTCGCTTTTCCGGGAATTGCATTGACCGGCCGCTCGGGATTGCCCGCACCGAAGGCCAAAATCTCGAACGTGTTCCAGCCGTAGACTTTCTCGGGCGGTGAAAGTCCGGGTTCTCCCCAGTCCGGGTCTATCTCGGGCGAATCGTCGCCTTCGCCGATCGCGAGATCGCGCACCAGCTCTCGCACGCGTTTGGGCAGCTCGCGCGGAAGCCAGCCGTCGACCAGGATCTGTCCGCGCGGACTCGTTATCGTTGAAAGCGCGTGCGATAAGATCACGGCGGGATTTGCAAGCGCACCACCCCAGTTGCCCGAATGATGCGAGCCTTCGCGCAGATCGACCGTCATGTCGAAATTGAATGAGCCGCGATTGCCCAAAAAGATGGTCGGACGTTCGGCTGTGATGCGCGGACCGTCGGAACCGATGAAGACGTCGGCTGCGAGCGCCGCTCGTTCGCGAATGCAAACGTCGCGCAGACCGGGTGAGCCGGCTTCCTCGCCGGTCTCGATCAGAACCTTACAGTTGAAGCCAAGGCGTCCACGTGCCCGGACGACGGCTTCGAGCGCCGCGATGTTGATCAGATGCTGGCCCTTGTTGTCGGCTGCACCACGGCCGTAAAGACGATCGCCTTCGCGCACCAGCGTCCAGGGCGAAAGGCCCTCGCGCCAACGGCCTTCCATCCCCATTACGACGTCGCCGTGACCGTACGTCAACACCGTGGGGAGCGACGTGTCTTCGATGCGCTCGGCAAAAAGAAATCCGCCCGCTCGCGGATTCGGATTGTCCCAGACGCACGCGGTGAAACCGGCGCGCTCGAGTGAGGGCGCAAGCTCGTCTTCGAGATAGGCGCGCATGACGTCCACGCGAACGTCGGCTTGGCTCTCGGTTGGAATCGCAACGCGGCGCGCGAGATCGGCGACGAAATCTCCGCCGTCGAAATAGGCCGCGGCTAGTTCTAGAGCCCCGTTTCCTGCCAAGCGTCCCAGCCGCCGCGCATGTGCACGACATCCGAAAAGCCTTCACGCTGCAGCAAGCTGACGGCGATCGAGCTGCGATAACCGCTCTTGCAGTGTACGGCGATCGGACGGTTCGGATCGAGGTCGCGCATGGTTCCGATCAGCCGGTTGAGCGGCATGTGCACGGCGCTTGAAAGATGGCCCGACGACCATTCGGCCGGCCGCCGTACGTCGACGACCTGCACGTCCGGCTTCTTGATGGCGGATGCGAACTCCGGCGGATCGAGGAGTGCCACCGACGCGACCGGCATGTTCGCCGCTTTCCAGGCTTTCATGCCGCCCGACAAAAATGCCGTCGCGCGGTCGATGCCGACGCGCGCTAATCGCAATTGCGATTCGCGCACGCGCTCTTCGTCTTCGGCCACGACGATGACGTCGTTCTCGAGTCCAACGATTGTGCCGGCCCATACGGCAAACTGTCCATCGAGGCTGATGCTGATCGAACCCGGAACGTGCCCCGCGCCGTACGCGTCTTCATCGCGTGTGTCCAGGACGATGGCGCCGGCTTCGTGCCGTGCGCGAACGTCCTGCGGTGAGAGCGGCTGAGGTGCTTGCAGCTGATCGAGCGGCGTTGCGCCTTTGCGATTCAGCTCGACGTCCGTCGCAAAATAACCGGGACGGTCGGGGAGCTCGGAGGTCAATAGTTCGACAAACGACGCTTTGTCGGGAGCTTGCAGCGCATAATTCGTCTGACGTTCGCGACCGATCGTCGAGCTGCGATCGGTGCTCATCGCGCGACCGCACAGCGAACCCGCGCCGTGCGCGGGAAATACCGCAACGTCGTCCGGAAGCTTCATGAGCTTGCCGTGCAGGCTGTCATACAACATTGCGGCGAGGTCTTTGGGATCGCCACCCAAATCCGGACGGCCGACGTCGCCGATAAACAGCGTGTCGCCGGTGAGTACCATCGCCGGCTTTGCCAATTCGTCTTGGACGACGATGCTGATGCTTTCCAGCGTGTGTCCCGGCGTCTCGAGAAACGCAAGGCGGCAATTGCCGACAAGCAGCTCGTCGCCTTCATGTACATCGACGTGCGGAAACGTCGCGTGGGCACGGGCGCCGAGATAGATTTGTGCGCCCGTGCGTGCGGCCAGCTCTTGATGTCCGCTTACGAAGTCGGCGTGTAGGTGCGTCTCGATCACGTAGCAGATCTTGAATCCGTGTTCTTCGGCTTCGCGCAGATAGATTTCGACGTCGCGTTGAGGATCGACGACGGCTGCGACGCCGTCGGAACCGATGAAATACGATGCATGCGCAAGACAGCTTAGAAAAAACTGTTGAAAATACACGGCTCGCCTCCGCAATGGGATTGCGGTGGTATCCAGGCGCCTAAGGCCGAATTCCCTGCCGCGTGAATATCGTGATTACCGGCGGCAACGGCTTCATCGGCCGGCGTCTCGTCCGACGCCTCTTAAAGCGTCCTGAGCTAAAGCGGCTCGTCCTTTTCGACGTCGCCGTTCGAGGTGGCATCGACGACCCACGCGCTGAGGAAATCGCAGGCGACGTAGGTGATGC
Source organism: Candidatus Baltobacteraceae bacterium (assembly GCA_036489885.1). Classification (NCBI taxonomy): domain Bacteria; kingdom Bacillati; phylum Vulcanimicrobiota; class Vulcanimicrobiia; order Vulcanimicrobiales; family Vulcanimicrobiaceae; species Vulcanimicrobiaceae bacterium. The sequence continues at coordinate 63,050 of DASXEW010000001.1, forward strand.
CGCGACCGTTGCACGCGTCATCGCAACCGGAACGACGAGCATCTTCCATCTCGGCGCGGTTGTCAGCGCAGGCGCCGAGGCCGATTTCGATCTCGGAATGCGCGTCAATCTCGAAGGCACACGTAACGTCCTTGAAGCCTGCCGGCGGCTCGGAACTTCACCGCGGCTGGTTTTCGGAAGCAGCGAAGCCGTTTACGGCGGCGCATTGCCGGCCGTGATCGACGACGACACACCGCTCTATCCGCAGACGTCGTACGGCGCGCAAAAAGCATGCGGCGAGCTCTTGATCAGCGACTACAGCCGTAAGGGCTTCATCGACGGGCGCTCGCTGCGATTCCCGACAATCGTCGTGCGGCCGGAACCGAACCTCGCGGCGTCGACCTTTACGTCGACGATCATCCGCGAACCGCTTTCGGGTCGCGCGACCGACTGTCCGGTGAGCAGCGATTCGGTGATGACGTTGATGTCGGTCGAAAAGCTGCTCGATTGCATCGAGCTTGCGCACGAGCTTCCCGCAGCGGAATTCGGAACGCACCGCTCACTCTTGCTGCCCGCAATTTCCGCATCGGTCAGCGACATCATCGAAGCGGTCCGGCGCGCGGGGGGAGCCCAAGCCGCCAACCGTATTACGATTCGTCCGGATCCGAAGATTCAGCGAATCGTCGACACGTGGCCGCGCGCAGTATTCGCGCAACGTGCGACCGCGCTCGGGCTCACAGCCGACGCGAGCGTCGATGCGATAATCGCATCGTATCTTGCCTCTTTGCCATCCCGAGCGTAGCGGCGCCATTGTCATCCCGAGCGTGGCGGCGCCATTGTCATCCCGAGCGTAGCGGCGCGCGGCGCCGCGTAGTCGAGGGGCGCGAGACAGCAATCCGGGTCGCGTAACGATCGTCGCAAATTGCGGGCACGATCGTGCCCTCGGTCTTCTCGCATCGTTTCGCGGCCGGCGTGATTCGGGCGCGTCCCTCGACTGCGCGCTCCTGCGGAGCGCTACGCTCGGGATGACAACATTGGCGCAATCGTGCTTTTTGAAGTGGCCCTTTGCGATGGGTGGCTGGCATGCGGGGATCGAACGTGCGCCCGGTCATCGTGCACGTGCGCCCGGTCATCGTGCACGTGCGCCCGGTGATCATGCGAGCGTTATCCTGACGCCTTATGCGCCCAAATAGAACCGTCGGCGAATTTTACGCGGACGATCGAGCACGCGTCGGGCTCGTCGCGCCAGTAATTGGCGCCGGCGAAATTCGGAAACATCGTCTTGATTTGCACGCCTGGACTGAAGTTGCCGGCATCGGTCATGAGCTCGGTGCGATTTGCATAGCTGACGCGCAGCGTCACTTGCGTTGCGGCTTGTGAGGCGCGATTCACGAAGGTGACCGCGACTCCGGCAGCCAGCGGCTGAGCCGGCGCGGGCTTATCCGGCATGATCGGCATCGCCATTGGCACCCGGCAACTTTGCAGATCGACTGGTGCGGTTTGCATCGCGAGCATCAGAACAAAAAGAAACACGGGGGAACTTTCGTTCCCCCGTGCGTTTGGTTTTAACCTGGTCTACGTTAGAACGCGAAGAGCGTTTGGAGGTAGATAGCGTTCTTGGTGTCGCCGGAGATATAGCATCCGGGGCACGTCGAGCTACCTGCCGGAATTGCAGTACCGTTCAGGATCGTATGACGCTGAAGGATAATCGCAATGTCCGCGTTGTTCGCGATCTTGTAGTGCAAGCTACCGTAAACGATCTGGTAGCCCGCCGGGTTGCCGACATAGATCGGGAAGTAGGTCGTGGTCGACGTGATGCCGCCCTCGACTGACTCACCGTTGAAGCCGGTCGCGATGTAACCGATGTCACCCCATGGCGTGCCTTTTCCGCCGGCGTTGTTGCCGAGCGTCACGACGCCCCAGAGGCCGTTGGGTTGTGACCACGTCGCGCCCGTGAACGGGTCGTTTCCGAAGTGGTGCACGCCTTCAACGTTGACGTGGAGATAATCGCTCATGCGATAGGTCAGGAACACTGAGCCGAACGTCATGTTCGTTCCGTGGAACGCCGGGCAGCCCGTCGTCGTCAGCGTTGCCGCTAACTGGATGCCGCAGTATGCGCCGGTGACTTGCGTACCCGTGATTGTGCTCAACACGGGGGCACCTTTCACGAATCCGTTACCCGATGCCTGATAGACCATCGGAGCCGAAGGATCCCAGAGCGTTTCGGAGTTGCCGATTTCCGAGACCCATGCTGCGCCGATGTTCAAGTGCTTCGGCATGATGTCGTAGCTGACTTGACCCCAGAGCTGCTGCTGCGTGATATGCGTAGCATTGCCTTGAAGTGAAGGCTGTCCGACACCGTAACCGCCTTCGATCCGCAACGTTGCCAGCGGTCCGCTCGTCGGAGCGTAACCGATCAGGCCGCCGTTGAAGTAGTCGGAGTAGGTCAGGTTGACGGGTTGTCCGCCGAGGTCGCTGCCCCCGTCGCCTTGGACGAGACGTCCGCCCTGCACGTAGAAGCCGCCGGGCGTGTGCCACGTCAGCTGCGCGATGTTGAGGCGGAACGTTTCATTCGAAGGATAGTCCGAGCCAACCGGACAGGTCGTCGCGCTCGCAGGGAGCGGAGCGGCCTGAGCCGCGAGGCTCGTGCAGTAGAACGGAGCGCTTCCCGAATTACCGATCGTCGCTGCCGGAGCGCCGTAGTTCGGCGTTTCCATGTAGTAGCGATTTTCGAGACGGAAGATGTAGCTGACGTTCGGATCGATGTCGCCCGTGAAGAGCAACCGGTTGACCATATAGGCCGTACCGTACGTTTCCGAACCGGTATACGACGCGTTTTGTCCAGCGACGCCGCCCGGGCTTCCGAGCGAGTCGTTGCTGACGAGACGCGTTCCCTGAACGATCGCACCGCCGGCCGGTGCGTTGATCGCCATGCCGTTCGTCGTCGAACTAGCTGCCGGACCGTTGAAGGCCGACACCGAGTCCTGATACGAGCCAGGCGCGCGCAGGAAGGTGTACAGGTGGAATTGTTGCCGCTTGAGCAGCGTCGAATCCGCCCGCTCGGCGGCATCGATCGCTGCAACCTTGGTATCGAGCGCGGCTACGTGATCTTGCACTGCCTTGAGCTCGGCACCGAAGGCATCGACGAGCTTTTTGAGCGTCGCGATGTCGGCTGCATTCTGTTTCTGACCAGCCGCGATTTGTGCTTCCATCTTATCGACGGCGCGATTGATCAGGACGGCCATCTCATAGCGCGTCATCGGGCGGTTGCCCTCGAACTTGCCATTCGGATAGCCTTCGACAAGACCGTCGGCGGCGAGCGCCTTTACGGCTTGGTACGCCCAGCTATTAGCCGGAACGTCTGAGAATGGATTACCGCTTTGAGCAACAGCCGTGCCGTTGCTGTCGTCTTGCGTGGCCTGTTGCGCGAACACGGGGCTCGTGCACATTGCTGCTATTCCTAGTAATATCGCAGCGACCCGCAAGCCGACGATGAGTCGGCGTAGTTGTGACAAGTTTGTACCCTCTTACAAACGTGCGAAGCGAGACCCAGCAACCCGAACCGTCGTTCGGGCCCCTAGTGTCTCTTCTATAACCTTTGGTAGCTTGCTTCGCTATTTAAAGAAATGACCAAAGTCACTCTTCAGCGACTTTTCCGGTCGCCTGGTCGTTCTTGGGGGGTGAGAATCCCTCCTGGGAGCTTAGATTGAGAAACGCTCACCTTCTTGCCTTGTTAGCCGTAGGAGCAGCCTTAATTCTGGGGCTGGCGGCCTGGGCGGCTGTCCAAATCAGGGCCCACGAGAACCTGGCTTACGATTTCCGGTTGACGGACCAGGACGGGAAGCCGTTCCGGCTCTCGGACGAGCGCGGGCATGCCGTCGCGATCTATTTCGGCTACACGCGCTGCACGGACACGTGCTTGACGACCATGGCGCACCTGGCAAGCGCCCGCCGGACAATGGGACCCGCCGGCGCACAGACCCGCGTTCTCTTCGTCACGATCGATCCGGACCACGATACGCCGAGCCTATTAAAGGAATACTTGGCGCACTTCGACCCGTCGTTCGTCGGCCTCACGGGGACCCGGGCCGAGCTTGCGCCCGTCTATCGCGCCTATCACGTTGCGTTCGAGGTGGCGCCGAAATCGCAGCGCGCGGGCGATCCGTTCGAGATGCACACCTCGATGGTTTGGATCATCGATCGCAACGGGCATCCGGCCGGTTTTGCCGATTCGAGCGACTCCACGAGCGCGCTTGCGCAAGATTTGAGGGAAGCTTCGTAGCTCTGCCCTAAATTACGACCATGGGAGGAGTGCTCGACCTCCGCAGCACGCCGTCGTGGGAACGTCACGGTCTCGTCCTTAGCGCGTTCTCCGATATGCGCGACCACGACACGCTGCAAGTGATCTACGAGTACGATCCGCTTCCGCTCCGCCGACGTTTCGAAGATGCGCAGGCACAACGCTACGTTTGGCTGCAGCGGCGGCTCGGTAGCGAACATTGGGAAGTCTCGCTTCGCAAACTGCCGGCATCGGCAAACGGATCGATCGCGGATTTCATGACCCGTTGTCCCATCTTCGCCACCGCCGCGCAATCGACGCACGCTGCTCTTGCGTTCGCCGCGCAGTCGCGCGTGCTTCCACGCAAAACGATCATTGCCGAACAGGAAGCGTCGTGGCCTTTCTTGGGTGTGGTGCGAAAGGGCAAAGTGTTTGCGATCGTTGGAACGCCTGCCGGGCGCGAGCAAATTCTTTTCGAAGCGCTCGAGACCGAAGTCTTCGGCAACAATGCGATTCTCGACGGCGGCTCGACTTTTTCGCGCTTTGCGACACTCTCGGACGCAGCCGAGATCCTGTTGTTCCCGAAATTGGTCGTGCTCCAATTCGCAGAAGCTGATTCGCGTTTTGCGCTTGCGCTCGCGGCATCCTCAACCCAGCAGATGCGTACGATCGTCGATCTCGTGCACGGGCACGTATCGAAGAAAACGATCGCACGCGTCGCAAGTGCGCTCGTTCCATACGCTCCGAGCGAGAGCGGTCTGGCGCCGGTGGACCCCGTTCACTTGCCCTCGTTGCGCCTCACGCAGATCGCGGCGGCCACCGGCAGTGTCAAGGAAGTCGTGGCGCGCGCCGTTGCCGATCTCGAGCTGGCGAGTGCAATTCGTCGTGTACGCGGCCGCATCGCTTATATCGACCGTTTGAAGTTGACCTCATTCGCCTCGTAGACGAAGCGCGCCGGCAAGAACGCCGCGCACGTTCGCGGCGGCTGGTGCGGCGTTCGATGTTATTCGTTCCGGCCAATGTTCCGCGTTACATCGAGCGCGCGCACGAACGCGGCGCCGATGCAATCATACTCGATCTCGAAGATTCGGTACCGGAAAGCGAAAAGGGGTCGGCTCGAACCGTGTTGCGTGCGGCATATGCCGGCGTGAGCCGCAATGGCGCCGACGTCTTGGTGCGTGTCAACAAACCGTTCGAGCAGCTCATTTTGGATTTGGACGCCGCGATCGCTACCGGCGTCAACGGGATTCTCTTTCCGAAGCTCGAGACGGCGCAAGAGCTGGCGATTCTCGATGCACTGATCCACGAGCGAGAGCTTGCGGCAGGCCTATCGTCCGGATCGGTCGGCGTGCTGTGCGCGATCGAAAGTGCGCGCGGCGTCTTGAACGTCAACGAGATCGTCGCGGAGTGCGAGCGCGTAGAGCGCGTCTTCGGTATCTCGTACGGCGCAGAAGATGCAACCGAGGAGCTCGGCGTCGAGACCACGCTCGAAGGCTGGGAGCGCTTCTACGGCAACGCGCTTTCGGTGCAAGCCGCTGCGGCAGCCGGAGTTCAAGCCTACGGACGTCTCGGCAGCGCCTTCGATTTTCGCGACTTGACCGAATATGAAGAGTCGGCAGTCCGCTCGGCGCAATTCGGGTTCAAAGGCGCGTCGTGCATTCACCCGGCGCAAGTTCCGGTGCTCAACCGCGCGTTCTCGCCGAGCGCCGAACAAGTCGAGCGCGCGCATAAGACGATCGAGCTGATGCAAGAAGCGTTGCGAGGCGGGCGCGCATCCGCGAGCCTCAATGGGCGCATGATCGATACGCCGACGCTGCGGCGTGCCGAGCGCATTCTGGAACGTCAGGCAGCAATCGAGCAGAAGGAGGCGCGTAAGGTCGCGAGATAGGTGTCGCGAGGAGGGTTCACGTGACGAAACGCTTATCGCTCGGGTTCGTTTCGGTTATCGTCGTCGCTGCCGGCATTGCGACGCTTTTCTCCGGAATGCGCGCGCACGCCGCGCCGCCACCCATCAAGATCGGGGTCATCGTTCCGCTGACCGGAGTATCGGCTCCGAGCGGACAGGCGATGAAAGCTGCGATCGAGCTTGCTGCCAAGATCGTCAACGAAGGCAACAGCAAGGATCTCGCTCCGCTACCGTTGACCTCGTCGGCCGGATTACCGAATCTCGGCGGCGCGACGATCGAACCGATCTTTGCGGACAGCCAAGGCAATCCGTCCGTCGGGCAAACGCAAGCCGTGCGTCTGGTCACGCAAGAGCACGTGGTTGCGCTATTCGGCTCGTATCAATCCGGCGTCACGAAGACGACCAGCGAAGTCGCGGAGCGTTACGGGATCCCATTCGTGTGCGGTGATTCCGTCGCAGCCGACCTGACCGAGCGCGGCTACAAGACGTTCTTCCGCGTCACGCCCGCGATTACGGAATTCGCGAAAGTCTACATGTCGTTCTTCGACGATCTGAAGAAGCAAGGCAAAAACATCAAAACGATTGCGGTCGTCCACGAGAACACGGACTACGGAACTGCCGTCGGCGACGCAATGGAAGCCGTAACCAAAGGCACGGCCTATCAAATCGTCGCACGCATCCCGTACACGGCCAGCGCAACCGACCTTTCGGCTGAAGTGAACCAGCTCAAAGCCAAGAAGCCGGACGCGGTGCTCTTCGCGAGCTACACGTCCGACTCGATCCTGTTTGCCAAGACGATGAACGAGCTCGGCTTCACGGCGCCGGCGATCATCGGCGATGATTCAGGATTCGTCGATGGTACGTTCCTGAAAACGTCGTCATCGATCATGGAAGGCGCAATGAGCCGCTCGTCATGGGCGCCGCCCAAACCCGGAACGCCGGCCTATAAGATCAATCAGATGTACAAGGCGATGGGTTTCGACTTCGATACGTTCGAGGCGGCCGCGCGCGACATCCAGGGCTTCTGGGTGCTGATGGACGCGATCAATCGCGCCAAATCGACAAACCCGGATGCGGTCATCGCTGCGTTGCACGCGACGAATCTCTCGCCCCAGCAGCTGCTCTTGCCGTATCACGGAGTGAAGTTCGACGCAAAGGGACAGAACTTCGAGGGCGCAGCCATCATGGAGCAGATTCAGGGCGGCAAGTACGTCGTCGTCTGGCCTGCATCGTACGCGCAAGCCAAGCTCGAGTGGCCGTTCGTCGGCAAGAAGTAACACGTCATTCAGCTCGTCCAAATCCTCATTGACGGGCTGCTCTTAGGTGCCGTTTACGCGCTGATCTCAGTCGGCTTGACGCTGATCTGGGGGATGATGAACGTCCTCAACTTCGCGCACGGCGAGTTTGTAACGCTCGGCATGTTCACGGCCTTCCTGGCGTTTTCGTTTTGGCATACGGGACCGCTCGTATTCATACCGCTGGCGGCAATCGTGCTTTTCGTCATCGGTCAGGTCGTTTATTACGCGCTGATTCGTGACGTGATGCGCGGCCCGATGTTCGCACAGGTCCTCGCGACGTTCGGCTTGCTGTTGTTCATCCGGTACATGCTCTTCTGGATATTCTCGCCCAACTATCGAACCTTGCCCTCGACGTTGCTGGGCGGTACGGCGCATATCGACGGGTTGTACGTCAGTTATCCGAAGCTGATCGCCGCGCTGGTTGCGATCGCGCTCACCGCCGCCGTATACTATCTCCTGGTTCGCACGCAGATCGGCAGTCAAATGCTCGCAGTCGCGGAAGATCGTGAGGCTGCGCGTTTGATGGGCATCGATCCCGACCGGGTGCAAGCACTGGCGTGGGGAATCTCGGCGGCATGCGCAGGCGTCGCCGGAGCACTGCTTGCAACGTTCTATTATATTTCGCCTGAGGTCGGCGGGACGTTCGTACTGTTCGCATTCGTCGCCGTGACGCTCGGCGGTTTCGGGAGCGTGCCCGGCGCAATGCTGGCCGGACCGATCATCGGTGTCGTGCAGGTCGCGACGGGATACTACACGAGCCCACAATTCGCCGAGATCGCCGTGTTCACGCTGTTCATCTTGGTCTTGTGGCTGCGTCCGCAAGGTCTGCTCGGCCGAAGCATCGGGGGAACATGACGCGGCCGCGTCTCACGCTCATCGTCTGCGCGCTGGCTCTCGTCGTTTACCCGTTCATCATGACGAGCACGTTCGGTCAACGGGTCGGCGTGCTGGTGCTTCTTGCGGCGCTTTCGGGAACCGCTTGGAACATCGTCGGCGGTTACGCAGAACAGGTTTCGATCGGTCACGCCGTGTTCTACGGCATCGGCGCCTACGTGCCGCTGCTCTTCTATACGCAGACTAAGGGCAATCCGGTTCTGATGATTCCGTTTGCCATGGCGCTCGCGGCGCTCGTCGCGCTATGCATCGGAATTCCGACCTTCCGGCTACGCGGGCATTATTTTTCGATGGCGACGCTGGCACTCGGTGAGCTCTTCCTGCTGGGCGTGACGATTACGCCGGCGCTCGGTGGCGCCAGCGGTCTCTCGGGGCCGGTCGAGCAGAATCCGTGGGAACTTTCGATGCGCAGCCCGCTGCCGTACTATTACGTCCTTCTCGTCGCGCTTGCGCTGATGATCGGTCTCGTTGCCTGGCTCGAACGTAACCGCGTCGGTTATTATCTACGCGCCATCCAATCCAGCGAGCGCGCAGCGCGAAGCCTGGGTGTGCCGGTTTATCGCTACAAGCTGATCGCATTGATGATCAGTGCCGCGTGCACGGCGCTGGCAGGGTCGTTCTACGCGCTTTTTGTCGGCTTCGTCAATCCGGACAGCGTTTTCGGACTGCTCGTTTCCGTGCAGATGGTAATCGTCGCAACGCTCGGCGGCGCGGGCACGCTTTACGGCCCGCTGCTTGGGGCTGTGATTCTCGTTCCGACGCAAGAGTGGGCAAATGCTACCTTCGGCGGAGGTGGAACCGGACTGTCGTACGTCGTTTACGGCGCCGTCATCATGGTGCTCACGCGCTTCGAACCCGGCGGCTTGCTCGGTCTTTGGAACCGGTTGCGATTCCGTGCTGCTGCAAGCGCGTAATCTTTCGAAGCTGTTCGGCGGTCTCGCTGCGGTCAACGACGTTTCGATCGACGTCGGGCCAAACGAGATCGTCGGCTTGATCGGACCGAACGGCGCAGGAAAATCGACGCTGTTCAACTGTTTGGCCGGCGACTATCGTCCGACGAAGGGTTCGATCGTCTTCGACGGCGTCGACGTAACGCGAGCGGAGCCGGAGCGCCGCGCGCGCCTCGGCATCGGGCGGACGTATCAAATTCCGCTCGCATTCGGGCGCATGAGCGTCGTCGATAACGTTGCGGTCGGGGCGTACCTTCGGGCGCGAACGCGTGCGAGTGCTATTGCGAAGGCTCACGAGATTCTCGCGCTGGTTGGACTCTCGGAGCGTCGCGACGCGTTCGGCGCTACGCTCGGAACGCTTGGACGCAAACGCCTCGAGATCGCACGTGCCCTCGCCACCGGGCCGCGCGTCTTGTTCTTGGATGAAACGCTTGCCGGGCTTACGCCCGTCGAGACCCAGGAAGCGATCGAGCTCATACGGCGCGTCCACTCATCGGGTATCGCGCTCGTGATCGTCGAGCACGTCATGGAAGTCATCATGGCGCTTGCGCAGCGCGTCGTGGTGATGGACGAAGGAAAAGTCATCGCGTCCGGTAGCGCGGAGGACGTCGTGCGCGATCCGCGCGTTGCGGAAGCCTACCTCGGACGGCGAGCACAACGATGAGCCGTCTGCGCGTCAACAATATCGAAGTTCGTTACGGGGACCTCATCGGCGTCTCGCATGTATCGCTCGAGGTTCCTACCGGCGCCGTCGTGGCATTGATCGGCGCGAACGGATCGGGAAAGAGTACGACCCTCCGCGCAATCATCGGTCTCTCGACGCCGAGCGCGGGAACGATCGAATGGGACGATCGGCGAATCGACGGAATGAGTGCGAATGCAATCATTCGCTGCGGTCTGACGCTGGCGCCCGAAGGCTGGCGTCTTTTTGCGCAGCAGAGTGTCGAGCAGAATCTCCGTCTCGGCGCGACGATCTTGCGAAGCCGGACGCGAACCACCGAGCTCCTGACACGCGTCTACGATCTCTTTCCGCGATTACGCGAGCGCTACGCGCAAATCGCCGGGACGCTCTCAGGCGGCGAGCGCCAAATGCTTGCGATCGGACGCGCCTTGATGTCGGATCCGCAGCTTTTGATGCTCGACGAACCGAGCCTCGGCTTAGCGCCCGTGATCGTCGAGCGGCTCTACGATACGATCGCGCAGCTCGCGCGCGATGGGCTCACGCTGCTTTTGGCCGAGCAGTCGATCGAGCAGGCCTTGGATGTTGCAACGTACGGCTACGTGTTGCAGGCCGGAGCCACGATCATCGAGGGCAAGCCGGAGGATCTGCGCGCCGATCCCGCAGTTCAGCACGCATATCTCGGCGTCTAGCGCTTGTGGGCACGCAGCGTTTCGCCGACGAGTAGCATGACGATCGCTCCACCGCCGACGCCAATGATCCACGCAAGCAAACCTTCTCCGACGGGTCCGGAGCTTTCGACCGAGTAGCCGCCGATATCCGGCGGATGGCGAAGGGTTATTACGTACGCGACGAGCGCATCGAGATCGTTGCCTGAAATCAGACGAGCGTCGAAGCGCGGCATGATCCCGGGTCCGAACCGAACGGCTTCCGCTACCTCCGTCGCATCGACGTCGTGCAACGCAGGCGCGATCCAACCGTACCCGGTGGTGGCGCCGGTTCCGAGCGCGCCGTGACAGGCTTGACAGTTGTTATCGAAGAGAACGCGTCCGCGTTCGAGCGCATCCGAGTGTGCGACGGTTGGAATCGGTGGGCCCGAGCCTGCGCCACGCGCAAGGGTGTACCCCACGATTGCGTCGATCTGCTGAAGCGTAAGTTGCGGCGGAGCAGGGAGTGCTTCCGTATCCGGAACTTCGAGCGGCATCCGTCCGGTTCGCAACATGAAATCGACCGCCGCTGCACCCGTGTGTTGCAAACTTGGGCCGTTCGTCGTTCCGTGCAGATCGGCACCATGACACGAGCTGCAGTGCACGGCGTAAAGAATGCCGCCGGCCGACGTTGCGGCTGCCATGAGCGCGGCTGCGAGAAACGCGATCATGGCGTCGGGATGCTTTCTTCTTCGAAGCCGCCTTCAGACGTTCGAACCAGGAGCACGCGGTTTGGTTTGCCCGCAGCATGACGCCGCTGCAACTCCCGGCACACCAGCCACGCGATCGCGGCGGCGAAGAACGGCAAGATAACGGTCGCCATGCGGTACGCCCACGCGATCGTTTGAATATCCATCTGTCCGATTCGTGCTTGTACGTCATCGCTCGCTGCTCCGAGCAGCAGCGCGATGTACGTCGCCAAGCCGGCTCCAACCGCAACGCGTCCGGGATTCTGCCACGGAAACTGCAGGAGCTCGTGCTCGGCGTCATCATGCGTGAATCGTTGTTCGATGAACGGCCACGCGAATAAGAACGCGAACAAAACTCCAGGCATCACGACAGCCGGCCAAAATGGCGCTGCAATTGAGTGATTGCCGAGTCGAATCGCGAAGCGCGGCGCGATGCGCAGCGCGCCTTCGAGCCAACCGATGTACCAATCGGGTTGCGCGGGGGACGCGAGCGTCCACGGATCGTACGGTCCGTACTCCCAGACCGGATTGATTTCGATCAACCCGCCCATCAACAGAAGAATGCCGAACGTCGCCATCGTCAGTGCAGCCGATTTGAGCGCGTAGTTCGGAAAGAGCGGCGAGCCGACGACGTTTCGTTCCGTGCGGCCTTCACCCGGAAACTGCGTGTGCTTTTGATGCCACAGTATCGCGACGTGCGCGCCGAGCAACGCCGCGATGGCGGCCGGCAAAAACAGAACGTGAATCGGAAAGAGGCGCGAGGTGACGTCGTGCGTCGGAAAGGCCCCGCCGAAGAGAAGCGTCGCGAGCCAGGTTCCGACGAGCGGGATCGAGAGCGCAATCGAATATGCAATTCGTAGGCCTCCGCCCGAGAGATTGTCACCCGGAAGCGAGTAGCCGGTGAAGCCGTCACCCATCACGAGCAGCAACAGCGTCAGGCCAATGATCCAATTGATCTCGCGTGGCTTGCGAAACGCGCCGGTGAAGAAGATGCGTCCCATGTGCACGACGATCGCGGCCACGAACACGTCGGCGCACCAGTGGTGCGCCTGGCGAATCAAGAGGCCGACCTTTGATTGCAGCGAGAGCTGCAACACCGATGCATAGCCTTCGGTCATCGTTCGGCCGTCGAGCGAGCGCATTGAGCCGTGGTAAACGACCGTAGCATCCGAGGGATGGAAGAAGAATGTGAGATAGGTACCGCTGAGCAGGATGAAGAGGAAGCAGTTCGCGGCCAGCTCGCCCAGCATGAACGACCAGTGATCCGGAAACGCCTTGCGCAGGGCGCGCCGCAAAAAGGACGATGAGCCAAGGCGATCGTCGAGATAGTTGACGAGCCCGCGAATCACGCGCCGTGATCCCAGTTGTCGGGACCGATGAAATCCGACATCTCTCCGCCGGCGCGCAAGTTTCCGTCCGAGTCGATATTCAAGGGAAGCTGCGGCAACGCACGAGCGGCGGGGCCGAACACGACGCTGCCGCCGTCCAGCACGTTGAAGATCGATTGGTGGCACGGACACATCAGCTGCTGCGGTCCTTGCCGATAGAGTCCTAGCGGACAGCCAAGGTGCGTGCAGATTTTCGAGTACGCGAGATATCCAGCGGGTGCCCAACCGGAACGCGCAGCCGGAAGCTTCAGCTCATGCGGTGTCACGCGCACCACCATTACGGCATCGCTGGCCATGCTCTCGATCTTCTCACCGCCGACGAAGCCTTCCGGAAATGCGGTCGCGACGCTTCCGATCTCGAGAGCATCCGCGCGTAACGGCGTTCCGTCGTCGCGCACGAGACGCGCGCCTTTGCGCCAATCGCTCGCGCCGATCCGTCCGCTCGGGTTCGGACCGAACGTGCGTATCGGAAAGAGCGCCGCGATTCCGAGGACACTGACCGCGGCGAGGCCTAGGCGTACGAGCCAGTTCTTGCGCGCGGTAATCTGCCGCACGCCGCTTTCGAGCTCATCCAGCGTCGCGTCGCGGTCGTCATCCGTTGAGCGCTTCGGATGCTGTTCGTCGACGGCGGTCGCGTTCGGCATGAAATTGCGGCTCCAGACGATCAGTGCGCATGCGACGGAGAGACACGCGACGCCCAGGCTTGCGCCTTCGATCTGCGTGCTCGCATCCAGTGCAAAGCCTGCCGCGAACGCGACGCTTGCAACGATTGCGAGCAACAGCCACAACGCAGCCACGATCGTCACCGGATGAAGTAGATCATCGGCCAGATACCGAGGAACCAGACGAAGAAAACGAAGTGCCAATAGTAGCCGATGGCCTCGGCGCCGGCTGCATCCGCGCCGACGAACGCCGATCGGTTTGCGCCCCAAAATGCATAGATCAGCGCAATCACGCCGGCCGCGACATGCAAACCGTGAAAGCACGTGACGCCGAAGTACACGGAGCCGTATGCGGACGTACTAATTCCGAAGCTGTTCGAGATCCACCCGTGAATCGCGATCGCGAGAAAAATGACGCCACAAGCGATCGCTCCGCCGAACCACGATCGGGCCGCCAGCTGCCGTTCGTTGCGAACGTTGCGGACCGCGAAGTAGACGAACAAGCTCGAGATGCCGAGGAAGAACGTCCCAACGGTCGATTCGAGCGTGTCGAGATGAACGTATGGCGGCGGCCAAACCGCAGTGCGTCCGCGCAAGTCGAAATACGTCGCGAACCATGCTGCGAAGAACATGAGCTCCGACCCGAGGAACAGGACCACGCCGAGTATCAGCGCATGTCCTCGGACTTCCAGGCGCCCATCTCGAGCGCGATAGCCTATCGGTGTGGACACGCTCCTCGGTATCTACCCGCGGAATTGCGCCGTTACGCCCGGCGGTTCGGGTGCCTCTTAGTGGGTAGGAACAAGCCAGGATGCAGCCAGCCACGGTGCAAGCCGGCGAGCTCCGCAGTGTCTGGGAAGTTTTCATTCTCGCAGGCATTGCGGTGTACGCAATTGTCGCGGGGTTGATCGTGTGGTGCGCGATTGCGTACCGCAGGCGCGACCCTGCCCAGAAACAAGGCGCGACGTTTCACGAAAACAAGCCGCTCGAGTTATTGTGGACGGTTATCCCAATCCTGATCGTCATCGGCTTGTTCGTGAAGACGTACGTGGTCGAAGCCAAGGTCGAGACGGTGGTGCCGAAGCCGGATGAGATCGTCAACGTCTCCGCCTACCGCTGGTCGTGGCGCTTCGCGTATCCTCGGCACAACCTGGCGGTAAACGGAACGCCGCGCGCTTCGCCGGTCATGATGCTTCCCGTGGACGCAACAACGCAGATCAATTTGAGGTCGGACGACGTCATCCACGAATTCTGGGTGCCCACATTCATGTTCAAGCGCGATGCCGTACCCGGGAGGCCGACGTCGTTCGACCTACGCCCAATGCGCGTAGGTACGTATCGCGGCGAATGCAGCGAGTATTGCGGTACCTTTCACGCCCAGATGGGATTTACGGTGCGCGTTCTTTCGGCAGCCGACTACGCGCGTTGGCTGGCGGAGCACAAATGATCGGGTGGCTGATCACTACCAATCACAAGAGGATCGGCATCCTCTACATGGTGACGAGCCTCGCGTTTTTCTGCGTCGCGGGGTTCTTGGCCGACCTGATACGTGCGCAGCTCGCGGTTCCCAACAATTCGCTCGTCAGCGCGCACGTTTTCAACGAGGCGTTCACGATTCACGGGACGGCGATGATCTTTTTGTTTATCGCGCCGTTCGGCTTTGGTCTCGCGAACTATCTGGTGCCGATTCAAATCGGCGCCCCAGACGTCGCGTTCCCGCGGATGAACGCCTACTCGTACTGGATGTACCTGCTCGGCGGACTGACGATTCTTTCAGGGTTCTTGACGGTAGGCGGCGCTTCCGACGTGGGTTGGTATGCGTATGCGCCGCTCTCCGAGCTTCACGTCGCCGGCGGCGCGGGCGAGGATCTGTGGATATTAGGGGTAACGCTCACCAGCATTTCGTCGATCGTTACGTCGATCAACTTGATCGTCACGATCCTTGTCTTTCGTGCTCCGGGGATGTCGATGTGGCGCATCCCGATTTTCTGCTGGGACATGCTCGCGACCGCGCTGATGGCAATCATGGCGTTTCCGTCGCTGACGGCCGTGCAATTCATGCTGCTGCTCGACCGGCATCTCGACGCAAAATTCTTCAATCCGGCGGGCGGCGGCGATGCGATTCTCTACCAGCATTTGTGGTGGTTCTTCGGGCACCCCGAAGTCTACATCATGATCTTGCCGATGTTCGGTGCTATCAGTGAAATAATTCCGGTGTTTTCACGCAAGCCGATCTTCGGGTACAGCGGTCTTGCGATTTCAGGAATTGCGATCGCCGGATTGTCGATGACCGTCTGGGCGCATCACATGTTCACGACGGGCGCCGTGAACGATCCGTTTTTCTCGGCGATGTCGTATGCGATCGCCGTTCCGACCGGAATCAAGTTCTTCAACTGGATCGGTACGATGTGGCGCGGCGCGATCACGTTCGAGACGCCGATGCTTTTCGCGGTCGCATTCATGCTGAATTTCTTGGTCGGTGGAATCACAGGAGTGATGGTCGCTTCGCCACCGATCGACTTTCAAGCCCAAGGCAGCTACTTTCTCGTCTCACACTTTCACTACGTGCTCGGCGGTGGCTCGATGTTCGCGATCTTCGCGTCGCTCTATTTTTGGTGGCCGAAGATTTGGGGTGTGAAGCTCAACGAGACGCTTGGGAAGATCCACGCCTGGTTCATGTTCGTCGGCTTCAACGTCGTGTTCTTTCCAATGATGCTGCTCGGCGTGATGGGGATGCCGCGCCGCGTGTTCACCTACCCGAATCTCCCGCACTGGGGCGAGCTCAACTTCATCGAGACAATCGGCGCCGCGATCATAACGGTCGGCACGGGGGTGTTTGCCTGGAACATCATCGTCTCACACGTCTTCGCGCGCGAGAAGCAACCCGACGATCCGTGGGGCGCAGGCAACGCGCTCGAATGGGCGACCACGTCGCCTCCGCCCGAATTCAATTTCAAGTCGCTGCCGCCGATCCGTTCGAAGCGTCCGGCGTTTGATTTACACCATCCGGAATTCGCGAAGGATTCGCCCCGGTGACGATCGCCTTGCGTGTCTTTGCGCTCTCGATGGCATTCGGGCTCGTCGTTTCGGCGGCGTATTGGTTCGATACGCGCGAAGCGGCCGGGACGATTCTCATCGGCGTTATGGGGCTTGCATTTGTTTGGGTGATTTCATATCTGCTCGGAACGCGCAAATCGACGCACTATGACGGCGACGAGCAACGCCTGCCTTCAGAGCTTGCCGGGGAGCACATCGGCATTTTCGCCGCCGAATCACCGTGGCCAATCGTGCTCGCACTCGCCAGCGCGGCTCTTCTGATCGGAATCGTGCTCCACCCAATGTTGGGTGTATTTGCGATTTTGGCCGTGTTCATCATCATGTGGCAGCTCGTGCGCGAGAGTACTTAGTGCAGGTTCAACACGATCCAAGTAGCGAGTGACGCCGTCATGATCGCAAAGAGAATCCAGCCCAGCGCGTTGCTGAGCGGAGAGTTGGCATGGCGTCCCATGACGCGCGAGCTGCGCGCCAGATTGATGACCATGAACACCATCACCGGCGAGATGATGCCGCTCAGAACTGCCGAGTAGAACAGCAAGCGGAACGGCGGTATCGGCAACGCGTTGACGAGCAATCCTGCAAGCGACGTGCCCACGATAATCCAATAGAACGTCGGCTCTTTCGAAGGACGCTCTGCAAGACTGCCGGGTAAGTCGAGAGCGCCGGTAACGGCGTATGCCGAGCTGGCCGCGATTACCGGGATCGAGATCAAACCGGCGCTCATGATGCCGAGCGTGAAGAGGGCGAACGTCGCGTTGCCGGCTAGTGGCCGCAAAGCTTGCGCGGCTTGCGCGGCCGTGTCGACGGTCGTGATGCCGTGCGCGCCGAGCGTCAATGCCGAGGCGAGAATGATGAAATACATGACCAGATTGGCAACGAACATGCCGAAGGCGGTATCCCAACGCACGAAAGCGAGGTGTAACTGACCTTCGGACGGGCGCTCGCCCTCGTGCGAGATCGCGTGCTCCTGAACGAGCTCCTCGACTTCTTCGCTGGATTCCCAGAAGAACTCGAACGGAGAGATGGTCGTGCCCAACACGGCCACCAGCGCCAGCAAGAAGTCTTTGTCGAAGCGTAGCGTCGGGATGAACGTGGCGCGCAGCAACGCGTGCCAGTCGATCTTGAGGGTCGATGCGGCGGCAATGTACGAAAGCAGCGTCAAGCCGATGACTCGCAAATACGCGACGTAGATAGCGTATGGAATGAAAACGATCAGTGGAATCGTGATGCACGTCGTGATCGCCAGCCACACGAGATACGGGATATGCCAGAGCAGTTGTCCGCTCTGCGCCATTCCGCTCAGATCCGCGCCGATCGTTACCGTATTGACCAGCACTTGCGTGCCGACGAGCACATAAACAATCGGCCGCGCATAGTGACGCCGCATCACGCCGGCGAGGCCGAGTCCTGTAACGCGCCCGATCCGGCCGCACATCTCTTGAATCGCGGAGAGCAGCGGCCACACGAACGGTGCGGTCCAAAGCTGGGCTAGACCGAATTGCGCGCCGGATTGCGCGTAGGTTGCGATCGCGGACGGATCGTCATCCGAGACGCCGGTGATAAAGCCCGGACCGAGCCGCTTGAAGAGGCTCGCGATCGTCATCTATTGACCGCGCGCGATGAAGTAGAACATACCCGCGCACGCGCCCGTCATCAGCACGACAGTGCCCCATCCCCAAGCGCGCGCAACGACCGAGCTGCGCCACTTCCCCATGATCTTTTTGTTGGATGCGAGCCAGACGATGACGGCGAGAAGAGGAACGGCAGCGACGCCGTTGAGGACCGCAGACCAGAAGAGCGCTTTGATCGGATCAACGCGCAGCAAATCGATCGCAATCCCGATGAGGATGCCGGCGATGATGACGATGTAGAATTGCGGTGCTCTCATGAAACGCTGGCTCAGACCTTCGCGAAAGCGAAACGTTTCGCTGACCACGTATGCCGAAGAACACGCCAGGACGGGCACTGCGAGAATGCCGGTGCCGATCATGCCGAGTGTAAAAAGCAGCGCCGCAAAATTTCCCGCCAGCGGACGCAGTGCTTCCGCGGCCTGCTCGGCGGTTGCAATGCCGTGTTTCCCGTGCGCGCCGAGCGTTGCGGCGGTCGTTACGATGATGAAAAGCGCCACGAGGTTCGAGTAGATCATCCCGGCGTTGATGTCGGCGTGGGCGTCGCTAACCGATTGCGCATCGGTCCCCCTTCGGGACGCGAGCGTCGTACGTCCGTGCGCCTTCTCTTCTTCGACCATCAGCGAAGACTGCCAAAAGAAGAGATAGGGCGTGATCGTGGTTCCTAAGACGCCGACCATTGTCGAGAGCCATCCCGAATCGAAGTGTAATTCCGGCACCGCGAGGTGCTTCAGAACCGTTGCCCATGGTGGATGAACGACGAACGCGGTTACGACATAGGCGAAAAGCGTAAGCGTCAACCACTTGAAGACACGCGAAATTTGTTCGTAATCGAAACGAATCTGCGCGGCGATGAGAGCAACGCCGAAGATGACGGTCCACACGACGACCGGCACGGGGGAGAGAAGATGCGCCGCCGCACCCATACCGCCGATGTCGGCACCGATGTTGAACGTATTCGCCACAACTACTATTGCGACGAGTAGATAGACGAGCGGCCGAGGAAGCCGCTTGCGGATTACTCCGGCTAAGCCTTGTCCGGTCACGAGCGCGATTCGCGCGCACATGCCTTGAACGACGGCCATCATTGGCGTTGATATCAGCGTCAGCCATAACATCGAATAGCCGGCGCTGGCGCCGGCCACCGAGTACGTCGAAATTCCGGAGGGATCGTCATCGGCGGCCCCGGTGATCAAACCAGGCCCAAGCGTTCGGAAAAACTGAAGAACGCGTGCCGGGATCAGCGCGTTGCTTTTGCTTCTAGGCGTTTTGCGAGACGTGCGACGTCAATGATCATCCGCTCGTGCGTTCCTTCGCCGATCAGCTCGTCCTCGTCTTTGGCGCGCACGTTGAACTCGATTCGGCGTCCGTCGACGTGCGTAACCTCGGCTTCGCCGGTAACGTGCATGCCGACCGGCGTCGCTGCGAGATGCTTGATGTCGACGCGCGTTCCGACCGCGCTTTCGCCCGGCTCGAGGTAGGCTTTAATGGCGTTGAGCGCGGCATTCTCCATCACCATCACCATGACGGGCGTCGAGAATACCGGCGGAAGAGTCGCGTCTTTGAATCGGGAGGCGAGGTGATCGGGCTTGACCTCGAGAGCGAACGTGCCTTTCGCGCCGAGCGGCACCGTCTTCAGACTTTGAGCTCGACTTTTTCGAGAGCGCGCTTGGTCGAGACGACGTGATGGTTGAGTCGCAGCTCTTCGGGCGAGAAGCCAAGCGCCAATCCAAGCAGTTGCGGCAAATGGAAGATCGGCGTCTCGAGAGGCCTCGAGATGGCGAGCGCGGCGTCAGGCTGTTGCCCGTCCAGATTCAAATGGCAGAGCGGGCACGGCGTGACCATCGCATCAGCGCCCTTTTCCTTCGCTTCGAGAATGTGATTGCCGCCCATCGCAAGCGACTTGTCGCGGTTGAACGTCAGCATCGGGAAGCCGCAGCATTTGCCCGAACCCGTGTAGTCGACGCGTTCCGCGCCGAGCAATTCAATCAGCTGCTCGAGATACGTCTTGCGTTCGGGACGCTCTTTGAGACCGAGCGAATCGCTCGGACGTAGGATGTAGCACCCGTAGAACGGCGCAATCTTGAGTCCGGTCAGCTTACGTTTTATCACCGACTTGAGTTTGTCGACGCCGATGTCTTCGAACAACATCCACAAAAGATGCTTGACTTTTGTAGTGCCTTTGTACGTGTAGCCTTGGTCCGCGATCGTTTTATTGGCTTTTTCGAGCCGCTCGGGTTTCTTTTCGAACGTGTGGTTGACGCTGGAGAGCACGCCCTGGCAGGTGCTGCAGATCGTCATCAAGTTGCCGCCCATGCTCTCTGCCATCGCGAGCGTCAAGGCGTTGAGCGAATCGCCGAGGTCCGGATTCTGTTCGCTGAGCACGCCTGCTCCGGTGCACGGCGCTTCGGTGAGCTCCTGAAGCTCAAGTCCCAACGTTCCGGCGATTTTTGTCGCTGAAACGTAGAGCTCCGGGCACGCGCCCTTTGAGACGCAGCCGGGATGAAACGCGACTTTCACTTGAACCTTCCTCCAACGCGATCGAAGATCGCTTTAATACGTTTGACGCCAGGGATCGTTTTATGGATGATCGGCGGCAGCTTTCCGGCGCGGATCATGTTGAACGCGCTGGGCAACGTTGCCAGCTGCCCGAGAACATTGAAAAAGCCGACCGATTTCGGCAACAGCGTTAGCTCGTTCAGCCGTCCGCTGTGCTTGACGGATTCTGCGAACGCGTCGGCGTGACGCGTCCCCGCATTGTGCGTGTATCCGGCATTGACCGCCATGCGGCGCAGCTTGAGGATCTGCTCGAGCGGCTCAACGCCCTTGGGACACTGCTGGACGCACTCGAAGCAGTGCGTGCAATCCCAAACGCCACCCTGCTGGCTATATTCGCCGAGGCGTTTTTGCGTCTCATCATCGCGCGGGTCGGCGGCGTAACGATACGCTTTTGCGAGGGCATGTGGACCCATGAAGTCTTTGTTGACGGCGAAAGACTCGCAGTCCATCAAGCAGCAGCCGCAGCTGATGCATGTGACTTCTTGAATCAGCTCTTCCATTGCTTCGTTGGTGACGCGATACTCTTGCATCGGCGGCGGAAGCGGTTTGTTCTCGAGCCACGGCGTCACGCGGCGGTGATTATCCCAGAACGGCTTCATATCCCAAACGAGATCGCGGATAACCGGCATCGACGGCGGCGACTCGACGCGCGTCTTACCGTCTTTGGTGAATTCTTGCAGCTTGCTCTTGCATGCCAGATGCGCGTGACCGTTGACCCACATCGCGCACGAACCGCAGATCGCGCTGCGGCAGGCGCAGCGAACCGCGACCGACTCGTCCTGATATTCGCGGATCTCGATGAGCGCGTCGAGGACGACGGCGTGTTCCGGAAGATCGACTTCGTACGACTGATAGCGCCGTGGCGGAGACGACGCCCACGGTGCCGGGTACGGCGCGCCCTGCTTGGCGTCGTCCGCGTACGTCCCTTCGGGATTGTAGCGTCCGACCTCGATCGTGAACTTCATCAGTACGTGCGAGCCTCCGGCTTCCATTTGGTGATCGTGACAGGTAGGTACGTGATCTCTGGTGCTTTGTCGCCACGAAAGTGGACGAGGATGTGCTTGAGCCACTCCGCGTCGTTGCGTTGCGGATAGTCGGTACGCGCTTGCGCGCCGCGGCTTTCTTTGCGTAAGATCGCGCTGCGAATGATCGTCTCGGCGACGTCGATCATGTAGCCGAGCTCGAGTGCGAACGTCAGGGCTTGATTGTATACGCGGCCTTTGTCGCCGACTGCGACCGATGCATAGCGTTTCTTAAGGTCTTGCTGTTTCTTGAGGGCTTCTTCAAGACCGGCTTCGTCGCGATAAACGCCGACGTATTTGTCCATCATGGTCGCGAGCTCGAGGCGCAACCGTGCGTGCGTCTCGCCCGTATACGGCCGCGCCAATAGATCGGAGATACGCGCTTGCTCGGATTTCAAAAGGCGCTCGCCGCCCTTTGAATCCGGAACCGTTTTCACGTATTCCGAGGCGTGCTTACCGGAATGCCGTCCGAAGACAATCGTGTCGAGCAGTGAGTTCGCGCCGAGCCGATTGCCGCCGTGCACGCTCACGCATGCGACTTCACCGGCTGCATAGAGACCCGGAACCTGAGTCGCACCATTGGCATCCGTCTTCACGCCGCCCATCATGTAGTGCATGCCGGGCCGAACCGGAATCGGGTCTTTGAGCATGTCCAAGCCCAAATAGTCGAGCGCCATCTCGTGAACTTGCGGCAGCTTTTTCAGTACGATCTCGGGGCCAAGATGGCGCAGGTCGAGCAGAACGTTGCCGTCGATGCCGCGACCCGCCGCGATCTCCGTTGCTTCCGAGCGCGAAACGACGTCGCGTGACGCAAGCTCCACCATTTTGGGCGCGTACGTCTTCATGAAGCGGTCGCCCTCGGAATTCAAGAGGTACGCGCCTTCACCACGCGCGGCTTCCGTCATCAGGAATCCACTGCCCGCGAGCGTCGTTGGATGGTATTGCACCATCTCCATGTCCATGAGCGGCGCACCGGCGCGATATGCGAGACCGTAACCGTCGCCCGTGCAGATCAACGCATTCGTGCTTGGCTCGTAAAGCCGACCGACACCGCCCGCGCCGTTGATCACGGCCTTTGCGCGCAAGAGGTGCAGCTCGCCCGTTATCATTTCGAGCGCAACGACGCCGCGGCAGCGACCGTCTTCCATATATAGGGACGTAGCAAACCACTCTTCGTAGACTTTGACGCCGGCCTTGAGGATCTGGTCGTACAGCGTCACCAGCAGCGCCTGTCCCGTGATGTCGCCTACGAAGTACGTCCGCGCTTGCGATGCGCCACCGAACGCGCGCGTCCCGAGCTTGCCTTCAGCGTTGCGATAGAAGATGACGCCCATGTGCTCGAATTCCATGACGTCGGCGGGCGCCTCGCGGCACATGATCTCGACGGCGTCCTGGTCGGCTAGATAGTCGCTTCCCTTGATCGTGTCAAAAGCGTGCGATTCCCAGGTGTCGCCCTCGCCGATCGCGGCATTGATGCCGCCTTGCGCGGCGTTCGAATGGCTGCGCAACGGATGGACTTTGGTGACGACGGCAACGCTCGTGCCATTACGGGCTGCTTCAAGTGCCGCCCGCATCCCGGCAAGGCCGGCACCCAGGACGACGATGTCGTGATCGGTTATCACGCGGCGGAACCTCCTCGTCTCGAAAACGACGGGATTATATACCCGCGCGGTACTTCGTTCCTATGACGTATGAATGAGCACACGCGCCCGGTTACGGTTTACCCGTCAAGGCCTCCCGCATGCGGTGCTTGGTATACGTCGCTTCCAGCGGTGGAATGACCAGCTTCGCCTTATTGGGCAGGATTTTCACTACGGTGAACACGGGCCCGTCGGCTTCGCGAATCTTCGGCAGCGCCGCGTCCAGCTCGGCCTGTGAATACACCGTTTCAGCGTTGCGAATCGCGCACGCGCGGGCAACCGCCGCAAGGTCGACGCCGCGACCCGTGTGGGTCGGCTGTGCGCCCGTTTCGAGGTAAACCTCGTTGTCGAGGACGACGACCGACAGATTCTTCGGGGCGGCGACGCCGATCGTCGCCAGGATGCCGAGTGACATCAAGAGCTCGCCGTCGCCCGTGATGACGAGCATGCGTTTTTTGGGTTGCGCGAGGGCGAGACCGAGACCGATCGCCGCTGCGCTGCCCATTGCACCGTTGAGGTAGAAGTTCATCGGATGATCGCCGGAGGCGGCCAGATCCCAGCATGGGCTACCGATGCCGGCAATTGCGAGCAAGTCGTTGCCGCGATTGGCCACGAGCGCATTGACGACGTTGCGTCGCTCGAGCGCAATGCGCGGTTTAGCGGAAGTTGTCGTCGTCATGCTGCCACGAATTTCTTGGTACCGATCAACCGCTGCGCCAAGAGGACTGCAACGGGGACCGAGGAGTCAAATGAAAGCCATGTTGCGGCTTCGATCGTCGCGTGAACGTCGCTGTCACGCTCGACTTCATAAACGATGACGCCCATCGCTTCGAGCACTTCGCGCGTGGCTTGTCCCATCGGAACTTGCCACGGCATTCCCTCGCCCCATTCTCCGCGCATCGAGACGATCATGAGGATGGGAAACTTTCCGTGCTTCAACACGGAGAGTGCGTTCATACAATTGCCGACGCCACTGGATTGGATCAACAGCGCGCCGCGCGTTCCGCCGAGCCACGAACCGATTAACATACCGACGCCTTCCTCTTCGGTCGTCAGCGTTACGGTTGTCATTTCGGGATCGGCTTCACACCGCTTGATCAGCTTGGCGTGTCCGCCGTCCGGAACGTGCGCAACGTGGCGCACACCGTTTTCACGGAAGATATCGTAGATTTGATCGCGCCAATCGGTCGCGCCGTTCGTCGTCGTTGTCATGCTACGAATGCTCTTTTCTTTCTATGATTGCAGACCCTCGCTCCCCAGCGGCACTCCAGCCAAGTAAGCGATAATGTATTCGGTAGGAGGAACGGTCGATGGCTCGTCCGCTTCACAGCTTCATAACAGCTTTGGCGCTCTTAGCCCTCCTGATTGCCCCGGCAAATGCCGACGCGCTGACTGACGGGTTTGTCGTCGCCGCCCATGTGAGTTATGACGGCGGGGATATTGCGATTTCGGAAGACGACTGGGCCGAGTCAGGCGTACTCAATGCGCCCGTTTTCGCCGGCGACTTCGTGAGGACGACGACCGGCAATGCCGAGCTCGAGATCGATGCGGCGACTGCGGTGCGGATGGCGCCGCGTTCGCTGATCTATATTGCCAGATTGGATGTAGGCAACACGTCGCTCGAAGTCGACGGTGGTACGATCGAGATACGCATATTCCAGTCTCGGGCCGTAACGGTTGTCACGCGCTCCTCGACGATCCAAATCAGCCAAGCCGGAACGTATCGCATCGAGGTGGTCCCGGCAGTCTCGACGCGCGTGACGGTTAGAGACGGAAGAGCAGATGTTCCGCTTCCGGTCGGAGATTCGCTCGCGGTCGATTCCGGGATGTCGCTGCAAGTCACCGGTACGCGAAAAAATCCGGTCACGGATATCACCGTCGCGACAAACGCGGATGAGTTCGATCGGTGGAACGATCAGCGCGACGTCGTTCTGGCTGCAGGCGCTACCGATAAACGCGTAAACCCGATCCTCGGTGCAAACGAGCTCGAAAACTATGGGCAGTGGATTACCTACAAAACTTATGACATGGTTTGGTCACCCGGCGAGAAGCCGGGTTGGGCGCCGTACACGATAGGATCGTGGATGACATCGCCGGTCTTCGGACCGGTTTGGCTCAGCGCCGAACCGTGGGGCTGGGCTCCCTACCACTATGGCCGCTGGATCGACGACGCTGAATTCGGTTGGTTGTGGATTCCCGAACAGAGCGTCGTTTCGTGGGAGCCGGCTCTTGTTTCGGCGATCCCCGTACCGCCTTTGGCGCCGGTCGGCGCGATATGGTGGCATCCGCTTGGCCCCGGCGATTTCTACGAACCGTGGTACGACACAACGAACGTCGTCGTCAGCCCGAGCAACCATATGAACAAGAATGGATTGCACGTACCGCCACCGATGCACAGTTACGTGCGCTCCGGCGTACCGTTTCCGCGCAATCCATCCGTTCGAGTCCCTGAAGCGCAGCGCGGCGGAACTCCGGTGCGCAATCGTATATACGGCGGCGGTGCGCGCAGCGGCGGAGGCGCTGGTCGCTCAGGCGGCGGTCACTCAGGTGGCGGCGGCGGAAGCAGTCGCAAGTAGCGCTTACGCGCCGGACTTCACGAGATTCGGATAGGTGCGGCGCAGCGCATCGAGTTTCGGCTTGTCATTGTAGACGATGTACGGATAGTTTGGATTCTTCTGCATGAAGTGCTGGTGGTACGCTTCCGCAGGATAGAAGACGTGCAGCGGAACGATTTGCGTCACGATCGGATGCGAAAATGCTTTTGCCGCGGTTAGCTCGTGCACGTAAGCTTCGGCGAGATCGCGCTGCTGCGGCGTCGCGTAAAAGATCGCCGAGCGATATTGCGTGCCTTGATCGGGTCCTTGATAGTTGAGCTCGGTTGGATCGTGCGCGACCGAAAAATAGACTTTGAGCAATTCACCAAACGAAATCTTCGCGGGATCGTACGTGATCTCGACGGATTCGGCGTGACCCGTCATGCCGGTGCTCACCATCTCGTAGTGCGCGGTCCCAGCTTGGCCGCCGGAATATCCCGAGACGACGTTGCTGACGCCCCGCAGCGATTCGAAGACGCCTTCCATCCCCCAGAAGCACCCGCCGGCCAGCACGATTTTGGCGGTGCCGGGCGCCGCCTGCGCTTGCTCCGCGGGCGGGTCCGGAAAAGCGGCGGCGCCGAGCGCGAAAACCGCGGCGCCGGCGAGCAGGACGTTCTTGAGGAAGCGCATGTTCATCGCTCCTCATTATCGCAGCGCCGCCCGAAAAGGTTCCGTAGGGCGCCTTACATATGAAGAAGCCGATGAAAAGGCGTGCGTTTGCGGCCGGCACGCTCGCGGCTGTCTCAGGGTTGCGAGGGGTCGCGTTCGCGCAAGACATCGATACCAAACTTGCGCAGCTCGAAGAAACGAGCGGCGGCCGCTTAGGGGTTGCGGTTTTCGACGCGCACGGCGTGCAACGCGTGAGCTATCGGCCGGGCGAACGTTTTCTGATGTGCAGCACGTTCAAGTTGCTCGCCGTTGCGGATGTGTTGGCGCGCGTCGACGCAGGTACGCTGCGGCTCGAGCATCGCATGCACTACTCAAAGGACGATTTGCTGGAGTACGCGCCGGTTACGCGCGCGAACGTCGGCCGCGGGTGGATGACGATGCGGGAGCTTTGCGCGGCTGCGATCGAGTTGAGCGACAACACTGCTGCCAACCTCATACTCAAACGCGTCGGCGGTCCCGCAGGCATGACTCGCTACGTGCGCAGTGTTGGTGACCACTACACGCGCCTCGATCGTATCGAGCCGTATCTCAATCGGCCGACTCCGGGTGATTCGCGTGACACGACGACGCCCGAAGCGATGGGATTCGATGCCTATCGTCTGTTGCTGCGCGATCAGATCTTGAGCGCGAGGTCACGTGCGATGTTGACCGACTGGATGCGCCGCTCGACGACGGGTCTCGATTTATTGCGTGCCGGATTTCCGGCGTCGTGGCGCGCGGGCGACAAAACGGGACTTGGCGGTGGACACACGCCAAACGGTGATAACGATACGCGCAACGACGTCGCGATCGTGTGGCCGCCGGGACGCTCACCGTTCATCGCGTCCGTCTATCTTACCGACGTTACCGTTGCGGCGGAAAAGCGTGACGCCGTGCTCGCGGATGTGGCTCGCGCTATCGTGGGCATGAAATGGTAGATCCCGCCGTCCAGAAAGTGCTCGACGGTATTCACGCCGGATGGGAGATCGTCGCGTGCGATCCTGCTCTGGCCGACACCGCGAATTTCGTGCAAGCATATGGCTATTCGCTCGAAGATTCCGCAAACACGATCGTTGTGATCGGGAAAGCGGACCCGCCCCGTTATGCTGCGTGCGTCGTTCTCGCTAACACGCGGCTCGACGTGAATCGTGCCGTAAAACAGAAGATCGGCGCGCGCGCGTCATTCGCGTCGGGCGAAGACGTCGAGCGGATGACCGGCATGACGATCGGGGGCGTCACGCCGATCGGGATCACCGATATTCCGATTTGGGTCGATGCGCGCGTAATGACGCGCGAAAAAATCATCTTGGGCGGCGGAAATCGTTCGAGCAAGATCCTCGCCCCGCCGGGCATCTTTTTGGCCCTCCCGAACGCGGAGATCGTCGAGGGTCTCGCGATTTAAAAGGAGGCGTGTCGATTTGGGGCCGCGCCGTTCGACATGTTGGCGAAAGAACTCGTCGCTATAAGCTGCGATTGCCACCTGCCATGTGCGCGCATTTCGTACCCGCGCTGCGAACGCGAGCTGCTGCGAAAACGCGCCTCCAGTTAGGCTTTTCGGGCGAGAATGACAAGAGTGCCCCCTCGTCATATGGTGACGTTGTGGAGCGTCCAACGCGCGTAGCCATTTTCGGAGCCGGACCATCCGGCTTGTTCCTTGCCGATGCGCTCCTGAAAGCGAATCCGGGACCGCTTTCGATTGACATCATCGATCGCTTACCCGCACCGTACGGACTCGTGCGGTATGGCGTCGCACCGGATCACCCGAAGATTAAATCGGTCATCAACACGTTCGTGAAGACGTTCGAAGACAAACGCGTCCGCTTTCTCGGCAACGTCGCGTTCGGCGTCGATCTGATGCTCGAGGACGTGCAGAAATACTACGACGTAGCCGCGTACACGGTGGGCGCCGCCGTCGACCGGATGCTTGGGATTCCGGGTGAGAATCTGCCCGGTAACTATTCGTCGACGGAGTTCGTCGCGTGGTACAGCGGACATCCGGATCAGCACGGCCGCTCGATTGCGCTCGACTCGGAAGCGGTCGCAGTCATCGGCGTCGGCAATGTCGCAATTGACGTGGCGCGTATTTTGGCGAAGCATGTCGACGAGTTGCGTACGACCGACATGCCGGAATACGTGCTTGACGAGTTGGCGGTGAGCCGCATCCGCGACATCTATCTCGTGGGACGCCGAGGCCCCGCGCAAGCCAAGTTTACGACGCCCGAACTGCGCGAGCTGGGTGAGATCGCGAACGCCGACGTGATCATCGATCCCAAAGCGCTCGAGCTCGATGAAGCCAGCGCAAAAACAGTCGCCGAAAAGTCCGCGCTCAAACGCAATCTCGATGTCTTGGGCGAGCTTTCCGCGCGTAAGCCGGAAGGGCGTCCGCGAAGGATCCACTTGGTCTTCCTCGCGTCTCCGGTTGAAATCAAGGGCACGGATCGCGTGCGGGAGATCGTGCTCGAACGCAATCGTCTCGACGAACGCGAGAACGCCGTCGCGACCGGCGTGAAGGACAATATTGCAGTTGGGATGGTTTTCCGCGCCGTCGGTTACCGCGGAATCCCGTTGCCTGGTTTACCGTTCGATTCACGCGTGCATGTCATCACGAACCTAGCTGGGCGCGTGGTTGACGAAAACGGTGCCGGCGTTAGCGGGCAGTATGTCGCCGGTTGGATCAAGCGCGGCCCAAGCGGCGTCATCGGGACGAATAAAGCGGATGCCGCGGAAACCGTGCGCGCCATCGTCCAGGATCTCCCGAGCCTCCCTCGGGCACCCGAAGGGAGCGAGGCGGCGCTCGATGCGCTCTTGCAATCACGCGGCGTTAACGTGTGTTCATGGGACGACTGGCTGGCAATCGATCGTCACGAACGGGAGCTGGGATCGAAAAACGGCCGCGAGGAGCGGGTCAAAGTCACCGATTTTACCTCACTGCTTGCCGGGAAGGGGTAGGCGAGCAGGCTCCGTGGACGGGTACTTATAATCTCGTCCGGTCCCAAAAGTCCGAAATTCGTTCGTATATTAAGGAAGAACAGGTAATTGGCAGCTACGAAAAAGCGCGCGGCGGCAAAGAAAGAGCGTCGGCCGAAGCGCAAGATCTGTAATTTTTGCGCAGAGAAGACCGACGCGATCGATTACAAAGACACGACGCGTCTGCGTAAGTACATCTCGGAACGCGGCAAGATTCTGCCGCGCCGTATATCCGGAAATTGCGCCAAACATCAACGCGGTTTGACGACCGCCGTCAAGCGCGCACGTATCATCGCGCTTTTGCCTTTCGTCGCGGAGTAGCATGCGCGTCATTCTCCTGAGCGACGTCAAGGCGCTCGGTAAGCGCGGAGCCATCGTCGAAGTCGCCGAGGGTTACGCGAA
This sequence comes from Candidatus Baltobacteraceae bacterium, assembly GCA_036489885.1. Taxonomy (NCBI): domain Bacteria; kingdom Bacillati; phylum Vulcanimicrobiota; class Vulcanimicrobiia; order Vulcanimicrobiales; family Vulcanimicrobiaceae; species Vulcanimicrobiaceae bacterium. The sequence goes on from DASXEW010000001.1 coordinate 92,998, forward strand.
TAATTTTCTGATACCGAAAAAGCTCGCCGCCGAAGCATCGGCGGGCGCGCTTGCGACGCTCGAGCAGCAAAACAAGGCGAAGGCCAAGCGTCAAGCCGAGGATCTCGCGCAATCGCAAGAGCTAGCGCGCATCCTCGAGAGCAAGCCGCTTTCGGTCCAGGCACGCGCCGGCGGCAACGGTAAGCTCTTCGGAACGATCACGAACGCGCAGATCGCCGACGCGATTCAGCGCAGCTTCGACATTGCGCTCGATCGCCACAAGATCGAGCTCAAGACGCCGATCAAAGCGGTCGGAACGTATCCCGTCGAAGTCAAGCTCGGAAATAACGTCACGGCAAAGGCGACGGTCGAGGTCGTACCCGCGTAAGCATCGGTGGCTACAGCGAAGGACAGCGATAACCGGTTCGTTCGTCGCTTCCGCCGCAAGTACGGAGGCGAGGGCGAAGTGCGACGGCATGTCGACGCTTTGTACGCGTTGCTTGCCGAACTGCTCGGTGCGGAGAAGATCGTGTTGCGTGCGGGGAAGCTTGGCGCGCTCAAAGGCATGCGCAGCGAGCGCGTTGGCGATCGTATTCACGCGCTGCAGCGGCTTGTGTTCGAAGACCCGACGATTGAAGGTCCGCCTGCACCGAACGCATTTCGAAAGAAGCTCGAGGAGTGTGAGGACGGCTTAGCCGAGCTCATCGCGCAGCGCACGGTCGAAGATAATCTCGATCGCAAGATCAACGCGAAGATGGCGGCTCGCCACAACGACTATCTTCGTGAGCTCAAGCTCGAAGCACTCAAAGACGATCTCGGACCCGAGACGCCGGCGACACAGAAGAAGCTCGAAGAGCTTGGCATAATGGAAGGACGCGCGCTCTCGGATTCCGCGCTGATGCAATTGCGTCCGAAGAAGCTCGATCAAGTCGTCGGGCAAGATGCGGCCGTGCGGTCGTTGCTCGCAAAGATCGCGTCGCCGTATCCGCAGCACGTTATCTTGTTCGGACCTCCCGGTGTCGGAAAGACGACCGTGGCGCGGCTCGCACTCGAAGAGGCCAAACGACTTGGCCGCGGGCCGTTCGTTCCGGACGCGCCATTCGTTGAAGCCAACGGCGCGACGCTGCGATGGGACCCGCGTGAAACGACGAACCCGCTGCTCGGCAGCGTGCACGATCCGATCTATCAAGGCTCGCGGCGCGAATTCGCCGAGGGCGGCATTCCCGAGCCGAAGCTCGGTCTCGTGACCCGTGCGCACGCGGGCGTACTGTTTATCGACGAGATCGGCGAGATGGATCCGCTCTTGCAGAGCAAGTTGCTCAAAGTGCTCGAGGACAAACGCGTAATGTTCGAATCGTCGTACTATGACGACAGCGATCCGTCCGTCCCCGCGTACGTCCGCAAGCTTTTCAAAGAAGGCGCGCCGGCGGATTTCGTACTGATCGGTGCGACGACGCGCGAACCGGATGAGATCGATCCAGCGATTCTCTCACGCACGGCCGCGGTGTACTTTCAGCCGCTCACCCAGTCGCAGGTTGCCGCGATCGTTACGTCGGCCGCAAAACGACTGGGCGTGCGCTGTTCGAAAGCCGTCGCCGAGCTGATCGCATCCTACACGATCGAAGGCCGCAAAGCGGTCCAGATCTTAGCCGATGCCTTTGGCCTTGCACTCGTGCGCCGCGGGAAGAGCAAACGCAAGGCGGGGATCGTGGCCGACGACGTTCTGGCGGTCGTCCAATCCGGACGTATGCTACCGCACACACCCGTGCGGGCACGACGGACGCGCGAAGTCGGAAAATCGTTCGGCTTGGGCGTCGTACATTATTTGGGCAGCTTGATCGAGATTGAAGCGATCGTCTTTCGCGCGTCGCATCAGGGCAAAGGAACGGTGCGTTTCAACGAGACTGCCGGATCGATGGCAAAAGACAGTGTGTTCAACGCCGCCGCGGTTTTGCGTGCGCTCGCCGGAATCGATCTGGCCGACTACGATCTGCACGTCAACATCATCGGCGGCGGTAACATCGACGGTCCCTCCGCCGGCCTCGCCGTGTTCCTCGCGACGTACTCGGCGCTTACGAAGAAAGCATTACCGCAAAACATTGCCGTCACCGGCGAGATCTCGATTCAAGGTCGCGTGCGACCGATCGGCGGCGTCGTCGAGAAACTCTACGCGGCGCGACAAGCCGGCATGCGCGCGGTCATCATTCCAAAGGAGAATGCGCGCGAGCTCGATCGCATGACGCTCGGGCTCGATGTGATCCCCGTCTCGACGGTGCAGGAAGCGCTCGCAGCCTACGGACTCGATGCGCCTGCGCGTAAGAAAACGGTGCGGGTCCCGCCCAACCTGCGGCGAACCCGAAACCGATGACCGCAGGCAGCGTCGATCGCATCCCGCCCCAGAATCTCGAGGCGGAGATGGCGCTGCTCGGCTCGATTTTGGTCGACCGGGAAATGATGGCGACCGTGGCCGAGATCATCGAGCCGGCTGATTTTTACGCGGCGATGCACGAGACGATCTACACGGCGTTGCTCGCTTTGTACGAACGCGGTGAGCCGCTCGACAAGATTACACTTTCCGAAGAACTGAAGCGTCGCGGGCAACTCGAGAAGATCGGCGGGCTCGCTTATCTGACGTCCTTGATGGACACCGTCCCGACGGCCGCATCTGCCGAATACTATGCGAACATCGTACGCGAGAAGTCGTCGCTGCGCGGTCTCATCCACGCCGGAACGCAGATCACGCGCATCGGGTACGAAGGCGAAGAAGACGTCGAAGGTTCGCTCGATCGCAGCGAACAGATCGTTTACGAAGTCGGGCGCCGGCAGATGCACGGAAAATTCACGCCGGTCTCGCAGATGCTCAAGCCGGTCTTCGACAATCTCGATCAGCTGTTCAGCCAGCGCGGCGATCGCACCGGGATAACTTCCGGTTTCCGCGACATCGACGATCACACGGCTGGGTTTCAGCCAGGGAACTTGATCATTCTCGCGGCGCGTCCCGGCATGGGAAAGACGTCGCTCGCCCTCACGATGGCGGCCGAGGCCGCGCGCATCGATCAGAAGCCTGTCGCGTTCTTCTCGCTCGAGATGACCAACGAAGAGCTCGTCCAGCGCTTGCTGGCATCAGCCGCGCGGCTCGATTCGCAGAAACTCAAACGCGGAAACATCCACGATAATGAGTGGACGATGCTCAGCGAAGCGATGAGTCAGCTTTCGAGCATGCCGATCTATCTGGACGATTCGGCTTCAGTATCCGTGACGGAGATTCGCAGCCGCGCGCGTCGCCTCAAAGCCTCATCGAATGGGCTCGGGATTATTTTCATTGACTATTTGCAGCTGGTGCGTCCAGGTCAATTGAGTAAAGGCGCCAACCGCAACGACGAGATCTCGGAAATTTGCCGCACACTCAAAGCGACCGCTAAAGATCTAGAGGTGCCGATCGTTGCTCTTGCGCAGCTCAACCGCGCGGTTGAAGCCCGTCAAGATAAACGCCCGATGCTTTCGGACCTTCGTGATTCGGGCGCTATCGAACAGGAAGCGGATATCGTCGCATTCATCTATCGCGATGAATACTACAATAAGGAAACCGCCGACCCGGGCGTCACGGAACTAATTCTCGCCAAGCATCGCAACGGACGAACCGGAACGGTGAAGATGATGTTCCAGCCGGAGTTTACGAAGTTCGTCGCGTACGCCGACACCGGACGATACGCAACGCCCTGACGTACTGAGTAGGTGACTGCGGCACGAGCGCAAAAAGCCCGTGCAACACTACTCTGCGGAAAAGGTTCTCACATGTTGAGACTTTCAGCCATTGTTGGCAGCGCACTTCTTGCAGTGCTTACCTTAAATGTCGCGACGATTGCGCAAGAGGCGCCGGGTGGAACCGTCACCGGCGATACGATCGTCCTTGGGCAAACCGCTGCGCAATCGGGGCCACAGGCTCCAATCGGCGCCTCACGCTGGGGACTGGAAGCGTTCATCGCATCCGTCAACGACCGCGGTGGCGTTCACGGAAAGAAGCTGCGCTTGATATCGTACGACGACAGCTATCAGCCTTCGCAAACGACAGCGCTCGATAAGAAGCTGGTGTACGAAGATCACGTCTTCGCAATCGTCGGTCCGATTGGAAGTCCGACGACCGCGGCGGTGTACAAGATGTTGGATGACGCGCAGGTTCCGCTGATCTCGATGGGCAGCGGGAGTCCGATTTTTTACGCGAGTGGACTGAAATACGTCTTTCCTTCGTGGCCGATCTACACGACCGACGGAAAAACTATGGGCGCTTTCGTGAAGAAGCAGTTCCCGGGACAAGCGACGGCCGTGATCTACCAAGATGACGCGTTCGGAAAGCCGATCCTCGAAGGCATTCAGAGCGAGCTCGGCAAGGTCGACATGACGATTCCTTACGTACCGTCGCAAGTCGATTTCAGCAGCGACGTGATCAAGCTGAAAGCAGCCGGCATCAAAGTCGTCATGCTCGCCACGATTGCGGCAGCCGGAGCTCAAGTGCTCAATCAAATGGCGAGCCTGGACTATCATCCGGCTCGAATTTTGACGGCGTCGGCCTGCGGTTACACCGGCATCTTCAAAACGATTGCAAGTCTCGAAGGATCGTATTGCACGGCGTTCCTTCCCGCACCGGGAAGCAGCGATCCCCGCTGGAACGCGTTCGCAAGCGCGATGGCTAAATACGAACCCGGACACGCGCCGGATATTTATGCAGCGTGGGGCTGGCTCGCGGGACAAACGGTGTATGGCGGTCTGGATCGCATCAAGGGGCCGATCACACGCGACGCGCTCGTTAGCGCACTGAACACGTTACACGGTTACGATACGATCGGCGGTAAGCTCAACTATACTGCCGAGCAGCATGAGGGTCTGTGCTGTCAAGTCGTGTGGCAAGCGAAGGGCGATCATTGGGAAACCGCCGCCGGCAGCATGTTCAACGGCTCGACCATGAAGTAGCATGATCCAATACGTCCTCCAGCTCGCGCTGGCTGGACTCGCGCAAGGGAGTCTCTACGCGCTGGCTGCCTTGGGTTTGGTTGTCATCTACAACGCCAGCACCGTCGTCAATTTTGCACAAGGCGCCATGGGAATGGCAGCGACGTACGTTGCGTACTTGTTGCTCACGAACGCTCAGGTTCCGTTCCCCGTTGCCTTGCTCGGCGCGATCCTGACCGCATTTCTCATCGGCGTCGTGGTTCAAACCGTTCTGCTCGGCCGAATCGCCGACGCGCCGATCCTCACGCAAGTGGTCTTGACTCTCGGGCTCTTCATGTTCATCGAAGGAATGCTCGGAATATTCTTCGGTTACAATCCGCGGCCGATGGCGATTCCGCTCGGCATCGGGCCGGTGCTCATCGGCGGACTCGTCCTACGGCCACAAGACGTCGTCGAGCTTGCACTCTTAATCGTGCTCAGCATCGGCTTAGCTACGTTATTCCGCACGACGAAGATTGGTCTGGGCATGCGGGCGATCACCGAAAACATGTACGCTGCGCGTTTGATGGGGATCCCGATCGGGCGCGTGCTCTCGCTTGCATGGGGCATCGGCGTGATGCTGGGCGGCGTTGCAGCCGTGCTGGCCGCACCGACGACATCCGTGACGCCGAACATGATGGACACGATCGTCGTGTATGCATTTGTCGCAGCAATCCTCGGCGGCTTCGGATCACTGCTCGGCGCGGTTATCGGTGGTCTCGTCCTCGGCGTCATCGTCAATCTTATCGACGCGTTTCTTGCGCCCGAGCTCGCGATGTCAATCGTCTTCGGATTGCTGCTCGTCATTCTTTACGTCAAGCCCGACGGTTTGTTCGGGCGGCGAACGGTCGAAAAGGTTTGAGCATCCGGCGCGACGTCGTTGCAATCGTCTTCGTTGCAGTCTGTGCGCTCCTGCCGCTAGCGCTTCAGGCGATAGGACAACGCCAAGTCTACTGGCTGTTCGTCGTCTCCGAATTATTTATATTCGCAGTCGTAGCGATCAGCTTGGATCTGTTGATGGGACGAAGCGGACAGATCTCTCTGGGACACAGCGGATTCTTCGCCGTCGGCGCATATACGGCCGCGATATTGAACGAACACTATCGAGTTGACGTCGTGCTCAGCTTGCTGGCGGGCGGATTGCTTTCAGCGCTCGCGAGCTTGATCGTGGGACTCCCGGCGACGCGTCTGCGCGGACACTATCTCGGCATCGTGACCCTGGGCTACGGCATCGCGGTCGACCAGATTGCGCTGAAATGGGACGCGCTCACAGGCGGCGACCAAGGGATTCATCTGCACCAACCGACGTTCTTTGGCTTAAAGATCGGATCGCCGGTCGCAATGTACTATATCTCGCTTGCCGTGCTGGTCGTCGTCATCGTTCTTACGTGGAATCTGCTTCGTACGCGGATCGGACGTTCGTTCGCGGCGATTCGTGATAGCGAGGTCGCAGCCGCAGCCATGGGCGTGCCGATCGCGCGGACCAAAGTTCTGGCGTTCGTCTGCAGCGCATTCTTGGCCGGAGTTGCGGGGGCGCTGTACGCATTTCTCGCTGGTTTCGTCGCGCCTGAAGACTTCGGCATCGATCAAACGCTCTTGTTCTTCGCGATGGTCGTGATCGGCGGGATGGGATCGATTGCGGGCGCAATCGGTGGGACCGTTTTGGTCGACGGGCTGCGCGTCGCAGCGTCCACCGTGAGCGGCTTGTCGCTCGCAATCCTGGGCGGCGTCATCGTTTTGGTCGTGTTGTTTGCGCCGAGCGGCCTCAAGGGGCTGTTGCGCGTAAAGCCGAGGTCCCGATAATGCTGACGGTACGCGGCGTGACCGTCCGTTTCGGCGGCCTTACGGCGGTCAATCAGTTCGACATCGACGTCCCCGGCTCGGGCGTGTTTGCGCTCGTTGGTCCGAACGGTGCAGGAAAGACGACGTTGATCAACGCGCTGAGCCGCGTGTGTCCCGTCTCGGAGGGCAGCATCGAGCTAAATGGACGCGACATTCTCGCCTTACGCTCGCACGAAGTCGTCGGCGCCGGAATCGCACGCAGCTTTCAACGCGCCGAAGTCTTTCCGACTCTCAGCGTCATGGAAAATCTGCTCGTCGGATTGCACGTTGACATGACGACCGGCATCGAGGGAGCGCTCTACCTACCCGCAACGCGTGCACAAGAACGTGATGCGCAGGCGCGAGCGGAAGAGCTGTTGCGCCGTCTCGATCTTTGGGGCGATCGGGATCAGTCGCCCGCCGATCTGCCGTACGGTCATCAAAAGCTGCTCGACGTCGCGCGCGCAATTATCTCCGACCCGAAGGTGTTGTTGCTCGACGAGCCTTTCGCGGGGTTAACCGACGCGGAAACTCCGCAACTGATCAAGTGTATCGTCGATGCCGGCGCGCGTTGCGCAGTTCTGATGATCGAGCACCATTTCGAACTTCTGGAAAGCATCGCCGAGCGCATTACTGTGATGGATTTCGGACGAAAAGTTACCGAGGGACCACCCGCGCAGGTTCGTATCGATCCCGAAACCGTGCGCTGTTATCTGGGTACGAGCCGATGCTGAAGCTCGAGAACGTCCACGCATATTACGGACACGTTCACGTCCTGCACGGCATCAGTCTCGAAGTCCCGGACGGAAGCGTCGTGGCGCTGTTGGGTGCGAACGGTGCCGGAAAATCAACGACGCTGAAAGTGATCTCCGGACTGATTCGTGACGTGCGCGGCTCGATTTCGTTCGACGGGGAGAACATCACGAGGCTTGCTCCCTCGGCAATCGTGCGTCGCGGAGTTGTTCACTGCCCGGAAGGGCGCCAAGTATTTCCGGGCTTGACCGTTCGCGAGAACCTTAGCCTCGGGACGTATGCGCGCGGAAGCATTTCCCAGCTCGATCGCATCCTCGAGATTTTCCCAGCATTGCGCGATCGTCTGCAACAGCTTGCGGGCACGCTCTCGGGCGGCGAGCAACAAATGCTCGCGATGGGACGGGCGCTGATGGGAGAGCCGCGTCTCCTCATGCTTGACGAACCAAGCCTCGGGCTCGCGCCGTTGATCGTCGAGCACATCTTCGAGATCATTGCCGGCTTTCGGGCGCAGAATATTTCGGTGCTGCTGGTCGAGCAGAATGCGAATCTTGCGCTCGAGTTTGCGGACTGGGCCTATGCACTATCGCACGGTGTTATTCGGTTCTCCCACGCCGCGAGCGACGTGCGCGGCTCCGATTTGGTAGAACGTGCGTATTTAGGATGAAAAGATTTGACCGCGGGAGACACAACTTGATACCATCATTATACGGTTTAATATTCCGTATAGTGAGACAATTTAGGCGGGAGGTTCGGTTCGATGATTCGCAATTCGTGGTATGTCGCCGGTTTGTCGCGTGGCTTCAAATACGAGCTTCAAAAGAAGATCATAACGGCGCTGCCGATTGTGATGTGGCGAACGCAAGAGGGCAAAGTCGTCGCGTTCGACGGACGCTGCTGCCACAAGCGCTTCCCGCTGTGGGACGGCAAGCTGCTGGACAACGGCATCTTGCGTTGTGCATATCACGGATTGTGCTATGACGGCGAGGGTAAGTGCGTCGACATTCCAATGCAACGCGACTTCCCGATTTCTCCGGCCGCGCAGCTGCATCGGTTCCCCGTCGTCGAGCAAGACGGGCTCGTTTGGTTGTGGCCGGGAGATCCGGCGAACATGGGCGACATCAAGCCGCCACGCATTCCGGAGCTCGCCGACCCACGCTACGAAGCGGTTATTTCCGATCCGCCTCTGCGCGTTCGCGCGAACTACCGGTTGTTGATCGAGAATCTGCTCGACATCACGCACTTCTTTCCGTTGCATGACGGCAACATCGGTGACCTTGCAAACTCGATGATCCCCGTTGGGCTGGTCGAAGACACCGTCGACGGCAATCCCAAAGTCATGACCACGCGCGAAGCCAAGAACTACACGCTGCCTCCCTACTACCAGCGTTGGTTCGGGCTGGATGTCGTCGATCGCGACCACACGCACGGCATGATGGGCCCGGGTCTCGTGCGCGTGCAACTGCGCGTTGCGCCGCCCGGAAAGCTCGGTACGGACGAAGAGGAAGGCTACATACTGTGCCACACCGACACGCCGATTGACGACGTGAATCTCGAGTGGCACTGGATCATGATTACGAAGGCCGGAAAACGTTTTCCACCGGATCGCTCGATGACGCTCGCGCAAGGAATGGCGTTCGAGTTTCCGGCCGTCGTCGCGCAAGATGAGTGGGCTTTGGCTCGGCAGCAACAGATGCTGGAGTTCTCCGATGGCTTCTCGGATGGGGCAACCTACCGTGAAGTAAACGTCCGCTCGGACGTCGGCGTGGTTCACGCGCGTCGCGTGCTTGCACGGATGGAGAAGGCTGAGGGGAACGACCTCTTCGGCACGCCGGCATCCTCGCTCGAGATGGCCAAGTACGCTACGGACCTAACGCGGGCAAAATAATGAAAGTCGTCGTCGACATGAAGGCGTGCATGAGCAACGCGCTGTGCATGATGGCCGCGCCTGAAGTCTTCGAAGTGCGCGAAGACGGCATGCTCTACATTCTGAACGAAACGCCGCCCGAGGAGCTTCGTGCAAAGGTTGTGGAGGCAGTGCGCCTTTGCCCGACGCAGGCGATAACGATCGAAGGCTAGTGAGTCTCCGATCGGTCGTTATCGTCGGGGCCTCGCTCGCGGGGCTCGCTGCTGCACATCGTTTGCGCGACCTCGCCTTCGACGGAACCATCACGATCGTTGGAGAAGAAGAATCTCCTCCATATCAGCGTCCACCGCTTTCGAAACAATTTCTTACCGGGGACTGGGAGCGGCCGCGACTCGATCTGCGCATTCAACGTCAGGATTTCGATTGGCGGCTCGGCGCGCGCGCCACGGGACTTAACGTCGCCGAGCGGCGCGTCACGCTGGCATCCGGAGAACATGTGCCTTTTGACGGCCTCGTCATCGCAACGGGCGCACGTGCGCGCGCACCCGCCGGCTTCGCCGGGCGCAACGGCGCATACACGCTTCGCACGGTTGAGGACGCATCCGCGATTCGCGACCGCATCGCGCGCGGCGCGCGCAAAGCCGTCGTCGTCGGCGCGGGGTTCATCGGCTGCGAGGTCGCGTCGTCGCTGCGCAAGCTCGGTTGCGATGTGACGGTTGTTGAGATGGATCGGCTTCCGTTGCTGCGCGTGCTGGGCGAACGCTTGGGCGAGGTGTGCCGTACGCTCCACGAAGCACACGGCGTGAAACTCGAACTTGGCATCGGCGTCGACGGTTTCGCCGGTAGCGATGCGATCGAAGGCGTCCGTCTGAGTGACGGTCGCGTCATCGAGGCCGAAATCGTGATTGCCGGCATCGGCGTCACGCCCAACGTCGGTTGGCTCGAAGATAGTGGTCTCGACCTGCAGAACGGCGTCCTTTGCGATGCAACCGGGATGGCGGCGGAAAATATCGTGGCGGCCGGCGACGTCGCGCGTTGGGATCATCCGCGCTACGGTCCGGTTCGGATCGAACATTGGGACAGCGCGATCGGGCAAGGCGAGGCCGCGGCTGCGACGCTCATCTCGGGTCGCGAGCGCGCTGCGGCATTCGACATGACGTCGTTCTTTTGGTCGGATCAATACGAAAACAAGATGCAGCTCGTCGGGATGCCGCAGTCCCCAGACGAGCTACGCGTCGTGGAAGGCGCACTTGACGAGCGCCGTTTCGTTGCCGTCTTTCTGCGCGGCGGTCGAGTCACCGGCGCATTTCTGTACAACAGCATGCACCGCGTCATCGCGTATAAAGCGATGGTCGATTCGAACGCGCACTTGGAGGCAAAAACCGCATGAGCGATCTGCACGCACCGCTGCAGGGGCTGCGCGTGCTGGAATTCGGACACATTGCCGCCGTCCCGTTCTGCGGAATGCTCCTCGCAGATCTCGGCGCCGACGTCGTCAAAGTCGAGCCGCCGCAAGGTGACGGTCTGCGAACCTGGCCGCCTTTCGCCGAAAATGATGGCGAGAGTTACAGCATGAACTTTGCCGCGCTCAACCGCGGCAAGCGCAGCGTCGTTGCCGACCTGAAGAATCCCGGGGACCTCGAACGCATTCGCCGGTTGTGCGCGGTTACGGACGTGATCATCGAAAACTACCGGCCCGGCGTTTTGGATCGGTTAGGCTTGGGGTTCGACGAGGTCGCAAAACTGCAAAGCGAGATCGTCTATTGCTCGATCTCGGGGTACGGGCATCGCGGGCGTTATGCCAAGCGCGGTGCATTCGACGTCGTGATCCAAGGCATGTCGGGTTTGATGAGCGTTACCGGTGATGAAGATGGCGAGGCCGCGAAGGCGGGTGTTCCGGTCGGGGACATGACCGCCGCGCTGTACGCGGCGTATACGATCCTTGCGATGCGCGACGTTGCAAAACGCGAGCATCGTGCCGTTCACTTGGATTGCCCGATGCTGGATTGTTTGCTCGGCATTTCCGGATTGCAGACCAGCGAATATTGGGGCACGGGCATTTCTCCCAAGCGATTGGGCTCGGCCCATCCACGCAATGCACCGTATCAGGGATATCACGCAAGTGATGCGCCGTTCATTATTGCGGCCGGCAACGATTCGCTCTGGGAACAAGTCTGCGAAGCGACCGGGAAACGCGAGCTGCTCGCCGATCCGCGTTTTTCGACAATAAGCGATCGCGCGCGAAATCAAAAAGAGCTAACGCAAATCTTGCAGCCGGTCTTCGTTACGCGCACGTCGGCCGAATGGATCGCCGAGTTCGAGAAGCGCGGTGTGCCGACCGGACCAATCAACTCATTTGCCGAGATTCTGGCAGATCCTGAGCTCGCAAGGAGCGGACTCGTCACCGAATTCGACGTGCCGGTAGCCGGCAGGAGTAAAACGGTCGCGTATCCGGTGCAGATTAATCAGACGCGGCCGCCAATGCCCCACGCACCGCCGCGCCTGGGCGAACACAACGACGAAGTGCAATCCGACTGGCTCACTAGCCGCACCGGTGCCCAAACATGAGCCACGGCGTTAGGATCGCGCACGAGTCTGCGCATCCGGGCGCGGTTCGCATCACGCTTGATGACGTGCAAAACGCGAACGCTCTCTCGCCTGAGCTCGTAGCGCAGCTTGATGAAGCATTGCAAACAGCTTGCGGCGAAACGACACGCGCGATCGTGCTGCAAAGCTCGGGGACCCGCTTCTGCGCGGGGTTCGGTCTTGCCGATATCGATCAGGTCGACGATGCGACGCTGGCTGCGCGCTTCGTTTCCATTGAGACGATGCTCGAACGAATTCGCCGCGCGCCGGCACTGACGATAGCGCTCGTCAATGGAGTCGCAATGGGCGCGGGCGCGGATCTCGTTGCGGCATGCGATTATCGTATCGGGACGGAGCGCGCTCGCCTCGGATTCCCAGGCTCGCGATTCGGCGTCATCTTGGGGACGCGTCATCTTAGCGGCTTGATCGGCGGACAGCAAGCGCGCGAAACGTTGATCGAGGGAAAAATCCTCGATGCGCACGCCGCGCGTGCAAACGGTCTGCTCAGCGAGCTGTGCGAGCCGGAACGTCTCGAGGCTCGCCTCGATGAGATTCTTGCGAAGGCTTTGGAATTTGACGCCGAGACGTTGCGAACGATCCTTCGCCTGACGCGTCAGTCCGCATCGGGCACAGATATGGAAGAGCTGCAGCGCGCGACGGCGCGTAAGGGTCTCGCGGAGCGCATGCGTGCGCATACGCGTAAGGTTTTGCCAGCAAAAGCAAAGGAGAGTTGAGGATGGCGCAATCGACCACGTCCGCTGCCAAAACGCTTGCCGTCCTGGAATGCATCGGTCTTTCCGGCAGCCGAAGCCTGTCCGAAATCGCCGCGGAGATGAAGCTTCCGAAATCGACCTTGCTGCGGCTCATCGGGATTCTGGTTTCCAAAGGCTTCGTTCGCCGCACGGCGCACGGCGAATATGCGCTGGGTCTGAAGATGTGGCGCATCGGCTGCAATGCCGTGAATTCCGAAACCGTGCGCGATGAGGTGATACCGATCTTGCGCGATCTCGTCGAGCGGACCGGCGAGACGGCGCACTATGCCGTCTACGAAGACGGCTACTCGGTGTATGTCGAGAAAGTCGATGGACTACACCCGATTCGCTCGTACACGTCCGTCGGTGGGCGCTCGCCTGCCTATGCGACCGCAACGGGGAAAGCGCTCCTTGCGTGGCGTCCCGAGAACGAGATCGTGACGGTCGCCGAAAGCGGGAAACGTTTTACCGCGAGCACGCTCGTCGGCGTGAAAAAGATCGTTGCGCACATGGCCGAGATTCGTCGCATCGGGCACGCCGTCAATCGGGGCGAGTGGCGCGAATCGGTCTGGGGAATCGGCGCCCCGGTTTTCGATCGCTACGGCAAGGTGATCGCCGCGGTCGGCATTTCAGGTCCCGGCGATCGCGTCGAGCCGAGCATCACAAAATTTGCAGAACATGTCTGCTCTGCGGCACACGACATCTCACGCCGGCACGGCGCGTTCGAACGAGTCTCTTAAGGCGCCTCTTTCGAAGACGTGGGTCCGAGGCGCCATTCGTAAGCGGCATATGCGTGCACGCTCTCGGGTGCAAGTGCGCGGCCAAACGACCACAGCCACGCGTGATACTTTCCGATATCGGAAATCATGCCGACGCCGATGTCCGTGTAACCGGGTAAGGTGATGCCTTGCGGCGTTTGGCGATAGAATTCCACGCCGACGTTCGTCGCGCCGACGTCACGCGTGATCGCGATGCCCTCGTGCCAGGACAAGTCGCCGCCGGCCTCACGATCGAGCTGTAACCCTCCACCGCCGAAGATCGTCCACTTGCCCCACGTTTTTTGCCCCCAAACAGGTAAAAACAACGTGCCGTGTCCTTCGCCTAGACCCGTCGCCGCATTACCGGTTGCAACCGTTACGGAGGGATAGAACGAAATTTGCGGCCGTCCAAGCGTCTCCGGGACGAAACGATACTTCAGTCCGATCTCGAGATCGCCGATTCCATTGCCGGCTGAAGAGCTTGACGACGGGATCGATACCGAAAACTGCGTGTTAGGCAGCACTCCGTAATTGAATTCGAGCGTCGCCGCACTCGCCGCAATGTTTTCTAAGATCCGATGATAGTCACCGTAGAGATAGATTTCGTAGTTTCGGTAATCCGTCGGCTCAGGATCGTCGGTCTCGTACGGTGGACCCGCATACGCGAACGCGTGAAGCGACAGAAACGCGCACATTGCGAAAAAGAAGATTCTGAGATGATGGCGGCGCCGGGACATTAGTGCTCCTTAGGCTTGGGTTCGGCCCACCTGACGGGTTGCGTTCACGAACAAGATGATGATCGCTCCGAGGATCAAGAGTGTAGAACCAACCATGAAGCCTGCGCGCCACGAGCCTGTACGATCGACGAGGATTCCGAAAACCAGAGGCGACAGGATGCCCGCGACACCAAACCCAGTGTTCATGAAACCCGAGACGGTTCCGGCAAAGTTCCGTCCACCCAAGTCCATCGCGACGGCCCAACAATTGGATACCGCGCATTCGAGCATAAACATCGCGAGAGCAAACAGGATGATCGCGAGAGCGACGTTGCCGGCGAAGAGCGCCGGGACGATGAACACGACCGTGCCGATGAAAGACACGGCAATCAGCGTGCGGCGCGCAAGGTTGAGGCTTCCGGTGCGCTTGTAGATCTCATCGGAGAGCCAACCGCCGACCAGATCGCCGGGGACTCCGCCTGCAAGCGGTACCGTTACTGCGAGCGCAAGTGCTCCGAATGCAAGGTGACGCGCCTCCGTCAGATACGTCGGCAGCCACGTGATGTAGATCCAAAATGTGTAGCCGTACGCGAAATATGCGAGCGTCAAGAGCCAGATATCGGGGCTGGCAAAAATCTGACCCCACGGAACAGCTCGCTGTTGCGGCGCCTCAGGCGTCGTCGATGCCGCGCCTCGGATGTACGCGAGCTCTTCCGGGTTGACCCTAGGCACGTCTGACGGTGAGTTGCGGTACATGACGTAAAAAGCGATAGCCCATGCGAGCCCAAGTACTCCGAGGATGAAGAAGACGTATCGCCAGTTGCCGGTCCACACGACGATCGCAACGACGATCATCGCCGATACTGCGCCGCCGCTGCGCGAGCAGGCATGCAATATCCCTTGCAGCGAGCCGCGCATTTCCTTGGGAAACCATGCCGATAGCGCGCGCGTCGAGACCGGGAAACCGCCCGCTTCGCCAAACCCGAACAACAGACGCGCAATGAACAACGTCAGGAAGCTAGTCGCAGCACCGGTGGCAGCGGTGAACACCGACCACAGCGCCATGAGAAACGTCAGCACGCTGCGCGGACCGAAACGGTCGCCGAGCGTACCGCCGACGATTTGCAGCAGCGCGTAGGTCGTCGCAAAGGCCGAGAAGATCAAACCCATCGTCGCTTTGTTGAAGTGAAACTCTTTGATCATCGCAGGAGCGGTGACAGAGATTGCCGTGCGATCCAGATACGAAAGGAAATACAAGATGCAGATAAGCGTGAGGATCGCGTAACGTACATGCGACGCTCCGACCGCGCGGGTCGCGGGCGCCATTGTCTGCTGGACACTCATCGTGTTTTGGCCCTTTCCGTAGAAGATGTGAGAGCCGAGTGCAGAACGCGCGCGACGTGCATCGCCTCTCTGTGTGCGCCGTCGTGGATTTGATGCCGGCAGCTTGTGCCGTCGGCGACGATGAAAGCGGAATCTCCGGCAGCACGAACTGCCGGCAGCAAACTCAATTCAGCCATCTTCATCGAAATGTCGAAGTGGTGAGCGTCGTAGCCGAACGTTCCCGCCATGCCGCAGCAGCTTGACTGGACGGTCTCAACCTTGAGTCTTGGAATGAGCGCGAGGACGCGCTGCGCAGGCGTCAGTGCTCCGAAAGCCTTCTGATGACAATGACCGTGGAGCAACGCACGATGGGTATCGCCCGGCAGCGCCTGCAGCTTCAGTGCGAAGCGCCCGGCCTCGAGCTCGCGCACCAGAAACTCTTCGAACAGAAACGCTTGCTTGGCGAGTGCCTGCGTTCCGGCGCCCGGCAGCACCGAGAGTGCTTCGTCGCGAAACGTCAGGAGACACGACGGCTCGAGTCCGACGATCGGCGTACCCGCCGCAACGTACGGCTGCAGCGTTGCAACCGAGCGGCGTATCTCCGTGCGAGCATCGTCGACCAAGCCCGCGGAGAGAAACGTGCGGCCACAGCAGAGCGGCCTGCGTTTGTCCACCGGTGCCGGCACGATGACGTTATAACCGGCCGCCTCGAGCACATCGCGCGCGGCCCACGCGTTCTCGGGTTCGAAGTACGTGTTGAACGTGTCGACCAACAAGACGACGTCTTTTGCTCCGGTTGGTGAGGTGGCGCTCGAGGGGTCCCAGTGATCGAAGACATCGCGCCGCCACGCCGGGAGGGTTCGGCGTGCGCTGATTCCGGTGACGCGTTCCGCAAGATGGCGCGCCACGGATGATGTGGCGCCGGCTTGCAGTAGCGGCGCAATGCGCCTTAGTGCTGGAGCGTAGCGCGGCAAATTCGCAACGAGACGATCTTTGAGACCGAGGCCGTGCTTGCGGCGATACCGGTGCAAGAACTCCAGCTTCATTTTTGCCATGTCGACGCCGGTCGGGCATTCCCGCCGGCAGCCTTTGCACGAAACGCAAAGATCAAGGGTCTCGTACATTGCTTGCGAGGTCAGCGCGTCCGCGCCGAGCTGTCCCGAAAGCGCGAGACGCAGCGTGTTCGCTCGGCCACGCGTCGTGTGTTCTTCGTCTTTCGTGACCATGTACGACGGACACATGAGGCCGTCGTCTTTGCGGCATGCTCCATTGTTGTTGCACATCTCTACGGCCCCGCTAAGGCCGCCCGGCCATGCTGACCAGTCGAGCGTCGTGTCGAGCGGCAACGCGCTGTACTCAGGCCGATAACGAAACAGCGTGCGATCGTCCATGCGCAATGGGCGCACGATCTTACCCGGATTCATGACTCCGTTCGGATCGAACGCGTCCTTTACGTCTTCGAACGCCCGAACAAGGCGTTCGCCGAACATTTCGGCGTGAAACTCGGAGCGCAGAATACCGTCGCCGTGCTCGCCGGAATGCGAACCCTTGTATTTGCGGACGATTGCAAACCCTTCTTCCGCAATGCCGCGAAATTTCGCGACGTCTTCCGCGCTTTTCATGTTGAGAACCGGCCGCACGTGCAAGCAGCCCACCGACGCGTGCGCGTACCACGTGCCTTTGGTTCCAAAGCGCTCGAACATGTCGTTCAGCTCTTGCGTGAATTCGGCGAGGTCGGCAAGCCCGACGGCACAATCCTCGACGATCGAGACCGGCTTGCCGTCGCCCGTCATCGAGGACATGATGTCGAGTCCGGCTTTGCGAACGTTCCAGATATCGCTTTGATCCGTGTTCGAAATCAGGTTAACGACTGCGCCGGAAAGGTGCAAACCCTCCATCACGCCTTCGACGTCATCGAGTTTGCGGGTAAGCGCAGACGCGTCCGAACCGGAGAACTCGACGAGTAAGAGCGCATCGGGTTCGCCGTGCACGAACTTCTCGATCGTCGGACGGAAGATCGGAATGTTGCGCGAGAGATCGACCATCGTGCGATCGACGAGCTCGACCGCGGATGGCTGCAGAGCGACCAGATGACGCGTGGCGTCCATCGCGGCGTAGAACGTCGGGAAATGACAAATCGCGAGCATGCGATGCGGTGGAATGTCGGCCAGTCGGAGCTCGATCGACGTGAAGAAGCCGAGCGTCCCTTCGGATCCGATGAGGACCTTGGCGAGGTTGTGGCCCTTCGGCGAGATCGTGTCTATGTTGTAGCCGCCGACGCGTCGCAACAATTTCGGGAAGCGGAGAGCAACCTCGTCCGCTTCCCGTAGACCGATATCGCGGAGCGATTTTGCGATACGGCCATAGCCGTCATCGGGCAACGCGCTGAGGTCTGCAGGCAATTCGCCGAAGCGGAAGCTTTCGTTTGAGGGCAAGATCGCCTCGATGGCGAGGACGTTGTCGACCATGGTGCCGTACTCGATCGAGCGTGCGCCGGAACTGTTGTTTGCGGTCATGCCGCCAAGCGTCGCGCGGCTCGCAGTCGACGGATCGACCGGAAAGAACAGCCCGTGCTTTTTTAATTGCTTATTGAGCTGATCGAGAACGATGCCGGGCTGCACGACGGCGGTTTTGGCTGCGGCGTCGACGCTCAACAGCGCGTTGAGATGTTTGCTCGTATCGATGACGACGCCGGTGCCGATCGTTTGACCGCACTGCGACGTCCCGCCGCCGCGCGGTACGATCGGCGCGCCGAGGTCAGTGCAGATCGCAATTGCGGCTTTGAGAGAATTCAGCGACGCCGGTACAACGACTGCCGCCGGTTCGATTTGGTAGATCGACGCATCGGTGCTGTAACGGCCGCGGTTGAATGCGTCGAAGTAGATGTCGCCCGTGACCTCGCGCCTCAGCCGTGCTTCGAGCAGCTTGGAGTCAAAGACGGAGCTACGCTCAGGGCGTGCCGGAATGGCGCGCTGTTCTGCGGTTCGCACTGCTTGCCGGCTAGGCCGTGGCCAGCGTCGCGATCTTGGCTTGTTTCGAGTCGCTAAGGTATTTGAGAGCGGCGGAAACGCCGTCGCCGTGCGGAATGTTCATCACATCGAGACCCATCTGCACGCCGCACAGCGTTCCGGCCAACATCAAGTCGTTGAAATGGCCGAGATGTCCGATACGGAAAACCTTGCCCTTGAGTCGTCCGAGACCGGTTCCAAGCGACATATCGTAACGATCGAGAATTGCCGCTCGCAACTCGTCTGCATTTACGCCGTCGGGGACGACTATTGCCGTCAGCGAATTCGAATACTCGCGCGGATCGGCCGCCAGCAGCTCGAGATTCCAGCCGCCGACGGCGCGGCGTGTTGCTTCACCGTGACGCGCATGGCGCTCGAATACCGCGGACAGGCCCTCCTCGTGCAGCATCGCAATCGCCTCGCGTAGTCCGTACAACATGTTGGTGCTGGGCGTATAAGGCCAGAAACCATTTTGGTTCGCCTTGATGATCTCGAGCCAACCCCAATATGATTTACCGAAGCGTGAACGCTGCGCCGCGTCGAGCGCTTTTAGCGATACGGCGTTGAATCCAAGGCCGGGAGGCAACATCAAGCCTTTTTGTGAGCCACCGACCGTTACGTCGACACCCCACTCGTCATGACGATAATCAATCGATGCGAGTGAAGAGATCGTATCGACCATCAAGAGCGCCGGGTGACTCGTGCGATCGATTGCCGCGCGCACGTCGGGAATACGTGTCGTAACGCCGGTCGAGGTCTCGTTGTGCACGACCATGACGGCCTTGAACTCGCGCTTGGTATCACGTTCGAGCCGCCGCTCGACTTCAGCCGCGTCGACACCGTGTCGCCAATCGCCGGGTACGAATTCCACGCTGACACCGACGCGTTCGGCCATTTCACGCCAGAGCGACGCGAACCAGCCCGTTTCGAACATGAGGACTTTGTCGCTGGGCGAGAGCGTATTGACGAGCGCAGCCTCCCACGCTCCGGTGCCCGAGGACGAATAAATGATGACGGGATTCTGGGTTTGGAAGATCGTCTTAATCCCGGCCAAGACTTCGAGTCCGAGCGCTGCGAATTCAGGGCCCCGATGGTCGATCGTGGGTCTGTCGATGGCGCGCAAAACACGGTCGGGGACGTTGGTCGGGCCGGGGATCTGCAGAAAGTGGCGCCCAGTCGCGGTCGGCATGTTTAGTCCTACCTTCGATGGAATGGGGACGTGTAGAATAGTACGGTGGACTGTCTTATGAATATTGCATTCAATATTCGACTAATGCAAGTCGAAAGCATATCTATATGGTTTCCGCCGGCCGGCCGCCGCTCGAGAGCCGTTTGACGGCCCGGGCTATTGCCCGCACCTCGCTGCACGACGAGGTCGTTGCCCGGCTGCGGGAGATGATCGAGGAAGGAGAGCTTGACGCGGGCGATCGCATTCCCGAGCGCGAGATCTGCGAGCGCTTCAAGATCTCCCGGACGCCGCTGCGCGAGGCCCTTAAGGTGCTGGCCTCCGAGGGACTCGTGGAGATCCACCTCAACCGAGGGGCTCGCGTCACACAACTGACCGAGAGCGCGGTCCGAGAGATGTTCGAAGTGATGGGTTCGCTCGAGGCGTTGGCGGGGCAATTGGCTTGCGAACGCATGTCCGATGCCGCGATCGCCGTCGTCGAGAACTTGAACCGCAAGATGGCGCAGTATCACGACAACCACGATCTACGGTCGTATTTCCGATTGAATCGAGAAATCCACGAGCGAATCATAAGAGGTACTGATAACTCACTGCTGTTGGGTTTGTACATGAATCTGAATGCACGCATTCGTCGAGCACGCTATGCGGCGAACCGCACGCAACCGCGTTGGGATGAGGCTATGCACGAACACGAGAGCATTGTGTCTGCGCTCGTGCAGCGCGATGGTGCGGGCTTATCGCAGATCCTTCGGACCCATCTTTCGCATACGTGTGACGCGATCGTCGGGATGTTGCGAAAGATGAGTGGCGATGAACCGGTTGCGGAGAGTGTGCTCCCTGCGGCAATCAGCCGCGCACGGAAACGAGCAGCGCGCTCCTAGTATTTGTACTTGAAGGCCATCTCCCAGCGTGATGCGTTGGTGTCGGGTAGTGCGAGGCCCGAACGAAACGCTTTCGTGCCGTTCATATACTCGATACCGATGTCAATTGGCTTCATCGGACTCCAAATCGTGTTGATGTGCAACGTTCTCGTGAGCGCCGGTTCAGAATCGGTGAGCGGAAGAAACGAGAACCACTGCATGGCGTAGGTGCCGTAGCCGACGTTTGAGCGGAACTCGGCACTCCACACGTGCAGCGCGTAGATTGCAAGTCCGTGCGAGTTGGCTGCGTAGATCTGCTGATTGGGCGTATTGATATTGTTGATCTGCGCGCTCGATACCGGACCGAAGTCATCGGGCGAATAGCGCTCGATCCCGCTACCGAACCACGTTTCACCACCGACGGCACTGTATTGTCCGAGGTTCAACGTACCGCCGACCAGCATGCCGCCGCCGGTCGTCATCGTGCGGTGGTAAGCGCCATCGTCGTATGCAAGTTTGCGCCAGACACCGGAGACTTGGAGGTGTCCAGCCTTTCCGCCGACCTCGTATCGCGTTTCGAAATCCGGTACCGGATTGTACGCCGATGCACTCTCGACATCGCTCGCGCTGTCGCTACCGGCATAATCGGTGGCCGGGCTGTTGGCCGCGACCGCAAGACTTCCGATACCGAGCTTGTGCGTGTATCGAAGCTCGAGCACTTGTTCCGCCGGAACCCCGGTCGGACCCGAAAGGTCGAGACTATCCATCGAATCGGGGTCGTCTTGGAACAGCGACCACTGCTTGCCGATGCGGAAACCGCCGAGCTCGCCCCACGCTTCACGCACGCGTGGTGTGTAGTTGTTGTTCTGGATCGTCTGCCCGGGACCGTTTGCCTGGCTGTTAAAGAAGTCCATCGAGAAGAACGTCTTCAGCGTTCCCAAATGGTCGCTGGGCGTCTCGGTCGCGATGTTGATTCTCGTCAGCTTGCCTTGGGCGTGAAAGGTTCCGGCGGTTTGTGCTTGCGCACCGCTCGGTGGCAGAATGTTTCCGACTTGGAACTTGTCGCCTAGATTTTGCTGCGGATCGTAAAATGTTTGGAGGTCGACGAAGCCGTCGATCTTGATCGACGTATTTGTGCCCGGGACTTTGAATGAACCGGGGAATGATCCGGTCGATACCACTTTATCCTGGGCGGCCTTCGTTTCGAGCTGCTTTTGTTGAGCCTGAATGGTCGCGTCTTCGGCCTGCTGCGCGGCTTCGAGTTTTTCGAGTCGCGCTTTGAGCTCTTGAATTTCAGCGTCGCGTTCGGCCGCTGACATGCTCGCGCCGGCCGGAGCCGCCGACGAGCTTGCTTGCGCGACCGTGTTGTCTGCGGCTCGAGCGGAGGTCGAAGCCACGATCAACGCGGCGCCGAGCACGCTCATAAGAGTAAACGATAAAAGAACGTTCTTTCGCATTCTGGTACTCCTCACCATTAGTTGCGGTAGCCGTAGACATTGATGCCGCCCGCGCTCGTCGCACTGGGAGCGACTGGGACGAACACGCGACCCGTTTTCGCGTCGGTGGCGACCGAGTGCGCGTTCGGTCCTGTAGGTACGTTGCTGATCCAAGAGAGCGTCCTGGCGTCAATCACGCCAAGCACCGGCGTCACGGCGCCTTTGCCTGCGATCCCGCTCGCGGTCATGTCGCGCGAAGCTGTGTAGAAGCGCTGCCGGGCGTCGTCATACGCAACCTGGTCCTCGCCGCCGACTTGCGCGATCATCTTCAAGATCGCGCCGCTCGCGGCGTTCATCACGAGCGTGAGCAGTTTCACTCCTTTTTTATCTGCGGAACAGCCCAGCAGCAATTTCTCGTCGCGTGCGAGTGCCATGCCCGCCAGCGCACATCCGGGAACCGCGTACGCAACGGAAATGACCGGATGGTTTTTGAGCACCGACGAGGCCGGAATGACGTCGACTTCGCCGCCGGGGTTCTTCGGCGTTCCGTCGTTGTTGACGAGAAAATTCTTGGTGTGCGGATCGTACACGCACTGCTCGAGTCCGTCTGCGACGAATTGCAAACGTGCGATGCGTTTGTTCGTCGCCGTCGAAATCCACGTTACGAACGGTTTCAGATCGTCGGGATTCGCGAACATCGCGACCCGATCGTCCGCGTCGTAACAGCCTTCGTCCGTACGCATCTTTGCGTTCGGAATCGGAATCGAAGCGACAATCTTGCCGGCCATGAAATCGACCAGCTTGATGCTGCCGATGTCTCCGGCATAAACGAGCGAGGTGCCCGGAATACCGGCGAGGCCGTTCGGTCCGGAGCTCGACGATGTCTTGGCTGCGCCGGTGAAGCCCTTGACGAGTTTGATCAGCTTTCCGGTCCGCGCATCGAAAACGTCAACGGCACTATTCGTGCGATCGGAGAGCATGTAGCGGCCGCTCGCTGCATCGACGTAACTGATATCGAATGAGAAGTCGCCGCCCGCAACAACGTTCGGAACCGGAATGGACTTGATGATTCCGAAGCGCGCTGCGAGCACGAGAGTCGGAATGGCCGCGAAGACGACGGCGATCCCGATTATGAGGGCACGTCTCATTTGCCCTCGGTGATGGCCGCGAGATAGGGCTCGTTTCCGACGCCCGTTACGGTGCCCACGACTTTGAATGTCTGAAGGTCGATGATCCAAACGACGCCGCCCGATTTTACGTAAGGCGGACCACCGGAGATTACCGCATAACGGCTGTCCGGCGTAATTGCGACGCCACGCGGACGCGGCTTCGGACCGCCGTTCGGTGGAGCTTCGACCGGGATGCGCGCGATCTCGGGATGCGGATCGCCACTGACCGCTTTCTTGAGATCGACGACCGAAATGTTACCAGCGAGATCGCACGCGGTGACAATGTATTTTCCGTTCGGCGTGAACGCAAGCCCGAATGGATGACTGCCGCCGTCTTCTTTATCGGTACCGACCAGAACGCGACGGATTTCCGCGTGCGGATCTTTGTTGATCGCTCGCTGGACGTCAATTATCGAGATGAACTGTCCGGGTACATCGGTTTGGTCGTTGTCGCGATCGGTGACGGCAACGTACTTGCCGTCCGGGCTCGTCGTGATCGCCCATGGACCGCTCGCGACCGGTATGCGAGATTCTTCAAAGTGTGGATCGCCGGCGATTGCTTTGTGCATGTTGATGACGCCGACGTCGAGCGTGCCCTCGTTCGCGGAGAAGATATAGCCGCCTCCGCGCGGGGAGTACGCCAGGCCGTTTGGATTTGGAAAGCAGCCGAAATTGATGTCCGGCGAGGAGTGTGGGATCAGCCCCGGGTTGATCTTGATCTCGTCGCATCCGTGGCCAGGCTGATGATGGGCGCCGCCTTTTCCCCACGCTTGCAGCAAGACGCGCTCGAGCTCGTGCGTTTTTAAATTGATGAGCCCGATTTCAAGCGCGCCGTCTTCGCTGTTCGGACCTTCGGAATTGGCAACGAACGCGTAATGATCGTCTTGCGTGACGACGACACCAGCAGGACCCCATCCACCCGTGCGATAGATCGCATCGATGGCGTTTGTCGTGTTGCTGTTAGCCGGGTTCAGCGTTTTGCTGACGTCCATAACGGTCAACGCGCCGGCGTAGCCGTGCGGCATACCGGCCTCGACATCGACGGGTCGCGCCCAACCTGCATGATCGACGACGTAGAAATGGTTGCCGTGCGGTCCGAGGATGACGTTGTTGGGCAGTGCTTGCGCCGGGATCATATGGATCCCGATAAATTTGCTGCTGGAAACCTCAGAGTCGAGATTCGGGACGTTCGGTGAAACGCGAGGGCGGCTGACGATGGCTTTATCAGTAAGGTTATTGGCGGGATCGATCGCCTTCGAGATGTCGATGACGAAGAGGTTAGGATCGCGCCGCCCGGTGACGACGGCGTAAGGTCCTGACGTTGCGGAGCCCGCCAAGCCGATCGTTGACGAGAACAACGTGGCGCCGAGCGTCAGGGCGAGCCAGAACTTGGTACCCCTCATGATTCCTCCGTGCTAGGTCGATAGAGAAATCGGGCTAAATCGCATAATGCATGCGAAATTCAGTTCGATTTGTCACACTATTGCATTCAAAATTCTTTTTGCGCAAGGAGTGAAAAGCGTACCTATATGCGATTCCCCTCCTGAGAGAATTTTCGAGCGCTCGTTCGGCGCTCGCAAAGAGGCTAGCGAGCGTCCGCTTGAGCCTCGATCAACATGCGCAAAAGGCTCTGGTCGAAGACGACGTGCGCGACCGGTAGGTCAAGCCCGGCCTTATGGGCGGCAGTCCGCGATCGCAAAGATATTTGCGGTACAGCATGGCTTTGAAGCCGGGTGCGAACTGTCGACCCAGCATTCGTTGACCGTGCACATCGAGAACGCGGCTTTGCGCAAACCCGCCGAGTAACGCTTGGCGTACTTTGGCAGCGTCGACGCCGGATGCTTCGGCGAGCGCCAGCGCTTCGGCGACGGCTTCGATCGTGATACCGACGACGATCTGATTGCACAGTTTGGCGACTTGACAGGCGCTGCACTCGCCGATGTGCACGATGTTCCGGCCCAGCTTTTCCAAAATCGGCAGCATCGCATCGAATGTCTTTTCCGGACCGCCGACCATGATCGAGAGCGTACCATCGATCGCGCCGCGTTGGCCGCCGCTGACCGGGGCGTCGAGTGTATCAACGCCGTCGTTCGCGAGCGTCTTTGCAATAGCGCGCGGAGTCGGCGCGGAACGCGCACCTGACGCGACGAGCTTCGGTGACGTCCCGCATGGCGTTCGTCGACAACGATAGCGAAATTGGCGCGCAGTAAGTTCGCTGCCATCGGCGCACCCATGATGCCCAGGCCGATGAAGCCGATCGCCGGGAGCGCGTCCCTCATCGCACCTCGACTGCCATACGTTCAAATCCGTATGCTTCGATCCAACTGAAGCTCTCGCGCGTCCTGTTCGATGGTTTGTATTCGAGACCGACCCAGTCCGGATACCCGAACGCATCGAGCGATCGTAGGATGCGATCGTACGCAAGCTCGCCGGTTCCTGGTTGGTTGCGTCCGGGTGAGTCGGCGATCTGCACGTGCCCGATCTTTTCAATGTGAGCTTGCAGCGTCGCGATCAGATTGCCTTCGGCACGCTGCGCGTGATAGCAATCGTATTGAAGCTTGAAGTTTGGCTGCTGCACTTCGGCAATGAGCTCGAGCGCCTCGCTGCTCGTCCCAATCGCGAAGCCGGGCGTCTCGATGCGGTTGAGCGGTTCGATCAGCAGCGTCAGGCCGGCAGGCTTGAACGCGTCCGCTGCATAGCG
Organism: Candidatus Baltobacteraceae bacterium; assembly: GCA_036489885.1. Lineage (NCBI taxonomy): Bacteria > Bacillati > Vulcanimicrobiota > Vulcanimicrobiia > Vulcanimicrobiales > Vulcanimicrobiaceae > Vulcanimicrobiaceae bacterium. Next base: position 118,896 of record DASXEW010000001.1, read on the forward strand.
GAGATTGTCGACGAGTGTCGCGCGCGTCGTCGCCGCGTCGACGTCGGGAAGCGTCTTGCCGATCAGGCAGTTGATGCGCGGGCAACCGAGCTCGCCGGCAATGCGGATCGCATCCGCGACGCCGGCGCGAAACTCCGCAACGCGCCGTGGATCGACGGCGATGCCCCGTTCGCCATTCGCGAAATCGCCGGCAGGCAAATTGAAGAGCGCCTGTTTCATTTTGCGTTGCTGCAAGCGAGCACGCAGGGCGCCAACATCCTCGGCGTACGGAAACATGTACTCGACCGCATTGAAGCCGCACTCAGCGGCCGCGTCGATGCGCTCGACCATCGTGCCAAGCTCGCCGAAGAGAAACGACAAGTTGGCTGAAAACCTAAGCAATCGCCGGCTCCCCACGAGGCGCGAGATCGACGATTTCGTCGAACTCTTTGACCGCAGCAATCGATGCGCCCATCGCTGCGTTCTCTTCTTTCTCGATGAGAATCTCGACGAGGGTCGGGATGCGCTCGGCATTTGAGGTCGAGCGAGCCCAGGCAAGCGCGTCGCGGATGCGTGTGGGGTCGGTGACGCGCACACCGCGCGCGCCCATTGCTTCCATCACTTTGACGTGATCGATTCCGTAACCGTCGGATCCGTAGCCAATCCCGACTTCATAGTTGGCATCAAATCCGAAAGCGCCGCGTTCGGCCTGCCGAATCAGGCCGAGATACGCATTGTTCAGCATGACGAGCACGAACGGAATGCGATGTTGCACAGCGACCGCGATCTCTTCCATCAAGAACTGGAAAGAATAGTCGCCCACGATTCCGACAATCTCGCGCTCGGGTGCAGCGACTTTTGCACCGGTACACGCGCTGATCTCCCAACCGAGCGGGCCAGCCTGGCCGCAAACCAAGTAGCGTCGAGGTTTGCGAGTGATTTGAAATTGGCCCGACCAGATTTGATACAAGCCGATCGCGGTGACGAACGTCGTGTCGCCGTCGTAGAACGCATTGAGCTCGTTGAAGACGCGCGGCGCCTTGATCGGCACGTCTGCAAAATCCATGCGCCGGAGAATCGTACGGCGAGCCTCCGTGATGCGCCGTGTCCACGCCGCGCGCTGCACGCCTTGCGGATAGAGCCGGCGCGCTTCGGCCAGCATCGCTTCGAGCGTGAGCCGCGCGTCGCCGACAATCCCCAGCGTCGGCTCGAAGATGCGACCGATCTGCGTGGCTTCGACGTCGACATGGATGAAGCGCCGCTCTCCTCGATACGTCGGGAGATCGCCCGTATGCCGCGACGCAAAGCGCGCGCCGATCGCACACACGGTGTCCGATTCGAGGAATAATGCGTTGGCGAAACGTTGCTGGGTCTGGATCCCGACGATGCCCATATACAACGGATGCAACTCGTCGATCGCGCCTTTGCCCATCAGCGTCGGGCTGACCGGCATCTGGAAATGTTCGGCCAGCGCAACCAGAGGTTCAGATGCCTCCGCAATGATGACCCCGCCACCGGGCATCAGGACGGGACGTTCGGCCGTTGCCAGCATCTCGACTGCGCACCGCACCTTCGCACGGCTCGGCGGCATCGCGAACACCGGGAGCGGCTCGTCGATCGCCGCGTCGTAAGCAATCAACTGCTGTTGCACGTCCTGTGGCAAGTCGATATGCACCGGGCCGGGCCGTCCTTCGCGCGCGAGCCGGAAGGCCTCGCGGAAAACGGCCGGAACCTGCGCGGCTTCCTTACAAAGGAAGGCGCGCTTGACGACAGGCTTCACGATCTCGCAAATGTCGACGGCTTGGAAGCCCTCGCGGTGCAGTTGCCCGACCGGAACTTGCCCGGTGATCGTGATGATCGGGATCGAGTCCGCCATCGCCGTGTACAGCCCGGTGACGAAGTTGGTCCCGGCCGGTCCCGACGTTGCCAGGGCAACACCGACCTTGCCGGTGACCCGGGCATAGCCGTCGGCGGCGTGACTCGCACCCTCCTCGTGGCGGGTGACGATGTGCCGGATGCTCGACTTCCGCAACGCATCGTAGACCGGGAGAATCGAGGCCCCCGGGATCCCGAAAATGACCTCGACTCCCTCGCTCTCGAGGACACGAACCGCAGCTTCGGCGGCAGTCATCATGAATCGACCCTCGCTTTGCATTCTGAATTTTGAATGCAATCACGCTAGCGGATTCCCCGGCCGCCTGTCAATGGAGCATCGGGATTCGACAGGCCGCCGTATTGGTTTTGAACGCCAATCTCTCCAAGACCGTCGGACATTTGACGTTCAATCTCGGCCTCAACAACCTGTTCAACAACGACGCGTCGCAATGGGGGATTGATCGGCTTCGGAGTTGTGAGTAAGGTTTAACGTCATCTCCACAGGCGCGGAGGAGTTCGGTCTTCCATTTCGACAGACTTGGTCGACAACGACGTTCCACGTTTAGGGAGTTGAAATGCCGATAATCGTGCCCGTCACCGCAGCCGCGCCGGTTCGAGCCTACAGCGGGTTTGACTATGTCACTGTCGACGCGGTACGCCGTCGCATCTATGCTGCGCACGGCGGGAGCGGCCGCTTGCTCGTCGCCGATGCAGATACCGGCAAAGTAATCTGCCAAGTCCACGTCGGCCCGATGCACGGTTCCGCTCCGGATCTTGCAACTGGTGACGTCTATACGGGAAATGGGACGGACCGTACCGTCAGCAAAGTCGATCCCGTCGCGTGCAAGTCGGCGACGGACGTCGACGTTGCGGGACCGATCGACGCTATCACGTACGATCCGTTCTATCACCGTATCTACGCGGATGAAGACGGCGGCTCGCGCGTGTTTGTCATCGATGTACGTACCATGCAGCGTGTCGGAACGGTCACGCTGCCGGGCCACGATGAAGAGTATCTCGTCGTCGATCCGGTGACGCACGTCGTCTATCAAAATGTCCCCGACCTGAACGAGTTCGTCGAGATCGATCCCAAGGCGATGCGTGTCTTCAAGACGGTCAAGACGCCGATGTTGGAGTCCAATCATCCGCTTCAGTACGACGCGACCTATCACGAGATCGTCGTCGGCGGAACGAATGGCGTCCTTGCCGTTTACGCTCCGTCCGGACGTTTCATCGCGCAAACCACATATCCGTCGCACGTCGATCAGTGCGATTTGGATCAGCAGCGCCATTTACTTGCCTGCGCGGGACGCGGCACGATCGCCGTCTTGCGTTTGCGTCGCGGTGCTGCTCCGACGCCGGTCGCATCGCTCATCACCAAGCATCCGATTCACACGCTGGCGATCGATCCTAAGACGGGTTATATCTGGGCCGTCTGGGCTAGCGCAAACGGCTCAGGTGATTACATTCAGAGGTTCCGCATCACATCATGACAACTTGCGTCACGTCGGCAATCCCGGCGTTCAGGCGATGGCGCCGCTCTTCGCGCTGCGTTAGAAGAGTCTAGACTTTCGCTTCGGCGAGCTCGTGGAGCTCGGGGTCACCAATACCCTGCCTGAGGTACGAGCGCGAGAGTTTTACGTATTCAGGCGGTGCGTGCTCGCACCAGCCGACAGCCTCGCCTTCGAGCGGTTTTTTCACCTTTGCGGGTGCGCCGGCCGCGACGGTGAGAGGCGGAATATGCGAGTTCGCGCCGACGACGCTCCCCGCGCCGATCAGGGATTTGCGTCCAACGACCGCGCCGTTCAAGACGACGGCGTTGCTACCGACGAGCGCCCAATCTTCGATGTGACAATCTTCGAGTGTTACGCTGTGGCCGATCGTGACGTCGTTGCCGACGACGGTTTCGCAATCGTGGCTGACGTGCAGGACCGAGTTATCTTGAATCGAGCTGCGTGCACCGACGCGAATCGGCCCGTTGTCGCCGCGGAGGACGGCGCCGAACCAAACGCTCGATTCCTCACCTATCTCGACGTCACCGATCAATACGGCCGTCGGCGCGATAAATGCGCTTTCTGCCACCTTTGGCCGCTTCCCGCGGTACTCGATGAACATGACGCTGCTGCTCCTCCCCCGAACGTTAGGCCCCAACAGTTATCGTTTAGGCGCGAGGACCCTTTGAGTTCCCATCGACATCAAACAGCACTGCGCGGTGTGAAGGCAGTGCCGAATCCGAAGCCCGATGATGCGCGCTACTCGAGCGTGAACTACGAGTATGCCGGCAAGACCGGACATGTTCACGAAGTTGTAGAGATCGGCGGCGAACAGCTTGTGAAAGTCGGCTTCGACGATCGCAAGATCGTCTACTACTATCTCGACGATCTCGTGTTAGACGAAAGCGCGCAGCGCGGGACGTTCCACGACCAATAGCTACTGATCCCGCACGCTGCCGCCGCCTTGTGGCAGCTGTCGCGGCTGTACGCCGAAGATTCCGATGCCGGGCGCATATCCCATGAACACGCGTCCATTCGTATCGATGCCTTTTGCTTTGGCCTGATCCGGCGTGAGCAAAGCGATGTATTCGCACGCGAAGATTGCGCGGAAGCGCTCCGGACCTTCACCGCGACGACGCGGACCTGCGCTGCCTGACGGTTCGGGTCGCGGCGAGATCTCCGGCGCACCATTGATCGCAACGTTTTGACTCGAACCCCGCTGTGGGAAAGGCCTTGCGCCGTTCGGTGGACCGCCGGGTGGAAGTTGCGGACGTATCTCAAGCCAATAGGGAACCGCGCTGCCGGCTGCCGTCATGTGTGCGATGACGGTGTACTCGCCTGCCGGCGGAAGCGGGGCTTTGTTTTCGTATGCGGTAACGTACGCGCGCAATCCGTCGAGCAAGGGCTTCGCAATCTCTTGGGCTGCCGCATTGCAGAGTGGGTTATCGGTCGCGAGCGAAAACGGATCGCCACCCGCCGGAAGAACGTTACGGCGGAAGGCACCCGGACCACCGGGCCGCCGGCCGAATCCGCCCCCAACATTAGGTGCGCCGCTTTCGCCTCCGCCGCCGGCACGCGCCGCCATGCGTGCGGCATTTGCAAGTGTCGACGGAGATTTTTGCGCGCCTTTTCCGACGGCCACGGTATAGTTCAGGCTGATCGTCCGCGGCAAGAGCGGATTCGCAGCAAAGAACACGACGCCGCCGCCGCTGACCGGAACCGGATTGGCGTATAAAAGCGTCGAGAACTCCCCGGAGACTGCGTTGAACGCATTCGTTTCGAACAGCGTCAAGCGTCCGGGTCCGAATGCGTGCGAGATTCCCCAATTGACGGTCGTGTAGGGATCGAGATAGCGATTGTTATTCGAGCCTGTGTACTGCGCGTTTGCGAGCAGCTCGAAACCGTTATGCGGAAGCTCTGCATCGAACGTCACGCCTTCGCGATGAATGGGTCGCCCAGGAAGCTGCGCACCGACGATCGAGGTTGATTGAGCAGTCGTCAGGCGCGAATCGGCAGCCAGGAGTATCGCGCTGTTGAGTGCGTACGTTGGAAGCACGACGACGTTCGGTCCGAGCGCGATTCGTCCGCTTACATCGAAGCCTTGATATGCCCGCGCCGTTCCCGCTATAGGCTCGTTAACGTAAACGCCGCTCGGGTTGAACGGAAGGGCTCCGCAGATCGTCCCTTGCGACCATGTTTGTCCGATCGAACCGACGTATCCGGCGGGGAAATAATCGGGCGGCTCACCATCGGCGTTGACGAGCGCGTTGATCGTCTGGCCGATTTGCGTTTGACGAAATGCATTGAAGGTGATCTGTCCGGTTCGCCAGAGATGCGTCCAATCAAGGTTGTAGCTCGTCGATGATTGCTTTTGGTCACCTTGGTCGCCCGGGCCGCTGACGATCGAAGTTCCGGCGTCGCAATTGAAGCGCGCTAGCGCCGGATCGCTGAACGTGCGCGGCGTCGTCGGCGGCGGCTGAGCGCTTCCGAGATTGAGCGCAAGCTGAACGGTATCGTGCCCGGTCGGCCGCCATGTCGCGCCGCCTCCGCCCAGGACCGAATAGCCGACACCCGACGTATCCGCGAGCGAACCGTTAAAATTGAGATTGAGCTTGTCCGTCGATTTGATCGAATCGGCGAAGTTCAGCTGGTGAGCGTTGACGCCGATTCCGGACTGAACTACGAACGGCGTGAACGTCAGCGGCGTAAACTGGTTCATCGAGCTTTCGATGTTGCCGGTCAGCGTAAAGGTATGTTTGTTGTGCGCGACCGATGCCGTGAACGCGTAGCCGTTCGTCCGGCTTTGGCTGAGCGTTTCGAGCGGGTTGGGAACATCGTCGATGAACTCGTTGAGATCGTCGACGAGATTGTGACTCGTGATCGAGAACGCGGTCGCCGTGAACGCGACGTTTCCGATCAGCGAGGCCGCGGTAAGATAGTCGAACTGAAATTTGTTGTATCGGTTGTTGTCGGGTCCGATGCCGCATGGGAGTACCGTGGCCCACTGCGTGCAGACCTGCGAGATCGAACCGTTCGAGGACAGAAACGAACCCGTCAACGTAACGGCATCTCCGAAACGATAGCGCAGCTTGACGAGATCGCCGAGATTGTCGCTGAAGCCGCCGTGCGGATATGTTATGCCGCTCGAGTCTTCGTAATCTTGAAACGTGAGCGGATTGTTGCCCCCTCGGTCGGTGTGCATGACCGCTATTCCAAGCGGACCGATGCTCCCCGTGGCCTGAACCGCGTAATTCCAACGGTCGTACGTTCCGTACGTAGTCGAGAGCTTTTCGTTCCAGCTCTGCGTCGGTTCGATCGTGCGGAAGTTCACGCCGCCGCCGAGGCCGGATGCGGTTGGACTGAAGCTAACGCTGGCGCCGGAGAAAAGATCGCTGTTGACGCCACGCATGTTGGTGGCCGTTCCGGGCATTCCGAGCGGTATGCCGTCAAGTGAAATCGCAGTCTGCGATTCGTCGTGTCCGTTCAGTGAGACGGTCACCGCGGAATCAGGATCGTTCGAATCTTGGTTGACGGAAACGCCGGCCATCTTGTCGAGTGCATCCATCATCGAATCCGAGATACGCCGGATCGGGCTTTCATCGGAGATATCGTTGGTGTTGATCCGCACGTTCGAATGCACGACTACCGTGCCGATGACGCGCAAATTGCTTTGGTTCGCCTGACCTCCCGGTTGCGAGGGGATCATCGCGAACTTCACCGTCACATCTTTACCGTCCAGAACCTCGAACTCGTTGCTTCGCGCAGCGTCATAACCGCGACGCGAGACGCGGACGCGATAGATTCCCGTCGGCACGTCCGTATACTTCACCGTTCCCGATTTCTGCGTGAGCGCGCTGACCAGCATGGCGCCGGTCAGGAAAACACGCGCGTCATCCAGCGGCTTACCCGAGCTGGTGTCAACGACGGTGATCGTGATTTCTCCGGTGTCGCTTTGCGCGCGCGCGAGTGTGGGAGCCAGCGCGAAGAGGAGCGCGAGACCGAAGGCCATGGTACGGCGAAACATCTCGATGTCAATTCGTACCCATTGCCTCGACAACTCTCAGCGGATTCTCAGTTATGAGCGCTGAACCGGGTCTTAACCTTATCTAAAGGAGAAGGCATGGATCTGGCGTTCAGCACGGCTGAGATCGATTTCCGAACGACGATCCGCAGCTTTATCGCCGAGCGCCTCCCCGCAGATATCCGCGAAAAAGTTCGCGACGGAGAGTCGCTGGCGAAAGACGATTACGTACGCTGGCAACGCATCTTGCAGGAACGCGGATGGGCCGGACCATCGTGGCCGCGAGAGTACGCCGGCCCGGGTTGGTCTCCGGTACAACGTCATATTTTTGAAGAGGAGCTTGCGTACGGCTGGGCGCCGCGTACGATACCGTTCGGCTTGAATATGCTCGCTCCGATCCTGATGGAGTTCGGGAACGATGCGCAGCGTGCGCGCTTCCTGCCGCGGATACTGAGCGCTGAGGACTGGTGGTGTCAAGGCTATTCTGAACCCGGCTCGGGCTCGGATCTCGCTTCGTTGCAAACGCGCGCGGAGCGCCGCGGTAACGGCTACCTCGTCAACGGAACGAAGACGTGGATTACCGGAGCGCAATATGCGAATTGGATTTTTGCGCTCGTCCGCACCGATCCGAACGTTCCCAAGCACAAGGGCATCTCGTTCTTGCTCATCGACATGACGTCGAAGGGCGTCAGCGTTCGTCCAATCGAGACGCTTGACGGTGGTCACGAAATCAACGAAGTGCATTTCGAGAGCGTCGAGGTGCCGCTCGAAAACCTCGTCGGCGAGGAAAATGCAGGTTGGCGCTACGCGGTCTTCCTTTTGGAGCATGAGCGTACTGGGACGGCCGGCGTCGCTCGCTGTCGCGTGCAGCTGGCCCAACTCCGCGAGATCATCGAGCGCGAAGGCCGCAACAGCCGTCGTCTTCGCGAGCGTATCGCGCTCGTCGAGATCGAGCTCGCCGCCCTCGCTTATACGGAGCTGCGAACGCTGGCTGCCGCGTCAGCCGGAAAACGGCCCGGAGCTGAGTCCTCGATTCTCAAGATCAAAGGAACCGAGATTCAACAAGCCCTCGCCGAGCTCGCGTTGGACGCGGTCGGCCCTTACGCACAAACAGCGCAAGCCGCAGCGTATTTCAATTATCGTAAAGCCTCGATCTACGCGGGTTCCAACGAAATTCAAAAGAACATCATCGCAAAGCGCATCTTAGGGCTGTAACTTGGATTTCAAACTGTCGGGCGAACAAACGCTCATCAAGGACAGCGTCGAGCGATTCGTCGCGCAGCAGCCCGCGCCGGCCGAGCCGTGGCGCGAATTCGCGAAGCTTGGATGGCTTGGTATCGGTGCGCCGGAAGATTTGGGCGGGTTCGGCGGTGCGCTCGAAACGATGCTCGTCATGGAAGCATTCGGACGCGGATTGTATCTCGAACCGTATGCGGCGTGCGCAGTGTTCCCCGCCGCCATCTTACGCGCTGCAGGCCGCAGCGATCAGCTTGAAGGCTTGATCGAGGGCGAGCGACGCTTCGCGGTCGCGTACGAAGAGCCGGGCGCCCATTACAATCCTGGGGCAGTTTCGGCACGCTCGGAACGCTCGAACGGCGGCTATGTTCTGACCGGCAAGAAGGTGCGCGTTCCGGTTCCGCGCGGCGACGCAACGTTCTTGGTGTCCGCGAAGACGGACGGCGACGTCACGCTTTTTGCCGTCGCGCCGGGCTCGAGTGGTCTGCAGCGCCACGATGAGATCGCTGAGGATGGCACCACTGTCGCGCGCCTTGAGCTTGATGCAGTCATCGTCGAAGAATCGGCACGCATCGGAGACGCGCCGGGCGTCGGGCTATTGCAGCGCGGCCTCGAGTACGCGAATGCGGCGCTTTGCGGCGAGGCCGTCGGGTTGATGGGAACGATGTTCGACTTGACCCTCGGATATCTCAAGGAGCGCAATCAGTTCGGCGTCCCGATCGGATCGTTCCAGGCCTTGCAGCATCGAATGGCCGAGATGTTCACCGAGCTCGAGCTGGCGCGTTCGATGGCATATGTTGCGGCGATGACCGCCGACGACGAAAGTGACGCTGAGGCGCGAGCGCGTGCGATCGCCGGCGCGAAGATCCAAGTGTCGCGTTCGGGACGCTTCGTCGGACAGAACGCCGTGCAGCTTCATGGTGCGATCGCGATGACGCAAGAGTACAAGCTCGGCGCGTATTTCAAGCGAATGACGTCGCTCGAGCGCTTGTTCGGCGACGTGGACTATCATCTGGATCGTTACCTAAGCTAGCCTTCGACCCACCGCACCAGCTCATCGAGCGCGGCCATAACGCGCGGATGTGCCGGGCGCATCTGCGGATAGTTCGGATCTTCCGACCAGGAATCGACGTGCTGCGCGTTCGGGATCAGCTCGCTTCGATACAGCGCCGCGCACCCGGAGCGCTCAACCATCTCACCATATGGATAGAAGTGCATTTTCGGCGGGAGAAGATGATCGTGCTCAGACGCGATGTCGATCATCTTTGCGCGAATCGCTCCCGTGTGAGCGTACGCGCCGATTCGTTCGAGAATCTTCGGTGAACGGTCGATCCGCCAATCTCCGATTTTCCCATTCCAGCCTTCGGCGGGTTCGGGAACGTCCACATCGCCGTACACAGTCGACGTTTGCGGATCGAACGACATCGCGAGCAGCCAGGCAGTGACGACCCAATAGGTCGCAAGATTTTTCGCGTACAGCGAGCCGCCCGAGATGCCGGGGACGTCGGGTGGAAAGCCGAGTGCTTCGAGTTGCCCGGCGTCTCGCGATTTCATGGCCCCGACGGCCTGAGGAAGTTGACGCAAGAGATTGTGCCGCTCCGTCCACAACACACCATTCCAGCAGAGACCACCGTTATATCGATCGCTCCGCTCGAGCGCGAAGCGAACCTGGTTGCCGCCGTTCGAGAGCCCGACGGCGTAGACGGCTTCCGGTTCACGGTGATGAACGTGCGCGATCGCTTCGCGCGCGTGGTCGGTGATGGCAAAGAACTCGTCCATCCAGCGCGCGAGCGTATTCCCGGGCGCGTGTTGCCAAAATGCGATTGCGAGATCGCCCGGGATGAAGAAACGCGGCATCACAACGCCGCCGATCTCGAGCCGTGACGTTCCCGAAAGGATAACATGACTTTCGCCTTGCGACTTGTTCCCGCAGACGTAGGCGTAGCCGCGCGCCAAGAGCGGATCCGAAAAGATCAGATCGTTTGCAAACTCGCTACGCTGCGAGGGGGTCCCCGCGACGACAAGACGGCCGTTCCATTTTCGCGGAATGCGAGCGACGTAACGTTCGCCGGGCCATAGCGAACCGCTAAGACGCCAGCCTGGAATCGGATCGGGCGGCGGGACGAGCGCCGGCGAAATGGCGCGCGCGTCCGATGCAGCATATGCGGGTGTGCCGAAGGCGATCTCGGGGCCGAACACACCATACGCTCCCGGTGGAAGCGGTTGTGAGAGGGGATAGGCTGCGTTTGCGCTCGCGCGCAGGTCGTCGACCGCTTCTAGCATGGATTCGTTCCCTTCGAGCGTAACACAGGCCACCGCAAAACGCGGAGGGGAGAGGCATGAACGCACGTAGAGGTTGGTTCGTCTCGTCCATTGTCGCGGTTGTAGCCCTTTGTTTGGCTACGATCGTGCCGGCGACCGGACAAAGTGTCCCGGGCGTAACGAGTACGCAGATTCTCTTGGGCGGCGTCCATCCGTATAGCGGACCGGCGTCGGCATACAGCTCGATCGGAAAAGGCGCAAAAGCGTATTTCGATTACATCAACGACACCAAAGGGGGCGTCTACGGACGGAAGGTCATCTACAAGGATCTCGATGACGCCTATAATCCGCCGCAATCATTGACGCTTACCAAGCAGCTCGTCGAACAAGATCACGTCTTCGCAATGTTCAATCCGCTCGGAACTCCGGTCAACACGGTCTTGCGGCCGTATCTGAACGACAACAAAGTTCCGCAGCTTTTCGTCGCGACCGGCGCAACGACGTGGGCACTCGACTCGGCAAAATTCCCATGGACGATCGGCTGGCAGCCCGATTATCAAGCCGAATCGATCGTTTACGCGAAGTATTTGCTGCAGCACGATCCGACCGCAAAGATCGGCGTCATCTATCAGAACGACGACTACGGTCAGGATTATCTCAACGGCTTGAACAAGGGGCTCGGCTCGAAGACGAATCTGATCGTAAAGACGGTTAGCTACGAGACGACAGATCCCGACGTCAAGTCGCAGATCGCATCGTTGAAAGCGAGCGGTGCAGACACCGTCTTCATCTTTGCAACACCGAAGTTCAGCACGCAGTCTCTCGCGTCGATCGCGCAGCTCTCGTGGAAGCCGACCGTTTATCTCAACGTCGTTTCGAATTCGCAGTCGGTCATGCGTGCAGCAACGACGGGAGGCGGTCCGGCAGCTACCAATGGCGTCATCTCTATTCAGTATCTCAAAGATCCAAGCGACGCGGCGATGCAGAACGATCCCGGCATCAAGCTCGAGCACGAGATTCTCGCTAAATATGCTCCGGGCTCTGATCCGGCAGACTCATTCTATCTGTACGGAATGGGCGCGGCGTTTACCATGATGGATGCGCTGACGAAAGCCGGTAAGAACCTGACGCGCGAGAACATTATGCAGGCCTCGCTCCATTTGCACGAGACGAACAATCCGTTCGTGCTGCCGGGGATGGTCATCGAAACAAGTCCGGAAGATCACTTCCCGATCCGTCAGATGCAACTCTCGAAGTACACCGACGGAAAGTGGGTAAATTTCGGAACGTTGATGTCCGCGCGTAAGTAAAAGGAAGAACGCGTCATGTTCGGGCTGATGATGGACGCGCCGCTGATGATCAGCTCGCTCCTCTCGTACGGCGCGCAATGGCATAGTGACGTTGAAATCGTCACGCGGACGGTAGAAGGGCCGATTCACCGGTATGGATACGGTGAAGCGGCCCGCCGTGCCGCAAGACTTGCGCACGCGCTGCGTGCGCTCGGCGTCGAACCGGGCGACCGCGTTGCGACGCTCGCCTGGAATACGTACCGGCACTTTGAGCTCTACTACGGCGTATCGGGGATTGGTGCCGTACTGCACACTGCGAATCCACGCTTGCATCCGGCGCAGGTTGCGTACGTCGTGGAACACGCGCAGGATCGCTATATTTTCTCCGATTTGACCTTCGTGCCTATTCTCGAGGCGATAGCGCCGGCGCTCAAATCGGTGCGCGGTTACGTCATTCTCACGGGCGAGGCGACGATGCCCAAAACCTCGCTTCCGAATGTATATTGCTACGAATCGCTTTTGGCCGCACAACCCGATCGCATCGACTGGCCGGTTTTCGACGAGCGCACCGCGTCGTCGCTATGCTACACCTCGGGAACGACCGGTGAGCCGAAAGGCGTACTATACAGTCACCGCTCGACGGTCTTACATGCGCTCTCCGCGGCAGGCGTGGATCAAAATCGGCGCATCGATGGCCGAAACTGCGCGCTGCCGCTCGTCCCAATGTTTCACGTTAATGGTTGGGGCATTCCGTATTCGGCGCCGATCATGGGGACGAAGCTCGTTCTTCCCGGTTCAGGTTACGAAGGCAAGCAAATATACGAGCTGATGGAAGCGGAAGGCGTCAAAACCGCGGGCGGCGTTCCGGCGATCTGGCATCGTTTGCTGACGTATGTGGAAGAGAACGGCTTGCAACTGACGACGCTGCAAGCGATGCGCGTCGGCGGTTCTGCGGCACCGCCCACGATGATCGAAGCGTTCGAGAAACGCGGCATCGAGGTCGCGCAGGGTTGGGGGATGACCGAAGCAAGTCCGGTTTGCACGACCGGATGCTTGCCGGGCGAGATTCGCGAGTCACCCGAGGTCCGCAAATACCAGTCGATGGCCGGCCATTGTCTCTACGGCGTCGATATGAAGATCATCGACCCCGCCGGTGCGACACTGCCGAACGATGGCCTCGCGCAAGGCGAGCTCTGCATTCGTGGCCCGTGGATCGCGAGCGCCTACTACGAGAATCCAGCGGCGACGGAACAAGCGTTTACGAAAGACGGCTGGTTTCGTACCGGCGACATCGTGACGATCAGCCCCACGGGTTATCTCACGATCACGGATCGCGCGAAGGATCTGATCAAATCGGGTGGCGAGTGGATTAGCTCGATCGATCTGGAAAATGCTGCGCTTGCTCATCCCGAAATCGACGAGGTTGCGGCAATTGCGATGCCGAGCACCCAGTGGGGCGAGCGTCCGATGCTGATCGTACGGCGCCGCGCGGGAAGCAGCGTCGATCGCGATGCGATCATCGCCTTTCTCAAGCCGAAAGTTGCGAGTTGGTGGCTTCCGGACGAGATCGTATTCATCGACGAGATGCCGTACACGGCGACCGGAAAAGTCTCGAAGAAAACGCTTAGGGAAAAGTACGCTACCGCGTCTGTATAGGCGCAGGCAGTGGCGATTGCTTGATCGGCAATTTGCCTCCGGCCAGCAGCTTTTCACAATGCGCGGTCACGCCCTCGATCGTGGTCCACCAGACGCCGTCAAAGCCTTTGATGTGCGCGATGAGGCGGTCGATCGTCTTCATCGTGACGTGACGGCCCGAGATGAACGGGTGGAGCGTGAGTACGTAACACGCGCCGTCCTCGTACATACCGTTGAATTCATCCGACCAGAAACGGAAGACGGTCTCGGGATCAGCGAGCGCCTTGTCGCGATTGGTGCGCGTGTGGCCCCAGTACTCCGCGTCGTCCAGGGCCCATTGAATTGGAATCTCGATCAGCGCCCCAGCCGGCGTTTCAAGCGCGTAGGGCGATTCATCGTCCATCAAGCTCGAATCCGAACGGCAGCCGCCTCGGATGAGAATCTCGGGCGTGCGCCGATTGAGCTCCCAACCGGGCGCACGATACAACGTCGGCGTGTAGCCGCACCGCTCCCTGAGGATTGCTTTCGAGAGCGACAAGATTTCGTTTTCACGCGCCTCGTCGAGCAACTCGAGCGCTTCGTGAATGTGGCCGTGCAAGCCGACCGGATAATCCGCGCGCACGAACGCATCGACGACTTCCGGATGAATCATAGCAATGTACGACGGCACGTAAAACGTTCCGGGAACGCCGTGGCGCTCGAGCATGCGCAGAATGCGCCACACACCGACCTGCGGACCAAACATGCGCTGATGGAGCTCCCCGAGCTGCTCGCGTGACCGGTCGGGAAACCGAAAGTAGAGTGCCGATTCGCCGTCGACGTCCCACGTGAGACAGACGGCGATGCGTTTTCCGTCAGGCCACGGAAACGCCATTACGCCAGCTTACCGACGGCTTTCTCGAGCAGTCCCCAGGCTTCGTCGCCATAGAGCTTCTTTTGTTGATCGTAGAAGCCCGCATCGCGCAGCTTAGCCTTGAACGTGTCGCGGTTGACGTTGTTGAACGTCAGCCCTTCTTGCGTAAGTTTCGGCTGGAGCGTCGCGTTCAGATTTTCGACATCGCCGCGCTGCAGAAGTGCAGTCTCGTTCATGTTGCGTTCGAGCACGTCGAAGACGTCCTTCGGGAGTGAATCCTTTGCCGCCGAGTTCATCGCCATCCAGTAACCGGCCCACATATGATTCGAAAGCGAACAGAATTTCTGGACTTCGTACAGCTTGTACGTCTCGATGATTGCGAGCGAATTTTCTTGACCGTCCATCACACGCGTTTGCAACGCGGTGTACATCTCTTTGGAGTCGATCGGCGACGGCGAAGCGCCGATGGCTTTGAACATCGCGATCGCGACGGGGCTGGCCGGAACGCGGATCTTGAATCCGAGCATATCGCTGGCTTGCGCGATCGGTTTCGTGCTCGTCGTGATCTCGCGGACCCCGTTGTCCCAGATCTTGGCAAACGTGTACAGTCCGACTTTCCCGGTTTGATTGCGGATGAATGTGCCGAGCGCACCGTCCATTGCTGCGAACCCCTGCTTGGCATCGTTGAACGCGAAGCCGACATTGCTGATCGCCGCAACGCTAACGACATTGGCCAGCACGTTATCGGGCGCGCACCACAGCTGCAGCGCGCCCGAGCGGGCCTGGGTTAGCATCTGACTGTCGCCGCCGAGAATACTATTCGGGAACACGCCCAAATCGAGGCGGCCGTTCGTCTGCGAGCGGACCTTGTCTGCCATTGCTTTGAGCCGAACGTTGGTCGGATGTGTTTCGGGATTGTCCGTCCCAATCTTCATGGAGAACTCGGCGGCTTCGCCGGGAAAGCGGACGAAGTTGACCGCAAGCGCGGTCGCGGCCGAGGCTGTCAGAAAGCGGCGTCGGTTTTGCATGGGGCGCAGCCCTTCCGCGCTTTTGAAGAAGCAGCCTTCCCCGCATCTGCGGAGAAAGAAGAGAGATGACACTGCTCGCGGTTTTACTCGCCGGCGCTTTGGCGCAGGCATCAATGCAACCGTATCAACCTCTCGTCGCCGGAGCGCGCTGGATCTATAGCTGCTCGGGTGGGATTGCGGCGAACCGCACGATATCGAACGGCGCAATCAACGGCGTGTCGGGCTTCGTGAACATGCTTTCGCTGACGATACCCGGACAGCCGAGCGTACAATTCGGCGAATTACAAATGAACGATTCACAAGGGACGAAGGCGGGCGGCTGGGTTTTTGCGCCGACGTACCCGAGCGTGCAAATCAATCCGCCACAGCTGGAGCTGCCGATCAATCCGGTCATCGGACAGAGTTTCTCATTGCCGGACGGCTATGGCGGCACTATCACCGTGACGTATGCGGGTTTGACGACGGTCACGAGCTACGCGCGGGTCTTTACGGGCGTTTCCGTCTTCAAGGAAACCGACAACGGTCATCCGCCTCTGCCCTTTCCGCGAACCGTTTACATGGTGAGGGGGATCGGCGAAGTGCAAATCGATCTTGCCGCGTCGCAAGCGCTCAATCTGCCCGCGACGACGTGCACGCTCGCGTCGTATAGCATCCCGTGAAACTTCCGGCCGTGGCCGGAGCTGTCGTCGCAATCGTGCTGATCGCGAGACTTGTCTTTGCACAAACGTCGCCGAATCCGGCGATGAATGCTCCCGATCAGCTCGCGTGGTCCTTATTCCTACAGGTCAACGCAGACGCGTCGACGTCCGGTAACAGCGACGTACTCTTTGAGACGTGGCCCAACGACGGCGACACGTTTACGATAAAGCCTGCGCGTTTCGTTCGAACGCATCATCCGCTGCGTCTCTCGCCGCAGGCGCTCGTCTCCGCTCACGACCCGAGTCTTGAGGGTGCGGGCGAGGAGACGAATCGAAATCAGGCCGCGTACGACTTCATCGTCGACAATCACTTGTATTCGGTTCGAGGTTTGCAGGCTGCTTTCGGGACGACGTTGCGCTTTCCGGTCGATGCCGTCGAAGTCAAAGCGAACTGGTATCCGATAGAGCATATCCCCGGATACCGCGGAGATCCCTCGCAAGCGTATCGCGTCTATCACGTGAGCAAAGACGCAAACGGTCAAGCGTACGCGCTCGTCTCGCTGCACATCATATCGAAAGCCGTGCCGAATTGGACATGGGCGACCTTCGAGCATGAGAATAGTCCGGCTCGCTGCGACACGCTTGGCTGTAGCGACACGTTCGGGGCCCAAACTCCTTTCGTTATGCCGAATGCGGTGCGCAATGCGGGTTATGGCCCTTGTCCGCGTACACCGGGGTTGAACGCGATGTTCGTGCACGCCAAGATCGATGCGGCTTTTGCGCACTACTGCCTCAAGGGCACCCAAAGTGATTTCACCGATACGACCGGCGTCGCGCTGCGTCTGGGCAACTCCGTTACCGAGAACGGCTTCGTAGCCCAGTCCTCGTGCATGACGTGTCACGCGCGAGCCGCCTTCGACCGCACCGGAAAAATGACGTCGTTCGGCGGCTTCGATCCGGCGGGGAACTCGTTCGTCGGAGCCGTCGATCCGGCATGGTTCTGGTCGAGCGACAAATCAACGCGCGTTGCCACGCAGGCCGACTTCGTCTGGTCAATCCCATTCTGCGCGATCGATGACACGGGCCCAGCGAAACCGCAACCCTCCGCCCTGTGTAGTGCCAAACAATGATGATGTTGGTTTTCGCGGTCCTTATGACCGCGGCGAAATACTTCGTCGGCTCGTGGATGTGCGGTCCCGTGCACTGGACCTTCTCGCCACTCGCGAAAGGCTCACCGTGGCTCAAGGTCGTCTATGGAAACCCGAAGCGGCCGAGCGGCGTCGCCGTATTCGGCTACGTCGAGGGTTTACACGGCTTTGTGTATCGCGACTTTCGCGCGGACGGCTCGTACGCGAATCTCACATCGAGCGGACCGGTCAAGGGCACGTGGGTGTGGACCGGGCCATATTATCCCGCGGGCGGCGGCGAGGCGCTTTTGGGGCGCATCGTGTACGTGATCAAGAGTCCGACGAAGTACGTTCGCAAGTTCCAGCAGTTCGCGAACGGGCAAACGATCGATCGCGGCGGAGACGTTTGCACAAAGCTCTAGCTCGCCGGGGCGTCACACTCGACGAGCTCTTCGCCGCAATTGAGGCAATGATCGTCATTTGATTCGGCGCACGCCTTGCAAAACGCGTGGCTGTATTCGCAGAGCATGACGCTCTCTTCGCCAATCAATGACTTTGCGCACTTGTCGCACGTCTTTTGCATCGCTAGCTGCTCAGTAGCCGGACGAGATTCTCCGGTCGTTGCATCCCGACGACTGCCATGCGATTCGGCCACGCCATCGCCGGAACGCCGTTCACGCCCGCACGGTGCGACGCGTTGATGAAATCGTCGACCGTCGCTGCAAAACGATGCTCGGACCATGCGTTTTCGACATCCGTTGCCGTCGCGCCGTAGCGCTCCGCTATCGGGATGATTACGGCGGGCTTTGCGATGTCGGCTTGTTCGGTGAAGAATGCGCGTGAGACGTCATGATGAAATGCGCCGGACGCATCGTCACCGCCGAGCGAGCGAACGAGCTCGGCTGTTTCCAGTGCGAAGCGCGAGTTGTAGTTACGCGATGGCGGATCGATCGGGAGACCGACCATTTGCGCCGTGCGGATCAGGCGCTCGCGGATTGCGGGCCACGCTTCCGGCGGGAACGGTTTGGGTGCGCCTTCCGGCGGCGTTTCGGGATGCAGCTCGAACGGAAGCCAGCGCAGCTTTGCGTCAAGCTCTCGTGCGGCTTGTTCGGCCCAGACCGAGCCGAGGTAGCAGTATGGTCAAACAACGTCGGACCAGATATTGATGATGCGCGCTTGGGGATTCATTTCGCGCCGTACGTGTACGACGCGGGCTTCCATTCACAGACACTCCCGTCGCGCATTACGAACGACTCGCAACCATCGACTTCAGGATTGAAGTCTTCGTTGAGGGCTTTGGTGCGCGTCCAATCGACGTTGTTGTCCTGGCGTGCCGCAGCCCGTGCCTTCTGATACGAAAACTGTGGAGACTTGGTCAAGGCGTTGAGTGCGCGAACGAGAGTCTGTGCCTGCGTCATCCGTCCGATTGTAGCATGAAATATTTTTCAATTCTCGATCTCGTGCCGATTCGTAAAGGCGGAACGCCCGGCGAAGCGTTGTCTCGTACGATCGAGCTTGCCCAGCACGCCGAGCAGTGGGGTTATCACCGCTACTGGGTGGCCGAGCACCACAACATGCCGGGGATCGGCAGCGCCGCGACATCAATCGTCATCGCGGCCGTCGCGGGCGCGACGAAGACGATGCGAGTCGGTTCGGGCGGTGTGATGCTGCCGAATCATTCGCCGCTCGTGATCGCAGAGCAGTTCGGGACGCTCGAAGCGCTCTATCCCGGGCGTATCGATCTTGGACTTGGCCGCGCGCCGGGAACCGATATGATCACGTCGCGTGCACTACGACGCGATCTTGCTACGACGTCGGATCGTTTTCCGCAGGACGTGCTGGAGCTGCAGCGTTTTCTGGATGATGGTTTTCCGCAGCACGGGATTCAGGCAGTGCCGGGAACCGGCGCCAACACGCCGATTTGGCTTTTGGGCTCGAGTCTCTTTAGTGCGCAGCTTGCGGCGGAGCTGGGTTTGCCGTTCGGCTTCGCATCGCACTTCGCTCCGGATTTGCTGTTCGAGGCGCTGCAGATCTATCGCGATACATTCCAGCCCTCGGAAGAGCTGGAGCAACCGTGCGCGATGCCCACAATTCCGGTGATCGTTGCAGATACGGACGAAGAAGCGCGCCGGTTGCTGACGAGCTCGCAACAGTCGACGGCGAATCTCGTGCGTGGGAAACCCGGCCAACTGCCGGAGCCTGTCGACATGTCGCAGATGGAGCAGTTGCTTTCGTCCGAAGAACGAGCTGCTGTTGCGCACCGTCAGATGTACGCAGCGGTTGGTTCACCGGCGACGGTGCGCGAACGAATTGCCGGTTTCATCAAACGT
The DNA here is from genome assembly GCA_036489885.1 of Candidatus Baltobacteraceae bacterium. Taxonomy (NCBI): domain Bacteria; kingdom Bacillati; phylum Vulcanimicrobiota; class Vulcanimicrobiia; order Vulcanimicrobiales; family Vulcanimicrobiaceae; species Vulcanimicrobiaceae bacterium. The sequence goes on from DASXEW010000001.1 coordinate 138,662, forward strand.
ACGCAAGCGGACGAGCTGATGATCACGTCGATGATCTACGATCAAGCTGCTCGCTTGCGTTCGTTCGAGCTCGCTTCAGAAGTTCTGAAGGGCCTCAAGGGTGGGTAGCAAAACGAAGCCCGTCCAGCGCCGACGTAGCTCAGTTGGTAGAGCAGCTGATTCGTAATCAGCAGGTCAGCGGTTCAAGTCCGCTCGTCGGCTCCAGCTTTTATAGAAGATCGCGAGGCACGGCAGCCGAACGCACGTTCGGTCAATTGCTATGGCCATTCAAATAGGGATCAGCTACGCGCCGCAGTCCGGCCCGTATCCGCGATACATTGAAGCCGTGCAGAGCGCAGCGACGCGCCTCGGGCTCGACGTCGAGGTTATCGATCTTTGGGCGCATCCCAAAGAAATCGGGAGCATTGACGGTATTGTTTTCACGGGCGGCGGTGATGTCGCGCCCGATCGCTTCGGTAAACCCTCTGAGATCGATCGGTGCGAAGGCGTTAAACTCGCACGCGACGATCACGAATTTCGCATGTGCGAGACGGCGAAGGAACGCGAGGTGCCGGTGCTCGGCATTTGTCGCGGCGAGCAGTTGCTGAACGTAGGCTTCGGCGGAACGCTGATCACGCACATTTCTACGGCGAGCGATCACGCCAAATCCGATGGCAACGATGCGCAGCATATGGTTACCGTTCAACCCGGATCGATGATTGCGCGCCTAGCTGCGGCCGATCGGGCCGAAGTAAACAGTTCGCACCATCAAGCCGTCGATCGGCTCGCCGATCCATTTGTCGTTACGGCGCGCGCAAGCGATGGGACGATCGAAGCGTTCGAGTGGGCGAAACCCGAAGGAAAACCGTTTCTTCTCGCCGTGCAGTGGCATCCCGAGCGGATGGATCAGGCTGAGAAGCTTGCGGGTCCGGTGTTCGAACATTTTTTGAAAGCCGTTGCCGGTTCGCGCAGCTACGCCTGACGATCGCGACGCGATCTGGGCGATTCTCGAACCGATGATCCGCGCAGGAGAAACCTACACGCTTCCGCGCGATCTCTCACGAGACGACGCGTTCACGTACTGGTTCGCATCCGGGCATCACGTTCATGTTTACGACGAAGGCGAGGTTTTGGGGACGTACTTCCTTCATACGAACGCTGCCGGCGGCGGTTCGCACGTCGCCAACTGCGGCTACGTGACCTCACCTGCGGCGATGGGACGCGGCGTGGCGCGGGCCATGTGCGCCCATTCGCTCGAGCTGGCCCGGGAGCTCGGGTACCGGGCGGTTCAGTTCAACTTCGTGGTCTCGACCAACGTCGGGGCCATACGACTCTGGCAGAGCTTCGGCTTCGAGGTGGCCGGCCGGTTGCCGGGGGCGTTCAACCACCCCACTGCGGGCTACGTCGATGCCCTGGTGATGTACAAGAAGCTCGCCTCCTCTTAAGCCGCCCTGGCCGCGGGCCGATACCACCTGTGAATGCAGCCTCTCCCTCACCGCGCCCCGCACCCCGCCGAGCGCCGTTCCGACGTTCTCGCGATGCTGCTTGCGCCGAGCTCTCCGACCGAATTCCTCGAACGCTACTTTGAGAAGGAACCGCTCCACATCGGACGCGGCGATCCGAAGTATTTCAGCGGGGTCTACGACGTCGGCGAGATCGAGAGCTCGCTCGCCGTCGGCGGAAACGACCACGACAAGTTCGTTCTGATCAAGCACGGCACGGGTCAGGTTTCCCCCGACGAAATGATGATCGAACGCAAGCATACGCGTGCACGGCACACCGGCCGCGCGCCGAAGCTCGTGATCGATCCGCGCGTCATCGTGTCATATTTCGACCGCGGCTACTCGCTGGTCATCAAAGACGCGTCGCTGTTCAGTCCGAAGCTGCAGAAGTTCGTCAATCGCGTCCAGCAGCGGCTCGGCTTCTACATTCAAACGAACGTCTATTTCACGCCGCCGAAGGCGCAAGGCTTCGACGTCCATCACGACACGCACGATACGCTCGTGATGCAGATCGAAGGGACGAAGACGTGGCGGATCTACGATCCCGTCGTTCAGCTCCCCGTCGAGACGCAGCCGTTCTCAAAAGATGAGCACGGAAAGCAGATCAAGCTGAATCGCGAGGTCACGCTCAATCCCGGCGATACGCTCTACGTTCCGCATGGTTTCCCGCACGAAGCCATGACGGCCGAAGGAAAGTCGCTGCACGTCACGCTCGCGATGTGCCCGTTACGCGTCATCGACTTGCTTGAAGCTATGATCGATTTCGCTGCGGTAACCGACCTCGAGCTTCGCCGTGCGCTCCCGCCGGGTTGGCATGAATCGAAAGAATTTCCGGCGCGCTTCGCCGCGATGATCCACGAGCGTCTCCCCAAAGCGCTACCTGCGGCGCACGTCCCGGCCGCGAGCGAGATGATTCTACGCGATCTGTTCGCGGTAACGCGGGCCGAAGCGGGCGGGGCCTTTGGTGAATGGGAGCGTTTCATGACGCTCGGGCCGACGAATACGCTCACGATGCGCGACGATGCACCCTTCATGTTGCGCCGTGCCGGTCAGAATATCGAACTGCTGATCGCCGGGAAGTCGCTCGCGTTTCCCGCGGCATACGCACCGCTCTTCGAAAAACTGCAGGCTGGGCCAATGACGGTTTCGCAAGTCGATGCGGCGCTGCCCGGCAACGTCGGCCGTCAGCTCGTGAAGATGCTGCTCCTCGAAGGGCTGATCTCGGTCAACTAGCCGCTACATATCCAGGCCGCCGTTGATGTTGAAAACGGCGCCGGTAATGTAACTGGATTCGTCTTCGAGCAAGAAGCGTACGACGCGCGCGACCTCTTCGGGTTTCCCGAGGCGGCGCTGAGGAATGCGCTCGACGATTTTGTCGAGGATTTCTTTCGGAATCGCACCGACCATCTCGGTTGCGATGAACCCCGGCGCGACCGCGTTGACGGTAATGCCACGTTGCGCCAGCTCGAGCGCGAGGCTCTTCGTCAATCCGAACAGACCCGCTTTTGACGCGGCGTAGTTGGCTTGACCGACGTTTCCGGTCTGGCCGATCACGGAACTGATGTTGATGATCCGCCCGGAGCCTCGGCTCACCATGTGATCGAGCACGGCTTTCGTCATTCGAAACGCACCCGAGAGGTTTACGTCCATGACGTTCGTCCAATCCTCATCGGTCATTCTGCGCATCGTTTTATCGATCGTTATGCCGGCGTTGTTGACGAGAAAATCAACCTTGCCCCATTGATCGATCGCTTCTTTGGCGACGCGCTCGCAATCGGCTGGCGAATGAACGCTACCTTGATGAATCGAAATGTGCGAGCCGTCTTTTTCGAGCTCGGCTTTCAGCTTCTCCGCGCCCTCTTTGCCGCGGCTATACCCGGCCGCAACCTTTACGCCGGCCTTGGCCAGCATGCGCGTGATCGCGCCGCCGATTCCGCGCGTGCCACCGGTGACGATTGCAACTTGCCCGTCGCTGAACATCGTGTTTCCTCGCTAGACGAAAATTACAAGCGTTCGAAGATTGCAGCGATGCCCTGACCGCCGCCGATACACATAGTCACGAGCGCATACCGGCCGCCGGTTCGCTTGAGCTCGTAAATGGCTTTGATCGTGAGGATTGCGCCGGTGGCGCCGATTGGGTGACCCAGAGCAATCGCGCCGCCGTTGGGATTGACCTTGGCGGAGTCGAGTCCTAACTCTTTTGAAACCGCACAAGCCTGTGCCGCAAATGCTTCGTTCGATTCGATGACATCGAGATCGGAGATTTTCAGACCCGCGCGCTCGAGTGCTTTTTTCACTGCGGGTACCGGCCCGATGCCCATGTATTTCGGATCGACGCCGGAGTGCCCGTACGAAACGAGCCGCGCCATCGGTTTGCGCCCGGCCCGCTGCGCGGCTCCGGCTTCCATCATCACGATCGCGGCTGCGGCATCGTTGATACCTGAAGCGTTACCAGCGGTCACGCTTCCGTCGGATTTGAAGGCCGCGCGCAACTTCCCGACGCCCTCGAGCGTCGCGTCGGCGCGCACGTGCTCGTCGGTATCAAAAGAAATCGTACCTTTGCGCGATTTGATTTCGACGGGAACGATTTGCTCTTTGAAGTGGCCTTTCTCAATCGCTGAAGCGGCCCGTTTCTGACTTTCGACGGCAAACGCGTCTTGCGCGTCACGCGAGATTCCGTATTTTTCCGCGACGTTCTCGGCCGTCATCCCCATGTGAACGGTGTCGAAGGGATCGGTGAGCGCGCCAACCATCATGTCGATCGTTTGACTATCGCCCATGCGCGCGCCCCAGCGCAGCCCCGTCACACCGTAGATTCCGCGGCTCATCGATTCCGCGCCGCCGCCGAGCGCGACGTCAGTGTCGCCGAGCAAAATCGTCTGCGCTGCCGAGACGATGGCTTGCAGCCCGCTGCCGCACAAGCGGTTGAGCGTTAGGGCCGCTGTTTCTTGCGGGAGTCCGCCTTCGATAGCCGCGACGCGTGAGAGATACATGTCCTTCGCGTCGGTGTGAATGACGTTGCCGAACACGACGTGTCCGACTTCGCTCGGCGCGACGCCGGCGCGTTTGACCGCTTCGCGAACGACCGTAGCGCCAAGCTGCGTCGGTGGTACGTCCTTGAGACTTCCGCCGTATGTACCAATTGCGGTCCGAGCTCCGCTCAGGACGACCACGTTTCTGTCCGCCATGTTTCCCTCTCGTGCAGGTTAAGCGCGAGGCTTTCATGCCCGCAATTCAAAGATACCTTCATGGATCGAGCAAGCGATCTTCCGCTGATCGACCTGCACGAGGTTCGCGTGATGCTCGGCCATCGTACCGTCCTCGAAAACGTCAGCTGGCAATTGCGCGCGGGCGAACATTGGCTCTGCAGCGGACCGAACGGCGCGGGCAAGACGACGCTTTTGCGCGTCATTCGTGGCGATCAACCCATTGCATATGGCAGCGGCTCGCGCACCTATCATTTGCGCGGCGCCGAAACCGACGCGCTCGCAACCGCCAAAGCGAACATTGGATACCTCGCGCCTGAACTGCACGAGCGACTGTTGCGCATGGAGCTTCCGCTCGACGTTAGGCAACTTATCGTAGGCGGCGTGCATGGGACGTTATATCTTTCCGAACCCGCCACGGCTGAAGAGCTCGCGCGAGTTCAGCTCCTGGCGGAGCGCCTCGGTATCGCGGGCCTTCTCGACGAACCGATGAACGAGCTTTCGTTCGGACAGCTGCGCCGCGCGTTGCTCGCTCGCGCGCTTGCGGGCGCACCGCGCGTCGTCGTGCTCGATGAGTTCGCGCACGGTATCGATCGGCAATCGCGCGACATCATCGCACAAACGCTCGCCGAATCCGTCAATGAGGGGACGTCACTCGTGATCGCCACGCATCGGCGTGAAGAGCTGCCGGCGGCGATCACGCACGAGCTGCGATTGGATGGCGGGCGTGTTTCGTCCGTGGGGCCGCTCGAGAAGCCATCGATGACGCCTAATCGACGCAACGGCAAGGTCATCGGGCGCGGTGCCGGCGAGGTCGTCGTCAAGCTTGAAGACGTCGACGTGTTTCAAGAACAGCGGCACGCCTTGCGCAGCGTCAGTTGGGAATTACGCGCCGGAGAGCATTGGTTCGTGAGCGGCCCCAACGGCGCCGGGAAGTCGACGCTTGCGAAACTGCTCTACGGTCGTCTGCGAACAGCGTACGGGGGACGCATCGAGCGCAACGGCTCGTACGAGAACGTGAGCGTCGCGCAAATCCGCCGCACGGTCGGCCTGATTTCCGATGACGAGCAGCTGCGCTACGACTGGAGCATTCCGGTCGAAGACGTCGTCGTTTCGGGATTCTTTGCAAGCGTCGGGGTGATGCGCAGGGCGTCCGCCGATCAGATCGAGACCGCGCGCCGCTTAATTCGCGATTTCGGGATCGAGCATCTGGCGCAAAGGCCGTTTCTCGAGCTTTCCTTCGGACAGCGGCGGCTCGTGCTCGTAACTCGTGCGCTGGTACGAACGCCGCGCCTGCTCATTCTCGATGAGGCGCTCAACGGATTCGATCGCGACGTTCGTGCGCGCATGCTGCGCCGCGTCGAAGAGCTGGCCGCGGCCGGAACCTCCATCGTGATGATCGGGCACCACGAGAGCGACATTCCGGATTGGATCGAAAACGAGCTGAAGCTGGAAGACGGACGCGTTGTTGGGATCGTGCGCCGCTAGGGATCGATGTTCGGCGCCGAGCTGTAAACGAAGATCGCGTCGGTGACGTAGCGTTCCCAGCTCTGATCCGACGGGTGACTACGCACGCTGACCTCTTTGTCGCCGGGGATCCGGGAAACGATCCCGGCCGATCCGCCGGAATCCATCGCAAAGCCGTCGACGACATGATAGCGGACCATCAGATCGCCGAATTCGGGGCGCGTCATCCCAACGGAGATATCGGGCCAGCGCCCATCGACTTCGAAAAAGAGTAGCGAATCGTCGGCGAGGCGGCCGACGCCGACAACCGGCCAGCGAACGTCGTGCTCGTCCTTGGCCGGCGCATCGGGGTCTTCGAGAAACTGCCCGTCGCGAACCATGAGCGGACCGCCGCCTTCAGCGGTGACGATATCGTTGTAGTCCGGCGTGAGATGATATTCGAGTTGAATCGTGTCGCCGACACGCGGCGGTTTTGCTTCCGCATAGCGCCCAAAGGCAAGTCCCATCGTTGCAGGTTGAACGCCCTCGATCGGACCAACGCGTGTCACTCGGTATTCCCCATTCTCGCCGGGCGTCGTTCCGGGCACGGCGTCGAGCGCAACGAACGTCGTTCCGATATGCGGTTGTAGCTTACCGAACGCCGGGGTTACGATCCCGACCTTCCCGGGCGGATAGACGTTGAAATCGTGAATCGGGATCGTATGTTCACCGTCAACGGCTTTGCCGTCGAACGTGTACTCATCGAACGTGACGTGATTTCCGCGATGAACCGTCATCGCGTACCGCTTCGTCGGCGAGCGCAGCAGCTTACCCGAGATGACGAGAACGCCTTGTGGCGCATAGCTTCCCCCGATGTCGAAATAATCGCCGTCGATACCCATCACGGCACCGGTGCGCTGCCCCATCGTCGAGGTGCGTTCACCTCCGGACGTGACGTGATCGTCGGCCAAGGCGGAATTGATGCTTACCGTCGGGTTCTTCGTATCAACCGACGAGACGAAAATTGCAAGCCGACCGTGTTCCGATTCCAAGCGATATTTTGCAAACGCGACGCCGGGCGCGGTCGCTTCAAGATGGGCTTCGCGCAAGTTCGGCTCGGCAGCGACGTCCAACAGGAGCCTATCGAAGCGCGCGACGTCATAATCTTCGATCCGCCCGACGAGCGTGAGCGGCACGCCGTCGAGCGTTCCCTCGACCATTCTCGATCCGATCGAGTCCGCGTCGATGACGAGCTTGCCGTGCAGTCCGGCGATCGTGTGTGTCGGCGCGCCGAGCTGCAGCGCACCGCCGGCGAGCTCGGCATCGGCGTGAAATTCCGCCGGTTTCCCGCCGGTGGATTCTGCGGTCAGCTCGACGTTCTTGAGTTGTCCGCTCGAAGACGCGACCTCGAGATCTTGTGACGCGGCGACGGCAACGAGTGGTGCGACGGGAAGCGCGGACGCATTCCAGGTTTGAATCGTGATGCCGGCGTCTTCGTCGGTTCCGCCGTGAAATGGATACGATGTTCCCTGATCGACGACGTTTCCGCGGATGTCGTAGGCGAGTTCCGATCCCTTCACGCGGAGCTTCCCATCGATCGACTCGACGTCGAGCGCATTTTGAACCTGAAACGAACCTGCGTTGACTTCGATCGTGCCGGAGCCCAGGTGTGCGGCTGCTTTCGCGAGGGTAGCTAGATCGGCACGTGCGACGGTGGCAGTCGGATGATCGAGGACGACGTGCGGAGCGCTGCCGCCGAAGTCGATGTCTGCGCGCGGCGCTTTGAGGATTGCAGAGCCGCTCGCATTGCGCAGCTCGAAGTTCGTCGCGACAAAGTGCCGCAGACCGCCGGAAAATGCTACGCTATCGGCATTCATGTCGGCGCCGGTGATACCACTTACGGCGTGTCCCAAGAATATTCGGGGGAAGACGGCGCTCATTCCAATGAGAATCGCGAGAACGAACGCAGCACCAACCGCAACGCTGAGCCTCAGCACGGGGTCTGGGGTTTCGATGATCAAGTGGCTTGCCCTGGGCGCGCTGGTTTGCTTGCTCGCGGTCCCAGCTTCCGCGCAAAATCCGTTGCCGCAAGTTGCGGCCGGAGGTAAGACGCCTTATCTCGCGGTCCTCGTCTGGCACGACGTCGTGCCGTCAAAGGAAGTCTGGTTCGATACGCCGCTCGCAACGTTCGAAGGGCAGCTCGAAGCAATTCACAAGGGCGGCTTTCACGTCATCACGCTCGAGCAGTTACGAGCGCATCTCGAGCGCGGCGCGCCGGTTCCATCCAAGCCACTAGTGCTGACATTCGATGACAACGGTTGGGGAATCTACGCGAACGCGTTTCCGCTCTTGAAAAAATATAACTATCCTGCGACGCTCTTCGTGCACACGAATTTCGTCGGAAAGACGACGAGCAAACGTCACAACACGTGGGCGCAGCTCGCCGAGATGGAACGCAGCGGATTGATCGACGTGCAGAGTCTGACAGCGAACCATCCACCCGATCTGCGAAAGCTTTCCGATGCGCTCGTCGTCCACGAGCTGCAGCTCTCGCGCAAGTCACTTGAGGCTCGCCTCGGCCGGCACATCTACGCGCTCGTCTATCCCGAGGACAACTACGACGACCGTCTGGCGCGACTCGCATCCGAGAACGGTTACGAGATGGGGTTCATCGAGGATTGGGGCAACGCGGCCGATTCAGAGAATCTGCTGCTGATTCACCGCTACTCCGTGCTCACGCGCTTCGATCAAGCCTTAGCCGACGTTAGCGCCAACAGTCACTGATCGCCATTTTGTGAGCCGCAGCGCCGGTCGGCGGCAGCTGCAAAAGATCCTCGATCGTGCGAAGCACCATGTAGTGATCGACAGGTTCTTTGTACGCGCCCGGCTTGACCATCGGACCGAAGAAGAGCGTCGGGATGTTGTTGGATGAGTCAAAACCCTCATCCCATGTGAGGACGAAGAGCGTATCGTGCTTCGCGCCCCAGTCGAGCAACGGCGCAATGTTCCTCGCAAGCCACGCATCGCCCATCGCGATCGTACCGTCGTGCATGTCGTTGTTGACGTTCGGGATAATCATCGTTACGGCCGGGAGCGTATCGTACGAACGTAGGGCCGAGAACGGAAGATTAGCGCTCGCAGGGATATTCGAAAACTGCACCCACGGCACGTGCTTGCGCGCGTACGGTCCGGCCCAACAACCGGTGAACCCCGCCGACGGCATCGATTCGGCGTATCCGACGAAGGCGCGGTGCGAGGCAAACAGCTCGCTTCCAATATTGGGAGCATTCGCCGGAAAGCCGGTTGCGGGACAATCATCGCCGTTGCCGTTAACCAGGCCCGCGAAGAGCGCGAAATAATTCGGCAGGCTCGGATGCCGCTCGGCATGCGCATTCACAAACAACGCGCCGCCGCGCATCAGCTTGTTGATGTACAGCGCATGTGGATTGCCGCGGATCTGCGCCAGCGTCTTGTTTTCCTCAACGACGATTACGACGTGTTGTACTCTTGTCATCCTGATCGTATCGCCGCTGCTTCTCATCCCGAGTGTAGCGCCGCTGCTTGTCATTCCGAGCGTAGCGCCGCTGCTTGTCATCCCGAGCGTAGCGCTGAAGGCGCGTAGTCGAGGGACAGCGAGCAAGCTCAGGGCGCAAAAGATCGCGGCGAAATATTTCACCTTCCTCTCTACTAGCTATGATTTCGGCTGTCCCTCGACTACGGTCGCTTCGCTCCCTACGCTCGGGATGACATCAAAGCCCTACGCTCGGGATGACATCAAAGCCCTACTCTCGGGAAGCGAGGTTGACAGAGCTATAACCGTGTGGTTATATAACCGTATGGTTAACGTTGGAGGCCTGGACGCGGTTTTCGGCGCTTTGTCCGATCCCACGCGCCGGCGCATCGTCGAGCGGCTCGCTCGCCAGCCGATGACGGTCGGGGAGATCGCTGCCGGATTTACGATCTCGCAGCCGGGGATCTCGAAGCACCTCCGTATTCTTGAAGAAGCTGGGATTCTGAAACGTGAGATCGATGGCCGCGTGCATCGCTGCCGTCTCGACACGAACACGATGATTGCTGCTTCGTCGTGGATCGACAAACAGCGCGAGTTCTGGAACTCCACCTTCGATCGCCTCGACGCACTTCTCGCACGCACATCTAAACGAAAGAAGAAATGATGACGACGACAGAACTCGCCTCTCCCTCGAAACTCGTCCTTCGGCGCACGTTTCAAGCGCCCGCGCAAAAAGTGTTCGACCTCTGGACGTCCGCCGACGGAATGCGCCAGTTTTTCTTCCCCGGCGAAGCCAAGGTCACGAATCTTGAAGTCGACTTCCGCGTCGGCGGCAAGTACAGCATCACGTTCGTCAAGCCGGACGGTGAAGTCTTGACCGTCGGCGGCGTCTATCGAGAAATCAAAGCGCCCTCGCATTTCGTGTGCACCTGGACATGGGAAGAAGACAGTCCGGAAGACGTCGTCGAGACGCTCTTGACCCTCGATTTCAAAGGCCGCGGTAACGAAACCGATCTCGTCCTCACGCACGAAAATCTTCGCAGCGTCGAATCGCGCGACGGTCACGCTGCCGGTTGGGGCGCCTGCCTCGACCAGCTCGCGAAAATCACTTCGTGAGCGCTGCGAAGATCAGCCGCGCCGGGATCCTGATCGGCATCGGGCTCGGCGTGGCTACGCGCGGAAAAGCAGACGCGACCGTCGACATCACGCACTCGAATGCCGCGATCCATCAAGAGATCATGTTTGCGGCTCCGCCTTTAGGGTGCTGATCACGACCGCAACCTTCGATCGCGTCGTCCGCGCCGGCTTCGGCATGAAGTCGAGCATGATCGGAGCGATCAGCAAGACGCCGACCTACATCGATCCCGAACCCGGTGGAGCGTTCACACTTTTCGGCGGCTACGTCACGGGCCGCAATCTCGAAATGGTCCGCGAAACGCGTCTCGTGCAAGCTTGGCGTGCCGGCAGCTGGGAACCCGGCTGGTTCTCGATCGCGAAGTTCGTCCTAGTGCGGCACGGCTCAGGGACGAAGGTCGTTTTCGACCATACCGGATTTCCGAACGAAGCGGCACCGCATCTCGCCTCGGGATGGTACGAGCATTATTGGCATCCACTGCAAAAGGTACTCACGACTTAACACTTGTCCAATGACCTTCTGAGAAAAATTGGGTAAGGTAACTCAGTGATCAAGAAGGAGCTGGTAGCGATCTGGGCCGGCGTTCAGTACGCGTATCGCCAGATCGCTCGATACTACGGCAGATCGTCGTAGAGTTTGTAGAGCGCGGTGTGGTCGAGCTCGCCGTCGCCGCGATCGACGACTTCCTTGACCCGATCGAACGCTGCCTTCGCGGCAGGTAGTTCGAGACCGACCCGCGCGCATGCATCGAGAATGTTCTCGCGGTCTTTCATGTGCGTCTTGATCGGTCCGCCCGGAACGAAATTGCGATCGAGCATGCGCTGGCCTTGACCTTCGAGGATCTTGCTGCCGGCGAATCCGCCGAGCATGGCTTCGCGCACCGTCGCCGGATCGACGCCGTGTGCGCGTGCAAGTGCGAATGCTTCGGCAACCAGTTCGACGGTCGAGGCGACGATGAGTTGATTGCACATCTTCGCAATCTGTCCGGCGCCGGCATGGCCGATACGAACGGCGGTCTTGGCCATTGCCATGAACACGGGCTTAGCGCGCTCGAAAGCGGCTTCGCTTCCGCCCGCCATAACGGTGAGCGTCCCTTCGATCGCCCCTTTCTCGCCGCCGCTCACGGGCGCATCGATTGCGTCTACGCCCTTTTTTGTAAAAGCTTCAGCGAGCTCACGCGCGTGCGCGGGCGACGTCGTTCCCATGTCGATGAAGAGGCTGCCCGCGCGAATTCCGGCCAGCACGCCATCGGATCCAAAGATTGCGTCATGCGTCGTCGGCCAATCGATCAGCATCGTAATGACCACGTCGCACTGCGCGGCAAGCACTTTGGGCGTCGCGGCGGCGATCGCGCCGGCCTCCACGAGATCTTTGAATTTTGAGGCGGTGCGGTTTTGCACGACCACGGAGTAACCGGCGCGCAACAGGTTGCGGGCCATCGGTTTCCCCATCAGTCCCGTACCGATAACACCAACGACGAGCGGCAAATTCAACCTCCTGATCTGTGAAAGTCACAGCCTATGCGAGCAGTCGCTAAGCTCCTCTGACGTAGGCTAGGTTACTGCGTCGAGCGCGCTGTCATGGTAGGCTTTGGCCATGACACGTTCGGCATTGCTTACACGACTCGGTGCCTTCTTTGCAGCCCTCGGAGCGTCGGCATCGCCGCGTGCGGCTGAGGCGACCGATTCGGCATGGAATCTCAGCGACGGGGAATGGCACGCGCGGCTGAGCCCGGCAGCTTTCGCGGTGCTGCGGCAGCATGGCACGGAGTACGCGGGTTCCAGCCCCCTCGATCACGAGAAGCGTAACGGCATCTACGATTGCGCCGGCTGCGATCAAGCGCTGTTCTCGTCAAAGACGAAGTTCGATAGCGGGACGGGCTGGCCGAGCTTTTACGATCATCTTCCGAGCGCTATCGGCGAGTCACGGGACAACTCGATGTTCGAAGCTCGCACCGAGGTACATTGCAGCCGTTGCGGCGGTCACCTCGGGCACGTGTTCGACGACGGTCCACGACCGACGGGATTGCGCTACTGCATGAACGGCGTCGCGCTGAAGTTCAAGCCCGAGAGCTAATCGAGGTCCAAACCGTCACGTTGTTGTAGCCCGCGGGATGCGGGTTGGCATCGACGTCGGCGGAACGTTCACCGACCTCGTCGCTCTTGACGAGAAGACGGGCGCTCTTTCGCGCCTGAAAGTGTCGACGACTCCGCGCGCTCCCGAGGAGGCCGTCGTTCGTGCATTGCGCGACTTTGTTGCGCGCGACCCTGACGCCGCGATCAGTTTGATCGCGCACTCGAGCACGATCGCGACCAATGCACTGCTCGGCCAAATCAACCTCGAGCTACCGCGCGTCGCGCTGTTGACGACGGAAGGTTTTCGCGACGTTCTCGAGATCGGGCGGCAAAATCGTCCCGAAGTCTACAACTTGTTCGTTGAGCGCCCGCGTCCGCTCGTGGCGCGCGGCGATCGTATCGGCGTACGCGAACGGCTCGATCATCGGGGAAGGGTCGTCGTCCCGCTCGATCGCGCATCGCTGGACGCCGCGGTCGCGCAACTTGCGCGCTCTGACGTGCGTGCGGTCGCCGTTTCATTTTTACACGCGTACGCAAATGCCGATCACGAACGCGCGGCAGCCGATGCGGTACGCGCCGGGTTGCCGAACGCCGAAGTCACGCTGTCGAGTGAAATCGATCCCGAGTACCGCGAATACGAACGCACCAGCACGACCGTCGTCAACGCGCTGCTTGTTCCCCTCGTTCGGCGGTATCTCGAACAGCTCGAGCGCGAAGTGCGCAAACTGGGAATTCGTGCGCCGCTCTACGTGATGCAGAGCAACGGCGGGATGGCGGCAATCAGCGTTGCATCAAAACGCCCGGCGACGATCATCGAAAGCGGTCCGGCATCCGGCGTGATCGGCGCAGCGTTTCTTGGCCGCAAGCTGGGCATCGAGAACGTTCTTTCCTTTGATATGGGCGGAACCACCGCGAAGGCCGGCACCGTTTTTGGCGGCGAGCCGCAAGTCGTCGGGGAGTTTGAAGCTGCGGGACGGACGCACTCGGGGCGCTCCGTGAAAGGCAGCGGATATCCGGTGCGCTTTCCATTCGTCGACTTGGCTGAGGTTAGCGCCGGCGGCGGAACGATCGCTTGGATCGACGCGGGCGGTGCACTGCGTGTCGGACCACTCTCGGCCGGAGCCGATCCCGGACCGGCCGCATACGGCAAAGGCGATCAACCCACGGTCACCGATGCGAACATCGTGCTCGGCCGGCTGAATCCCGTCGCATTGCTCGGCGGCGAGATGCCGATCGACGCGCAACGTTCGCACGCTGCAATCGAGTCGCTGTTGCCGCGGCTACCCGAGCTCGATCGCGATCGGCTGGCGGCCGGCATCATCGAACTCGTCGACAACGAGATGGCGAAGATCTTGCGCATCGTTTCGATCGAGCGTGGTTACGACCCGAGAACGTTCACGATGATGGCGTTCGGCGGCGGCGGTCCATTGCACGCGTGTGCGCTCGCGGATGCACTCGAGGTCAAGCGCGTCGTCGTTCCGCCCTCACCGGGTTTATTTTCCGCGTGGGGATTGCTGGCCGCCGACGTCCGCGCATCGTACGTGCGCACAATCGTTGCGACAGTCGATCGGCTGGATGGGGCGCGCGTTGACGCCGCGTTTGCCGAAATGGAAAAGACGGGACACGACGAGCTCGCGGCGCAAGGCGTCAAGCCGGACGCGATGGCGTTCATTCGCGAGCTCGAGATACGGTATCTCGGCCAAGGCTATGAGCTTGGAGTGCCGATGACGACGTTCGCACAAGCGATCGAGGCGTTTCATCAGAAACACGAGCGCACGTACGGCTACGCCTCGCGCGAAGACGCCGTCGAAGTCGTCGCCGCGCGTCTGGTCGCCGTCGGTGAAGTCGCGAAACCCAATATCTCTAATGTCATGGTGAGCGTCGTCGAACCACAGCGACCATCCAGCCACCGGCAGGTGTACTTCGCGCAAAAGGGCCGGATCAACACGCCGGTCTATCAGCGCGAGCAACTCGGTGGAGGCGCAACGGTTGCGGGACCTGCAATCATCGAGCAATACGATAGCGCGACGCTTGTTGCGCCATCATGGACGGCGGCTGTTGATGAGCTCGGAAATCTGAATTTGGTGCGCGCATGATTGCCCCGTCGCGCATCGATCCGATTACGGTCGAGGTCATCAAGAATTCGCTGGTCTATGCGAGCGAAGAGATGGGGATCGCTGTTCGCAATTCGGCGTATTCTCCGAACATCAAAGACCGGCTCGATCATTCGTGTGCGATCTTCGATGCGCAAACGCGTTTGATTGCTCAAGCCGAGCACATCCCGGTTCATCTCGGATCGCTGCCGTGGGGATTGCGCGCGACGCTCGCGGCAATCGACGGCATGGGTCTGAAGATGGCTCCCGGCGACATGTGGGTCGTCAATGACCCGTATATCAGCGGAACACATCTGAACGACGTGACGGTCATTCGCCCGGTCTTCGTGGGTGAACGGCTCGTCGGATATTCTGCGAGCAAAGCGCACCACACCGACGTCGGTGGCGCCGTCCCCGGTTCGATGAGCGCCGATGCCGAGGAGCTCTTCGGCGAAGGGCTCGTCATCGCACCGTTGCGGTTGATGCGCGGCGATGCCGTGCAACCCGAAATCGTCGCGCTCGTCCGCTCCAACTCGCGCAATCCGCATGCGCGCAGCGGCGATCTCAAGGCACAGATCGCCGGCAGCATCACGGGCGAACGTCGCGTCCTTGCATTGATCGAAACCTATGGACTCGCGACGTACGAAGGCGCGCTCGAGCGTATTCTGGATGAAAGTGAGCGAGCGTTGCGCGCCCAGCTTGCGACTTTCCGGCCGGGTCGTTACGAAGTCGAAGAAGCGATGGAAGATCTCGACGGCAATCCGTCGGTCTTCATTCGTCTCGCACTAACGATCGCGGGCGGCAGCGTCTCACTCGATTACACAGGGACGAGTCCGCAAGTCAATTTTCCGATCAATGCGGTTTACGGTGTAACGCTCTCCGGCATCTATTATGTGGTGCGGGCGCTCACCGATCCGACTATCCCGATGAACGACGGCTGCTTTCGTCCGATCTCGGTGCATGTTCCGGAAGGTTCGTTTCTCAATCCGCGGCGGCCGGCTGCAGTCTCCGGTGGAAACGTCGAAACGTCGCAGCGCAACGCCGACACGGTGCTGCGCGCGTTTGCCGACGCAGCGCCCGAGCGCGTCCCGGCGGCGAGCGGAGGAACCATGAGCAACGTGATCGTCGGAGGCGTCGACGCAAAGGGCGAAGCCTGGACATTCTACGAGACCAACGGCTGCGGGATGGGTGCGCGTCCGAGTGCGGACGGAGTTGACGGGATCCAAGCTCACATGACCAACACGCTCAACACGCCGATCGAAGCAATGGAGCATTATCTTCCGATTCGCGTCACGCGCTACGAATTCGCGGAAGGCACTGGTGGCGCCGGAAAATACCGGGGCGGCTTCGGCCTCGTGCGTTCATGGAAACTCCTGGAAGGTACCGGACGCGCGTCGCTGATTGCCGAACATCATACGCTCGGGCCGCGAGGATTGCGCGGTGGTGCGGACGGCGCCCCGGGCGAGCACCACATCGTGCGCAACGGAGAGCGCAAAAAGCTACCCGGCAAGATCAACGTTCCGATCGCGGCCGGCGATGAGATTATCTTGCAATCACCGGGCGGCGGCGGGTGGGGATCAGACGAGCCGTAAGCGGCGCCGAGGAGTTATCAATGATCATCGAGGTTCGGACGTACACGATCAAGCCGGGGTTGCGCGATCAGTTCGTTGCGTTTTTCGAAAAACGTGCCATTCCGGAACAGCAGGCCGTCGGGATAAAAGTGCTCGGACCGTTGCTGGACACCGAGAATCCGAACGTGTTTTTGTTTCTGCGTTCCTTTCCCTCACTCGAAGAGCGCGACCGCATGAAGAGTCTCTTCTATGACGGGCCGGTATGGAAGAATGAGCTTGAGGGGATCGCGATGCCGATGATCGAGAGCTACAGCGCCGTGCTGACGGAAACGACGCCCGAATTCGTCATGCTCTGAAGGAATCGGTCGCTTATCGCGCCTAGCGAGTGGCG
Organism: Candidatus Baltobacteraceae bacterium; assembly: GCA_036489885.1. Lineage (NCBI taxonomy): Bacteria > Bacillati > Vulcanimicrobiota > Vulcanimicrobiia > Vulcanimicrobiales > Vulcanimicrobiaceae > Vulcanimicrobiaceae bacterium. Next base: position 155,571 of record DASXEW010000001.1, read on the forward strand.
TGGTCAAACATCACGGCGAGACGCACCATAATCCGAAGGTCGCGCTTCGCGACGTCGTCATCGGCTTATCCGATGGCTTGACCGTTCCGTTTGCGCTTGCGGCCGGCGTTTCGGTCGCCGTGGCTTCGTCGAAGGTTGTCGTCACCGCCGGTCTCGCCGAGATCGTCGCCGGATCGATCTCGATGGGCCTCGGCGGCTACCTCGCTGCTCGGACCGACATCGATCAATACGCAAGCGAACGGCGGCGCGAGTATCGCGAGGTGCAACTCGTACCGCATATCGAGCGCGACGAAGTGCGCGACGTTTTTCGCGAGTACGGTTTGGGCGGAAGCGAGCTCGAGCAAGTCGTCGATCATATCGTAGCCGATCCGGACCGGTGGGTCGACTTCATGATGCGCTTCGAGCTTGGTCTTGAACGTCCGAAGGTGAATCAGGCGCCCATCAGTGCGCTGACGATTGCGATCTCGTACGCGGTCGGTGGACTCGTCCCGCTCGTCCCGTACGTGTTCATCTCGAACGTTCCGTATGCGCTGATGATCTCGGTCGCGCTGACGCTCGTCGCGCTCTTTCTGTTCGGCGGCTACAAAGCGCGCATGACGCGAACGCCGCGGCTTCGCGGTGCGATACAAACCACGCTGATCGGCGCCGCCGCCGCTGCCGCGGCCTTCGGTATTGCGCGGCTCATCACTGGGTAGCCGGAGTAGGGTCTTAAAACTTTAGCAGCATCAGCAGCGCGCCGAGCGCGAGCGAAGCGATGCAACCTTCAAACGACGCCGTGTAGCCGAATCCGTCGATCAATCTGCCGCCGACGAATGGCCCCAGCGCTGCAAGAATTGCAATCGGTATTCCCTGCAACGCGATGATCGCGCCGTATGCGCGCCGGCCGAAGCGCTCGGCCATAATCGCGCCGCGTAGCGGCGAGAGTGCACCATATGCGCTTCCAAAGACGAGCACGTAGGCGACGACGGTCGCAATCCCATGCGCGCTCAAGAGCAAAACAACGCCGATCGCTTCCAGCGCAACGGCGCCTGCGACCAGGAATCGTAGCGGAACGTGCCGGCTCGCGTAAATGACGATCGCGCGGCCCGGAAGGTACGCGATGCCGAAGAGCCCGACGACGGTCGTGACCAGCGGCGCGGCGAAACCGCGCGACGTCAAGAAGATGATGTGTTCGATGATCACCGTCGTGCTCGCAAAGAACGAAAGCGAGATCGTCGCGGTTATCAACCAGAACGCGCGCGTTCGAAACGCTTCGCCGAGCAGCATTCCGCTTGCCGGAGCTGCGTTGCCGCCGTCGGGACTTAGGCCGAGATCCTCAGGTTGGCGGCGCAGTAAGAGCGCATGCAACGGCAGCGTGATCGCGATTTGAATCAGGCCGAGCAGCATGACGGCTTCGCGCCAGCCAAACGCGGATACCAGCACGCCGTTCAACGGATAAAACAGCGTGGATGAAAACGCACCCATGAACGTGAGGATGGAAAGCGCGTTCATGCGCCGGCTTTCGAACCAGTTGGCAACGACGGTGAACGACACCGGATAGTACGTCAACGCCGTGCCGACCCCGAAACCAATGCCCCATACGGCGTAAAACTCCGCAAGTGTGTGCACCCGGCCTAGAAGAATGAGCGACGCGCCCATGACGATCGAGCCGGCCGACATCAGCGTGCGCGCGCCGAATCGATCCAGGACGCGTCCGACGCCGAATCCGAGGATCCCCGAGACGAGAACGGTCAGCGAGTAGGCGCCGTTGATCGCCGCTTTGTTCCAAGCCAGATCCTGCGCGACGGGTCCGACGAGAACGCCGATCAGATACTGGCTTGTACCATACGAGACGATCGTCGTGACGCCGAGCGCGGCGACGATCGTCCAGCCGTAGTAATGCTTCAGGCTTTGGCGGTTTGTGGGACCTCGGCGAGCACCCTTTCGATGGCGGCTTCGATACGGTCGTAGCTTTTGTCGCCGGCCTGAAAGTGCCGCAGCTTGTGCTCGCGATCGAAAAGATAGTACGCGGGGACGAACTCATTGTCGAAACGCCCGACGATCTGCAGATCGTTGTCGAACGCAACGCGATGCGAGAGGTTCATTTCATTCAGCGCGTCGTCGATTGCGGCATCGACGTCGAGCTCTTGCGGAACCCGCGGCTGATGCACCGCGACGAAAAGCAAGCCCGCCGGCTCGAACATCCGCCGCCAATGTTCGACCTCAGGTGCGACGTCGTGGCAAACGTAACACGTCATCGACCAGAAGTGCAGGAACACCGCACGTCCGGTAAGCTCGCTCGGCGAAAGTTCCGCTCCATTGATCCAGCGTGTCGCCCCCTCGAGAGAGGGGAGCGCATCGCGCACCCTCAGTGCCATGGGACCAGCATTCCCCGCTTTCCGGCTTTTCCGTCCCCCTGGGCAGGCTTTGTTTTAGGCTCCCAGACAAGGGGCACAACGTATGGACGTGAGGGACGAACGTTAGCCAGCTCCGGGATTTTGACGTAGCCGAGGCAACGCCGAATCTCGTCTCTGTGGCCGACGACAGCGGCCGAATCGTGCACGTCAACTCCCGGTGGGTCGCCTATACGGGACGCTCAATCGAGGGTTTAGCGGGCGTCTCTCTTGGCGTGCTCTCCGGTATCATTCATCCCGACGACCTCGAGGCGGCGTCGGAGCGCTGGAAGCATTCGCTCGAAACCGGCGAGAAATTCGAGATGCAATACCGGCTTCGAAGCGCGGAAGATGGAAGCTACCGTTGGTTCTTGACGCGTGCCGCTCGTAGGCTCGACTCGAATGGCGAGAGCGCGCATTGGATCAGCGTGGCGACGGATATCAACGAGCAAGTTCGCACAGGCGAAGGTTCGCGGTTTCTTTCTGAAGTCGCAAACGTGCTCGCATCCTCGCTCGACCAGGAGCAGGTTGTCGCCGCCTTTGCGCGCGTCGCGGCGCAGCGTTTCAGCGACGGATGCGTTGTTCTGTTCGCCGAGGGCGGCGAGTTGCGAATCGGCGCCGTCGCGCACAATGACCCCGCACTTATGGCGGTGATGCGCAAGGGCGAGATCAATCGCTTCTTGCACGACGGGCTTGTCGATCGTGTCATCGAAACGCGAGAACCGCTCCGCGGCGCTTCCGTCGACGCAGAACTGGGTTCGCGAGCGTCGATCGCCGTTCCGATGATCGTCGCGCAACGTCTGATCGGAACGTTGATTTTCATCTCGTCGAGCGACCGCGAGTTCGACGCGGCGGACATAGACATTGCAATGGCCGGAGCGCGGCAACTCGCCGTGGCGCTCGAAAACGTACGCTCTTTCGAACGTTTCCGGCTCTTGGCGCGCGAGACCGACATTCTCTTCGCAAGCGGCGAAGCCAAGACGAAGCTGCGCAGAGTGCTGGACGTGATCGTCGAGGAGGTTGCCGACTGGGCGGCCATCTATGTCTTGGGTGGCCCCAGCTCGATTCGACTCGAGGAGCTGGCGCACCGGAATCCGCAAGTCGGCGCAGTCCTTTCCGAAATGCGCGGGCAGCGAATATTTAACCGCGAGACCGAACGCAACTTCTACGAGACGCTCAATAGACACCGTACGATGCTGCGCACCAATACCGGGATCGAACGGCTGCGAGAAACCCTGCAGCCCTACATTCTACCGGTTTTCGCGCAAGCGACGCCGCAGTCGATGCTGACCGTTCCGCTTTTTACAACCGACTCAGTTTACGGCGCGCTTACGATTTATTCGACCAGCCGTAACTTCGGCGATCATGAAGTGCAGCTGATGGAAGAAGTAGCGCGACGCGTGGCGCTCGCGTTCGAGCATGAAGAAAGCGTCGAGCGCGAGCGCCGGCTCACGAAAACGCTCCAAGAGGTTACGCTTCCGGCGCAATTGCCGAACGTGCCGGGTGCCGAGGTAAGTACCGTCTACGTTGCCGCGACGGCCAGCGACGCACAGGTCGGCGGCGATTGGTACGACATCTTCGAGCTTCCGGACGGACGGTTCTTGTTCTCTATGGGCGACGTCACGGGACGCGGTCTTCAGGCCTCGGCGATCATGGGCAAGCTGCGCCACACGATCAACGTCGTCGGCATGTACGAAAGCGATCCCGGCAAGATTCTGGATGCGGCCGAGAGTGTTGTGGTTCAACGCTATCCCGACGCGATTGCGACGGCGTTCGTTGCGGTGTACGATCGGCGCTCGCGGCAAGTCGTCGCAGCTAATGCGGGACATCCGTATCCGCTGCTGCGCTTAAACGACGGTTCGATCGAGCCGCTGCAGGTCGACGGAATGCCGATCGGACTGCGGAAGCTTGCATCCTCTCAACCCGCGCGTTACCGGGCAATGCACGACGTAGCGGCAATTGCGTTTTATACCGACGGAGTGGTCGAAGCGAACCGCGACATCGTGGCCGGCGAAGAGGTACTTATTCGTGCCTTCGGCTCAGGCGCCGTACCATTTGTACGCAGCCCGGCGAACCTGATCGCATCGACGTGCCTGCCGGCACAGGTGCAAGACGATGCAGCGATCTTCGTCGTCACGTTTCCGCATACGACGTGGCGCTTTCATGCCGACCATGCGCGTGCCGCTAGCGACGCGCGGCATGCTTTTATCGATCATCTTCGCGCCGAAGCAACGGATGCGAGTGAGATCGATGCCGCCGAAGTCATCTTCGGCGAGCTGATCGCAAACGTCGTCCGCCACGCGCCCGGCCCGATCGACATTGCGCTCGAATGGATCGATGGCTTTGCGGTCCTGCACGTAACCGATCGCGGCAACGGCTTTCGATTTCAATCGCGCCGCCGCGCCGATATATTTATGGAAGCCGGCCGCGGCTTGTGGCTCGTCGAGCAGTTCGGCGGAACGGTCGACGTCGAGCGTATCGCAGGTTACGGCACGCACGTGCGCGTTGCGCTCCCGGTCGTGCGCGCCGCCGATACGGCGTTCGAACGCTCGCAAGCTCTAGCTTAATTTTTCGATAAATTCAAGCAAGGCAGCCGGGAGGCGTGCCCTGCGAAAAGGAACTGTCGTGGGGCGATGAGCCTTTCCATCAGGGCCATAGCCCTTTTTGTTTTTACTGCGCTCTTCGTTGCTGCCGCGGGCACGCCCGCGGTGCGCGCGCAGGCCGCACCCCAGGCTGCTGCAACAGCGGCGCCCGCCCCCGGGAGCCCGAAACCTGAGAGCTCTCCCAGCGGCCAAGAACCGGTCATCTTGCCGTCACCCGGAATGCCGGCAAACGTTCCGACGGCGATAAAAGCATTGCTCAACATTGCGCCGCAGACGCCGCAATCGTACGCCGCGTTCATGCACAACGCGCAGCTGCAGACCGGGCTCATCAACCTCATTCGCAAGGACGACGAGCTGTTTTTGGATCTTGGTCCGCAAGATTTCAAGAAGACGTTCATCTTTGCGCCGTCGCTCGCGTCGGGTCTCGGCGCGGGAACGTTCGCGGGGCGGCTCTACGATCCGATGCTGGTGCAATTCCAGCGCATCGGCCACCGCGTCTTTTGGATCACGCCGAACACCGACTTTGCGTCGTCGCAAGGTACGGCGGCTAAAGCGCTCGCGATTTCAACTTCCTCGTCGATCATCGCCGTCTCGCCGATCCTGGCGGAGAACGCCGCGACCGATCACGTGGCGATCGCTCCGGTGCTCTTCCTAACGGATCACCTCGACATCGGTAAAGATCTCGCGGCGGCTGCCGGGGGCGGAACGCCCGGCGGCGGCCTACTGCTGCTCTTAGGCGGCCCGCGTGCGGGTTTTGCGCTCGATCCTTCGCGCTCGTATTACATCTCGACCAAGGCGTTACCGGATAATGACGAGATCACGGTCAATCTGACGTTCAACGGAAACGGCGATTTGCAAACGGTCCCGGATACGCGCGGCACGCCGATCAAAGTCCACTACAGTATTCTCGAAGAACCGGTGCGCACCGCGGGATACGCGCCGCGAGCTGCGGACGATCGCATCGGCTATTTCCTCGAGACGCACAAGCGCTTCGGCGACGACAAGACGCCCTCACCGTTCGTGCGCTATATCGACCGCTGGGATCTTTCGAAAGGTCCGATCGTCTTCACGCTGACGAACGAAGTTCCGCGCGAGTACCGCGACGCGGTCAAACGCGGCATCTTGGCGTGGAACGCGGCGTTTGCGAAGATCGGCTATCCTCACGCAATCCGTGTCGACGATCCGCCGTCCGATCCGTCGTTCGATCCGGACGATGCAAAATACAATTCGGTGCGCTGGATCGACCAGGATCGTGCCAGCTTCGTTGCGGCAACCCCGCACATTGCCGATCCCGCCACGGGCCAGATCCTGCGCGCAACGGTAACGGTCGATGGTGAAGCGCTGCGCAGCTTGCGCCGTGGATTCATCGACAATGTCGTGCCGTCACGCGTGCCGATTGCTGCCTATTCGCCCTACGCCCCGTTTTTCGCCGACTCAGGTTTGAAGCCGAACGCAGCCTCGACGGCGGTTTCCGTTCAGAGTGCGAGCACAGCTGCGACGCTAGCCGACCCATGCCTGGCGGATTTCTGCGAGTACGGTGAGGCGCTCGAATCCGACGCGGCGTTCGCCGCATTGGCGCTCTATCCCGGACTACGTGAAAGCTCGAGCGCGACGAATAAATACGTCGATCAGTACATCGAAGCCGTGACGATGCACGAAGTCGGCCACGCGCTCGGCTTGCGTCATAACTTCGCGGCGCCGTCGGTCTACTCGCTCCACGACGTCGAAAATCCGGCGTTCACCGCGAAGCACGGCATCAGCGCTTCGGTGATGGCGTACAATCCGGTCGACCTGGCTCCGTCGGGTCAACCTCAACCCGACTTCTTCCAAACGCAGCTCGGACCGTACGACTATTGGGCGATCCAATACGGATACACGCCGAACGGTTCGGCAAGCTCGCTCAAAGCGATTGCCGATCGTGCCGGCGAGCCCGATCATGTCTTCGAGACGGATGAAGATGCGAGCGGGGCCTGGGCCGTCGATCCGCGCGTCGCTCTGTTCGTGCTCTCGAGCGACCCGATCGGATGGCACGCGCAGCGTTTTCAAATCGCCGATCGTCTTCTGGCGACGCTCGACAGACGTTATCCGCGCAACGATCGCTCCTACAATGACGAGCGGCTGGCGTTCTCGACGATCCTCGGCGAATACACGCGCTCCGCGTTACTTACGACGCGCTGGGTTGGCGGTGTCTACACCTCACGTTCGCATCGTGGTGAGAAGGGTGGCAGCCCGCCGTTTTCGCCGGTTCCGCGCAGCGATCAAAAGCGCGCCTTCGATTTGCTCGACCGTTACGTATTCGGGGCGCGCGCGCTGGCGTTGCCGCCGAGCTTGGTCGAGCACTTAGGGCCTGACCGATTCCACGGTTGGGGCGCGCAAGGGTTGAACGCGCGACCGGACTTTCCGTTGACGGCGTTCGTCGCAAACGTTCAAGATACGATCCTCTACACGATCTTCACGCCGGTCAACATCGCCCGGATCGCCGATCAGTCGCAGCTCGCGCCCGGCAAGACGATGTCGTTGCAAGATCTGTTCGAATGGTCGTCGTCGGCAGTCTACGATGACGTCGCGTCCGGCACGCCGATCCCCGCGATGCATCGCGAAATGCAACGGCGCTACACGGATCTGCTCTTGCAAATTGCGCTCTTGCCCTCGTTTGCGCTCGACCAGCTGCAGATTCCCTACGAAACCCAAGAGCTGGCGCGCTACGAGCTGCATCGCGCGCAAGCCGAGGTCCACAAGGGATTGGCTTCGCGAGGGCTCGACATCGCCACGCGAGCGCATCTCGCGGAACTCTCATCGCGCATCGCGCGTGGGCTGGCAGCCCAAAACACCCGAGCCTTATAGCTGAGCGACCTACCGCCGTTTCCACCTGAATTCCGCTTCGGCGTTGCCACGGCGGATCATCAGTGTGAAGCGTATACGGGTGAAGACGACATTCGCGACACGTGGGAGCGCGTTCGCGGTCTGACGGCGCGCGGCAAAGCCACCGATTTTTGGAACCGGTATAAAGAGGATGTCGATCTTGCGCGTGGGCTCGGTTGCGGCGCATTTCGTCTCTCGCTTTCATGGGCACGACTCGAACCGCAAGCGGGTACGTGGGATGATGCAGCCTTCGCGCACTATCGCGACGTGCTGCAGTATATGCGCGACGCCGGGATGACGACGATCGTCACGCTGCACCATAACTCGTGGCCGATCCACATCCAAGCTGCGGGGAACGGCGCCGGTTTGCTCGATCCGGCGTTTCCGGATCGCCTCGCAGCGTACGCAACGCAGGTCGTGCAACGTCTTGGGGACCTGATCGACTACTACGTTACGATCAACGAGCCCAACCAGCTCGTGTACGGATTCATCAAGCTCTGGTGCATGCGTGCTTACGCGATGCCGCCGGGCATGGAGCCGTTCGCGACCGAGACGGAACAGATGGAAGCGGTCATCAAGCTGATCCCAAATCTCTTTCGCGCACATAACCGTGCGCGTGCCGCGATTCACAAGGAGCGTCCGCAGGCGCGCGTTGGAACGAATCCGCTCGTTCTCGGCTTGCCGCAGTGGTTTCAGGCCCTCGTCGATCGTGCCGCCGTCAACCTTCGCACGCCCGACGACCTCATTCGACAAGCGAAGCGTTTCTCGCAAGTGCCGATCCTCGACTCCGGCTCGGTTGATATCTCGATCGCACAAATCACGATCACGCAGCAGCGTATGGATCGCGTGCTGTTTTCGGAGCCGTATTTCGCTGCCAATCTCTGTACGCTGCACGAGAGCGCCAAGGTGCCGCCCATCGATTCGAGCACGTTTGCCGGCAGCGTCGGCGTTGCCGCGGACGGTGCGCCCGCCGAACAGTTCCAAACGTACTTCCCGCAGGCCTCGATGCACGAATTCGATGACCTCGACACGGCCGTCGCGTCGCTTCGCCAAGGACACGTCGATCTCGTGTTCGACGACGATGTGTTTCTCGAGCCTTACGCGCACGGCACGCTTACTAGGAGCGCGGTTCGAGGACACGCTCAGGATTTTGCGGTGGCGATTCCGTTTGGGAGCCGTTCGTTGCTGAACGCCGTCGATCTGGCGCTGCGCGATGCCAAGGAATCTATGCCGAATGCACCGCACACAAACAACCGTAAGACGGTCGCACACATCGGACGCACCTCGATCGCTCCGCAGCACGTCCCCGATCTCGATAGGTCGCTGCGTGCGATTCGCCGGCGTGGTGTCTTGCGCGTCGGAATTCGGCCCGGAGTTTCAACGCTTTGCACGCGCGGAGAAAATGGCGCGTACGAGGGTCTCGAGCCGGATCTCGCCCGAAAGATTGCGGCGCGCATCTTCGGCGCAAAACCCGGCAGAGTCGATTTCGTACCCTTGGAGGGCGATCGCCGGCTCGATGCAACGCGCTCCTGGCTGCGGCGTTTTGACGGGTTGCGTAAGACGATCTCGATGTTCGCCACGATTCTCGGAACGAATTGGTGGAATTTGGGGATGGCCGGCCGCCTGGCGGAGTTTCTGTGTCCGCCTGAATGCGTCGGGACGCTCGACTACATAGGGCTCGACTATTATTGGGGCGCGCCTTCCCTCTTCAAGTTCAGTCGTTTGGTGTCCGCGGCCGAATGCAGGTATGCGAGCGCACCGGTTTGGCCGGGCGTTCTCGGTCAGATTCTGCGCGAGCAGCACAAGCAGTTTCCCGGCAAGCCGATCATCATCGTCGAGAACGGCTGCGTTACGAGCGCAGACAACGTAGCGCGCGCCGACTACATTGCGAATCATCTTCGCGAAGTTCAGAAGGCGCTGGCTACGGGACTGCCGGTCGAAGCTTATCTGTGCTGGAGCATCACCTCGAATCGCGAATGGGGATTGCCTTTCGACAACAATAGCGATTTTGGGCTCTACCACGTCGATCTCGATCACGATCCGGACTTGAGACGCGTCGCGACGCCCGCCAGCACGCGTTTCGCCCAGATTATTGCGTCACGCACGGCAGATGGATAGGATTGGGGGAATGCACACGGCGCTGATCGGGATCGGTTCGAACCTCGGCGAGCGGCAAGGCAACATCTTGCAAGCGCTCCAGCGGCTGCGCACGCGCGTTCGTATCGACGCGGTCTCTTCGTTCTACGAGACCGTTCCCGTCGGCAATGTCGCCGGGCCAAAATTCCTCAACGCAGCCGCGCGGCTTACAACCGACCTGGATCCCGTCGCGCTCGAGTCGTTTTTTCGCGACGTCGAAACCGCGATCGCACGGCGTCACGAGCATCTCGCCGCGCGCGTAATCGACATCGACTTTCTCTACTACGGCGACTTGGTCGCCGATCTCGGCCGTTTCGAGCTGCCGCATCCGTATGTCGAGCAGCGTCCGTTCAATCTGATTCCGCTGGCGGAGATCGCGCCCGATTTCGTCGATCCGGTCCGCAAATCGACGCTCGCGAAAATGGCATCGCGCGTTCCACACGACGGCGTCGTGCGCAAACCTCGTGCGTTGCGCTTCGACGTCGACCGCCAAAGCCAAGAGCCGGAGCACCGTCTCGCGCTCAGCCGCGTCGGCGTTGCCAAGATCAAGCGCATCATTCGCTTGACGATGCACGGACGTAAGGTTCCGTTGAACGCAGAGTTTTCGATGGTCGCCGATCTCGAGCCGAATCGCGCCGGCGTTCATATGTCACGCTTTTCGGAGCTGCTCGAAGAGGCGTTGCTCGAAGTGCTCGCGCGTGGCGAGCCGGCATCGACGGTTGAAGAAGTGGTCGAGCGCGTAGCACGCGAGATCGTCGTATCGCAGCACGCCCTGCGTGCCGACGTTCGGGTGCGCGCCGAGTTCGGTCTCGAACGCTGGACGCCGGTGAGCGGAAAGCGCACCGAAGAGACCTACGCGCTCGTGGGCGTCGCACACGCCGACCGTCAAGGAACGCGGCGTGCCGTCGGCGTCGAGGCCGAAGGTATGACGGCGTGCCCGTGCGCTCAGCTGATGGTTCGCGAGCATTCGCACCGCGAGCTGCTCGAAGCCGGCTTCACCGAGGCCGACGCAAATCGCGCACTGGATGCGCTTCCCGTCGCGACGCACAATCAGCGCGGAAAGGGTACGCTGTTGATTGGAACATCGTCGGATCGCGCCGCCGAGATTCGTGCCGAAGACCTCGTAGAGATCGTCGAGAACTCGATGTCGAGCGAGACGTACGATCTGCTCAAGCGTCCCGATGAGTTTTTCGTCGTCAACAAGGCGCACCATCGCCCGCGCTTCGTCGAAGACGTGGTACGCGAGATCCTGGCGAGCACGCTCGCGATGTATGCGGACTTTCCGGACGAGACGTTCGTTGCCGCCACTCAGCTGAACTACGAATCAATTCACAAGCACGATGCATTCGCCGAAGCATTTGGAACCTTCGGCGAATTCCGGCGCGAGCTGCGCGACAGCGTCTACGTCACGGATAAGACGGAGCTTGCGGCATGGCTTCGCGCAAGGTCGCAATTCGAGACCGCAGCGAGGGATGCGAGGAGATAAGCAGTTCTGCCCAGCGCGGTTGCTCGTCTTCAGCAAGATTTTGATCGCGTAAGCGCTCGAAGGCTGCGACACCCCATTCCGGGTGTCCGGTCGCCGCGAGCGCGAAACGGTCTGCGCGCCGCTCGATCGCGCGTGATCCGGCTGCGAGTAGCGGCCCGACAAGCGCCGCGAGCAGTTGCGTCGTGAAGCTGAAACGCGCAAGGCCGCGAATGCTCGCAACGCGTTCACCGTCACCGAGCGCGATCGCTTTCCCGGCAAAGATCAGAAACGTTGCCGCCAGCGACCCCATTCCGATGCTGAGCAACGTATCGCCGGCGACGTAGTGGCCGAGCTCGTGCGCGACGACAAACTCGGTCTCATCGTCGCTGAACCCCTCGAGCAGGGTGTCGGCAATCGCGATGCGATGGCTGCCGAGCAATCCCGTGACGTACGCGTTGGCCTTCTTTGTTTGACGGCTCATATCGAACCGGAAAATGTCGGCGTTGCCGGCGCCGTATTGCGCCGCTAATCGGCGCAGACGCTCCTCAAGAGGGCCTTCGAGGCGTTCGAATTTGTTGAAGATCGGCGCGAGATAAACCGGTGCAACGAGCGTCAATAACGTCAGCACGGGCACGGCAGCGAGACTGCTGACGAACGGCCATGCCTTTGGAAAACGGCGCGCAATCCAGAGCAGCCCGGCGATGACGGGTATGCCAAGCCCCATTCCGAGCGCCGTTGCCTTTGCGCGTTCGCGCAGCCACGCTGCACGTGTTTGGTCCGAGAGTCCGTAGCGCCGCTCCATCACGTATCGCTCGACATATTCGATCGGCGTGTCCAAAATTGTGTCGATGAGCGTTCCGAGTGCATTGTACGTCGCCGTAACGAGCGGACGATCGGAGTCGCGTATCGCCGCCGGCAAACGATCGGCGAGCGCAAATGCAATCACGGCTTGTCCGGCGAGGGAACGCGCCAAGCCCGTGACCATCAACGCGCGCTTCGTCGCGCCGTAGGCCTTCGGGTTCTTTGCAAGCGGTCCGGCCGGGTGCCGAATGTCGATCCAGGCTTCGGCGGCGCGAACCGCCGCATAACCCGCCAGGAAGCCGGCGCAAAGGCCGAGCGTTATGCGTCGCATGGCCGGGATTCTACCCAGACAAGCCCAGGAAATTGGGTAGGATTAACCCGGGATTTGAAAACCTCGGTCGCCGCGGACACCGGTTCACGAGAGCCGTTACGTCAGTGCGGCCGATGCCGCGTGCACTTATACGCAATGGAGGAACCAGGTTGAAGAAAGTTACCAGCATTTTCCTCGCAGCATTTTTTGGTTTGGCGATGTTCGCCGGCGCGATGCCCGCACCGGCATCAGCGCAAATGTCGATCGGCGTCCATATCGGACCGATGCCACCGGCGCGATACGAGGCCATTCCGCCACCGCCGGGACGATACTATCACTGGGACGCAGGACACTGGCGTGCCATGGGTGGTCGATGGGTTTGGGTCCCGGGCCATTACGTTCACGGACGTGCCGGCGGTCAATGGGTGGCCGGACACTATCGCATGGGTCCCGGCGGTTATCGAGTTTGGGTGGCGGGTCACTGGCGCTAGGCTAATTTCCCCGAAGGGAACTACGCCGCTCGACTTCGAGCGGCGTAGTTTATATCAGCGAGATTTCTTTCTTGGGGCGCGGCGTCGTGACGAGCTGATCGAGCATCGCGTGCGCGAGCTCGACGCAAATAGGATCGTCGATCTCTTCGACGCGTCCGGCATCGGCAAGTTCCATCAAGCGCGGCTTGATCGGAATGCGCGCAAGAACGGGCGCGTGGGCAAGCTCGGCGACGCGCTCGGCATGCGAAGGGCCGAAGACGTCGTAACGTTTGCCGGTGTCGGGCGCTTCGAAGTACGACATGTTCTCGACGACGCCGAGAATCGGTTTTTTGAGCTGGTGAATGAGGTTCGCAGCTTTGCGCACGATCATCGTCGCGAGCGCTTGCGGCATCGTTACGAGTACGACGCCGTCGACGGCGAGCGACTGCAGCACCGTAAGAGGCGCATCCGAAGTCCCGGGTGGTAAGTCGATGAGCAACACGTCCAGGTCGCTCCACATCACCTGCTCGTAGAACTGCCGAATGACGCCCGAGAGAATGGGGCCGCGCCAAATCATCGCCGTGTCTTCTTGATCGCTCAGCAGATTAGAGGAGACGATTTCAATCGCGGTGCGCGAGATCGCGGGCACCATGATCGGCGGCGGCGGTTGTCCGTTCGGACCGGGTTGTCCATTGGGATCGTGCATGAGTCCGAGCGGTTCACGAAGATTGAAAAGACGCGGTATCGACGGACCGGTGATGTCCGCATCGAGAATGCCGACCTTGAGATTCTGCGAGCGCAAGCCGACGGCGAGCATCGCCGTGACGAGCGACTTTCCGACCCCGCCTTTGCCCGACATGACAGGTACGACGTGCTTGAAACGCGAGCGGCGTGCGAACTCGCCGGGGGCTCGGCGCAAGGGCGTCCGGTCGTCGTCAGAGACGGTCGGAACAGCACCAGTGCGCCGCGCTTCCTCGAGTGCCGCGATAATCGGCTCGAGGCGCAGGCCATGCGCTTTCGCTCCGGCTTCGATGTTTTCGTACTTGTTGACGCCGCAGCCGCCGCAATGGAGACCGAACTTGGTGAGCACTTGCTCGGCGATGGGCATGGCATCGACGAGCTCTTTGATGTTGGTCTTTGGCCCGAGCTGGATTTCTGACGCAGTTGGCATTACGACCTCATGACTTCGCGAACTTCGCTGAGGTTCCGGTTGCCGTCGCATGGGCCCGCTGGACGCTGACGATCGCACCGGCAGCTGCGATCGCCGCCGCAATCCATAGCGTCACCGGTCCTGCGTGTGCGATTGCTGCGTGCGGTGCTCCGGAAACGAACACTTCGCGCGCGCCAAGCATTCCGAACACGACGGCGACCAGCGCGGCGCCGAGCGACTGCCCAAACAGACGCGCAGTCGCGACCATGCCGCCTGCGGTGCCGGCGCGCTCGCGTGGCACGCTGGAAAGCAGCTCGCGATTGTTCGGCGATTGAAAGAACCCGAAACCTATACCCGCGACGATTTCACGCCAGACGATGTCGGCGGCGCTTGGATTTGCAGGCATGATTGCGAGCAACGCGAGCCCGAGCGCCATTATTCCGAGTCCGGACGTTGCAAGAACCCAAGCCGGATAGCGGTCGGCAAGTCTTCCGGCGAACGGCGCGACGACGGCGATTGCCAGCGGCCATGGTGTGAGAAGCAAGCCGGCTTCAAACGGTGTACGGCCTAAAACGGCCTGAAAGAAGAAGGGCAGCGATACGACTGCGAGACCTTGAGCCGTATACGAGCACGCCGAGGTCGCCGACGAAAGCGAGAACGCGGGACGCCGGAACAGCTCGAGGGATACGAGGGGCCGCTCCGCGCGCTTCTCGCGTTGAATGAAGAGCGCGAGTGAAACGATGCAGATCGCAAAGCAGGCTGCGATCGCGGTCTCCGTGCCGCGATGCGCGACGGCCTCGACGCCGAGCGTGAAGAAGCTGAGCGCGAGTCCGATACAGATTGCTCCCGCGAGATCGTATTGCCGCCATGATCCTGTCGTTGGAAACTTCGGCATCGTCTTGAACGAAGCGATCAGATCGAGCGTTCCGATTGGAACGTTGATCATAAACAGCCACGACCAATGCGCGATCGCAAGAATCGCTCCGCCGATGGTCGGGCCGGCGGCCGCGCTCGTCGCGACCGTGAGCGCCATCCATCCCGTTCCGCGTCCGAGCATGTTGGGTGGATAGATCCGCCGGATCATCCCCGGCTGAATTCCCATGATCATCGCGGCGCCGAGGCCTTGCACCATACGCGAACCGATCAGCTGCGGCAGCGAATGCGAGATCGCACAAAGCAACGACCCGATCGTAAAGAGCGTCAAACCGGTGCGGTAAACGTATTCGAATCCGATCAGCTCGCCGAGCGATGCGAAGGCGAAGATCGTGGCCGTGATGACGATCTGAAATGCGTTGACGATCCAAATCGATTGGGTCGGCG
This sequence comes from Candidatus Baltobacteraceae bacterium, assembly GCA_036489885.1. Classification (NCBI taxonomy): domain Bacteria; kingdom Bacillati; phylum Vulcanimicrobiota; class Vulcanimicrobiia; order Vulcanimicrobiales; family Vulcanimicrobiaceae; species Vulcanimicrobiaceae bacterium. The sequence goes on from DASXEW010000001.1 coordinate 171,060, forward strand.
ACGAGTGCAGCTCGTGCGAAATCGTCGGCAGCGCAACGTTCGCGATCGACGAGTCGAGCACGGACATTACTGTTGCCGTCTGGAACGTTATGAGCGCCAACCGGCGCGCAAGGACCGGAAGACCTTCTTCCGTCAGCTGAACGCCTGTTCTGCGTGGTAGGAGCTGCGCGAGAGCGGGCTCGAGACGACTTGACGGAAACCTTTGCTTTGGCCGAGGACGCGCAAGCGATCGAATTTCTCCGGCGTCACGAACTCTTCGACGAGTAGATGCCGTTTCGTCGGCTGTAAATACTGGCCGAGCGTGAAGATGTCGACGCCGGCCTCGCGTGCATCATCCATCGCCTGCTCAATCTCGTTGTCGTTTTCTCCGAGTCCGAGCATCAGCGATGTTTTCGTGTAACGAACTTTTTCGCTTTGTTTCGCGTGTCGCAAGATTGCTAGCGATTGTTCGTAGGTTGCGCGGCGGTCCCGAACCTTTTTCTGCAGGCGGCGAACGGTTTCCAAATTGTGGGCGAGCACTTCGGGCTGCGCTTCGAGTACAATGTCGAGCGCGGCAAGGTCGCCCGCGAAATCGCCGGTCAAGCACTCAACCTTCGCGTCTGGCGCGATCTTGCGAATCATGCGCACGGTGTTGGCGAAGATCGACGCACCACCGTCGGCGAGGTCGTCGCGATCGACCGCGGTCAGCACTAAGTACTTCCAGCCCATCTCGGCGACGGCTTCGGCGACACGCTTGGGCTCGAGCCAATCGACTTCGCCGCGCGGATTTCCGGTTTTTACCGCGCAGAAGTGACAGCCGCGCGTGCATGTATCACCGAGGATCATGATCGTCGCAGTCCCGGCGCCCCAGCACTCTGCGAGGTTCGGACAACGCGCTTCTTGGCACACGGTGTGCAAATCGAGACGCTTGACCTTGCCGAGGACGTTTTCGTATTGCTCGCCCGAAGGCAAGCGTACTTTCAACCACGGCGGCTTGCGTAAAGTCTCCACCATCGTCTATGAGGCTTTCCGACGGTCTTCGGTTTCTCGCTCTCCTTCGACTCCGTTCGCTTCGCTCGGGATGACACCGGTGACAAAAGTAACATCAAACACGCGGGAAAGCTCTTCGAGCAAGACGGTTTTCGCTTCGTCGTAGGAGACGAGCCGGCCGGTCTCGTGGCTAAGGGACGTGATCCCGCGGTCGATGAGGCCGCATGGATTGATCATGCGATCGTAATCGAGTACGGTCGACGCGTTCAGCGCAAGGCCGTGCAGCGACGTCATCTTCTGAACCGCGAGACCGATCGCGCAGATGCAGTTGTTGCCGACCCATGCGCCGGCGTGCGCGCTCCAACGCTCCGCGGTAACACCGTAGCGGGCACAGGCGCCGATCGCGGCTTCTTCGAGCTTGCGCACCAGCGGAACGATCTCGCGGAAGCGCGGAAGCCGCATGATCGGATAGATCACCACTTGCCCCGGACCATGATACGTTACGTCGCCGCCTCGCTCGATCTCGTGTACTTCGACACCTCGGGCGAGCAGCGTCTCGCGCGGAACGAGCAAACTGTTCGTCTTTCCCTGGCGTCCGATCGTAACCACGGGAGCGTGCTCGACCGCAATCCAAACGTCGCGTTCGCCGGCGGCAACTTCAGCGTGCAGTGCGCGCTGAAGCTCCCATGTCTCTGCGTACGACCGGCGTCCGAGATCGAGAAGAAGAGCGGTCCCGATGGCAGTCAGACCCCGACAGGTGTCTTCGGTTTTGGATTGAGGATGTGAATCGCTTTGCCGTGGATCGCTTCTGCGGCGTCCAGGATCGATTCGGTCAGCGTCGGGTGCGGATGGATTGAAAGCCCGATATCTTCGATGGTCGAGCCCATTTCAAGCGCTATGATGCCTTCACCGATCAGCGATTCGGCTTGCGGTGCGACAATGTGCATACCGAGGAATTGATCGGTTTTCGCGTCGCCGATCAGCTTGATCATGCCGCCGTCGAGATCGTTCATCGTGCGTGCACGTCCGCTCGCGACGAGCGGGAACTTTCCGACTTTGATCTCGTGTCCGGCCGCCTTGGCCTCTTCCTCGGAAAGTCCGACCGTCGCGACTTCCGGATCCGTGTAAACGCAATTCGGAATTGCAACCGGATCGAACGCGGCCGACTTGTCGCCCGAGATCGCTTCGGCTGCGACGACGCCTTCTTTCATTGCTTTGTGGGCGAGAAGCGGACCACCGGTGATGTCGCCAATCGCGTAGATGCCGTCGACCGCCGTCTTACGGCGCGCATCGACCGGGATGAAACCCTTGTCGTTCGTCTTGAGGCCCGCCGCTTCGAGATTCAGTCCGTCGGTCACCGGCCGCCGTCCGACCGCAACCAAAACCATCTCGTACTCGCGCGTCTCGTCTTTTCCGCTGGTAAGCTCGCCGTTCAGCGTGGCTTTCACGCCTTTGCCGGTCTTCTCGATCGTCTTGACCGACGTGTTGAGCGCGATCTCTATCCCTTGCTTCTTCAGAATGCGCAGCAGCGTCTTGCCGATCTCGAGATCGGTGCCGGTCAGAATCTGCGGCAGCATTTCGACGACTTGCACTTGCGCCCCGAGCCGCTGATAGACGGTTGAGAATTCGAGACCGATGACGCCGCCGCCGACGATCAAGATCGACTTCGGAATTTTCTTCAGTTTTACGGCGTCGTCGGAGTTGATGATCGTCTCGCCGTCGCGCGGCCAAGCTTTGATGTCGACCGGTGCGCCGCCGGTCGCGATGACGATCGCCTGCGCGGTGTAGGTATCCGTGCCGCCTTCGCGCTTCTTGAGCTGCACTTTATTCTTGGAGACGAATGACGCTTCGCCGTACGCAAATTTCACGCCGTTGCCTTTGAAGAGCGTGTTCACGCCGCCGACGTTCGCCTTGACGACCTCTTGCGTGAATTTTTCAACGCCCTCGCGATCGACAGTCGGTTTTCCGACCTTGAGTCCAATCAGGTTCGCGTGCTCGATTTGCCGCGCGACCTCACTGACGTGCAGCAGCGCTTTGGTGGGAATGCAGCCCAAATTCAAACAAACGCCGCCGACCTCGTCACGGTCGAAGCACACGACGTTCTTTCCGAGCTGCGCGAGCCGAATCGCGGCGTGATAGCCGCCGGGCCCGGCACCGATGACGATTGCGTCGACGGTCTGGTCAGCCAAGGTAAGTTGTCTCCTCTTCTATCTGTATGAGCGGCGCGAGCGCACGGGCGGTTTCGAATGTTGCCACGAATTGGATGGCAGTGCGAACGATTGGATGGGGTGAGATCGCGGCCAAACTCGACCGCGATAGTATTGTTCCGATCTACCGTCAGATTTACGAGCACCTGCGCGAGCAAATTTTGGCTGGCGTCCTTCCCGAGTCGACCCGGCTGCCGCCGGAGCGGACGCTGGCCCAGCTGCTGGGCGTCAACCGCTCGACAATCGTCCATTCGTACCGCGACCTCGCCGCCGACGGTCTCATCGAGCAGCGGGTGGGTTCCGGCTCGCGCGTCGCATCGCCGCTTCCCGTTGCCCCCGCCGATCGGCACGCGTCGGTCCCTTGGTGGGTGACGCTGCCCTCGTGGCGGGTCGGCGAGTTTCCGGCCATCCTCGGGGAACTGGCCGCGTCGCCGGAAGCGCTCTCGGACGGGCATCGCCGGATTGCGTTCGTACAGGGCGTCCCCCCGGCGACACCCTCGCCGCTCCCCGATCTTTCTGCGTCGTTCGCGCGGGTCGGCGGCAACGTCGACTTCGTGCTCTCGTACGGGAACAGTGAAGGCTACATTCCGCTGCGTGCCGCGATCGCGCGCCGGATGCAAAAGCGTGGATGCGCGCTCCAAGAGCGCGACGTCTTGATTCTCACGGGATCGACGCAAGGGATCACCCTCGTCGCGCAAAGCCTCGCCGAACCCGGTGATGAGATTATCGTCGAAGCACCGACCTATCCCGGCGCGCTGCAGATTTTTCAGATCGCAGGCTTGCGCGCGATTCCGGTTGCCGTCGACGACGAAGGCATGCGCGTCGATCACGTCGAGGCGATCTTGCGCACGCGCCGTCCACGCTTCATTTACACGATGCCGTCGATGCACAATCCGACCGGCGCGACGATGAATGAAGATCGCCGCGAGCGGCTCGTCACGCTGGCACAGCGCGCCGGTGTACCGATCGTCGAAGACGATCCGTATGGCGAGCTTGCGACGGTCGCGCGTGAACCGCTCGTCGCAAAGAATGCGGAGTACGTCGTCTACATCAGCTCGTTTTCGAAAACGATCGCACCCTCGCTGCGCTTGGGCTGGCTGACGGCGCCGCGCACGATCTTCGAGCGGCTGCTGCTGCGCAAGCAATCCATCGACATGGCATCGAGCATGTACATGCAAGCCGGCGTGCACGATTACTTGGAGGGTCCGTACGATCAGCATTTGCTCGCACTGCGCGATGAGCTGGCGCTGCGGCGACGCATTGCAGACGACGCCGTTTCGCAGTTCTGGCCGCGGACGGTTCGCGTTTGGCCGGCGCATGGAGGATTCTATTTGTGGGCGACCACGCCGCGCGAGATCCGGACGCGCTCGCTGCTGGACGATTCGGAGCGGCACGGCGCGTCGTTCTTGTTCGGCGAAGCGTTTTTTCCCGGTGCCGGCGGGGACCACAGTCTGCGTCTCGCACTGACGCCCGTGTCGCGCGACGAAATCGCAGAAGGGATCAAGCGCATCGGTGCAGCGCTCGCCTAATACCGAGCTTCTCGACTGGTACGGCATTCACGGGCGTGCGACGTTGCCATGGCGCACGACGCGCGACCCATATCGCGTGGTCGTCAGCGAATTCATGCTGCAGCAAACGCAAGTCGAGCGTGTCGTCGCAGCGTATCAACGCTTTATCGATTTCTATCCGACCTTTGAAGCTTTGGCGAGCGCAGCGCGCGCCGACATCGTTCGTGCATGGAAAGGCCTCGGCTACAACATGCGTGCCGTTCGTTTGCACGAGCTGGCGTGTGCGGTCGTCAGTCAATACGCTGGGGCGATGCCGTCCGGCGTCGAGCAGCTCCGCGCGCTGCCGGGAATCGGCCCGTACACGGCTGCAGCCATCCGCGCGTTTGCGTTCGAGATCGACGATGTCGCGGTCGACGTCAATCTGCGGCGCGTCGTCCATCGCCTCCGATTCGGTCTCGAGCATCCACCCAAGGCGAGCGCGAACGAAATTGACGGCGCGGCACGCGCGCTTTTGCCTGGTGGGCGCGCGCACGACTGGAACTCGGCAATGATGGATCTGGGCGCCACGATCTGCACGGCGCGTGTGCCGAAATGCATGCAGTGCCCGGTGCGGCCCGCTTGCGCTGCTGCACCGCACGGAGAGGCTGAGATTGCGCGCAGCGCGCAATTGCGGCTCGCGGCGAAACGCCAAGGTCCGCAAGCGAAGCTGCCGTTTCTGAAAACACGCCGCTACGTCCGCGGCCGGATCCTCGATCAGCTGCGTGCGCTCGAGCCTGGAGGCGTGCTGCGCCCTGCAGATTTGGTCGCACGTGTCGAGCTCACGCGCGGCTACTCGTTCGACGAAATCGTCGACGGCATGGAACGCGACGGTCTCGTTGTGCGCGACCTTGGCGGCATAAGACTTCGTTAGAACTGCACGCCGAGAGAGGGGGAGCCAGGACCTTTGCGAACCGCGCAACCTATGCGTCTTAACCGAACCGGGATTTTTGTAAGCCTGATCGTGGCCGCGCTGGCGATTTCGCTGGCGTCGTGCGGCGGCGGCGGATCGACGACCCCCAATACCACCGGGACTGCAAGCATCCGGTTCATCAATGGCTCACCCGACGCCGGCAACATCGACGTGTTGGTAAACGGCAAAGTGGTCGCGAGCAATGTTGCGTATGCTCAGGTCAGCGCGTATACGTCGCTGACGGTCGGGACGCAGCCTCTTCCGCAAGTCGCATTCGTCAAAACCGGGACGACAACCAATCTCTTTCCGGCGAACGGCACGACCCCGCAGACATTTCAACTCGGTGCAGCGGCCAACTCGAAGGTAACGGTCGTCCTCGAAGGTCGCGCGACGCTGATTGGTTCGCTTGGACTTCAAGTAGGTGCGTTCATCGAACCGACCATAACGACGCCGACTAGTGAATACAGCGTTGTCTTCCATCATGCGTCTCCGGCCGCGGCGGCTGCATCGCCGTTCGGTATATACGTGGGAGATATTGAACTCGGGAGTGCGCCGCTGTACTTGGTCTATGGCACCATGTCGTTCGGAACGACGAACGGGACGACGGCGTCGTTTGTCGGCGTTACCAGCCAACCGGCATTCGTTGGTCCTCCGGGCATCGGGTTTTGGGCCGGTCCCGTAATCACCGCGACGGCGACGCCGATCCCGATTAGCTCGAGCTCCGCATCACCGACGCCGAGTCCGTCGCCTACAGCAGCCCCGATTCCGTCACCGACGGTGTACGCAGCGACGGTTCCCGGGCCGCCGATCAATATTCCGGCGCCTTCAAACGATCAGTTCCCGGTGAGCGGCGTTGACTCGGCTAACGTGAATCAGTCGATGCCGGATGGCAGCAACAACGAGTTGTTTCTATACCTGATCGATTCGACGAGCTCGCCGACCGGCTCCCAAATGCTGGGCACGTTTACGAACTAGGTCGACCAACTAGGAAGATCGGAGTAACGTTCTTCCTTCCACGGATCGGCGTTGTTGTTGTAACCGCGGACTTCCCAAAAACCACGCTCGTCGTGATCGAGAAACTCGAGCCCGTGTAGCCATTTGGCGCTCTTCCAAAAGTACTTCTTTGGGACGAGCATTCGGACCGGGCCGCCATGCACCGGTTCGATCGGCTTTCCGTCGTACTCGTAAGCGATCATCACGTCGTCGTCGAGCATGACCGAAAGTGGAAGATTCGTCGTATAGTCGTTGTCGGCGTGTTGGATCACGTGCGTGACGCCGGACTTAAGCTGTGCGCGCTTCATGATCTCAGAGAACGGCGCGCCTTTCCAAGCCGTGTTTTTCTTCGACCAGCGCGTGACGCAGTGGATGTCGCCGGTCCACGTCATGGACGGCATTGCCTGCAGCTCGTCCCACGAAAGTTCGAACGAGTTTTCGACCAAACCAAAGAAACGCAGACGCCAGATTTTCGGATCGATCTGCGGGACGTCGCCGACGTGCAGGACGGGGAAGCCGGTCGTAAGCGTCTGGCCTGGCGGGACGGTCGGGTCTTGCTTGAGGAACGGCATCACCGCATTATAACAGTTGTGCCCAGCATACCGTTTCCAAAGCGGAAAGTGCCGCTCGACGTCGCGCGCAAGGAGCTCGAGATCCTCGAGAAGGCCTACCCCGAAGCTGCTACCGCGCTCGACTACGACAACGTCTTCAACCTCTTGATCGCGGTCATTCTCTCGGCGCAGACGACCGACGCCGGCGTCAATCGCGTGACGCCATTTCTGTTCGAGAAATACCCGACGCCGCAAGCCCTCGCGAGCGCGAAGCTCGCAGACGTCGAGAAGATCATCAAGCCGACCGGCTTCTTCCGAACCAAAAGCAAGAGCATCGTCAACGCAGCCAAGGCGCTCGTCGCGAACTTCGGCGGCGAAGTGCCGAAGGATCGCGAGAGCCTCGAGTCGCTGCCCGGCGTCGGGCGCAAGACGGCCAACGTCGTCATGTCGGTCGCGTTCGGCGAAGCGGCGATTGCCGTCGACACGCACGTCTTTCGCGTCTCACACCGGCTCGGACTGACGCTCGGGAAAAATCCGCGCGAGGTCGAGGAAGATTTGGTCAAGATCGTCTCTCCCAAGAAGCAACCTCACGTCAGCCATTGGCTTATCTTGCACGGCCGCGCGATCTGCAAAGCGCCATGGCCGAAGTGCGAGGAGTGCCCGGTCGTTAAGCTCTGTCCGACGCCGCCGATTCGCGCGCGGACATTAAAGAAAAAGGAGCGTAGCCGATAGGCTACACTCCTTCGAATGAGTCCGTTTTACTGAAAAAATCTACTTCTTTTTCTTGGCCATCTTTTTCTTGGCCATCTTTTTCTTGGCTGGCATGTAGCAGGCACCCCCCTCCGTGCGATGTTACCGGCTGAAATACCGGCGTCGCACTCGACTAACGAAGGTCGAGGCCGGGAAGTTTCTACCCCCGGGGGGCCTGTCCTTTGCCGACCATTTTCCGGGAGATGACGATCCGCTGGATCTGCTGCGTGCCCTCGTAGATCTGCGTGATCTTGGCGTCGCGCATCATTCGTTCGACCGGGTACTCCGTTGAGTAGCCGAACCCGCCAAGGATTTGGACCGCATCGGTGGTCACGCTCATGGCGACGTCGCCGCATTTGAGCTTGGCCATCGCGGCGAATTCGGTCGTATCCGGCGCGTCCTCGTCGCACTTGCGGGCTGCTTCGTAGAGCAGCAGGCGCGCCGACTCAACTTCGGTGCGCATGTCGGCAAGCATGAACTGAATGCCCTGCTGCTGCGCGATCGGCTTACCGAACGCGATCCGCTCTTTGGCGTACTGTGTTGCGTAGTCGAGCGCGCCTTGCGCGATGCCGAGCGCTTGCGCGGCGATTCCGGGACGCGACTTGTCGAGGACCTTCATTGCGATCTTGAAGCCTTCACCCTCGACGCCAAGTAAGTTCGCGGCCGGTACACGGCAATCAACGAAGTTGAGCTCTACCGTCGGCGAGCCGCGAATTCCCATTTTTTTCTCTAGTTTGCCTACATTGAATCCCGGCATGCCTTTCTCGACGAGAAAAGCGCTGATGCCACTCGGGCCTTTGCTCGGATCGGTGATCGCGAAAACGGTGACGACGTCGGCGACGCCGCCTTGCGTAATCCAAATCTTGGCGCCATTGAGAACGAATGCGTCGCCGTCACGCCTCGCGGTCGAGCGCATCGAGCCGGCTGCATCCGAGCCGCTGCCGACTTCGGTGAGTGCGTAAGCGCACAGCGACTCGCCGCTGGCGAGTTTCGGAATGAAGCGCCGCTTTTGTTCGTCGCTGCCGCCGATCATGATCGGTAACGTACCGAGCTCTTGCACCGCGATGATCAACGCGCTCGATGCGCACGCTTTGGCAACTTCCTCGACGACCTTGACATAGGTGACGAAGGAGCTGCCGACGCCGCCATATTCGGACGGAAACGGGACGCCGAGCAAATCGTTTTGCGCGAACAGTTCTTTGATATCCCACGGAAACTCGCCGCGCTCGTCGATCTCGGCGGCGCGCGGTGCGACGCGCTCGGCGACGAGCGTACGCACCATATCGAGGATCATTGCCTCTTCGTCGGAGTCGTATTTCGGCGGTGCAACAGCCATAGCCGTGTGCGTTTCGCGCAGCCTTCGGAGGCGACCTATCCCCCCTAGAGAAGTCACGCCGCGTGAGCGTCCCCACGCAGTCCCTCTATCGCTGGGAGCCGAGCAAGGAGCAGATTCGCGACGCGAATCTAACGCAGCTGCTGGCGCGCATGGACGTCGATTCGTATCCCGCGTTGCTCGAAGCGATCGCGCGTGACATTCGTCCGTTCAATCAGACGATGGTCGACATTCTCGATCTGCACTGGGATCGGACGTGGGACGAGCTGCTGGATCTTTCGCATGGAAAGTCATTCGCGCGCTGGTTCGTCGGTGCCGAATACAACGCGGCCGGGAACTGTCTCGATCGCTGGATCGCGCGCGGCAGCGGAGAGCAACGCGCAATCATATGGGAAGGCGAAGACGGCACGATTCGCACGCTCAGCTATGCGGAGCTGCGCGGCGCGGTCGCGCGGCTAGGCGGTACGATGCGCGCGCTCGGCGTACGCAAGGGCGACACGGTCGGCATCTTCATGCCGCTCATCCCTGAAACGGCGATTGCATTGCTAGCAATCGCGTACATCGGAGCAGTTGCGGTTCCGGCATTTTCGGGTTATGGTCCGCAAGCGCTCGCGACGCGTTTGGCAGACGCAAATGCGAAGATTCTCCTGACGGTCGACGGCGTCTCGCGACGGGGCAAGCCCGTAGCCATGAAAACCGTCGCCGATGAGGCGCTCGCCGGCGCGCCGAGCGTCGAGCACGTGCTCGTCTATCGCCGCGCCAACATCGACGTCCCGATGCAGAGCGGCCGCGACTTGGATTGGGAGACGGCCGTCGATTCCCACGATCCCGTTCTCACGTACGAGCGAACGGATGCGAACGATCAAATGATGCTGCTCTACACGAGCGGCAGCACCGGAAAGCCGAAGGGTGTCGTGCACGTACACGCCGGTTTTCCGCTCAAAGCGATGATCGACGCCTGGTTGTGCACAGACTTGCGCGCAGGCGATCGGATTCTGTGGTTTACCGACATCGGCTGGATGATGGGGCCGTGGTTGATCTTCTCTGCGCTCGGCATCGGAGCGACCGCCGTACTGTATGAAGGGACGCCCGACTATCCGAAACCGGATCGGTTGTGGAGCGTCTGCGAATCACATGGCGTGACGCATTTGGGGATTGCGCCGACCGCGATCCGCTCGCTGATGGTGCACGGTGCGGAACCGGTGCGCGCGCACGATCTTTCGCGCATGCGCATCCTGGCAAGTTCCGGTGAGCCGTGGAATACCGAACCGTGGAAATGGTTCGCCCACGTCGTCGGCAGCGATCGTCTTCCAATCATCAACTATTCGGGTGGAACGGAAATAGCTGGCGGAATCGTCGGTTGTTTTCCAACGATGCCGCTCGTCCCTAACTCATTTCATGGACCGATTCCCGGCATGGTAGCGGATGTCTATGACGCGGACGGTAAACCCCTGCGCGGCGACGTCGGGGAATTGGTGGTTACGGAACCTTGGCCTGGCATGACGCAATCGTTTTGGGGCGGCACCGCGACTGAGCGCGACGACGTACGTTACCTCGCATCGTATTGGCAGCGTTTTCCGCGTACGTGGGTGCACGGTGATTGGTGCGTCATTGAACCGGACGGCTATTGGTATATTCGCGGGCGCAGCGACGATACGATCAATGTAGCGGGAAAGCGAGTCGGCCCCGCGGAGTTCGAAAGTGCTCTCGTCTCCGATGCGCGCGTGCGCGAAGCTGCCGCGATTGCTGTCCCCGACGACATCAAGGGCGATGTCGTCGTTTGCCTCGTGGTTTCGAAACGCCGTGAAGATGAAGGCGAGACCATGCGCTCGGAACTGATGGGCGTGATCGAGCGCGTGATGGGAAAATCGTTGCGGCCCAAGTCGATTGTGTTTGTCGACGATCTTCCGAAAACACGCAATCTCAAGGTGATGCGCCGCGTCGCGCGGGCTCGGTACCTTGGACTCGATTTGGGCGACCTCTCCGCTTTGGAAAACGTCGCCGCCCTGGACGCGATTGACGCCAGGCGCTGAAAACGTGGTTGACACTCCTTTCGCCGAAATCGAGCATCAACACGCCGTCCAGTTTTATGACTCGGACGAACGCGCGTTGATTTCGAACGTCGTCCGGTACCTCGCCGACGGCTACCGTAAGGGCGGCAGCCTTTGTGTTATCGCAATGGCGCGGCACCGTGTAGCCTTCATCGCGGGCTTGGAAGCGCTCGGCATCGATGCTCAGCGAGCGATCGATGACGGCCAATTCGTTTGCCTCGATGCAGAAGAAATGCTAAGTAGCTTCATGGTGCACGGCTATCCGGATGCATTGTTGTTTGGGGAAACGTGCGGTGCCGTAGTACGTGCCTGCATGGACCGAGCCAAAGGCCGCGGTGTGCGTGCATACGGCGAGATGGTCGATCTTTTATGGCGCGCGGGCAAATCGCCGGCTGCCGTGCGTCTCGAACAGCTTTGGGACGAGTTGCACGCGAAGTCCGACGGCTTCACGCTTTTTTGCAGCTATCAAATCTATGTGTTCGGTCACGAATTCCACTGGGGAGCAGTCGACGGCGTGCTCTGCGCGCATTCGACCGTTATCCCGTCGGGGAACGACGACCGGCTGCACCAGTCGATATCAAACGCCATGGCGCGCGTGCTTGGCGTCGATCGAACCGCGGAAATTTTGCCCGAAGTCCTGTGCGGGGCGCCGCGCAAATGGGCGGCGGTGCCGCGCGGCGAGACCATGATCCTTCAGCTGCGCAAAGCGCTCCCCGACCAGGCCGGTGATGTCCTCGCGTTGGCCCGGAACTACTATCTCGAACAAGTAGGTTAGGCCGAGCTAGGAATCCTAGGTAGGCGTGCCTAATGCGCCGCTTACGGAGGACCAATGTTTCGCCGACTTGCTTTAGGTGTGGCCCTGGTTGGGCTCTTGATCGTGGCTGGTTTACGCTCGCGGCCGGTCGTCGCCGTTCCGATATTTGCTCATCAGTACGGCGTCACGTGCGAAAAGTGCCACTCCGTCATTCCGCACCTGAACGCTTTCGGGAACGCCTTCATGGCCAACGGCTACCGGATCCCTGGCGTGAAACCGGGCCCGGCATTTCCGATCTCGGCCAAGACGAATATGGTCGCATCGAGTGAGGTTCAGGGCGACGGTCTTCCAAAAGATATCGTTGACGAAGTCGAGACCTTCACTGCGGGTGCCGTCGGCAACCGCGCGAGCTATCTCGTCGAGCAATATGTCGTGGACGGAGGCATGCCGGGGCTCACTCGCGACGCGTGGGTCATCGATCGCGTCAATCCGTGGAGCGCGCGGATCCCGGTTTTTGCGCAAGCCGGATCGTTCACGCTGCCGGTGCCGGTCGATCCGGAGACATTCCGCGATTCCTATCAAGGTTACGCCGTCATGGAGCAGACGGTCGGCAACAATCCGTTCAACTTTTTTGATCCGAAGATCGGTATTCGTGCGAGCGTCGGCGATACGACGCGCGGCTTGAGCGGCCAAGTCTTCGTCGGACAAGGGCACGACCGGCAAAGTTCTATTCCGTCGTACGGAAACGATTGGATGGGCGTCGCGCAAGATACGCTTGGTCCCGTAACGGTCACCACGTATCGCTATTCCGGGACGCGTCCGCTCGTCGATGGAGACATCAATCGATTCCAGCGCACTGGATTCGCAGCCGTCTACAACGATTTCTCGCACTGGGAATGGGATAACCTGATCCAGACGGGCTGGGACGCGAACTGTAACCAACTCTTTCATGTAGGTTGCGCATCGAGCGGTGGCCTCACGCAGCTGCGTTATATGTTCGACCGCAGACTTTTCGCCGAAGGGCGCTACGAAGGCACCGACTCGCCGTCTCTCACGCCTGGTCCGGGTTCGCCGAACGGCGGATTCTATCGCGACGGCGTGCTGATGCTCGGTTACGGCACCGGTGAAAACTCGCGCATAACGCTCGAGAACGTTATCTCGAATTCCGCGCCGACGCACGTGTGGAATCTCCAATTTACGATCGGCATCTGATGTACGCTCGAATTCTCGCAGCATTGGTTGTGGCGCTTCTCGCAGCGCCGTCGTACGCCGCAGCGGCAACTTCGGATCGCACGGTCGACACGGCCGCATCCAAAGTCGGCTTCAGCATCTCGCACGTGTTCGTCGAGCACGTTAACGGAACGGTCCCGATCGCGAGCGGTACGGCCGGCTTTAGCGCGGAGGACTCGCCGATTCCGAGCAGCGTTACCGTGACGCTCGACGCAACGAAAGTCTCGACGGGCGATCCCGATCAAACCGGCTGCATTCAAGGCCCCGACTATTTCGATGTCAAGAAATTTCCGGTGTGGACTTTTGCGAGCACGAAGATCACGCCGCACGGCGCTACATCCTTCGGAATCGACGGCACGCTGACGATGCACGGCGTCGGGCAGCCCGAGCATTTTGACGCGACGATTCAGAACGCGGGCGGTCACCAAACATATCATGTCGTCGGTCAGATCGACCGGCATGTTTTCGGAATGAAGGGCTCGCGGCTCGATCCGGCAATCGGCCGCATCGCGGATATTACGATGGACGTGGTGCTGAAATGAGGCGCTTCACCCTGGTCATCGCGGCAATCTTTGCGCTCGTCTCGTGCGGAGGCGGCGGAGGAAGCGCTACGCACTCACCCGGCGGCGGTTCCTCGCTTCCGTCGAATCCAACGAACCTGCCGAGCATTCCGGAAGTGGACAGCGTCAACGGCGTCGCGGCCCTCACATTGACGGCACAGTACGATTCGAACAGCCGTCCGGCGTTCTTTTACAACGGTGCCGAAGTCGCGCCGACGATCCGCGTCCATCCCGGCGACACGATTCAATTGACGTACGTGAACAATTTGCCCGAGTTTTGCGGCGTCGGGATCGTCTCGAACTCGAATCTGCATTTTCACGGGCTGACGACGTCACCAAATCAACCCGGCGACGAAGTCATTCTCACCAATGCCGCGCCGGGTTCGTCGTACACGTACAGCGTGAAGATCGACACGGATCAACCGCCCGGCATGTATTGGTATCATCCGCATCCGCATGGCCTCACGAACTGGGAGATTGGGAACGGGATGGGCGGGGCTATCGTCATCGAGGGAATTGCGGATGAGATTCCGAGCCTCGCCGGTTTGCGCGAGCGAGTGATCGTGCTGCGCGATGTATTTCACGATCCAGCGGTCTCTGTAGCGCTCGGCGACGACGTCGCGCGCCGGAAGTCACGAATAATGGCTTATCGCCATACGCTCGACGATGAAGGGGGCGGTGGTCCCGGCAGCACGTCCTTGTGTCAACCCGAAGGCGACAAAACGCCGACGATCAACGGCGTCCAGACCGCATCGATCGGCATTCAACCGGGAGAGAAACAACTGTGGCGCGTGCTGAATGCGTCGGGCGTGCGTCATTTCGATCTTTACATACCGGGCGTGCAATTGCAGCTCGTTGCCCAAGACGGCGTCCCACTGCAAGACTATACGGGCGCGGGTAGCACGCAGTCGCTCACGGTTAACGACATCGTCATCCCACCTGCCGGACGCGCGGAATTCATCGTGACAGGCCCGTCGGCTGCGGCGCCGCTGATCTCGAAATGCTACGACGCGGGACCCATCGGCGATCCCAATCCGCAAGTGACGCTCGGACAGCTCTACAACGACTACGGAGCAACCTCGGCCGTGCGTGTCGCGAAGCCGATGGGATTGCGGATGCGTCAAGCTTACCGCGTCGCGCCGCCGGCGCCGTCGGCATTCCGGACCGTTCACTTGCAAGAGAACTCGACGGCATTTTACATCAACGGCCAGGCGTACGATCCGGCCGCGTCGCCGATGTACACGGTCCACATCGGGACGACGGAGCAGTGGACGATCGAAAATGATACGGATGAAGTTCATGCGTTCCACACGCATCAAGTCCATTTCGTCGTTCTTTCGAGTAACGGCATTCCGAATCCGACGGCGCGTTGGCTCGACACCGTCGACGTGCCGGCCCAGTCGCACGGAGGGTCGGGCGCGGCGGTTCCGACGACTGTTACCTTACTGGTCGACTTTCGCGATGCGGTCATCGCAGGCACGTTTCTGTTCCATTGTCACATCACCGATCACGAAGACGGCGGCATGATGGCGAAGATTACCGCGCAGTAACCTCGCGCGACTCGTCGCGGAATTGCTCGAGGTAAAGGCGCGCATACGCGCCGCCCCTCGCGAGCAATACGGCATGCGTCCCGCTTTCGACGATTCGTCCGCCTTCGACGACGAAGATGATGTCCGCCGAGATGATCGTCGAGAGACGGTGCGCGATGACGAGGCTCGTACGGTTGAGCATCACGCGCTCGAGCGCCGATTGAATCATCGATTCGTTGTGCGAGTCGAGCGAGCTGGTCGCTTCGTCGAGGATCAAGATGCGTGGATCTTTGAGCAAGACCCGCGCCAGGGCGAGCCGTTGACGCTCGCCGCCGGAAAGTTTGTGGCCGCGCTCGCCGACGATCGTGTTGTATCCGTCCGGAAGGCTCGCGATGAAATCGTGAATATTCGCGTCTTTGGCAGCCGCGATGAGGTCTTCGTCGCTCGCGTCCATTCGGCCGTAACGGAGATTAGTGGCAATCGTGTCGTGGAAGAGATATGTCTCCTGGGTGACGATTCCGATCGCGTTGCGTAGAGATGTGAGATCGAGGTCGCAGATATCGTGTCCATCGATCGAGACGCGACCCGACTGCGGAATGTAGAAACGCGGCACGAGCTGCGTAATCGTCGTCTTGCCTGCACCGGACGGCCCGACGAGCGCCGCGGTTTGTCCCGGCTCGATGTGAAAACTGACGTCGCGCAGCGCCGTACGATCGCCGTAAGCGAACGAGACGTTCTCGAAGTCGATCGCTCCGCGAACATTCTCGAGCAGCTGCGTCCCGGCGCAGTTTGCCTCTTCGGTCGGCATGTCAAGATATTCGAAAATGCGTTCGAAGACTGCCGCCGCGCTCACGACTTGCACTTGCACCCCAGCCAGGGTTGACGCGGGGCCGTACAGCCGGCTGAGATACGCGACGAAGGCGACGATCGTGCCGACGGTTAGCGTACCTTGGATAGCAAACCAGGAGCCCCCCAACCACACCGTGGCCGGGCCGATGACGACCATTGCGCCGATCAACATGATGAACCAGCGTCCGATCATCGCGAGATCGATCTCGAGGGTCATGAGCTCATTTGCAACACGGAAGAAGCGGCTGCGCTCGAACTGTTCGCGGACGAACGACTTGATCAGCGTGATCCCCGAGATCGAAAGCGTTTCTTGCGTAATGCTTTCGATCGCGTCGCGCTTTTCGCGCGTGCGCTTGCGGACGATGTACATTCTCCGCCCGACCGGCGAGAGCGGAAAGATCATCAGGGGGATGACGGCGACCGAAATGAGCGCGAGACGCCAATCGAGGATAAAGATCGTCACGAGCGTCGTCGCCATCGTCGCGATGTTCGTAATAATCGAAACAAGCGTCCCGGTGACGATGTTGTCGATGTTGTCGACGTCGTTGGAAACGCGGTTCATGATCTCGCCGGTCTTCGTATTCGTGAAGAACGAGATCGGCATTCGGTGCAGGTGCGAGACGAGGCTGGTGCGGATGTCGCGCATGATCCCCTCGCCCACGTACGAGTTCAGGTAGCCTTGCACGACGCCGACGATCCCTGCGAGGATCGCGCTGACGATCATGGCGCCGACATAGACGAGAACCAGCCGCAGCGAGTGTTGCGGAATCGCGTCGTCGATGAGCCACTTTGTGATGAGCGGCGGTAGAAGTCCGAGCAACGCGACGACGAAGATAGAGACTAAAATGAAGGCTTCTTCACGCCAATAGGGTGCGAAGAAGCGTGCGATGCGCCGCAGATCCACTTTGCGTTTGGGCTGCGGGCTGTCGGGGTTGAACATGCTCGACCACATCAAGTGGACGGGCGGACCACCGCCTAGCATTCGGGCACCACGTGGCCTATAACCACGTGGTGCGCAAGCCGGTTACGTTAGAGGTTGTACGCTTTCTTGAGATCCTGGAAGACGACGAGCGTTACGCTGTGATACACGCCGTCGGCAGTCTTTCCGTACTTTGCATCGATGTCGTCCATGACTTGGTCGTGAATCGGATGCGATACGAGACGATCGAGCATGTATTCGACATTGAATCCGGATGCCGGATCCACGCCGGCTTTGTAGAGCGCCGTCGTTAGCGCTTTGCCGTCTTTGGGATCGGGCGAGGGCGAGGACGGGAACTTCACGCCGGCTTCGGTGGCGCGCTTGAGCGCATCCGGCCGCTCGCGTTCGTAGCCGTGCTCGCACTTGCGGCGGCCGTCGTACTCGGATTGTTTTCCTGGAACGCCGAACGCCGCTTGAACGATCTGCAAATTGCCGGAGCGCAGCAATATCACGTCCGCGACGGTGATGTTTTCAAGAACCGCGAGCGCGTTTATCTCGTAATGCGAACGCTGCCGGCACTTGCGGCCGGACACGTCTATCAAGCCTGGACGCTTGCGCCCGGCGCCAAGAACGTTACCCCCAGCGTCACGTTCGTTCCCGACAACCGCGGATTCGTCGTTGTTTCGCTTCCGGAATCTTCCGCGAACATCAGCGCGGTCGCGATCAGCGTCGAGCCTTCCGGCGGCAGTCAAGCGCCGACCACGAAGCCGCTCTTCGTTCAGCCGCTGACGTAAAGGCCCGGCGCCTATCCCTGTGGACTCTCGGGTGGACGCCGGGCCGCGTCTGCCTCACGCGTCATGAGAGTAACCAAGCGTGGTGAATAAAGTCTGAAGATGCGCCCCAAAACTGTTTAGAGTTCGTTCACGCGGTTCTCGTAAGCTCGTGCGCAGTTACTGCTAACCGAAAGGAAGTTCTCAATCTCATGCGCACCGCTCTTGCCGCGTTCGTGTTCTTGGCCATTGCCGCACTTGCCGGATGTGGCGGAGCTGGTGGATACGGGATGGGTTCGACGTCCTCGAATAGCTCGTCGGCGAGTCCGCTTTCGACATCGTCGCTTGCGGGTTCAGCCGGATATGTTTCGCCCACGGGATTTACGGTCTACGTGTTGAGCGCGGATTCGTTCAATGATTCGACGTGTACGTCGACGGGTGGCTGCACGGGCGTGTGGCCGGTGCTTGCACCGCCCGGAGGTGGTGCATCGATGCCGATCGGGTGGTCGACCTTCGTTCGCGGCGATGGTCAAACGCAGCTTTCATACAATGGCTGGCCACTTTACACGTACTCAGGCGACAGTGCGGCCGGACAAACCAACGGTAACGGCATCAACTCATTCGGCGGCGTGTGGTCTATCGCGCGACCCGGTATGGCCGCCGCCGCCGGAACCCCAGCCAACGACTATCATCCTTAGGAATCGAGTCCCTCATGTTGCAATCGCGGAATCCGAACGATGAAACGCGCGGAGCTTTCGAGGCTGATGTCACCGCCGTGAGCCTCTGCGACCCAGCGGCAAATGGCAAGGCCGAGTCCGCTTCCGGCGCCGTCGCCGGCACGAACCAATCGATCGAATACGCGGCTTCGTATTTCGCCCGGAACGCCGGGACCGTCGTCGTCGACGACGATGGCGGCGAAGTCGCCGTCCGGGTGCACGCCGACGCGGATGGTGGAACGTGCGTGCCGGATCGCGTTGTCGAGGAGATTGCGAACGACTTGCGCGACGCGGCGCTCGTCGGCTTCGGCGAAGACGGAGGCCGACTCGAGGTCGATCCGCGGCGATCCTTTTCGACCGGCATACTCACGGGTGACGCGCGTGACGGTATCGCTGACGTCGATCGTCTCGCGTTCGAGCTTTTCCGGGCCGCCGGCGCGCGCCAGCAGTGCGAGATCGCCGACGAGTCTGGATCCGTCGAGTGCGGCAGCAGCAATCGTTTCGAATGCCGCACGTTCCGCATCGCGCGCGTCGACCGCAGCTTGCTGCGCTACGCTCGCTATCGTAGCGAGCGGCGTCCGCAATTCGTGCGCGATGTCGGCAGCGAAGTCGCGCTCTCGCTCGGCCGCGGCCTCGAGGGGAGCGATTGAATGGCGCGCGACGAGCGCGGCGGCCATCGCAACCAAGGCCAAGAGCGGAATCGCAATGGATGCGAGTATCCACACGACGCGCTCCATCGCGCGCCCGAGAGCGGCTTCGCCGAGAGCGCGAGTTTGCGGCGAACTCAAGAGGGGAGCGACGAGATCACGGTTGACCCGTTCCTCGAATACGTACGCGCCGAGGGCCAAAGCGACGACGACAAATGCGAAGACCGCCCAATAGGAGAGTGTCAGGCGGACGATCGCGCGTTTAGGTGACCAGTCTATACCCGACTCCCCACACAGTCGCGATCATATCCGAGGCTCCGGCGCTACGCAACTTGCGGCGAAGCTGGCCGACGTAGACGTCGACAATGTTGCTCGAACCGGCAAATTCATCGCCCCACACGCGGTCCAAAATCTGCTGACGCGAAAGCGTCAGACCGGCATTCCGCGCGAGATATTCCAGCAAACGAAACTCCGTCGTCCCGAGCACAATCTCCGATTCGCTCACGAACGCCCGGCGCGCCGTAAGATCGACGTGCAGATCGCCGGCGGCGATCACGCTCTGCGGCGGACGTTCGGCGCGCCGCAGCAGCGCGCGAATGCGTGCGAGCAGCTCTTGTGCGACGAACGGCTTAACCAAATAGTCGTCTGCGCCGCAATCGAGACCGCGCACGCGGTCTTCGACGGCGTCACGGGCCGTCAGCATCAGAACCGGCGTCGAAACGCCGGCTTCGCGTGCTTTGGAGCAGACGGAAAAACCATCGCCTTTGGGGATCACCAGATCCAAGACGGCCAGATCGAATTCGCCGTCGATCAGTTGCGCGAGCGCGGATTCGCCGTCGGCAACGTGCGAGATCGCGTACCGCTCGCGCTCCAGCATGCGCTTGACCGCATCGGCAATCTCTTCGTTGTCTTCGACGAGCAGAATGCGCATCGTTATTGCGCAATCGTGTCGTGGATCGAGAGCGCCATGTTTCGCAAGCTCGGGTCCGATGCATTACGCATGACCGCTTCGAAGGCCATTCGCGCCTCCGCGCGCCGTCCTTCGCGCAGGAGCACGATTCCAAGCGCAAAGCGCGCGCGCGGATACTCGGGAGTCGATGTCAGTGCAGCCTGCAGCTCGCGTTCCGCAACGTCCAGGTGCCCGGATTGCAGTGCGACGAGCGCGAGATCGTAATGGGCCGGAGCGTAAGCCGGGTTCCGTTCAATCAGCTTATTGAAGTCCGCACGTGCGGTTGCCGTGTCGCCTGCCCGCAACGCGACGAGCCCTTGCGAATAGAGGGCGCGCGCGGAGGTCGGTGCGAGCGCAACGAAGCGGTCCGCGGCCGCGCGAGCACCCGTTGTATCGTTCCGGTCGAGATCGACCGTGATCAAGTTGGCATATGCGGCCAGAAATCCGGGGTCGCGCGCAATCGCCGCTTGCAGCTCGCTCGCGGCGCGATCGTAGTCGCGTTCGCCCGCAAGTGCGAGCGCCAGGTTATAGTGTGCGGTTGAGTTTTGCGGCTCGGCGGGATTACGCTTCAGCGCGGCTTCGAATTCGGTTGTGGCCGTCGCGTAGTCGGACCGGTCGAGAGCCGCCATTCCGCGTGCGAAGCGCTCGCGGATCTCTCGCGCAATCGCGAGATTGCGCAGTGTCGCGCGATCGGTCGAGGTTGGTGTCGGCGCTCCATAACTCTGTGCGGTCGCGGCCTGCGGAAAGCCGGCGACAATGCAGAGCGCGAGCGCCAAGGCGCGCACGCTCATTGTCCCGGCGGCTGCGGTAAGTGAGCGTCGTGAATCGAGACCGTCGTCGCAGCCTTTTCAGGCTCGCAAACCCAACCGATACGGCCTTCGACGGCGATCGGTCCGAGCAGTGACGGCGCTTGCGACGGTTCGAGAACCTGCGCCATCGTGCTGGGGTTGAGCTCAACGCCGGCCACGGCTATTGCCGAGCCCAGCGCCAGGAGCAAAACGCCCATCGCGAAAGCGAGCTTAAAGTTCATCATCTCTCTTTACCATTCGGGCATGAAAAATTGCTGAAAGCGGGCTCCGTTGCGGTAGCGCTCTGGCTTGTGCTGGCTACGCCGCCGGCCCTGGCGAGTTCCCTTTTGGCCGGGATCGTCCGGGATGCGCATGGGGCGCCGATCACGGGCGCGCTGGTCAGCGGCTTGGACGCCGGCGGCGCCCTCGTTGGGAATGCTTCCACGGATAAGGATGGTACGTTCGCTCTTGACACACCGCAAGCGCCGGAGCGCGTGCGCATCACATGCCGCTTTTGCCGGAGCCTAACCTTAACCGTGCGACCCGGCGAACCGGTTGTCGCGATCCTGCAGCGCTACGACGCGCTCGTTGCCGACGGACCCTCCCCGTCCGATTTGATGGCGCTGCCCTATACGCAAATCGAAAATGCTCTTGCGCTACGGCCCTTCGAGGTGCTGCGGCTGGGCAACGGTCTTCCCAACGATCGTTCACTTTCCGATCGCGGCCTCGGAAACAACGCGCTTGTACTTGACGGTGACGCGCCGACGTACAATATTGCATCCTATTTGCCGACCGCGCTTGCGACGACGCCGACCCATTCCGGAAATGTTGTGACGTTCGAACCTTCGAGCTCGGCGTATCAATACGGCGCATACGCAACGGGTGGACTGATTGCGCTTTCGCGCGACCCCGCAATCGTCGAACAGGCTGCGTTCGGAAACGCCTCGGCATTCCGCTTTTCCGCCGGCGCGCCGGATTTGGGCGTTTCGCTCGGCTCAGACTCCGATGACTACACGGAACGTGAACGTGTCGTTGCAAGCGGCAACGCGGCGTTCGCGGGCGGCACGCTCGATGCGCAGCTTTCGTCGTCGCGAGCCGAAACGGTGCTGCCATTTTCGACGTTCGATCTTTCGGAGTCGAGCGCGACGGTCGGATTTACGAAGCAATTCGATCGCGTTCGCTTTCGGTTTTCGGCCTCCGACGCGTTCGGCACCCAGAGCCTTTTTACGAACGACACGATTTGGAACGACTCGGCGCTGAACGCTTCCGCGGGCACGCGCTTAGGCGTCGTCCAGCTCGATGCAGGCGCGCAGTATTCGAACAACTCGAACAATATCGCATGGGCCGGAACCGCTATCAATTTCGGACAGAGCACGGTCTACGTGCACGCGCACATCCCAGGTCGCACGAGCGTTGACTTTGGCGTCGCTCATACGACCTACGATGCGGAGGGCGGACCGCACAACCTGGTGCTACCGTCTTTGATGGTCGTGCAAAGTCTCGGCAGCTTTTCGGTTACGGGCGGCGTATCCACATCGCTGGTTCGAATATCGGAATACGGAGCGCCGTATCTCGCCGCGCTGGCAGAGGCGCATTTCGACTATAGTGATGGCCGCCGGCTCCGAGCCGAACTGCAAACGTATGGGCAAAATACGAACCTTGCCAACGCACACGGTATGACCGGGAACGGCGCGTCGCTCGAGTATCAGATTACGCCGACGACCAGCATTCGCGCCTGGAGCCTGCGGCTCTTCAACGATGACAACGCATACAGCGGCGTACAGGATACGCCCTATATCTCGGGCGATTCGCTTTGGGTCACGAACCAGAACGGTGGATTTCGTCTGGATGCGATCTATCGCCGTACCGCGACGCAGGCCAACTTTTTCTACCAGCAGACTCGGCGCGGGGTTGATGGGGACATGTATTTTCCGCTCTCGCTTCGGACCTCGATCGGCGTGCGCAGCGAGCTTCGCCAGCAGGGGCGCCGCAGCTCGGTCGTCCTCAATTTCGCCGGCTGAGGCCCTTCAGAGTTCTCTCACACCTTGGCGATAGTCTGCGCTCGCAGACGCGCATCGCTGGTCGATTCGGCGTCGCTCGATCCGAGCTCGAGCTTTCCCTCCTAACCGGCGTTGCGGTGCGCGGACTGCGCCTGCGCTACGCTTTGCCGTTGCGGAGCGTTGCGAGCTCGCGGTAGAGCTTTAGCTCTTTATCGGAGAGATTTTGCGGGACGGTACCGATCAAACGCACGTACTGATCGCCGTTTCCGCTGCTCTTAGAGTGTGGCATTCCCTTCCCCGTTAGACGCAAGAGCTTGTTGCTCTGTGTACCTGCAGGTACGGTCATCGTAACGTCGCCGCTCATCGTCGGCACACGAACTTCGCCACCCAGCACGAGATCGTAAATCGAGACAGGCATGTCGATATACAGGTCGTCGTCCTTGCGCACGTACGTCTGATCGTCTTTGACGTGGACGACCAGATAGAGATCGCCCTTCGGTCCGCCCCCGAGCCCCGTTCCACCTTGACCCGCAAGCCGAATACGTTGGCCTTCACCCACGCCTTTGGGAATCGTTACATCGAAACGCTTTGTTTCGAGTACGCGGCCGGTTCCGTGACACTTCGGACAAATGCCTTTGCCGATGGTGCCGGTGCCCTTGCACTGGGGACAGAGATCTTCGATTTGAAGCGAGACGGATTTCTTTCCGCCTTCGTATGATTCGCGCAGCGACAGATCGAGCGTCGTTTCGAGATCTTGTCCGCGTTGTTGAAATGGTTGTCGGGTCGTACGGCGGCCGCCGGCATTCCCAACGCCGGAGAAGAACGCATCGAAGAAATCGGAGAACCCGCTCGGGCCGCCGGCTCCGAAACCACCGAAGTTCGAGGCGTTGAAATCTTCTTGCTGCTGCTGGTTGCGATAGCGCCGTTGCTGTTCGGCTTGCTGCGCAGCGCGCTGCCAATCAGATCCGAGGACGTCGTACTTCTTGCGCTTGTCGGCGTCGCCCAACACCTCATAAGCCTCGGAGATGTCTTTGAATTTCTCCTCGGCTTGCTTTGGGTTCGTGGGGTTGGCGTCCGGATGCCATTTACGCGCCAGCCGCCGATACGCAGACTTGATGTCTTTCTCGGCGGCATTCTTCGGGACGCCTAGGACTTGATAATAGTCCTTGTAGTTAATAGGCACGGCGTTCTTGCGTCAGCTAAATTTAGCGACGATGACCTTCGCGGGCCGAATGACTTCGTCGCCATATTTGTACCCGCGCTGTGCTTCTTCGACGACGATGTCGTCTTCGACGCCGGGAGCAGGCTGCGTTCCAATTGCTTCTGCAAGCGTTGGATCGAAGCGTTGTCCCTTGACCGAGTACGCGCGAACATTTTCAGCCGCAAGGACTTGTTCGAAGCCCCGCAGCGTTTGCTCGACGCCTTTGCGCATCACATCGGTATCCGCTTGAGTCGCGAGCGCCCGCTCGAGATTGTCGATCACCGGCAGGATGCGTTCGAGAAGCGAACGCTTTCCGGAGGTGGCAATCTCGGCGAACTGCCGCTCGATGCGCTTCTTGTAATTTTCGAAGTCGGCCATCGCGTAGAGGTACTTGTTGTAGTTCTCTTCGGCTTTGGCTTTGGCGGCTGCAAGTTCAGCGGCGGCGTCGCTTTGCGGCGCAGAACCCTGCGCCGCAGTCGTTTCCGTATTCGTGTCCATCGAAGCTTACTTGGCTTCTTTGAACTCGGCGTCGATCACGTCATCGGATGATTGCGATGACGCAGTCGACTCGCTGTGCTGCTGCTGTCCATCGGTCGCGCCGTCGTGCGTCGCCCCGTTTTCGGACTGCCCGTTACTCGACGCCGTCGCATCGCTCTTCTGATAGAGCGCTTCGGCCATCTTGTAGCTGGCTTGCTGCAGCTTCTCGGTCGCAGCTTTGACCTCGGCGACTGTCCCGTTTTCGGAGATCCGCTTCAGCTCGCCGAGCGCGCTCTCGACATCCGCCTTGGCCGATGCATCAAGTTTTTCGCCGACTTCCTTGAGCGATTTCTCCGTCGAGTAGGTCAATGAGCTTGCCGCGTTGCGGACTTCAGCCTCTTCGCGTTTGCGGTGATCTTCCGCCGCGAATGCCTCGGCGTCTTTTACCATGCGATCGACTTCGTCTTTGTTAAGATTCGTCGATGCCGTGATCGTGATCTTCTGCTCGCGGCCCGTGCCGAGATCTTTCGCGTTGACGCTCACGATGCCGTTGGCATCGATGTCAAACGTGACTTCGATCTGCGGTATGCCGCGCGGAGCCGCCGGGATCCCTTCGAGGCGGAAGCGTCCGAGCGTCTTGCTGTCGCCCGCCATGTCGCGTTCGCCTTGGAGAACGTGAATGTCGACCGAGGTCTGGCCGTCTTCGGCAGTCGTGAAGATCTGCGCCTTACGCGTTGGGATCGTCGTGTTGCGTTCGATCAGCTTCGTGTTGACGCCGCCGAGCGTTTCGATTCCAAGCGAGAGCGGTGTAACGTCGAGTAGTACGACGTCGTGCACTTCGCCGGAGAGAACGCCGGCCTGAATCGCTGCACCAACCGCGACGACTTCGTCGGGATTGACCGTCTGATTCGGCTCTTTGCCCGTCAGCTTTTGCACGAGCTCCTGAATGACCGGCATGCGCGTTGCGCCGCCGACCATCACTACCTGATCGATCTTCGAAATGTCGAGTCCCGCATCGCTGAGTGCGCTCTTGAAAGGCTGCACGGTGCGATCGGTGAGATCGCTCGTCATCCGTTCAAAGTCTGCACGCGTGAGCGTGTAGTCCAAGTGCTTCGGACCGTTCTGATCCGCCGTGATGAACGGCAGATTGATCGAGGTCGAAACCATCGAGCTCAGCTCGATCTTAGCCTTCTCGGCTGCCTCGGTCAGACGCTGCATTGCCTGCTTGTCGCCGGACAGATCGATGCCTTGATCCTTGCGGAATTCGCCGACGAGCCAATCGACGACGCGCTTGTCGTAGTCGTCGCCGCCCAAGTGCGTGTCGCCGTTGGTGGCTTTGACTTCGAAAACGCCGTCACCGACCTCGAGGATCGAAACGTCGAACGTGCCGCCGCCGAGATCCCAAACGAGGATCGTCTCGTTGCCCTTCTTTTCGAGACCGTACGCGAGTGATGCCGCGGTCGGTTCGTTGATGATGCGCAGAACGTCAAGGCCTGCGATGCGGCCTGCGTCCTTCGTTGCTTGCCGTTGGGCATCGTTGAAATATGCCGGAACGGTGATGACGGCTTTCGTCACGCGCTCGCCGAGATATGTCGATGCGTCGTTGACAAGCTTCTGAAGGATCATCGCCGAGATTTCTTGCGGCGAATAATCCTTGCCGTCGATTTTGACTTTAAAATCCGTGCCCATGTGCCGCTTGATCGACGCGATGGTACGTTCGGGGTTGGTTATTGCTTGGCGCTTCGCGAGCTGACCCACCAAACGTTCGCCGGTTTTTGTAAACGCGACGACGGATGGGGTCGTACGGTTGCCTTCCGCATTGGGAATGACGACTGGCTGCGAGCCTTCCATTACGGCGACGACTGAATTGGTCGTGCCGAGGTCGATGCCGACCACTTTTGCCATGTGTTTTTCGTGCCTTCTTCCCGAGCCAGTGGACCATCCGCGAGCGCTAGCTCTTGGCCTTGCCGCTTATCTCACTCAGGAGTCTTGAAAGGTAAGGTACGGATCATCTTACCGCAATCGGCGGTAGATTGTTCCGCTCGCCTTATATGACAATTTCCGTGGCACAGTAGTTGCGAAGTCGAGGGCCGATTTCCGCGCTCCCTCGACTTCGCTCGGGATGACAAGTTAGGGTTGCTGCTGGGGTTGCGCAGGCGTATCGAGGTTGGCCGGACGCTCGCTCGTCTTGACGGCGACCAGCTTCTTATTACCGGCGCTCCAGACTTGGAGGTTGACCGTCCCGCCGACCGGGATGCCCTTGATGACGTTGGTCAGGTCCCCAGGGGTCGCCACGTTTTTGCCATTGGCGCCCGTGATGACGTCACCGGGCTCGAGGCCGGCTCGGTCGGCCGGTCCACCGCCGACGACCTGGGCAACGACGACGCCGTCAGGCCCGTTGTAGCCGAGCTGCGAACGGGCTCCCGGACTCATGGCTGCAAGCGCGACGCCTATGTAGCCCTCGTGCGTCCCCTGCGTGATGCCTTTGGTCTTCGTGAGCTGGAGAGCGACCTGTTCTACAGAGTTCGCGGGGATTGCGAAGCCGATGCCTTGGGCGGCCTGCGGGTTCGCCGTCAACTGGTTGATGCCGATGACGTCGCCGTTGAGGTCGACGAGCGGTCCACCCGAGTTGCCGGGGTTGATCGGGGCCGAGGTTTGGAGCAGGCCTTTGAACTGTTGGGGTGCGCCGCCGGCGTCCGTCCCGGCGATTTCATCGCGGTGGAAGCCGGAAACGACGCCGACCGTCACGGTTTGCTTGAGCTCGAGCGGCTCGCCGATCGCGATCGCCCACTGCCCGGCTTCGAGGCGGTCCGAGTCGGCGAAGCGCAAAGGCGGCGGCAGCTTGGCGTAGTTGTCGACTTTCACAAGCGCGAGGTCGACGCCGACGTTCGCGGAGACGAGATGCGCCGGCACGTGATCGCCGTTCGCGAAGACGACATCGATCTTCGAAGGTTGACCGGCGAAGCCACCGGTTACGACGTGCGCATTCGTGAGAATTCCGCCATCGCGTGAGTAGACAAATCCTGAACCGGAGACGCGGCTACGGAACGCCTGCGGACGTACGATGTTCGGACCTCCGAACAACTGCGCGAACGGATCGACGGGGACATACTGTTGTCCGTTGACGGTTACGTTGAGTGCAACAACAGATGGCTCCACGCGTTTGACCGCGCTAATTATGCGGTCTTGATCGCTTGCTCCGGAGGTTAGCGGCGCCGCGTTTACCTGCGGCGGCGTGTTCCCGGGGCCCGCAACGTTAGCGAAATGTGTGCTCGCGAAGAGCATCATCGAGAAGCTGCCGATAATCGCGCCGATAAGTCCGACGATGGCAGTTTGCATAACTCGAGAACGAATCATCAGTACTTGGTCCTTTTTCGTGCCGGTTGGCATTTAGTTCATAGAAGCACTACCTGGAACGAGTTTGGAAAGTTGCTCGGTTCCGTCCGGCCCTCAGAACTTCGTCGCCGCGTTTGAACGGCCATGCGCTTACTTCGCTTCCCGCAACAAGTCGTCAATCGAGATCTGGCGGCGAATCGCGGCGCGAATCCGGTCGAGCTGAGCCAGGCGCAAGTCTTCCCAGCGCAAGCGTAGGATCACCGCCGCACGACGCCGTGCCCGGCGGCTGAAGAGGTCGCCCGCGTATGCGGACATCGCGGCCCGAGGAGGCGGCTTCCCAGGGTGCGGCGCAACGGGGTGTTGGATATGCGGACGATCGACGGGGACAACGAGAAAAAGAAGGGCGACCACTAACCCGAGCATGCTGCAAACCTCCGTACGCCGCGTTCACGCCCCGCACACAAACGACAAGGGGGCTCGTTGACGGAGTATCACGTCCCGGCCGCGCCGGTCGAACCGTTCGTACGTATCGTTCCGCTCGGCGGCTGCGGTGAGATCGGCCGCAATATGACCGTTATCGAGACGAATGAGGACATGGTTGCCGTCGATTGCGGGCTGATGTTTCCGGACGACGACATGCTCGGCGTCGACATCGTCATCAACGACTTCACGTATATTCGTGAACGCGCCGACAAGCTGCGCGCGATTCTCGTCACGCACGGCCATGAAGATCACATCGGCGGGATTCCGTATTTATTGCGCGAGCTGAACGTTCCGGTCGTCGGAACGTCGCTCACGCTCGCGCTCATTAGGGCGAAGATGCGCGAGCAAACATCGCGCGAGCCGGTGTTCATCACCGTCAAACCGGGCGAACGCGTGAAGTACGGCAGCATCGAAACCGAGTTCATTCACACGAACCACTCCGTGGCGGGCGCATGCGCGCTCGCGCTGCGCACGCCGGTTGGTACGATCTTTCACACCGGCGATTTCAAATTCGATCAAACGCCGGTCGACGGCGAGCCTGCCGACTTCGCTTCGATGGCGCGCATCGGTGAAGAAGGCGTGCTCTGCATGCTTTCGGACAGTACCAACGCCGAACGCGCCGGACACACGCTCTCGGAGCGGCTCGTCGGCGAAGCGTTTTCAAACATTTTCGCGCGTGCGGCCGGACGAATCATCGTGGCATCGTTTGCGTCGAACGTGCCGCGCATTCAGCAGGTGATCGACCAGACCGAACGCTTCGAACGCAAGATCGCGTTTCTCGGGCGCTCGCTGGTCAACGTCGTGCACTTTGCGAGCGAGTTGAAGTACCTTCGCATTCCGCCGGGACTCCAAATTCGCGTCGAAAACATCGACGATTATCCGCGCGAACAAGTCGTCGTGATGACGACCGGTTCGCAGGGCGAACCGATGTCGGCGCTCTCGCGTCTCTCGGTCCGCGATCATCCGAAGATGCAAATCGTCGCCGGCGACACGATCGTCATCAGCGCGACGCCGATTCCGGGTAACGAAAAAGCGGTCAGCCGCACGATCAACAATCTCTATCGTCTCGGCGCGATCGTCTATCATGGTGCATCCGGGCCCGGCGCTGCGGCGTCGCATCCCGCGCACGTCTCGGGACACGCGTCGCAAGAAGAGCTGTTGCTCATGCTCAACCTGATCCGTCCCGAGCACTTCATTCCGGTGCACGGCGAGTACCGGATGCTTGTGACGCATGGAAAGCTTGCAGAGCGCACCGGCGTCGAGCCGTCGAACATCTTCGTCTGCGAAAACGGCGACGTCATCCAGTTTACGGAAGACATGTCCGGCAAAGTCGGCCGCACGTACGGTGGCAACGTTTTCGTTGACGGCTCGGGGGTCGGCGACATCGGCGATGCGGTGCTGCGCGATCGCCGTCATCTCAGCAGCGACGGCATCATGATGGTCGTGGTCACGATCGACGCCGAAGAAGCGCGCGTCATCGCCGGGCCCGATCTCATTACACGCGGCGTTTTCTACATTCCGGAATCCGACGGCAAAGTTCTCGACGATCTCAAGACGGAGCTTCGTGGGATCCTCGATCGTGTTTCCGCCGAGGGACTTCGCGACGTGCACAACGTCAAGGAAACGATTCGTGAAGGCTTAGCACAAGCGATCTACACGCGATCGAAGCGGCGGCCGATCGTCGTTCCCGTCGTGATGGAGGTTTGAGTCTAGCCGCGGCTGAGCCGCTGACTCAATCCCGCAGCTACGGGCTCGACATCTGGATTCGCCTGCGGCGCACACCGGGAGCCCTCGCAGGTCTGACCATCGTCGTTCTTTTGATACTCGCGGCCGTCTTCGCGCCGCTTCTCTCGCACTACGATCCCCTGGCGCAGAACATCGGCGCCGGCGCGCAGGCTCCGAGCTTTGCGCATCCGCTGGGGACCGACAAGCTCGGACGCGACATGCTGGCGCGCATTCTCTTCGGCGCACGCATCTCGATTCGGATCGGTTTCGTTGCGGTCGGACTTGCAATCAGCGTCGGAACGCTGATCGGACTTTGCGCCGGATATTTCGGCGGGTACGTCGAGTCGCTCTTGATGGGCGCGATGGATTTGATGCTCGCGTTTCCATCGATCATTCTTGCGATCGCGATCGCCACGATCTTGGGTCCGAGCATCAACAACCTGATGATCGCCGTCGGGATCGTCTACATTCCGCAGTACGCGCGGTTGTGCCGTTCCGCCGTCCTCTCCGTGAAAGAGACTGAATATATTGAAGCGGCGCGTGCCCTCGGCGCGCTCGTGCCGCGCATTTTAATCCGGCACGTGCTGCCGAACATTTTGGCGCCGCTCCTGGTTCAAGCCACACTCGGGATCGCGACGGCCGAGCTCGAGGCCGCGGGTCTTTCCTACTTGGGCCTAGGTGCGCGTCCGCCCACGCCTGAGTGGGGCGCGATGCTCAACGATGCGCGCGACTATTGGCTTTCGGCTCCATGGGCCTTGATCTTCCCCGGCGTCTCGATCACGCTCGTCGTGCTTGGGTTCAATTTGCTCGGCGACGGTTTACGCGACGCTCTCGACGTACGGTTGCGCTAAGGGTTCGAGGTTGAAGTCTGCAAGCGTCCCACGCTGGACCTCTGCTGCGAGCGCGTTTAACGATGCGACTGAGGCTTCGTCGGGAACGAGCGTCCGGAGCGGGCGCGTGCCGCGCGGCATTGCCGCCAGCCCGAAGATCGCTTCTGCAACTTCACGTGAATCGCGCCCAGCAGCGGCTTGCTGCAAGCCTGTAGAGATGTTTTGTGCCAGCGGTAACACGTCTGCGTAACCCGCAAGCCGAGGCGTGTCGTCAGGACCGACACGCGACTCGGAGATGTTCGTACTGAACGCGCCGGGCTGGACGATCGCGACGTCGATTCCGAATGGCCGCAGTTCGTACGAAGTTGCCTCGGCGAGCGCTTCGATTGCCCACTTGGAGGCAGCGTATACGCCTCCGAACGGAAGAACGAGCCGTCCGACTATGGAGGAAACGTAGACGATGAGTCCCGTTCGGCGCTCGCGCATGCTCGGCAAGAAGGCGCGATTAACGCGCAGTGGCGCGAAAACGTTGACCTCGAATTGTTTGCGAGCTAACTCCGGCGTAAAGCCTTCAACCGGACCGAAGAACGCGGCGCCTGCATTGTTGACGAGCACGTCAACTGGTCCGCGTGCGAGAATATCGGCTGCAGCGGCATCGACCGATGCTTGTTCCGTGACCTCAAGCTCGACGACCTGAACGCCGCGCGCCCGGAGCTCCCGAGCGGCCGGCGCATTCCGGCCCTGTGAATCACGAACGGTGGCGAAGACGCGCCACCCGGCGTCTGCGAAACGGTTGACGGTGTCGCGTCCAAAACCGGAGCTGGCTCCGGTAACGACGATGGTTTGTTGCTCTGGCATGTTCCGTATTGTAGGAGGTATACTAACTAAAGGGAAGTACTTACTGAAAGGTTAGTTATGGGGAGAGTTCGGGGGCGCGCCGTCGGGGATTGCTTCAAAGCTGACTGTCCGGCGCGCGAAATCGTCAATCACGTCAGCAGCCGCTGGGGCGGACTGATTCTCGCAGCACTTCTCGAGCACGATTTGCGCTACTCGGAGATTCGCGCGCGAATCGGCGGGATCTCCGAAAAAATGCTCGCACAAATGCTGGACGTGCTTGAACGCGACGGATTGCTCAGGCGAACGAGCCTGCCCGTCATCCCGCCGCACGTGGAATACGCTCTTACGGCGAGCGGACGAGACTTGGCGCAGCGCTTCATGGATTTGTTCCGCTGGATCGGTGAGAACGTCAACACGTTCGTCACGGCCCAGAAAGCGTTCGACGCGCGTGGCAAGCCGTAGGGGGCACGTGCTCCCCGCCGAACTCAGGGGATAATGTCGTCTCGCGTTCGCCGGAAACCGGCGGCAAAGACGCGGCTCCGCCTTCAAGGCGAGCTTGTCGGAATCGCGGCCCTTGGGCTCGCGGTCTTTTTCGGGATCGCGCTGGCTTTGCCGTCGGCGCGCGCGGGCTTCGTCGGTTCGCTAACCGCCTGGACGTTGCACGCGCTCTTCGGTGCGGCCGCAATCTATCTGCCGGTACTCGTGGCCTTGATCGGAGCGATCGTCTTCCTCGAAATCAACGTTCCGCAGATGATCGCGGTTCTCGGCGGTGCGGCGCTCGGCTACTTCCTCATCGTGTGTGCCGTGTACGGTCCGATGGGCGGCTTCTTCGGTTCGCATTTATGGGACGCGCTGCGCTGGCTATTCGGCACAGCGGGCGCAACGATCGTCATCATTCTCTCTGCGCTTGGGCTCACGGTGTGGGTGACAAATGTTTCGCTCAAGCGCACGATCGGATTCACGATCAAGCACGTCATGGCGTTCGTGCGCATGTTGCGCGCGGCACGACCTGCGAGCACGGGTGAGAAGCCGCAGCTTCCCGCCGTGCAAAGTCCAAAGACGCTTCGCGAAGCGTTCAACTTACCCGAAGTCGAGCGCGCGGAAGAGCCGGCACACGCACCGATCGTTCCCGTCCCTTCCTATACTATCGTCGAGACCGTGGTGCCGCCGCCGACGCCCACGACGATCGAACCGAAAGTGTTGCACGATTCGGGTGAGCCCGAAGCGATGGAATTCGACGACGAGGATCTCGAAGACGACGAAGATCTCGACGACGAGGAAGACCTCGACGATGAAGACGAGGACGACGAAGACGAAGACGACGACGAGGCCGAGGATGCTGCACCGGCCGCTGTAAGCGGCGAGTATCAGCCAGCGCCGATCGCCGTCGTCGCGTCGGCCGATTATCGCCTGCCGGATCTGGGGATGTTCGATCCGCCGCAAGTGCAGAAAAACGATGACGCGAGCCGCGCAGTCTTGCTCGAAGATACGCTCTCGAGCTTCGGCGTCGGGGGAAAGGTCGTCCACATCGAGCGCGGTCCTGCGATTACACGTTACGAGCTCAAGCCGGAGCGCGGCGTCAAGATTGCGCGCATCTCGTCGCTCGCCGACGACATAGCGCTCGCGCTGGCGGCCACGTCGATTCGGATCGAGGCGCCGATTCCGGGCAAGTCTGCTGTCGGCATTGAGGTGCCAAACTCGATCGTCTCGGTCGTCGCGATTCGCGAAATTCTCGAAGCGCTTCCGAATCGCGGTACGATTCCACCGCTGCCCATGGCGCTGGGAAAAGATATTACCGGCCGGCCCGTCATCGGCGATCTTGGCAAGATGCCGCATTTGCTCGTGGCCGGCGCAACCGGTTCCGGCAAGAGCGTCTGTCTGAATACGATCATCGCGTCGTTGCTGGTCTCGGCGACGCCCAAACAAGTGCAGCTCTTGATGATCGATCCGAAGCGCGTTGAGCTGATCGTCTACAACGGCATCCCACACTTGGTGACCGACGTCGTCACCGATCCGCGCATGGCCGCCGGCGCACTGTTCGACATGACGAAGAAGATGGACGAACGCTACGAACGTTTCGCGCGCGCCGGCGTTCGCAAGATCGAAGAGTACAACGCAAAGTTTCCCGAGGAGCCGCTGCCGCACGTCGTGATCGTGATCGACGAGCTGGCCGATTTGATGTTGGTTGCGCCGGCCAAAGTCGAGACGACGATCTGCCGTCTCGCGCAGCTGGCGCGCGCGACCGGAATCCACTTGGTCGTCGCGACGCAGCGTCCGTCGGTCGACGTCATCACCGGCATCATAAAGGCCAACATTCCTTCGCGCATCTCGTTCGCGGTCTCGTCACAAATCGACTCACGCACGATCCTCGACATGCCCGGTGCGGAACGACTGCTCGGGCGCGGGGACATGTTGTATCTTCCGATCGATGCGCCCAAACCGGTGCGCGTGCAGGGCGCGTTCGTGACGGTCGGCGAGATCAATCGGCTCGTCGCGCATTGGGCCGCACAGGCAAATCCGGAAAACCGCGTCGATCTCGAGATCGTCCCGATCGCGGACGACGAGGAAAAGCGCAACATCGATCCACTCGCGTACGAAGCTGCGAAGTTCATCATCGAGACGAGCTTCGCGTCGACGGCGCAGCTGCAAACGCGTTTCTCGATCGGACACCCGCGCGCGGTGCGCATCATGAAGCAGCTCGAGGATTTCAAAGTCGTCGGACCGCACGAAGGAACGAAGCCTCGGCGCATTTTGCTCGGCGTCGCCGAGCTCGAGACGATCGCGCCGCGGCTCGGCAAAGACGATAGCGGCCAAGGCAATCTCTTCGCGCAAGGGGCGTAGTCTTCGAATAGCGGCGATCGCCGCCGTCGCGCTCGGGCTGTACGTCGGGCTGGGCGCGGCCGTTTCGTGGCAACCGCCGAGCGCGTTCGATGTCGCGGGGCAAGCGCTGCTCGGGCATGGGTTGGGGTTCGCGTTCTTCGCATACCACAGCGGTCTGTTTCAAACGTACGCCGTGCTTTGCGTGCTCACGATCCTCGGCGCGATCTGGATGCCGCGCTGGCGCGGACGCGTTGCGTTTGCGATCGGAGCATTGCTGCTGACGTGGATCATCAGCGACCGCTTCAAGGATTTTTTCCATCGCCCGCGCCCCGATCACTGGTTGCTCGTGCACGAGAGCTCGGCATCGTATTCGAGCGGGCATTCAGCGCTTGGCCTCGCGTTCTACGGGCTGTGGGCGCTGATGATTTGGCGATCCGGCCTTCCGCTGGGCGTGCGCCTCGCCGTAAGCGGCCTGCTCTTTGCGTGGTCGGTCGTCATCGACTGGTCGCGGCTCGCCATGGGCGCGCACTTTCCGACCGACATCGTCGGCGGCTGGCTCCTCGCGATTGCCGTCGTCGGCGCCCTGCGCGCTGCGACCCTAGTCGTGGAGGCAAAGGAACCACGCTTAGAATAGACTCGAAAGCGAAGATGGCTACGGCGATTTTGGATCCGGCACTCAAGCCGATCGAGCACAAGCTCGACGAGGGAATTCCCCTCTCGCTCGAAGACGGGATGACCCTCTGGCGCACGAGCGATTTGCATACACTCGGTCGCCTGGCGAAGACGCAAAAAGAGCGCAAGAGCGGCAAGAACGTCTACTACGTGCTCAACCGCTACATCAACTCGACGAATGTTTGCTATGCCGCCTGCAAGTTCTGTTCGTTTGCGCGCGGCGAAAAAGAAGAAGGCGCCATCCGGATGTCGGCCGACCAGGTCTTCGATAAGGTTTTCGAGACCGGCGCGAACTTCAATCAAATTCACATCGTCGGCGGCCACGATCCACGTCAGCTTTCGCTGGACTACTGGCTACCGCTGATGCGCCGCATGCGCGAGCGTGCACCGCACGTGCAGCTCTCGCTGTTCACGGCGGCAGAGATCGACTACCTCTCGCGCCGGCATCGTTTGAGTCACCACGACACGCTCGTGAAGCTGCACGAAGCCGGGCTCGACAACATCAACGGCGGCGGCGCCGAGATCTTCGCCAAACGCTTCCGCGATCTCGTTTGCCCCAATAAAGTGACGACCGAAGATTGGCTGAAGGTTCACGAAGAGGCGCATCGCGTCGGGATCGCATCCAATGCGACAATGCTTTACGGAACGATTGAGACGCTCGAAGAACGGCTCGAACACCTGATCTTGTTGCGCGAATCGCAAACGCGCTCGCCGGGTTTCAACGCGTTCATCCCGCTTGCGTTCCATCCTGACGGCAATTCTCTGTCGGACTGCGGTTGGACGAGCGGCCTCGACGACATCCGGATGTTCGCAACAGCGCGCTTGATGTTGCACAACTTCGACCACATCAAGGCATACTGGATGATTCAGGGCTTGCAGGTTTGCCAGCTCGCGCTGAACTTCGGGGCCGATGATATGGACGGCACGCACGGCTCGACCGATGAAGAACGCATCTACCACAGCGCAGGGACGCAGTCGGGACAGTACGTCGACGATCGCGAGTTCCGCCGTTTGATCGAGGAAGCCGGCTACGTGCCGGTTCGAAGAAACTCAACGTACGAGACATTCCCGTACGATTGGACTCCCGAGCTGGCAATTGCCTGACGCGATCCGCTGCGGGCGGATTGAATATCTCAACGATCTTCCGCTTTACCTCGCATTCGATGAAGGCGCGGTAAACTTTCCGGGCGAGTTGATCAACGGCGTTCCTTCGCGCTTGAATGCCGAGACGATCCGCGGAAATCTGGATATGGGCCCGATCAGCGCGGCGCATTTCGCGCGTCACTCGGACGAGCTGACGCTCATCGACGGACCCTGCATCGGCGCACGTGACTATGCTTGGTCCGTGCTGTTGATCTCGCAGCAGCCGCCGCATCTTTTGGATGGCGCGGAGATTGCGGTTACGCGCGAGTCCGCGAGCGGACGTGGGCTCTTGCAGATTCTGCTCGAACGCCGCTACGGCGTTCGTGCCGCATTCGTTTCGACGGAAGATCCGTTCTACGCGGCGCAAATGCACCAACCGGCGCTATTGATCGGTGATAACGCGCTGCACGCGCGCGATACGTTCGACCCGGCCAGCGTCCACGATCTTTCGCATCTCTGGCACGAATGGACCGAAGCCGACATGGTCTTCGCAGTTTGGGTCGTGCGCAACGATGTCTACAAGCGCCAGCCCAAAGCGGTCGATGCCGCAATTGAGGCGCTTGCCGCAGCCCAGGCCTGGGGCGAGCAGAACATGCCGCAAGTCGTCGCTCGTGCTCAGTCGTTGAGCCCGCGCACGCTCGAGTTCTACGAGCAGTACTACTCGGTGCTGAACTTCAAGCTCGATCTCTCGGCCCGCAGCGGCTTGGCCCGCTTCATGGCCGAGCTCGACGCCGTAGGACTCATCCCCGGTGTCTTCCGAAATTCAGAAACCGCCCGTGTCGCTTCATAATCTGCTCGAACGCGCTGCCGACGGCAAGCGTCTGACCTTCGAGGAAGGGGTCAAGCTATATCGCGAGGCGCCGCTCCACGAGCTAGGTGCCGCAGCGAACGCGCGCCGTATGGCGCTGCACGATCCGAAGGTCGTCACCTACGTCATCGACACGACCATCAACTACACGAATGTTTGCAACGTGCACTGTACCTTCTGTGCGTTCTTCCGGCCGGAGAAGCACGGCGAAGGTTACACGATGTCGCACGACGACGTGCTCGGGCGCGTGAAGTATGCCGCGGATCAAGGCGCAACCCAGATCATGATTCAGGGCGGCGTCAATCCGGAGATACGCTTGGATTGGTTCGAGAGACTGTTCAATCGCGTTCGCGCGCAATATCCGAACGTCGACATCCATTCGCTGTCGGTTTCCGAGATCACGGGTCTGGCGAAGATCGAGGGAATGACGCCGCGACAGATACTCGAGCGGCTGCGCGCTGCCGGAATGAAATCGCTACCCGGCGCGGGTGCGGAAATATTGGTCGAGCGTGTGCGCAAGCGCATCTCGGCCCGCAAGGTGCGTCCCGAAGAATGGATCGACGTGATGCGTGATGCGCAGAAGCTCGGCATGCCGACGACGGCG
Organism: Candidatus Baltobacteraceae bacterium; assembly: GCA_036489885.1. NCBI lineage: Bacteria > Bacillati > Vulcanimicrobiota > Vulcanimicrobiia > Vulcanimicrobiales > Vulcanimicrobiaceae > Vulcanimicrobiaceae bacterium. Next base: position 209,018 of record DASXEW010000001.1, read on the forward strand.
ACCATGATGTTCGGCTCGATCGAAACCGATGAAGAGCGGATCATGCACCTCGACGTTCTGCGCGAGCTGCAAGACGAGACCGGCGGCTTCACGGCGTTCATCCCGTGGTACTACGTGCCGTGGAAGACGCCGCTGCGTGGACAAGAAGCAACAGGGATCGAGTACTTGCGCGTGCTTGCCGTCTCGCGGCTCTATCTCGATAATTTCGCGCACTTGCAAGCCTCGTGGCTGACGCCCGGTCTCAAGATGGGTCAGCTCGCGCTGTTCTACGGCTGCGATGACATGGGCGGCACGATTCTCGAAGAGCGCGTCGTCAAAGACGCGGGCTCGACCAACGAAGCAACGCGCAAACAACTCGAAGAAGTCATCATCGGCGCGGGATTCCGTCCCGTCATCCGAGACACGTACTGGAACATTCGTTCGGACATCGCGCTCGCTACAGCCTGAGAAACCTCAGCGTCACGACTAGCGGGCCGAGCCCCGCCCCATGTCATCCTCAGCGTAGCGCGCGGCACCAGCATGTCATCCTGAGCGTAGCGCGCGGCACGCGCGCGAAGTCGAAGGACGAGACGCAATCGTGCAGGCAGCGCAACGATCTTTAAAGGCTGCGAGCGCGATCGTGCCCTCGACCTTGTCGCATCGTTTCGCCGCCTGCGTGATCGGAATGGTCCTTCGACTTCGCAACGCTGCGCGTTGCTACGCTCAGGATGACACTGAGCTGCGCGTTGCTACGCTCAGCATGACAAAGGGGCTAAATCGCTTCCCTAATGGTAGCGGCGGCGAGAACTTCGTCACCATCGAGCGCGAATAGCGCGACCAGCTGCCCAGGCGTAACCGCGCGCTGCGGCTCGAGGAATCGCAGGTGAAGTGCGCCGTCAGCCGCGTCGACGCGGGCGCGCGCTGGAACGGGCGTCGCGCGATAGCGAATCATCGCGAGCACATCGGCTTCCGCGGCGAATAGCTCCGGACGAATCACGTTAAGCTCGTCGGCGATCAGGCCCAAGGCGAATAGCTCTTCTTCGCGGCCGATCACGATCGTGTTCGTCGACGCGTCGACACGTGTCACGTAACGCGGCGCGTCGGCGCCGCCGAGACCGGCGCGCTGCCCGACCGTGTAATGTGCGATGCCGTCGTGCACGCCGACCGTGACGCCGGCAGTATCGCGAATCTCGCCGCGCGTTCCGGATCCATATCCGCGCTGCGTAAGCACGTCGCGATAATCGCCGCCTTCGACAAAACAGATGTCTTGCGATTCGGCTTTGTCGTGTACCGGAAGTCCCATCCGCGCCGCGTGCGCGCGCGTCTCTGCCTTCGTCAGCTCGCCGAGCGGCAGCAACAATCCCGCAAGTTGTGCGGGCGTGAGCTGCGCGAGCGCGTAGGCCTGATCCTTCGCGCTCGTTCCGCGAAATAAGTGCGCGCCGTCATCGGCGTGGGTGAGCCGCGCGTAGTGCCCGGTCGCTACGTAGCGTGCGTCGAGCCGATCGGCGTACGAGCGTAGCGTTCCAAGCTTTACGAAATTGTTGCAGGCGACGCACGGGTTGGGAGTCCGCCCGCTCAGATATTCCTGGGCGAAGCGCGTGATGACGTTGCGTTCGAACGTTTCCTGAAAATCGAGAACGTAATGCGGGATCCCCAGTATCGCAGCGCTGCGGCGTGCATCGTCGAAATCGTCTGCACCGCAGCACGACTTTGCATACGACGGCTTTGTCGGCGCGTACATCTTCATGGTGACGCCGACGACATCGTAACCCGCCTCCGCGAGCAAACCGGCAGCGACGGCGGAATCGACTCCGCCGCTCATTGCGGCTACTACTCGGGTCTGCTGTCTCGTCATCGTCGGGGGGAAAGGCTCCAGGTGGCGCTAACTTTGGGTGTGATGCCTTCGCTCGGAGATGAGTTTCGCGTTGCACGGGAAGCGCGCGGCTTGTCTCTCTCCGACGTTGCCGAAAGCCTTCACATTCGATCGATCTATCTCCAAGCGATCGAAGAGGAAGACTGGCCGGTCATCGGGGCTCCGGTCTACATTCGAGGCTTTATCCGAACGTATGCTCGGTTCTTAGGTGTTGACCCCGAGCACGCAATCGAGGCCTTCAATGCGACCGTGCCTTCCGCTCCCCCGACCAAGCAGTGGAACGGCGGTGGCGCCGTCAGCGTCGATCCGACCAGCGGCCGAAAGCCCTCGCTTTGGCTGTGGGTCGCCGTCGTCGTGGCGCTTGGCCTCGTCGGGTACGTCGGCTACGGCTACTATCAGCTGCGCAGTGCCACTCCCGAAAAGACGGTCGCTGCGATCCCGATCGCGGACGGGAGCGCCACCCCTGCATCGAGCTTGCCGCCGGCCAGCGCGAGGCCGCTTGCTGCGACCCCGGGACCGGCACGTCCGGTCGGGCACGTCCTCGCCGTGAAGCTGACACAGCTTTCGTGGATGCGCGTGACCGTTGATGGGAATGTCGTTCTTGAAGGCGAGTTTCCACCGGGGACGATCCGCGATTTTCGCGGGAAGCACGTGCAGCTGCTCGTTGGAAATGGCGGCGGCGTTGAAGTTACGCCACCCGGACAACCGTCGCGCGTGTTAGGTTCGACCGGACAGGTCGTGCAGCGCGATTATAAACTCACTGGGAAAACGGAGTAAATGCCAGCAGATTCTTCATTTGACGTCGTCAGCCGCATCGATGCGCAAGAGCTCGAGAACGCGCTCAATCAAGCGCGCGCGGAAATTGCAGGTCGCTTCGATTTCAAGAACTCGAAAACGACGATTGAGAACACCGAGAAAGATATTACGATCGTCGCCGACGACGAGCTGAAGCTGAAGAACGTCATCGACATCGTGCAATCGCGCGCGGTGAAGCGCGGAATTTCGCTCAAGTCGTTCGACTACGGAAAAGTCGAGCCGGCCACACAAAATACATTACGTCAGAAGATCACGCTAAAGGTCGGGATTCCCAAAGATAAGTCCAAGCCGATCTTCGATGCGATCAAGAGCGCGAAACTCAAGGTCACGGCGCAATTCCAAGGCGACCAGATTCGGGTCTCAGGAAAATCGAAAGACGATTTGCAGAAGGCAATAAATCTTCTCAAAGCCTTGGATTTCGAGCTCCCGCTACAGTTTGTGAATTATCGCTGAGCAAGGCCGCCGGACCGATGGCATTCCGCGACAGACGCTCCAGCTTTTTCCGGAGCCATGGAGGGCGAGAGGAAAAAGCGGGCGAGCAGACTTTTCCAGGAAGGAAAAGACGAGTGCTCGGGAGGGGAATGTCGTCGGGCCGGTGGCCGAAGTATGGTAATATAGCGCGTCGTGCCTAGAGTAGCGCTTGTCTCGCTTGGCTGTGCCAAGAATCTTGTTGATTCTGAAGTGATGATCGGCAAGCTTGGCGAGTCGGGCTGGGAGCTCGTTCCCGATGCCGCTGAGGCGGACGCCGTCGTGGTCAACACGTGCGCGTTCATCGATCCGGCCAAGGCCGAGTCGACTGAAGTCATCCTCGAGCACGCGGCCGCAAAGAAGCCGGGGCAGCAGCTCATCGTTGCAGGCTGCCTGTCACAACGCTTTGGCGCGCAGCTGCAGCAGCTGATCCCGGAAATCGACGGCATCGTCGGAACCGGCGCCTACGCGGGAATCGCAGAGATTCTCGAAGAGGCGCGTGAGGGTTTGCGACCTGTACGCCTGCAGTTCGAAAGCGAGCCCGAACACGACTTTCTTCCGCGCTTGGTCACCACGCCGCGTGCAACCGCATATTTAAAGATCGCGGAGGGCTGCGATCACCCGTGCACCTTCTGCATCATCCCGCAGTTGCGCGGCAAGTTTCGTTCGCGCAGCGAAGAGTCGATTCTCGCGGAAGCGCGCGCGCTTGCCGCCGGCGGAACGAAAGAGCTGATCCTGATCGCGCAAGACACATCGATGTGGGGACGCGACCGCGGATATCGTCGTGGCGGCTTGGCGACGTTGCTCGAGCGTCTCGCGGACGTCGAGGGCATCGAATGGATCCGCCTGCTCTATCTCTATCCGGCGACGGTCGATTCGGAGCTGATCGACGCAATTGCCGGCATCGATCGCGTTTGCAAGTATATGGACATGCCGCTTCAGCATGCGCATCCCGACGTGTTGCGCCCGATGTTGCGGCCCTCGAACGGTGAACGTTATTTGGAATTGATCGAGGAATTTCGCAATCGCGTTCCGGGAATCACGATGCGCTCGACGTTCATCGTCGGCTTTCCCGGCGAGCGCGACGAGCATGTGGAGTATCTTGAAGAATGGCTGGGGCGCGCCCAGCTCGATCGCGTCGGATTTTTCACGTACAGTCAAGAAGAAGGCACGCCCGCGGCGGAACTCGGCGAACAAGTTCCGGAACGCGAGAAGCGCAAGCGTCTTCTGCGCCTACGCGAAGCGGCGCGTGTCGCCTCGGACCACGCTCGCGGGCGCCGCATCGGACAAACCGTTCGCGTCCTGATCGAAAGTCGCGCGAAGTTGCGTAAGAACGATGCGATTGCGGCATCGCTGGGTACGCGGGACGTACTCGTCTCGCGTTCGATGGGCGAAGCGCCGGGCGTCGACGGCAGCATCTTTCTGCCGGCCGAAAACGCGCGCGCGAATGTCGGCGAGTTTGCTTCTGCAAATCTGATTGGCGCCGGCCCGTTCGATTTCTACGGCACGTTTGCACCGGAATTGGCGGCTGTTGGGTAAGCATCTCGCACCGCCGCCGGTTTCTAGCGATCCCGATCCTTTCGAGCCCTCTCGTCCAAGCCGCCAGAAGGGCCACTTGCGCGTCGTTCCGATCGCCGCGCTCGGTGTGCTGTTCTTCTTGTGCATCGCCGTCGGCTTTTTGGCGTTGCGCGCGAAAGCACACCACCGCACGCTGCAGCAAGAGATCGTCAACATCTTCATCCCGCCGCCGGAGCAGATCTTCGCGAAAGACCGCATCTCGCTTCTAGTCTTGGGAATCGACTACAACTACACCGAGCGCGACATGCATTATTCGAACGGCGCGCGCAGCGACACGATCTTCGTAACGACGCTTGATTTTCCGACGCGCGGCGTTTCGATGCTCTCGATTCCGCGCGACATGGAAGCCACGCTGCCGAATGGTGAGGTGGACAAGATCAACGCGGCCTACGGGGAGGGCGGTGCGCGTGAAGCCGATCAAGTCATTGGTGGATTCCTTGGCATCCCGAGGACGTCGAGCGGGCACTATTTCGACCGGTACATCGTCTTGCGCGTCGACGCGTCAAAGGATCTTATCAACGCGATTGGCGGTGTCGATGTCGACGTCATGAATTCAAACGCCATTACGCACTCAGGGCCGAACGGTCCGCTCGACTACGACGACAATTGGGGTCACTTGCACATTCATCTGAAGCCGGGAATGCAGCACCTCAACGGCGATCAAGCCGTCGGCTACGTGCGCTTCCGGCACGACTGGTGCAGCGATCCGTGCCGCATCTTACGTCAACAGCAAGTCATGCGCACGATCGTCGACAAACTCAAACGCGACAAGTTCAACGATGTCGCGCACGTTCGCGATCTGCTCGGGGTTGCCAAGCGCGACATCGAGACGAATCTCTCCTTCGATGAAGAGCTGAGCCTCGCGACCGCGTTCTCACAAGTCGAACAAGCTGGGATAAAAACGGGACAGCTCGCGTACACGGGCGACAAGGAAGTTGCGGCGGGAGACGTCTTGATCCCCGATCCCGCAAAGGATCAGAAGATGATTCAAGACCTGATCATGGGACCGCTGGGCGCTCCGCCCACGATTCCACCGACGGTTGTCAGCAACATCAAGCCATCCGATCTCGCGATCGACGTCCTCAATGGCAGCGGCATACCAGGCATGGCAAAGCAATTCGCAAGCTTGCTCCGCACGAAGGGCTACAATGTCGGCAAGGTCGGCAACGCCGAGACCTTCGGTCATGCACAGACGCAGATATTGGAACACTCACGGATCTTTGGAGCCGGTGCGCGTGTCCGCAGCGACGTGGCGATCATCCCGGGTCTGGTCGTGAGCGCCGATCCGGCGCCCGCCCCCTCGACGGGTTGGAAAAGTGACGTAACGGTCATTGTCGGGAAAGACTTCGCCGATGCCATCGCAGCCCGACCCGCCGCTCGGTAGCGGAAACTGATCGACACCGAGAACGTTAAGACGTAGAGATTATGGCCTTTCTGAAGACGATTTTTGACGCCAACGAGCGTGAGATTTCGCGTTTGCGACGCACCGCGGACCGCGTAAACGCATTCGAGCCGGCGATTTCGGCACTTTCCGACGAGTCGCTCGCGGCCAAGACGCCCGAATTTCGGGAACGCTTTGCCGGCGGTGCGACGCTCGATGATCTCCTGCCCGAAGCCTTTGCAGTCGTGCGCGAAGCCGCAAAACGCACACTCGGCATGCGGCACTTCGACGTGCAGCTGATGGGCGGCCAAGTCTTGCACGAAGGTAAGGTCGCGGAGATGAAAACCGGCGAGGGTAAGACGCTCGTCGCGACGCTCCCGGTGTACTTGAACGCGCTCGCCGGGAAAGGCGTCCATCTCGTCACCGTCAACGACTATTTGGCGAAACGCGACGCAGCGTGGATGGCGCCGATCTATGAATTCTTGGGCTTGACCGTCGGCGTGATCCAACACGATCTGCAACCTCCCGAGCGGCGCGCAGCCTACAATTCCGACGTCACCTACGTCACGAACAATGAAGTCGGCTTCGACTATCTGCGCGACAATATGGCGTGGCAGCTTGAAGACATGGTGCAGCGCGAGCTTAGCTTTGCGATCGTCGACGAAGTCGACTCAATTCTCATCGATGAAGCCCGCACGCCGCTCATCATCAGCGGTCAAGGACACGACGCGACCGAGTTATATGCGAAATTTGCGCAGATCGTCCCGCGTCTGAAGAAAGAAGAAGACTTCACGGTTGATGAGAAGGCGCACGCCGCTCCAATCACAGAAGCCGGCGTCGCCAAAGTCGAGAAGATGCTGGGGATCGGGAATCTCTACGATCAGCGCAACATCGAGCTCGCGCACCAGCTGAATGCCGCGCTCAAGGCGTGGAATCTCTTCCACAAAGAGCAGCAGTACATCGTCAAGGACGGTGAGGTAATCATCGTCGACGAGTTCACGGGGCGTCTGATGACGGGCCGCCGTTACTCGGACGGTATCCACCAAGCGATCGAAGCCAAAGAAGGCTTGAAAGTTCGCAGCGAAGACCAGACACTGGCGACGATCACGTTCCAGAACTACTTCAGACTTTACGACAAGCTCGCCGGCATGACCGGTACGGCCAAGACCGAGGAGCGCGAGTTCGGTGAGATCTACGGTCTCTCGGTCGTTGCGATTCCAACCAATCGTGACGTGCAACGCGACGATCTCGGCGACATCATCTACAAGAGCGAGGACGCAAAGTTCGCGGCGGTCGTCGAAGAAATCGTCGCGGAGCACACCAAGGGGCGTCCAGTTCTCGTCGGGACGCGTTCGATCGAAAAATCAGAGCGCTTGGCCGCGATGCTTCGCCGCAAAGGCACCGAGTGCAACGTTCTCAACGCGAAGTACCACGAGCAGGAAGCGCAGATCATCAAAGATGCGGGTATTCGCGGCGCGGTCACGATTGCGACCAATATGGCCGGTCGCGGCGTCGACATCAAGCTGGGTGAAGGCATCGCAGACATCGGCGGTCTGCACATCATCGGGACCGAGCGGCACGAGTCGCGCCGGATCGACAACCAACTGCGCGGACGCGCGGGCCGTCAAGGCGACCCCGGCTCGACGCGCTTCTACGTCGCGCTCGAAGACGAGATCATGCGGCTGTTCGGTGCCGAGCGCATTCAGAGCGTGATGAAGATGGTTGGCTTTAGCGATGAGACGCCGATTGAAGCGAAGATGATTTCGCGTTCTATCGAGCGTGCGCAGAGCAAAGTTGAGAACCACAATTACGAGATCCGCAAATCGGTTCTCGAATACGACGACGTCATGAACAAACAGCGCGAGATCATCTACGGCGAGCGCCGTAAGATCTTGCAAGGCGAGTCGATGCGCCCGTTCATGCTGCAGACGCTGCACGACAAGATCGCTTCCGGGATCGACGAGCACGCGTCGGCGGAACGGCACCCGAGCGAATGGCAGCTGGGCGCGATTCTGGATGAGATCGAGCCGATTTTCCCGGTCAAGGGCCACATATCGCTCGAAGACATCGAGAAGCTCGATCGGGATGAGATGAAGAGGCGCCTTATCGCGATCGGCGAGGAGCTGTACGAAGCTAAAGAAGCCGAAGTAACACCCGACATCATGCGCTTCGTTGAGTCGCGCTACATCATGCTGCCGATTATCGACCGCATGTGGGTCGATCATCTCTACGTGATGGACACGCTCAAGAGCGGTATCGGTTTGCGCGGTTACGGTCAAAAAGATCCGCGCGTCGAATACGAAAAAGAAGCCTACGAGATATTCGAAGATCTCAAGAACAACATCGCCGACGAAGCGATCAAGACCGTCTTCCACATTCAGATCGAGCGCCAAGAAGCGCCGGCGCCCGAGCCGCAGCTCGTTGCGCCGGGGCCGGCATTCGAAGCCGTTCCGTCGGGACAGTTGCTTCCGCAAGCCGCGCTGCCCGCAGCGCCGCTCGACGATCGGGCGCTCGAACAGATGTTGGGGCCGGTTCCGGGCAAGCCCGCGAAAGCACAGCTTCACACGAATCGCGACGGTGAAGAACCGGCCAAACCGACGCAGCGCGCGAACGACAAGGTTGGACGCAACGAGCTCTGCCCGTGCGGCTCAGGCAAAAAATTTAAGAGGTGCCACGGCGCCGCCGCCTAGTGCGGGAACGTCATCTCCCAAACGACTGGAATCGAAGCATCTGAGGCCCAAACGTTCCCCGACGGATCGATCGTTATACCGAAAGGGTTGAAGCTGGAGCAGCCCGCCGGCGTATAGTTAGCGATAACGCCCGTCTTCATATTGAGTTGTCCGATCGCTCCATTGGCATTGCCCGTGTTCGCTTGTGGGAAATACACGTAACTATCGGTGGCGGCGATTCCCCACCCCGTTCCAAGGAGCGCCCCTTTCACGGGATAGTCGGTTTCCGCACCGCTCGTCGAGAAACGCGCGATCGCGTAGCCGCTCGGTATCTTCCCGTCGACCCAAAGGTAGCCGCCGCCGGAAACGATGTTGAAGAACCCCTCGTTCGAAACGTCCGCGATTTGCGTGACGTTGCCGCCGGTGTCGATACGATCGAGGTGTCCCGATGTAACGACTCCCAAATAGAAGTCGATGAACCACAGGGCGCCATCGGGGCCCGCAGTGATCGGACCCGGCGTGAACGGGACCGGATAGACAGCCGCGGGAGCGCCGATAATTCCGGGGACGAATTTGAGAATCACGCCATTGCCGTTGTTAGATTCGTCGTTGCCGGTGACCCAGACGTTGCCGTCCGAACCAATCGCGACGAAGTGGAGGTAGTAGCAGTGAGTGCCTGCCGCCAAATAAGTTACCGGCAAGCCGCCGCTCTCGGAAAGACTGTTCAGAAATCCTGAATAGCTATTGCAGTCTGCTGCCAGCGTGTACCAGAGCGACCCGTCTTTCCCGACCGTAAAGGAGTACACCCAGGAGTTCGACGGCTGCGTTGGAGCGATCGCATTGTATTGTGAGACACCGACCGCTGGATTCAGCAACGCCGCAGTCCCACCGCCGGCGGTTCCCCATATCTTCCCATCCGGCGCCGCGCCGAGTTGGGCAAACGTAAATGGAAAGCTATATTCCTTTTGCGTGAGCGGGGTGAGGTTCGCGGTGCTCGCAGTCGATCCACTGCCGTTACCACCGACCGGCGCGGCATTGCCCGCGTCCGGTACCGCCAGTGTGGTGTGGCCTCCGGAAGAGCAAGCCGCGAGCGCCAAAAGCAAGACGACAAGAGGGAGCCGGGTTGCGACCTTCTGCATAGGGTAGGCTCCGAAAGAAAGGACTGATTAAGAGCTTAGGCGTCGTCTGCTCCGTCGCTCTAGGGCTGAACGGCTCCTATAATTTGCCCAGCCTGCCAATACGCAGGCCCGCCGGCGCAGCTAGCTCGAAACCCGTACAACCATGAGTGACGCGCAACTGGCAGCGATTGGACGCCTTCGCGAGCGTTTGGAGACGCTCCGGGAGCGTCTTTGACGACGCCGGAAAACGGCGGAAGCTAAGCGAGCTCGAGAACCGCTCGCGCGCGGAAGACTTCTGGACTGACTCGCAGACGGCGCAGGGTGTCATGAAAGAGCTGGCCGAGTTGCGCGAAGAGACCGATACGTTCACGCGTGTCGAGACGCTGCTGGATGAGGCAGAAGAGACGCTCGAGATCCTCGGCGACGAAAAAGGTGCATCCGACGAGGCGGAGAGCGGAATCGCGCAAGCCGAGGTTAGGCTCGACGAACTCGAAATGGCGGCGAATTTCGACCGCGAGTTCGACGCGCACAACGCGATCGTCTCGATCAATTCGGGCGCCGGTGGTGTGGACGCGGCGGATTGGGCCGAGATGCTGGCGCGGATGTACATGCGGTGGGCCGAGCGCAAAGAGTTTTCGGTGAACGTTACCGACGCATCCGCGGCGGAAGAAGCCGGGCTTAAGTCGATTACGTTCTTCGTGCGCGGAAGGAACGCGTACGGAATGCTCGAGAGCGAGCGCGGCGTGCATCGGCTCGTGCGCATCTCTCCCTTCGACCAGCAACACCGCCGTCATACGTCGTTTGCCTCCGTGGACGTCATCCCGGAGATCGCGAGCGGAGAAGACGCAGGAATCGAGATCAAGCCGGACGACCTGCGCATCGAGACCTTCAAATCCGGTGGCGCCGGCGGCCAGTACGTCAACAAGACCGAATCGGCAATTCGCATCATCCACATTCCTACCGGCCTTATCGTCGCGTCACAGCAAGAGCGCTCGCAAATGCAGAACCGCGACGTCGCCATGAACATCCTGCGCGCCAAGCTGGTGCAGCGCGACTATGAGGAACGGCAAGCGTTACTCGATGGGATGCGTGGTGAGCGCCGCGCGAATGAATGGGGCTCGCAAATCCGGTCGTACGTTCTGCAGCCGTATTCGCTGGTAAAGGATCATCGCACAAACGTCGAGACCGGCAACACGCAAGCCGTTCTCGACGGCGAGATCGATGTTTTCATCTGGCCCTATTTGCAGCAGCGTCCCCGTCTCGCGCGCGCATGAGCAGAATCGACGTTATCGTCGTCTGCTGGAACGATCGCGACAACATCACAAAGGCGCTGGACTCGGTCTTCGAGCTCGATGAAGTAAAGAGCGATCTTTCGTTCGCGCATGTCGTCGTCTCTGACAACGGCTCGACCGACGGCTCGCGCGAGTTCATTCGGGAACGCTACGGCGACCGCGTCCAGATCATCGAGAACGGCGGGAACCTTGGCTTCGCTGCGGCCTGCAATCGCGCGTTCGAGCGGACGTCGTCGCCGTATGCATATTTACTGAACCCGGATGCCGAGCTAAAAACCGGTGCGCTGCGCGAGATCGTTGCGTTCATGGACGTGCATCCGCGCTGCGGCATCGCGGGCTCGCGGATCTATAATCTCGACGGCACGATTCAGCGCGACGCGGTCGGTGAATTCGATACTTGGGCCGGGGCATTTCTGCGCTCGAGCGCTTGGGGCGAGTGGCCGATGTTCCGCCGGTACGCCAACGGTGCATCGCTGCGCGACTGGGATTTCGCGCAAGAGCGGCGCGTCGATATCGCGATTGGCGCGGCGCTGGCGATTCGGCGTACACTTTTGGATGCAATCGGACTCTTCGACGAGCGTTTCTTTCTTTATCACGAGGAAGTTGATTTTGCGAAACGCGCTGCCCTGGCCGGTTGGGAGACGTGGTACGTTCCGCAAAGCGAGGCTGTGCACGAAGGCCGGGCGAGCGCACGTGGCGCGTACAGCGTCGATGCACGTAAGCAGCGTTCGCGCCGCGCATATTGGCTCAAGCACCACGGTCCCGTCTGGTACGGGACGCTCGTCGCGGCGCTCGTCGGTCGCTACGCTCTTTACATCGGGGCGGCCGGTGCCGTGGCGCTGGTGGCGAAACGAGTCTTGCGATGATCGCCCCCGAGAACGTCGTGACCTTTGAGCGAATTGACGGCTTCAAAGTCCTCAAGTCGCTTGGTTACGCGTACGGACAGGCGAGTCGTCCGAAGAATCTGTTGCGCGCGACCTTTCGCAGCATCGGCGCATTTATCGGTCTCGCGCCGATCGAGTATCTCACGGATGCGGAGCGTGCGCGCGCCGAATCACTGAACGCGCTGATTGCGCGTGCGAACACGCTGGGTGCGAACGGCATCTTGGGACTGCAGTTTCAGGTCGCGGAGCAATCGGACGGCTCGACGCGCGTCGTGGCATTCGGTGAAGCGGTCATTCTCGATCCGGAGCCGGGCAAGATGGGATCCGCCGTCGCATGAGCCTCGAAGAGCGCGCAAAACGCGAGAAGGCGCTTTCGCGCGCGGCGTCAGTCGTTGCGTCGTGCCGCAAGTGCGAGATCGGGTACACGCGCACCAATATCGCATACGGTGAAGGCGATCCATGCGCACGCTTGATGTTAATCGGCGAGGGCCCGGGCGAAACGGAAGATAAGCTCGGCCGGCCGTTCGTTGGGCGCGCCGGCGAATTGCTTGACCGCATGCTCGCCGCGATCGGACTTGCGCGCGAGGAAGTGTTCATCTGCAACACGGTTAAGTGCCGCCCGACGCTCGATGACGGCAATCGCTTGCGCAACCGCGCACCGACGCCGGACGAGATGCGCAACTGCCGTCCCTATCTCGACCAACAGATCGAGATCATCAAGCCGGAAATGATCCTGTGCCTCGGAGCGCCGTCCGCGAAATCGTTTTTAGGAGAGCGCTTCTCGATAACCAAGCAGCGTGGCATCTGGTACGATGGGCCGAACGGCATCCCTCTGATCGCGACCTTCCACCCTGCGTACGTCTTACGCATGACGGGCGGGAAAGAGATGACCGAAGTCAAGCGCTTGGTATGGTCGGATTTGAAACAAATTCGGGCTCGACTCGACGAACCGAAACCAAAGACCGAGCCTGAGGTGATACAAGAAGCGTTATTCTGATGAGTACCGCACAGGAAATCTGGTTTGACGAAAAAGCACGCCGCGGCGGATTTGCCAGCGGCTCCGCTTTGCTTTCCGCGCTCGATTTGCGCAAATACCGGCTCGAGCAAATCTATCGTGCCGCGACAAAAGAGCTGGCGCGCGATCTCGATGCGGTAACGACGCTCCCCAAGGAGCTTCGCGCAAAACTCAGCGAGCGCGGCTTTGCTTTTGATTCGGTCGCGCCGACGGTCGTCCAGCGCTCGAACGACAAGCAAACGACGAAGGGCCTGTTTCGTCTTGTCGATGGCTCGGAAGTCGAAGCCGTCCTGATGGAACACCACGGCGAGCGCAGCACGGTGTGCATCTCGAGCCAAGCCGGCTGCGCATATGCGTGCCGGTTTTGCGCGACCGGTCAAGGCGGATTTACGCGGAATCTCGAGGCGACCGAGATCTTCGACCAGGCGCGTTATTTCGCGCGCGAGCTGGCGCGTCGCGACAAGAAGATAACGAACGTCGTTTTCATGGGGATGGGCGAGCCGTTTGCCAACTACGACGCCGTCATGGACGCGGTGCGCCTGCTGCACGATCCGAAAGGTTTTGGCCTCGGACACCGGCACATCACGATCTCGACGGTCGGCCTCGTTCCGCAAATCGACAAGTTTGCAAGCGAAGGGATTCAGGTCAATCTCGCAATCTCGCTGCACGCACCGAACGACGAGCTGCGCGGTCGGCTGATGCCGGTTAATCGGCGTTACCCGATCGCCGAGCTGATGGCGGCCTGCGCTCGCTATATGAAGGCAACGCACCGCAAGATTTTCTTCGAGTACGTCATGCTGGATGGGCAAAACGATACCGATGCATGCGCGAAAGAGCTAGCCCAGTTAATGCGCGGTCCCCTCTACCACGTCAATTTGATCCCGTACAACGCAACCAGCGCCGAGTTAAGCGGCAGCAGCGACGCGAAGGTGCGTGCGTTTCAGAGGAGGCTCGAAGATAACGGCGCCATCGCGACGGTGCGTGTTCCGATGGGGCGCGATATCGCAGCCGCCTGCGGGCAACTCAAAGCGGAGAAGAACGCACCTCAGGAATGATGGCCGCCGCGAGCGGGCGTCTGCGAGCGGAGGCACTGCCCGTGGCCCGCACCGCGGCGGACGGCTCTAGCTGTCGCCGAGAAAGAACGCTCGGACGAGCTGCGTGTTCGGTCCGGAAGTCCGACATTGCGGCGCTCGGCAAGCGTGCGCCCAAAGGTCCGGTGCTCGGCTTGAAAACGGTCGATCTCGAAATGAAAGACGTGTTGCTGACGAGCAATCCGAAAGTATTTTTCACGACGCCGCACTTCGATGGCTATCCGGCAGTGCTCGTCGAGCTCGAACGGATTTCCGTTAAGGCTCTGAAGGAAGCGCTGGTCGAGGCATGGTTTGCCTGCGCCGGAAAGCGACTTGCGTCGGAGTACCTGACGCGCAGTAGGCGCCCGCCCTCACGCGGCCGAACTCGGGCCTGATGGTCGACGAAACGCAACTGACAAACCCCGCATCAATGGACGAAATAGCGGCGCTGGCAAAGCGCCGTGGTTTTATCTTTCAGTCGAGTGAGATTTACGGCGGGATCGGCGGCTTTTTCGACTACGGTCCGCTCGGCGCGGTTCTGAAGCGAAATGTCAAAGATGCGTGGTGGCATGAGATTGTCGAGATGCGCGATGATGTCGTCGCCTTCGATTCGTCGATCATCATGCATCCCGATACGTGGGTAGCGTCCGGCCATGTCGCGGCGTTTCACGACAAGCTCGTCGACTGCAAGAACTGCAAGCACCGTTTTCGCGCAGATCATCTGAAGACGCTGGAGCAATGCCCCGATTGCGGTATGCGCGGAACGCTGACCGAACCGCGCAACTTCAACCTTATGATGAAGACGCAAGTCGGCCCGATGGAAGATAGCGCTGCGGTTGCATATTTGCGGCCGGAGACAGCTCAGGGCATGTTCGTCAATTTCAAGAACATCTATCAGAGCTCGCGCAAAAAGCCGCCGTTCGGCATCGCTCAGATCGGCAAATCATTCCGCAACGAGATCACGCCGGGAAACTTCACCTTCCGGGTGCGCGAGTTCGAACAAGCCGAGCTCGAGTTTTTCGTCCCGCATGATGGACGCGACATGGAATGGTTCAAAGAATGGGTCGACGCGCGCAAGAAATGGTATTCTGACTACGGCATCAAGGCGGAGCGTCTGCGCTTCTACGAGCTTACGCCTCAGGAGCGTCCGCATTACGCCGTCGCGGGAATCGACGTCGAGTATCTGTTCCCGTGGGGTTGGGGCGAGCTCGAATCGATCGCGCATCGGGGAACGTACGATCTTGACGCGCACATTAAACTCTCGGGCAAAGATCTGACCTACTTCGACGAGGCGACGAAGCAGAAGTACGTCCCGATTCTCATCGAGAGTTCGGCGGGAATGGATCGTACGACGCTTACCATGCTGGTTGATGCGTACGACAAAGAGACGATCACGGACGAGAGCGGAAAGGAAAGCACGCGCACCGTGTTACGGTTCCACCCGAAGATCGCGCCCGTGCAAGTTGGAGTGTTTCCGCTCGCGCGCAACAAGCCTGAGCTGGTCGACCGCGCGCAGACGATCGAACGCGCGCTACGTCCGCATTTTCGCAGTCAATATGATGAAGGCAACGTCGGCCAACTCTATCGCCGGCAAGACGAGATCGGCACGCCGTTCTGCATCATGATCGATTATCAGACGCTTGCCGACGACACGGTGACGATTCGTCACCGCGATTCGATGCGACAAGACCGCGTTGCAGTTGCGCAAATTGCTTCGTTTCTCGCCGAGCGAATTGGCTAAACTACTTGTGCGCTCCGTCGCCTTTTCCGGGTGCTTGGAGATAGGTCGGCAACAGCACCATCTCGGGAACATAGGCGCGTTCGGGTAGAGCCGCGAGAAACAAACAGGCCGATGCGACATCGTCGGCCTGAAGCATGTTTACGCGCTTTTCTGCGCCCGGCGGATTCGCGCGGCGCGCAAGAAACGGAGTGTCGACGACGCCCGGCAAGATGACCGAAATTCGAACGCCGTTTTGATGCTCTTCGTACGCCGCGGAGCGCGTTAGGCCGAAGAGCCCGGTCTTCGAAGCCTGGTATGCGGTCCCGGAGAGATTCGGCCACGCCGCCGAGTTGCTCGAGATGAATATTGCCGTTCCGTGTCGCTCGCGGAGTGACGGAAGCAAGGCTTTCAACGTTTGAAATGCGGCGTTGAGATTCACTTGGATGACGGTATTCCAATCCTCGAGCGAGGTCTCCGCAAGTCGCCGGTTCGGGATGTTATGACCCGCGGCATACACGAGCACGTCGATCGGACCCGTTTTCAGGATGGCCGCCATTCCGCGTTCGACCGCCGCGGAGTCCGCGAGGTCGAATGTATGAGCGTGAAATCGATCGTTTTCCTGAAGTTCTGTTTTGCGGCGTGCGACTGCGTGCACCGTCGCTCCCGCGTCGTAGAATTGTCGAGCCGTTGCAAGCCCAATCCCACTGCTCGCGCCGACCACAACGGCAACACGTCCGGATAAATCACTCACGCAATGACCTCTCTCTCATTTCACTCGGGTATCGCCGGAATACGCCGCCTGAGTTCGAGACGCCAGCACGTCGAAATTCTCGAAGATATGCGCGACATGTGTGCGTTCTGAATTGCGCTCATGCTGAGCAGATTACGGCTCGACCTACCCCGGCTCCCGCGCTGACGCGCGCCAGCGCCTCGTTGGCTTGTGAGAGTGTGAAGTGGTCGCCGATCGCGGCGCGTAGCTCGCCACGCGCGACGAGATCGATGACCATTCGCAGATCGCTACGTGTCGAACCGCGAGACCCGGCAACGCGCCGTTGCGTACGCGCGAGCGTCTGAGTCTGCACTGGAAAAATCGCGCCTGGATCGTAGCCGGTCACGACGAGAATGCCGTCGGGTGCAAGGGCTTCGAATCCGGCCGTCGCGCTTTGGGCGACGCCGGCGAAATCGATTGCGGCATCGAGTCCGCGCGGCAAGCTCGCCGAGCGGAGATCGACGGTTTCTTCGGCACCGAGATCGCGCGCTGAATTGAGCCGTTCGGACTTGACGTCTGCAGCGATGACCCTCGCTCCGGCGCGCTTCGCGAGCTGTACCGCGAACGAACCCAGTCCGCCCACGCCAAGAATGGCGACCCTTTGCCCGGCCTTCAGATCGGCACGCGCGATGGCGCGTGCGGCAGTCGCCGCCGCATCGCACAGCACAGCAGCAGCATCGCTTTCGATCCCGTCCGGAATTGCGATGAGATTATCGGCGGCACACACGAGATAGTCCGCAAATCCACCGTCGCGCTCGAAGCCGATGCGTGGCCCCGGGTTGATGCACATGTTCTCCCGATCGCTTTGACAGTACGCGCAGACGCCGCAGCCTCGGTACAAATAGATGCACGCGCGTTGACCGACGAGCTCACCCGATACTCCGCCGCCCACTGATACGACTTCACCGGCGACTTCGTGTCCGAGGACGCGCGGCGGCTTAATCGTAGCTACGACGCCTTTATAACCTTTGAGATCCGTTCCACATACGCCGCAGGCCGCGACCCGCACGAGCGCTTCGCCTTGACCGGGAATAGGAATCTCGCGTCCTTCGGCGACCAGCGGCGCATCGAATTGACGCAACACCATCGCGTTCATACTCACCGGAACGGCGTGTGCTGCGCATCGGATGACAGCTCCTCGAGCTCCTGCAACAGGTCATCGGTGAGATCAACCTCGAGTGCGCCAAGATTGTCGCCGAGCTGCTCCGTCCTGGTCGCTCCGCACAAGGCTCCGGTAACGCCGGGACGTTTGAGCACCCAAGCGAGTGCGAGTTGCGCCGGACTCCAATTGTTTTCTTGCGCCATCGCTGCAACGCGTTCCGCAAACGCTAGGCGTGGCGAGGTGACACTCTGCGCGAAGATTGGCTGCGTCGAAAGACGTGACGATGGCGGTGGTGGCGCGTTATTGCGGTATTTCGCGGTGAGAATACCGCCGCCGAGCGGCCAAAAAGCGTAGAAACCGACCTGTTCGGCAAGGCACAGCGGCAACATCTCAAGCTCTGCCGTCCGATCGATAAGTGAATAGCTGGCCTGCACGACGGAACAGCGCACGAACCTGCTGCGCTCGCTCGCCCATAACGTGCGTCCGACTTGCCAGGCAGAATAGTTCGAAACGCCGACCGCACGAATCTTCCCGTCGCGCTTGAATTCCTCAAGCGTCCCGAATGTCTCGTCATCCGGCGTCACGCCATCGAAATAGTGCACGTAATACAGATCGATATAATCGGTCTGCAAGCGTCGTAGACTCGCTTCAAGCGCGCTGCGCAAATGTTGTCGCGAGCCGCCGCGCTCGGCGGGTTTATTCCCCGCGCCACCGCCCTTTGTCGTCAAGACGACGCGATCACGGTGCTTGGGTAACCACTCCCCGAGTATTTCCTCGGACTTGCCGCCGCCATACATGTCGGCTGTGTCGAAAAGCGTGATCCCCGCGTCGAGTGCTCGATCGAGTATTGCAAGTGATGCGTTGCGATCCGCCCGCGTTCCGAATGAATTGCATCCGAGCCCTACGACCGACACTTTGAGGTCGCTGTTCGGCAAGACAGCGAAGCGCATCTAAATCGGAATCTTCCACCCCCACGAGGCATCGTGGATCAGGCGTTCCGTTTGCCCCGGGCGCCGATCGACGTAGACTCGGCCTTCTTTCATCACTAGTAAAATGTTCTTTTTCTCGGTGAGGACCTTGATGTCCGCATACGGATTACCGTTCACCGCGATGATATCGGCGATCTTTCCAGGTTCGAGCGTTCCCAATTTGTCTTCGACGCCGATCGCTTCCGCCGCGTGTTTCGTTCCGGTCTTGATCGCCTCTTCGGGTGTCATCCCGAAGTCGACGTAGATGACCATCTCGCCGGCCTGACTGCCCATTTCCGGATCGAGCTGCGTATCGGTTCCGAGCGCCATCTTGATTCCGGCCCGATGCAGACGCTGGAACGTCTCCTTCGTGGACGGCTGAATTTTCTTCATCTTCTTGAGCGTGAACTCGGGTGTACCCATTTGACGACGAATCTCAATTGCATGATCGGTCCGATGCTGAAGCGTCGGCGTTAAAATGATCTTACGCTCTTTCATCATCGCGATCGCTTCGTCGTCAGTGAAGACGGAATGCTCGAGCGTATCAGCGCCGGCGCGCATTGCCATCTTTTGCGCTTCGGGTGTAAAGCAGTGGACCGCAGTACGCTTTCCAAAAGCATGTGACTCATCGACGATCGCGTCGATCTCTTCTTGCGTCATGTTTCGGATGTCGGGCTCTTCCTTATCGGTTCCGCCGCCGCCCGAGCAGCACGTTTTAATGAGGTCGGCGCCAATGCGCAGCTGCGAGCGTGTCAGCTTACGCAGCTCCCACGGGCCGTCGGCCGTCGCCAGCGCAACGCGCGGAACGTTCCGCGGCAAGATGCAATCGAGATGTGCGTTCGTGATGATCGCCCACCCGGCGCAGAAAAGTCGCGGTCCGGCGATGATGCCGAACTCGATCGCGTCACGCAGGGCGCACATCTCTGCAGTCACGTGGCCGGCGTAACTGTAGCCGCCCAGGTCGCGCAAGGTCGTAAAGCCCATCTCCATGCAAATCTGTGCGTGGAGAAGGGCGTAGAGCATCTGCAGTTGCGGTGTAATCTCGAATGCTGCCGCGCGATAATTCTTGAACGTCAGCGTGTTGTACTGATTCAGATGGAGATGACAATCCATCAGACCGGGCATCAGTGTCGCGTCCCCCGCGTCAACCGTGGTGTAATCCTCGGGTAGACGCTGCGAATCGATTTGTCCGATGCTCTCAATGCGGTCGCCGTCGAGCACGACGACGACCCCGCCTTCGCGGAATCCGCCGTTGCCGTCGATGAGCCGGCCGGCACGAATAACAGTCTTGCGTTCTTCTGTCGCCACGGTATACAATGCATACCACTGAACGAACCCGGAGGGCAACTACCACGGCGATCCCCTTGTCGCAAGCCGACGATCCCCTCGACATCCTGACGACCCTCGCGGGACGGTTGGGCGACATGGCGGTCTTGGAACAAACGATCGCCCCTGCAATTCGCGAGGCAATTATCATTGGAGCCCTGCCCGGCGGGATGCGGCTTTCGGAGCTTCAGGTCGCACGCCGCCTACAGGTAAGCCGCACCCCCGTTCGCCGGGCGCTCAACCAATTGGCGCACGAGGGGCTGATCGTAATCGCTCCGCACGTCGGCGCGTCCGTGCGCGCCATCCGGCCCGAAGACGTCGAGGAGATTTACGAGGTTCGCATTGCGCTCGAGGTGCTCGCCGTGAAGTTGCTGATCGAACGAGTGAGCGCGGTCGGACGCGCGGAGTTCATGGAAGCGATGGAGTCGCTCCGGGCCGCCGCCATCGACGCCGATGCGTATGCTGAGGCGCTCGACGCATTCCACCTGTTGATCATGCGGCTGGCTCGGAATCGCACGCTCGTTCAGATGTATCAGAATCTCGTCGGACCGATCCGGCGATTTCGCCGCATCAATCTTGGCCCTTCCGATCGAGTGCAGCGATCGCTGCGCGCGAATCTGCGCGTTGCTCGCGCAATGCTTGCAGGCGATCCGAGCGCAGCAGCTTTGATGGAGGAGCATTTGAAACAAGCCAGCGCCGACGTAATTGCCTTGCTACGTGCCCAGTTCGTTTTGAAGAAGGGGACCGAACTAACATGACCACGTCAGTGGAACGCGTCGTCTCGGCCGTCGACAAGGGCATCGTACGCGATGTTCTGACGCGCCTGGTAGATACGCCGAGTCCGACCGGCCACGAGATGGCAATCGCGCAACTGCTCGCGGAGATTTTCCGAGAATATAAGCTCGAAACGCGGTTGCAAAACATCTACGACGAGCGCTACAACGTCGTCGGCCGCATGCCGGGTACGGGAGGTGGTCCCACGCTGTTGTTCAGCGGTCACCTCGACACGTCCGTACGCGGGGACGAGGACTACTTGAGCGGAATCGGTTGGAAAAATAAGGCTGTTCTTGACGGCGATTGGCTTTACGGCAACGGCGCGTTCAACATGAAGAACGGTTTCGCAAGCTTTATCGCAGCCATCGCAGCGATGCGTTCTTGCGACATAAAATTGCCGGGCGACATTATCGTGGCCGGAACCGCTGGAGAAATCGAGATGGCGCCGGTGGATGAGTTCGAAGGCCGCGAGTACGACGGATACGGGACCGGCATGTGGCACCTGGTTAGTCACGGAGTTGCCGCCGATGTGCACGTGCTTCCGGAACCGACCGGCCTAAACGTACACGTCGGCATGTTCGGAACGGTGTGGGCAAAGATTACGACGCACGGGGCGTTCGCGCACACGGCCTGGTCGGCATCGCAGCCGAGTGCGATCAAGCGTATGCGGCCGATGCTCGATGCAATCGAGTCGTGGGCACCGGAATACAGAAAGCGCAACGCCTTTATGGGCGTCGAGCCGGCGGTCAACGTTGCGGCTATTCGCGGAGGGCTTCCCTGGCGCGCCGCGCGCACGCCGAATCTGTGTCGTCTCTACGTCGACGTGCGCATTCCGCCACCAGTTTTTCCTCTCGACGTGCAGCTCGAGCTGCGTGATCTTGTCGCAGCCGTCGCAGCGCGCGAGAAATTTGACATCGAGATCGAATTCTACATGTCTCGACCCGGCACGCTCGTATCGCCGTCGCATCCGGTTGTTCGGAGCGTTGCTGACGCGCATCAGAGCCTGACGGGAAGCGACCCGCACGTTTCGTTCGCGCCGCCGTTCTGTACGGATGCAATCGACAGCAATCGTTTTGGAATTCCAACTGTGGTCTACGGCGCCGGCGGGCGTTCGCGGGCGGCAACTTCGAAGAACGGCAGCGCGGATATGAGCACCGATGCGCGGGCGTTCGACGGAGAGTACGTTTCCATCTCAGACGTCGCAACCGCGGGACAGGTCTTCGCCCAATCCGCGATTGAGATTTGCTCGAAAAACCGGGCCGAATTCGTTCGCGGGCGTGGACTGATGCCCGCAGTCGACCTTCAGGAGGCACGCACGTGAATAACACATCCAAGCAAAACATCTCTCGTCGGGCGGTAATTGCAGCTGGCGCAGCTGCGGCTGCGACCTTTAGTTCCATTAACGTCGTTCGAGCGCAAGCGAAGTTGCGCAAGCTGAACATCGTGCTCGGTACGACGCCGCAGTTCGGTAACGTAATCGTCGGATTACAAAAGGGATTCTACGAGAAAGAAGGCTTGCCGGCGGAGATCACCTACTTCACGAGCGGCTCGGCCGCGACGCAAGCATTCCGAACCGGAAACGGCGACGTTGCCGTGGCCGGCGATCTCCCTTCGCTCCGATTGTGGACGGGTGGCGACGGAGTTGGTCTGTGTCCGCAAGCGCACTATGATTTGAGCATCATCGTCACGCGCGATTCGATCAAGAACGCGCAGGACATGAAGGGTAAGAAGATCGGGATTCTGCTCGGATCCACGTCCGAATATTTCATTCAAAAATACGTCACAAAAGCCGGCATGACGATGAACGATATCCAGGCGATCAACTTGACGCCGGCGGAGATGGTAACCGGACTGGATCGCGGCGATATCGACGGCTTCGTACTGTGGCAGCCGTTCGGTTGGAAGGCCGTTGACACGATCAAAGGCGTGCACATCCTGACCGATGCCGGACCATATTTCCAAGAATGGGAAGCCTGCACCGTCAATAAAACCTATGCGGCGACGCACCAACCGGAGCTTGCCGCATTTGTGAGAGGCCTGCGAGCGGCCGGCAAGTGGATCCCTGGCAATCTCGATGACGCGGGGCAAGCGGTCGCGCAAGCGCTGCGTACGCAAGACGTTGCGACCATGAAGAAGCAGCTCGGTCTCATCAACTGGGATTTGAATTTCACGCCGAAGTTCAGAAGCGATATGGACCAGCTTGCGGGCTTTATCAAGACGAAGATCGACTGGAGCACGATGTTCGATCCTCGTTCCTTACGCCAAGTGGATTCGTCGCTCGTTTCTTGACCAGCGTTTCGAGCCAGCCAAACTGGTCGACGGTAGCGTTTCGGGACGTCTCCAAACTCTATCGTGATTCACGGGGAGCCGAGTACGCGGCGGTCGAGGGTATCTCGCTCGACGTTACGCGCGGCTCTTTTCATTGCTTGCTCGGGCCGAGCGGTTGCGGCAAGACGACCTTGCTCAACATCGTGGCGGGCTTCGAAGCCCCGAGCTTGGGCAAGATCTCTTTCGTTTCTGCGGACGGAAGCGAGACGAAGATTGCGGGTCCCGGCGCCGACCGTTCGGTAATCTTTCAGGACTCGACGGCAGCCTTGTTCCCGTGGCTCAACGTTCAGGAAAACGTAGCCTTCGGTCCAAAGCTGCGTCACGCGTCGATTGCGGATTTCGAACCGCGCTTGCGCGCGACGCTGGCACTCGTCGGCCTCGAACAGCACGCGCACAAATTCCCTTACGAGCTCTCCGGAGGGATGCGACAGCGCTTGCAGATCGCGCGCGCCTTGATCATGGATCCTGAGATGATGCTGATGGACGAGCCGCTTGCGGCGCTCGACGCCATCACGAAGCGCGCGATGCAGCGCGAGCTGGTCCGCATTTGGTCTGAAACCGGTCGTACCGTCGTTTATGTAACGCACGATATCGCCGAAGCGCTGCTGCTCGCGACACGTATCACCGTTATGAGCAACGGGCCAAAGGCGAAAATAAAGGCCGATCTTCCGATCGACTTACCGCGTCCGCGCGATCCTGCAGATCCGGCTTTTGCACGCTACGTCAGAGAGCTGGAAAACCTCATCGATGAGAGCGCCCAGGTCGCGGCAAGCGCATGAGCCCCGGGACGCGCAGAGCCTTGATGGCGGTGATCTCGCTAACGGCGTTCCTCGTCATTTGGCAGCTCGCGGACATGTATTGGTTCAATCCGCGTTTGGTACCCAGCCCCGCGACGACGTTTGTAAGCGCGTGGCAGATGCTCCGCACCGGCGATTTGGAAGCGAACGTCGGCATCAGTCTATGGCGAATTCTCGTCGGCTACGTAGCAGGGTGCGTGCTCGGAATCATTTTAGGCGGCATCATCGGACGGGTTGCAATCATTCGTGATCTGGCCGATCCGATACTCGAGATGATCCGGCCGGTTTCGCCCGTCGCGATCGTTCCGCTCGCGATGCTGTGGTTTGGTATCGGCGAGACCTCGAAATATTTCGTCATCGGTTACGCGTCGGTTATCGTCGTGCTGCTCAATACCGCCGCCGGCGTTTCGCGCACGCCGCGCTCGCGCGTTCGTGCGGCATTGTCGCTCGGCGCGACGAACATGCAAGTCTTCTTGCGTGTCGTCCTTCCGTCAGCCGTTCCCTACGTGCTGACCGGGATGCGCGTCGCGCTCGGTTTCGCATTCATGGGCGTTGTCGCTGCCGAGCTCATCGGTGCGCATCGCGGCATCGGCTTCCTGATCATGAACTCGCAGATGCTGATGGAGACCGACCAGCTCTTCGTCGGCCTGCTTGCGCTTAGCGTCGTCGGCGCCGCAACCGATCGACTCTTCCGCTACATCCTCGATCGTAGCATGAAGCGCTACATGCAATTCCTCGAGGAGTCTTAGTCCCACTCCGGGATTGCGGGAATACGTAACGTGTCGAACTCCGGTAGATCGAAGCCGTAGTGCTCGACCAGTAGATTGCGGAATGCGCGCCGGTCGGCAAGCTGCATCGGCATCACATCGTCCCCGTCGTGGAATGTAATATCGCGATTCATGACCGAAACGCGACCGGTCGGCGTCACGATGCTCATCATGATGAGTTGCCTGAACGGCGAGGTGGGATGGGTCGACGTCATATGGTTGCCCATCTCGAAGTCGATGGGGTTGTTGACCTCCTCGTAGTCCGACACCCAGCCGTCTACATCCGTTCCGTCGCGCTTGAATCGTAAGATGATGTTGCGGCCTTCGCGTGCGATCCAGTGCGTCGCGTTTTCAGCGCTGCCCTCGAGCGGCACAGGAAATCGTGCGCCGCTGCCTCCGAAGCCGGGATCGACGACGAATTTCCCCTCCGGAAGCGTCACGACGAGAAACATGTGCGTGCGCGGTGCTTCGGTCGGCTGCAAGAACAGGACGACGCGTGCAGCGTGCCGTTCGACCGAAAAGCCAAGCTGCTCCAAGACCGCGCCCAACAGCGTCGAGTGCTCGAAGCAATAGCCGCCACGTTTTGCGGCCACGAGCTTCTTTTGGAGCGAATCGAGATCGAGTCGAACGCCGCGGCCAAGCAGCACGTCGAGATTCTCAAACGGGATGCGCGACATGTGCCCCATTTGAATTGCACCGAGCGTCGCAAGCGTCGGCTCGCGCGATCCGTCGTAACCGATGCGCGTGAAATATGCGTTGAGATCGATGTCCGGCATTATCTCTGTCCCTCGACTACGGAGCGCTCTGCGCTCCTACGCTCGGGATGACAACCTTAGAGCGTTGTTCTCCCGGCAGGTTCACGACGAGAAGCGCGAGCAGCATGCAGAAAATCCCAGCCCATTGCAGCGGCTCGGGGCGCTCGCCGACCAGGAAATACGCGCTGACGATCGCGATGACCGGAATTGCGAGCGCGCTCATCCCGGCCGTGACGGCGGGCAGCCGTTTCACCACCCAAAACCATAAGAGCCACGAGCAGACTGCCGTTACGATGACGTTGAAGACGAACACGAACGTTAGCAAGGCGTTCCACTGCATCGGCCGCTCGTGCGCGAAGAGCGCAGCGAGACCGAGCGGGATGATCGCGACGAGGTTCTGCCACGTGATCATCACCATGGGGTCGACGGTGTAGCGCTCGATCGTCCATTTCCAGACGACGGTTCCGAGCGCCCAACAGATTCCGCCGGCCATCGCAAACACGGCGCCGACCTCGGAGACACGCGAGCCGTGACCCGCAATGATGATAGCGAGGCCGATCGCACCGAGCCCAACGGAGATCCACTGCCGTAGCTTGAGCTCTTCGTGCAAGATCAAACGCGCGAAGAGCACCGTCCAGAACGGCATCGTGTAAGCGAAGATCGTGGCCTTCGTCGCGCCGCTGTCAGCGACGGCGATGACCGAGAAGCCGTTCATCCCCACGCCCTGAAGCAATCCGATCAACGCGAGCGGCACGAAGGGCGCAGGGTTCAGCGAACGCCGCAACACGAGCATTAGCACGACGAGCATCGCGCCTGCCAGAATCGTGCGCAGAGCAATGAATTCGAGCGGCCCGGTATAGGGAAGAACGAGCCGCCACAACGACCAGTTCAGACCCCAGGCGAACCAGAGGGCGACGAGGCCTAGGAGCGCTCCCCTCAAATGGCGATCGGTTCGTTCGCTTGTGCCACGCCGATCATCGAATCGCGCGTTACGAGCTCGGCGAGTTTGTCTTCGCTCCAGCCTTCAGTTCCCGACGGACGCATCGGGAGCACGAGATACCGCATGTCGGCGGTGCTGTCATGGACGCGCACCGCGACGCCGTCATTGACGTGAAGACCGAACTCGTGCAGCACTTTGCGCGGCTCACGAGCGGTGCGTGAGCGATAGGCTTTGCTCTTGTACCACGCCGGCGGAATGCCAAGCAACATCTTCGGATAGCACGAGCAGAGCGTGCAGACGATGACGTTGTGCGCCTGCGGCGTGTTCTCGACGACGACCAGCTTGAGCGACCCGACGTCGATTCCGAGCTCTGCGCAAGCTTTAGTCCCATCGGCCGACAGGCGCTTCTTGAATTCCGGATCGACCCACGCACGCGCGACGACCTTCGCCCCAAGATTCGGCCCGCGGGAATCCATGATGTCGATCGCTGCCGTGACCTTTTCTGACGGGAGCACGTTTTTCTCGGCGAGTAGCTCGATGACGGCTGCCGTTAGCTTCTCGTGATACGAGCTCGGCAGATGATGCTCGGGGTGATGTGGGTGGTCGTGATCGTCGCTCATTTGTCTGGCTCCAACCAGTGTTCGTAGATTTCGATGTCGATCGTGTCGCTGGGGCGCTCGGCGCGTCCCCACACTTCTGTTTGCGCGAAGCGCACGCGGTAGAGCACTTTTGGATCGTCGGCACGTCCGTACGCAAGCCGCTCGGGATTGTTAAACCTTCCGCATATGCGCTCGATCTCGCCGCGTTTCCCGCGGACGTAGTAGGGCGTGCGGATGTGCCCCGGCGGAAACCACTCGCGGACGCGAACCCGATCGCCCGGCGCGAAGCGTGCGCTCATTCGGCTTCTCGTTTCTCGATCTCGGCGATCTTCCCGGAAAGTTCATTGACCGAGATCACGCCCTTTTCGAGCAGCACTTCGGTGATCGCAGCAATCCAGCGTTCGTAGTACGACATGGAATCATAGGCGTCCGCACCGATGCCTTCGATCGCGCGGCGTAATTCGTCCGTACGCACCAGCGGCGGATCGAGCGTTCCGAGAGCGCGCATTAGCGCATCGACGCGCTGCTCCCAAAAATCGTTTTGATGTTCGGCGCGATCGATTTCGCCTGCCGGTTCTCCACCAAGGTCGTGCATCCCACGCGGGTGCGAATCCATAGAAAACTTAGTGCTTCCGCGTGGACGCGATCACGTGCCGTAGACGGCGCAGGCCCTCGCGCAGCTCCTCTTCGTTGATGACGAGCGGCGGGACGAAACGTAGCGTATTCGAGCCGGCCGCGTTGATCAACAGGTGTTCGCTCAGCGCAGCTTCGACGATGTCTTTCGCGGAGAACGGCTCCATGACGGGAAGGCCGACCATGAGGCCGATGCCGCGTGGGTCGCCGAACCGTTCACGATCGGCATTTGCGATCTCACGCAATTCCAAGAGCAGAATATGGCCCATGTTGGCAACATGAACGTTAAGGTTCATGCGGTCGCGCAGATTGAGGTGCGCAAGCCCGGCCGCGCACGGAACGGGTGAACCGCCGAACGTCGTGCCGTGATCGCCGGGAAGCAGCGCCGACGCAGCCGCATCGGTGCAAAGTAACGCTCCGATCGGCAAACCGTTTGCGAGAGCCTTTGCAAGCGTGATCACGTCGGGACGTACGTTGTAGTACTCGAATGCAAAAAGCGTCCCGGTGCGTCCCATCCCGGTTTGAATCTCATCGAAAATCAGCAGCGCGCCGTGCTTGGCAGTGATCTCCCGCGCCGCTTGGAGAAACTCGTTCGTTGCCGGAAAGACGCCGCTTTCGCCCTGGACTGGCTCGATGATCAGGGCAGCCGTCTTCGAATCGATTGCGCCCTCGAGCGCAGCGATGTCATTGAACGGCGTGAACTTGAAACCGCCGGGAAGCGGGCCGAAGCCCTCATGATATTTTGGGTTGTCGGTCGCCGAAAGCGCACCCATGGTGCGGCCGTGGAACGAATTCGTGCACGCGACGATGACGTTGCGATCGGTTTGTCCGAGACGGAACGCGCGCTTGCGCGCCAGCTTGATCGCGGCTTCGTTCGCTTCAGCTCCGGAATTGCAGAAGAAGACGCGATCGAAACCCGAGATCTCGGCGAGTTTGTTCGCCAGCTCGCCCGCAGGTTCGTGATGGTAGAGATTGCTGCAGTGCACGAGCGTCGCGGCTTGTGCTGCAATCGCGCCGACGATGGCCGGATGCGAATGGCCGAGCGCGCAGACCGCGATTCCGGCAACGAGGTCGAGATAACGGTCGCCGCTCTGATCGATCAGCCAGACGCCTTCACCGCGCACGAAATTGACCGGCGCACGGTTGTAGTTCTTCATCAGATGCGGGTGGTCGATCGCCGGGAGCGAGTGGCCGCCTGAGTGGGCGATCACGTGCGGTAGTGCGCGTTGATGCGCACGTATTCGAGGGTCATATCACATCCGTATCCGGTTGCTTCGGCTTCGCCCATTCCGAGATCGAGTCCAACTTTGATTGACTTATGCTCGAGCAATGCATGAGCCTCGGCTTCGCTGAGGACTTCCAGCGCGCCGCGGTCGACCCATAGCGATCCGCCGAGCGTGATCGACCACGCATCCTCGCGCATTCCGGAGCCGACGCTTCCGGCCGCAGCGATGATGCGTCCCCAATTCGGATCTTCTCCGTAAAGCGCGGTCTTCACGAGGCTAGAGTTGATGATCGCGCGCGCGATTTGCCGCGCCTGAGCCGCATTCTTGGCACCGGTGACGTGCATTGTGAGTGTCTTGCTTGCGCCCTCGCCGTCTTTGACCATGTCGAACGCCAGCTCGCGGCAGACGGTGTGCAGCGCGGCGCGCAAACCCGGGCTCGCTTCCTCGGTCCCCGGTTTTGCGAACGCGTATACGCAGTCATTGGTGGACATGTCGCCATCGACAGAAATCATGTTGAACGTGTCATCGACGGCTTCGGCGAGCGCCGCCTGCAATGACGTGCGCGTGCAGCTCGCATCGGTCGCGATGAACGCAAGCATCGTTGCCATGTTGGGGGCGATCATCCCCGCGCCTTTCGCAATACCACCGACGACGAAGCGCGTCTGGCACCCGTTGTCGTAGTATGCGCAGGCCTCCAGCTTCGGTACGTGATCGGTCGTCATGATCGCTTCTGCGGCTGATAGGGCAGCTTCGCTTCCGGTGCGCAGCGCGCGCACGGCCTTTTCGAGCCCGGGACCCATGACGTCCATTGGAAGCGGAACACCAATGACGCCGGTCGACGCGACGAGTACCTGCGAGGTGCGTATGCCCATGAGCGCGGCAGCGCGCGAAGCGGTCTCGCGGGCATCCGTGAGTCCGCGCTCGCCGGTGCACGCATTCGCGCAGCCGGAATTCGCGACGATCGCGCGGATCGCATCACCATCGGTTGCAAGATGTTCGTTGGAGACTATCAACGGCGCAGCCTTGACGTCGTTAGTGGTGATCACGGCCGCGCAAACGCGCTCGCCGCTCAGATCGATCAGCGCGAGATCGGCTTTTCGGCGCTTGATGCCCGACATGACGCCACTGCAGCGCACATCGGGAACGGCACCGAGGCCGCCGCGCAAGTCGACGAGCCGGAACGATTCAGACGACTGGGATGCGAGCGCCAAGTCCGGCCTCCTCAGGGTAACCGCACATGATGTTGAGATTCTGCACCGCTTGACCGGCGGCGCCTTTACCGAGGTTGTCGTTGCCTGCGAGCACATGCACGACTCCGCCGCGAACGCTGATTGCGATTTGCGTGTTGTTTGTCCCCGCGAGTGCGGGAAGATACGGAACGCGCGGCGCGTCGAGGATTTCGACGAACGGATTCGTTGCGTACGATTTTGCAAAGGATCCGCGGATCTCGCTCTCCTCGATCGGCTCGCGCATCACGGCGTAGGCATCGACGAGCATCCCGCGCGTCATCGGTACGACGTGAGGTGTGAAGACGAACGGAACGCCGATGCCGAGTGCACGCAGCTCCTGCTCGATTTCTTTGCCGTGGCGATGCGAAGGAATGCCGTACGCGCGCACGTCGCCGTCGACTTCCGCGTACATCGACGTGAGCTTCGGCGAGCGACCTGCGCCCGAGATGCCGCTCTTGGCGTCGATGACGAGATTCGAGATGCGATGCGCAAAGGGTGCAAGCGGGATTGCCGCCAGGAGCGACGCCGTCGGATAGCAGCCGGGATTTGCAACCAGCTGTGCTCGTGCAATCTGATCGCGGTAGCGCTCGGGAAGACCGTAGACGGCTTGCGGATTTAACGACGCCATGCGGAACGCATCCGAGAGATCGATGACACGCGCGCCAAGCTCCAGGAACTTGGGCGCAAGCTCGCGCGCTTTCTCAGACTCGCCTGCAAGGATGACGATGTCACCCGCGCGACACACCTCGAGTGCGGCACCGGCGCGATCGAACGTGCGGTCGACGTACGGCAGCGAACGGAACGTGTCGCGCACGGCCGTCCCCGC
The DNA here is from genome assembly GCA_036489885.1 of Candidatus Baltobacteraceae bacterium. Taxonomy (NCBI): domain Bacteria; kingdom Bacillati; phylum Vulcanimicrobiota; class Vulcanimicrobiia; order Vulcanimicrobiales; family Vulcanimicrobiaceae; species Vulcanimicrobiaceae bacterium. The sequence goes on from DASXEW010000001.1 coordinate 239,920, forward strand.
ACTGCTCTGACTTTCGAGCGTGATGAGCTCAACGTTCGGATGCTGGTCGAGATAATGGATAGCGTCGCCCGCTCCATAACCGGCGGCGCCGATGATATGAACGCGTGTCATGCCTTTGTCGCTTCCAACTCGCTGAGCTCGTTTCGGGTTGATGCAATCGCTTCCGCGACCATGCTCGGATGCGTGGAACCCGAGGTACGCTTGGCTGCGACGCACCCATCTGCGTCAAGCGGCGCGGCAAGTCCCGCTATTCCACTGGACGCGCGCAGTTGCTCAAGCTCAGCGTCCGACATCACGTCGCCCTTTGCGGCCGCGACGGCTTCGCCGACAAAACGGTGTGCGGCACGGGCCGTGGCTCCGTGTGCGATCAGTGCGTCGGCGACATCGGTCGCAACCGTGAATCCGCGCGCTGCCTCGGCCGTCATTTTGGCGTGATTGAAGCTGAGATGCGTGAGCGTGATCGCGAAGGCCTCGAGTGCAGCGAGCCCGCGTTCCGTCCCGTCGAGAATCGCCGATTTAGTTTCCTGTAAATCGCGATGATAGGAAAGTGCGATCCCCTTGACGGTCGCGAGCGCACCGGCGAGCGTGCCGATGGCTCGTCCCGCCGCGGCACGCGTCAGCTCGAAGGGATCGGGATTGCGTTTCTGGGGCATCAGGCTCGAGCCGGTCGAAGCCGCGTCGTCGAGCTGCGCGTAGCCGAAAGCGGGCGTCGACCAGATTACAAGCTCTTCACTCGGACGCGACGCGGAAATCAGCGCGCGTGTCACCGCGTCGAGCAAATCGAGTGCGACGTCACGATCGCCGACTGTGTCGAGCGCGTTGCGTGTCGGGGCGTCAAATCCGAGCTCCAGCGCTGCCGCAGCGCGATCGAGCGGTAGGGAGCTTCCAGAAAGTGCACCTGAGCCGAGCGGGGAGAATTCCGATGCGTCGTGCACCACGCGTTCGAACCGGCGTGCCGCGCGAGTGAAGCCCTCACTCGCGGCATGCAGCCAAAACGCGAGCAGCACCGGCTGTGCCGGTTGCCAATGGGTCGTTCCGGCCAAGAGCGTGCCGTCGTCGAGCGCCGTCTGCGCGAGATCCAGAAAACGTCGCGCGATCGCCGTGCAAAGGCGTAAGCCTTCCTCGGCGCGGTCGCGTGCGTAGAGAACGAGAGTCGTCGCAACCTGATCGTTGCGCGAGCGTCCTGCGTGCAGCGCTTCGCCGGCGGCGCTGGAAACGATTCCTCGAACGCGTGCGTCGATCGCGCCATGCACGTCTTCGAACGTACCGTTGCGCGCGAACGCGACGAAGTCGCCCTTTGCGATCTCACTTGCGATTTGATCGAGCGCCGCATACAGCGCATCGGCCGCCTCGCGATCGATGACGCCGCCCTGCAGCTGCGCCGTTACGTGCGCATGCGAGCAACGCACGTCGAACGGCGCCAGCACCAGATCATCTTCGAGCGACGATCCAAACGCGAGCAGCCGAGGATCAGGCGGCAACGCAAAGCGGCCGCCCCATTGTAAGTCGGCCGCGACTTTTACGTCGTGCACGCGAGCGTCGCTTTCGCGACTGCTCCAGCACCAGCCGCAATGGGAAGACCGACGATCTCGATGAAGCCCGTTGCGGCATCGTGGTTGAAGGTATCGCCGGCACCATATGTGGCGAGGCCTTCGTCGTAGAGCGCAAAGGGTGACTTCGAGCCGTTGACCACTGCTTGGCCGTGGAAGAGCGCGATACGCACGGACCCCGTCATACGCTGCGCGATTTGTGCGTTAAACGCGTTGAGCGCAGCGCGGAGCGGCGAGGACCACTGTCCGTCGTAGATCATCTCGGCGTATTTCTGGTCGACCGTCGCTTTGAAGCGTAGCTCGTCGCGCGTGAGCACGAGACGCTCGAGCGCTTTATTCGCGGCGATCAGCGTGAGACTGCCCGGGCACTCGTAGACTTCGCGAGATTTGAGGCCGACGACGCGATCTTCGATCACATCGAGCCGTCCGACGCCGTGCAATCCGGCGACGGCGTTGAGCTGGGCCATCATCTTTGCGCCGCCGGTCCCGTTATAAGACGGAACGCCGTCCGTGAAATCAATGATGATTTCTTCGGGCTGGTTCGGCTGTTGCGCGGCCGGCCTCGTCCAAGCGAATGCATCTTCCGGCGGCGCATTCCAGGGATTTTCGAGCACGCCGGCTTCGATCGAACGCCCCCACAGGTTTGCATCGACGGAAAACGGTCGCTCGAGCGTGTGCGGAATCGGCACGCCGTGCTTTTGCGCATATGCGATTGCATCCGGGCGCGACATCGGCTCGTCGCGCAGCGGCGCGATGCATTTCAAGTGCGGTGCGCGTGCGCGGACGCCGACCTCGATGCGAACCTGATCGTTACCTTTTCCGGTACAGCCGTGCGCGACCGCGTCGGCGTGATATTCTTCGGCCGTTTCCACGAGCAGATCGGCGAGCAGCGGACGCGAGAGCGAAGCTGAAAGCGGATAGACTCCTTCGTAGAGGGCGTTCGCACGTAGCGCGTGCTGGCAGTAATCGTGGATGAAACGCTCGCGCACGTCGAGCAGAACGGCGTCCTTCGCACCGAGCGCAAGCGCTTTGCGGCGCACGCCTTCGAGCGCGGCTTCGGCGCCCTCGCCGGTGACGTGGTCGCTTTCGCCGAGATTCGCAGTCATCGCGATCACGTCGTGACCGGCATCGATCAGTTTCTTGAGAAGGACGGAAGTGTCCAGTCCGCCTGAGTAGGCGAGGACGACGCGGCTCATGATTCAGGACCTTTCATATCGAGGAAGCGTTGGACGAGCATGGAGAGCTGCTCGGGATTTGCGACGGCAACGAATACGGTGTCGTCTCCGGCGACCGTGCCGAGAATTTCCGGCCATTCGCTCGCGTCGATCGCGGATGCGAGCATCATTGCGCTGCCGGGTTGCGTGCGTAAGACGATGAGGTTGCCCGATCCGCGGACGCTGAGCGCGAGCTCGGCGACGACGCGGTGCAAACGGCTCGAATACGACGGTCCGGCCGAAGGTTCGACGTACTTGAATTGTTGGCCGTTTCCGTTACGCAGCGGGACTTTCATGAGCCCAAGCTCCTTGATGTCGCGCGAAACGGTAGCCTGCGTCGCTTCGTAGCCTTGTTGTTCGAGCAAATGCGCAAGCTCTTCTTGCGACCGGATCGGCCTGGCCGCGATGAGCGAAAGAATCGCGCGCTGGCGCTTGGTTTTCATAATTCAAAGCCCTTCAGGTCTGTAAGTAGCGCGAGCAGCAACGCCTTTTGAGCATGCATGCGGTTCTCGGCTTGGTCGAAGACGACGCTTTGAATCCCGTCCATCACCTCGTCGGTCACCTCTTCACCGCGATGCGCCGGGAGACAATGCATAAAGATCGAGTGCGAGGCGGCGGCTTTCATCAGCTTCGAATCGACTTGATATCCGAGGAGTGCAGCGGCGTTTCGTTCCGCGAATTGCTCGTCGCCCATCGACGTCCACACGTCGGTATAGACCACGTCGACTTCTTTAACAGCGCGCACCGGGCTCGTGAACGCTCGCGCGGTGACATTGTATGCTTTCCCGAGCTCTGCGAGCTTCGAAAGAAAAGCGTCTGAGGGACGATGTGTTGGCGGGCAGCCGAACGTAATGGAGACCCCGGCCATCGCGGCTGCCTCCGCCAACGATTGCGCGACGTTGTTCCGTCCGTCGCCGATATATGCGAGGCGCAAGCCTTCGAGCGTTCCGAACCGCTCGCGAATCGTGAACACATCCGCAAGAGCTTGGCACGGATGCGCAGCTTGCGACAGCGCATTGACTACGGGGACAGTTGACGCGTTTGCCAGACGCTCCAGCATCGGGTGATCGTACATGCGGATCACGATCGCATTCGCATAACGCGAGAGCGAGCGCGCCGCGTCTTCGGGCGTCTCGCGCTTTCCGACGCCGAATTCGTTGCCTTGTGCGAAGATCGACGTGCCGCCCAGCTGGCTCATTCCTACTTCGAATGAGATCCGCGTACGCAGGCTCGGCTTCTCGAAAAGCATCACGAGCGTGCGTCCCGGCAAGAGCGAGTGTTGCTCGCGGTGAGGCATCCCCTTGATCTGCGACGCCAAATTCAAAAGCATCACCAGCTCGGCCTGATTGAGGTCGGTGATGCGGAGCAGACTGCGCCCGAGGAGGCGGTTGACGGGAACGGTGGAAATCACGATTGCATAATTATACGGAAGACTGCATAATCATGCAAGAGGGCTTTGCCCTAGCGGCGGATTCCGGCCCGGTTTCCGCGTCCGGAGGCGTTCGGCATATAGGAAGGCCGGCGGGGGAGCAGCTTGAGGGAGATGTCGTCCGGGCTACTCGCGGACCATGCGGTAACTCCGATGCGGCCGACCGTCGGCGCCGCGGGGGGCGGTGGGGTTTTGAATGTCACCGTTGTGTCGGCGAATCCCGCCGCCCGCAGCATTTCGAACAGGCATGCCTCGTTCGCCGACCACCAATTCGACGGATTGTCGTCGAGCGAGTTATCCGGATGGAAGACCATCACCGGATCGTTCGTCGGCGCATGATACAGTGTCGTCTCGAGGTAGAGCGAGCCGCCGGAGCGGCACAGTTTGCGCAAGCGAAACAACAGCGAAAGCGGATTTTCGACGTGGTAAAGCACACCCGCGCAATGCACGACGTCAAATTCCGGCAGCTCCAAGAGCTTCTCGGAAAACACGTCGAGCTGAATAAATCCAAATCCGAATGTTTTCTGATTGCGTTCGAGATCCGGCGACGTGCAGTAGTCGATTCCAAGTACGGATGCGGCGTTACGTTTCGTAGCTTCTGCGCAGATGTTGCCTTCCCAGCACCCGACGTCGATGAACGATTTTCCCGAAAGATCATCGGGAAGCCCATGAAGCTGCCATTGCGATGCCATGTCGCGCGCGCTTGGTCGCCGAAAGCGCAAAGACATGCTGCTTCTCGTTAAATATGGCGGAAACGCGATGCAAGGCCTCGAGGCCGATCCGGTCCTCGCGGATCTGGCCTCGCTAGTCGGAGAAGGCCATCGCGTCGTGCTCGTTCACGGCGGTGGACCCGCGATCGACGCGGCTCTCAAGGAACGCGGGATTGTCGAGAAGCGAATCGCCGGGCTTCGTATGACGGGGCGGGCCTCGCTCGACGTCGTCGAGTACGTGCTGTGCGCGACGGTCAACAAGGCGCTCGTGCGCGCGTTGTGCGGACTGGGTCTCGCGGCGGTTGGAATCAGCGGCGAGGATGGTCCAACCTTGATTGCACGTCAGTCGCCGCCGCAGGGCGGCGAGTCTCTCGGATTCGTTGGTGAAGTTGAAGAAGTTCGGCCGGCCCTTATCGACGCGCTGCTCGAGCATCGTTTCGTTCCGGTTGTCGCGCCGCTCGGTGTCGCGCGCGACGGAAGCACCGCCTACAACATCAACGGCGACACGGCTGCCGGTGCGCTGGCGGGCGCGCTGCGAGCAGATGCTTTTGTCGCAGTTACGGATGTTCCGAAGATTCTTCGGCATATTGAGGATCCCAATTCGGCGATTGACGTGCTGACCGCCGGGGAAGCAAAAGAGTGGCGAACAGTGGGCTCACTCGCCGGCGGCATGATCCCCAAAGTCGATTCGGCGCTCGATGCTCTCCGGCACGGTGCCAAGCGCGCGATCGTCGCGGGTGCCGGCCCGGAGGCAATTCGGAGAGCGCTGGCTGGAGCGGGGACCGAGCTCAAGCTCTAGCCTAGTGATCGAGCCCCCTCTTGTCTCCGTAGTGACAAAAGCTATAGACGACAATGTGCCCTTAGATGGAAAATTATTTTCATATCGCTTGGGTAATGGAGGAGCATGTCTACAGCGTTGGATCAGACCGCGGGTTCGCTCGCTTCTAAGTTCATCGTTTTCTTCGAGCAAGGCGACGGCTCGCAAAAGGATCTGCTCGGTGGGAAGGGTGCCGGCCTCGCGGAGATGACCCGTGCGGGACTGCCCGTCCCGCCCGGCTTCACGATTACGACTGAAGCGTGCCTGGAATACTACAAGCTCGGCGGCAAGATGCCGGCGGGGCTCATGGACGCTATCCACGACGCAATTCACGAGCTGGAACGACGCACCGGCAAGGGCTTTGGCGATGCCAAGAACCCCCTGCTCGTTTCCGTGCGAAGCGGGGCGCGCGTCTCGATGCCCGGCATGATGGACACGATCCTCAACCTCGGCCTGAACGATACGTCTGTGCGCGGTTTGGCGCGCAACGCCGGCGACGTGCGCTTCGCTCAAGATTGCTACGCGCGCTTTAAGAAGATGTTCGAGCACATCGTCGGTCAGAAAGCGCCGCAAGACGTTTACGAGCAGCTGGAAATGGCGATCGGCGCGGTTTTCCGTTCGTGGAATTCAAAGCGCGCGATCGAGTACCGCCGGTTCCAGAAGATTTCCGAGGATTGGGGCACCGCGGTCAACATCGTAGGTATGGTCTTCGGAAACCTCGGCGACGATTCAGGTACCGGTGTCGCATTCACGCGTGATCCCTCCACCGGCGAAAAGAAACTGTACGGCGAGTATCTGCGCAACGCGCAAGGTGAGGATGTCGTCGCTGGCATTCGTACGCCTGAAAAAATCACCGATCTCGAAAAGAGTCAGCCGGAGATCTACAAGCAGTTTGTCGAGATCGCGAATAAACTCGAAGCACATTACCGCGACGTGCAAGACCTCGAATTCACGGTCGAGCGCGGCAAGCTCTACATGCTGCAGACGCGCAGTGCGAAGCGTTCGGCCGAAGCCGCCGTCAAAATCGCGCTTGATTTCCTGCACGAGGGCACGATCGACGAGCGCGAAGCGCTCAAACGTGTCGACGCCGCGTCGCTCGATCAGCTCTTTCACGCGCAAATCGATCCGCACGAGAAATATCAAGTCGCAGGCAAGGGTCTCAATGCATCGCCGGGCGCTGCGACGGGCGAGATCGTTCTCGATCCCGACACCGCCGTCGTCCGCGCCAAAGCCGGGAAGAAAGTCGTGCTCGTTCGCACGGAGACGAACCCAGACGACGTCCATGGCATCATAGCCGCCCAAGGCGTGCTGACCGCAAAAGGCGGCGCCACTTCGCATGCTGCGGTCGTCGCGCGCGGCATGGGCAAACCGTGCGTTGCGGGACTCGACGCGCTCCGTATCGACCTCCGCACGAAGAAGGTTACGCTCAACGGCGCGAGCCTCAAAGAGGGCGACGAGATTACGATCGACGGCACGACCGGCAACGTGATCTTCAAGAAGCTAACTCTCATCCCGCCGCCGAGCAAGTTGCCGGAATGGCTGAACGAATTTCTCGCGCTCGCCGACAAATACAAGAAACTCGGCGTTTGGGCGAACGCCGATACGCCCGAAGATGCGAAGCGCGCGCGAGAACTAGGCGCGACCGGGATTGGCCTGACGCGTACCGAGCACATGTTCATGCAGCGCGAGCGCCTGCCGTTCATGCAGGATATGATCTTGGCTAAAGATGTCAAAGCGCGGGGAAAATTCCTCAAAAAGCTGCTGACGTTCCAGCGTAGAGACTTCAAGGGCATTCTCGAAGCGATGGCGGGCTATACGGTGACGATCCGTTTGCTCGATCCTCCGTTGCACGAGTTCTTGCCGAGTCTCGAGACGCTGCTTGTCGAGACGACGGAGCTACGCATCAAACGCGGCGAACGCAGCAAGAAATACCAGGAGAAGGCAGCGATTCTCGCGCGCGTTCGCGAGCTGCACGAACAGAATCCGATGCTGGGTCTGCGCGTCTGCCGTCTGGGCATCGTTTATCCGGAAATCTACGCGATGCAAATTCGCGCGATCTTCGAAGCTGCAGTCGCGTTACGTGAGCGCGGAGTCGACGTTCGACCGGACGTGATGATTCCCGGTGTCGGAACGGAAGAAGAGATGCGCGTGACGGCGGATGCCGTCAAAAAGATCGCCGATGAGATCATCGCCGACGCCGGCGTCGACCTGACGTACCACGTCGGCACCATGGTCGAGCTTCCGCGCGCCTGCATCATTGCGGACAAGCTGGCAGAGATTGCCGAGTTCTTCTCGTTCGGGACGAACGATCTGACGCAAACGACCTACGGATACAGCCGCGATGACGCGGAAGGCAGCTTCATTCCGTTCTATCTCCAGCACAAGATTCTCAAAGAAGATCCGTTCCAGGTACTCGATCGGGTCGGCGTCGGCGAGCTGATGCGTGAAGGCATCGGCAAGGGCCGCGGAACGCGTCCCGATTTGAAGATCGGGATCTGCGGTGAGCACGGCGGAGATCCGTCGAGCGTCGAGTTCTGTCACGAAGTCGGTCTCGACTACGTGTCGTGCTCGCCGTATCGGGTTCCGATCGCGCGACTCGCAGCTGCGCAAGCCGCACTCTAAGCAACCTCCGCTTCGATTTCATCGTCTTCCACAGTGTGGAGGTAGATCGCCCGCGAGTTTCGCTCGCCGAAATTTTCTTGGTCTTTACGAAAATCAGTCTGACGAGTTTCGGCGGTGGTCTCTCAGGATGGATGTACCGGGAATTCGTTGAGGTCCGTAGCTGGTTCTCAGAATCGGAATTTCTGAGCAGTCTCGCGATCTGCCAAGCCATGCCGGGCGTCAACGTCGTGAACCTCGCGGTGTGGCTCGGCTTTCGGCTGCGCGGCACGCTCGGGGCAATCGTCGGCTTTTGCGCCATGATCGTGCCCGCGTTGATCGTGATCATTCCGATCTCGATCGCGTACGGTTATTGGGGCAAGTATCCCGCCGTCCACCATGCGCTAGCCGGCGTCGCTGCCGCGGCTCTGGCGCTGACGCTCAACATGGTTTCGCGCGTCACGGTCTCGGCCGTGCGCGATGCGGTCACCTTGGCGATTGTTGCGATCGTGTTCGTCGGGATCGGTTTGCTGCGTTGGTCGATGTTTGAGCTTGTCATCGTCATTGCACCACTCAGCATTGCGTGGGCGTTCTATCGGCAGCGTCCGGCATGAGCTGGTCGCTGATCTCCCTGCTGCTGCGCGTCATTACGCCGCTCTCGTTTGTTACGATCGGCGGCGGCGCGAGCATCATCGCGGACCTCGAGCGCCAGTCGGTTAGCGTCAATCACTGGATGACCGCGGGACAGTTTCTCGATCTTTTTGCAATTTCGCGCGCTGCGCCGGGACCGGGGTCGTTGCTTGTTTCGCTTATCGGCTTTCAAGTCGACGGCGTCATCGGAGCGATCGTCGCGTCCCTGGCGATCTTCGTGCCAACGTCGGCGATCCTGTACGTGCTCGCACGCATCTGGCGGCATTATCGCGATGCGAAGTGGCAGCAAGCAGTCGAGCGTGGCCTCGCGCCGGTCGCTGCCGGCCTGATCCTCGCCGGTCTTTACAGCATCTTTCGCATTGCGGAAGGCGGCATCTTGGCGTGGATCGTGGCGGTCGCAGCATTCGTCGCGTTGCGTTGGCTGCGTTTCAATCCTCTTGCGCTCATGGCTTTGGGCGGTACGATATTTGCTATCGTCGGGATTTATTGGTGGCCTGCATGAGACCGGTTTTCTCCGTTTCCGGAAATCAGATTCTCTCGCTGTACGAGGGCCTTGCTTCGGCAGACGTGCGAATCGTGCACACGCGGCACGAATCGGCTGCCGCATATGCGGCCGCCGGCTGGAGCGAGGCCACGGGCGAGATTGGCGTTGCGCTCGTCGCAGGCGGTCCGGGTTTTCTTGCGTCGTTAACCGGAGTTGCCGTCACGGCAACGATGGAGCTGCCCGTTCTGCTCTTGAGCGGTGGCCCGCCGTCGACCAGCGATCGTCCCGGCGCATTTCAATATCTCGATCAGGCGACGATCGCTTCGAAAGTGTGCAAAGGCACGCACAAACTTGCGCGCGTGGACACGATCGAAGAAGACCTCGTGCGCGCTGCAGTTGAAGCGCAAAGCGGCATCCCCGGTCCCGTCCACGTGATGATTCCGGCTGACATTGCTGCGAGAGGTGCGAATCGCATTGGCACGACACTCGCGAGCTTGCCCGGCGCCCCCAATGCCGCTTCTCTCGAGGACGGCGACGTACAACTGTTGGCGAAGATCGCTGATAGACTCGCAAATGCGCGCAGGCCCGTCGTCATCGTTCGACCGTCTGCGGCGCGCGGACGAGCCGGGGCAGCATTGCACGAGCTTGCTTCGCGCCTCGGAATTCGGCCGGTCATCATGGAGTCACCGCGCGGCACCGAAGACTTGAAATACCGTTTCGAGACGCGCGGTTATGCGAGCGCGGATTTCGCTCTCGTCATCGGTCCGGCGGATTTTGCGGTTCATTCTCTCTCGCAAGAGGCGCTTGCCTCGAACGGAGCTGTTGCGCTCATCGATGCCGAGGACGATCCGCAGCACGATCGCAAGCCGGACGTTCACCTTCGTCTCGAGCCTACTCGGGCGCTCGAAGCGATCGTTGCGCGTCTTCCCGAGAAACGGCGCGCGCGTCCGGTCGAGGATCGTGCTAGCGACAATGCGCCGCCGTCCGGTGGTGCGCTCCACCCGCTGTATGTCGGGGCGATCTTACGCGAGACGCTCGGGTCCGATGATCTTGTGATTCTCGACGGCGGCGAGTTTTGTCAGTGGGTTCGGCTCGCATTGGCTGCAGTCCCGAATCAAGTCGTCTGGAACAGCCGGCTCGGCGCGATCGGCGGCGCGCTTCCGCTCGCGCTCGGCGCCGCAGTCGGACAGCCGCAGCGTCGCATCGTCGCGCTCGTCGGCGACGGGGCCTTCGGCTATCATCTTGCGGAAATCGAAACGGCAGTCCGCGAGGGCGTCAAGCTTACGGTCGTCGTCGGCAACGACGATCGCTGGGGAGCCGAATGGCATACGCAGCGGGAAAAATACGGACGCGCGGTTGCCACGATGCTCGGCGCCGTGCGTTACGATGAAGTTGCTCGCGGGTTTGGGGCGCGCGGTTTCGACGTCTCCTCGGAATCCGAGCTACGTTCGGCGCTGGGAAAAGCGCGCGAGATGGAGCACGTCGTATGCCTCAACACGCGGATCGCGTCGGTTCGAAGTCCGGCTACGGCACCGTAGCAGGGCGTAGACCGCGCGCGGCGGATTCGAGGCGATCGAGCGCCTCATTGAATTCTTGGATGCGTGCTGCAGCCAGTGTCGTGGCGTTCTGAATCTCGAGCTCGTCTTCGAGCGCGGATGCAAGTGATGCGATCTCGGTCGCACCGACGCTGCTACACGAACCGCGCAACTCGTGCGCGATGATACCGAGTTCGTTGATATCGCCCTGGTCGAGCGCGTAGCGCATACGTTCAATCAGGTCGCGTACCGAATCGGCCGCGAGCTGCAACAGTGCGAGAGCAGCATCGCTGTCGCCGCCGCACACAGACATCAAGCGATCTTCATCTAAAGAAATCATTCGGCTAACCACCCTGAGGACGTATGCGCGAGCGAGGTGCGGACCTCATTCCCGGATACGGTGACGGTCATCACAAGGTCGTGAATGCCGCGCGCAAATCCTCGATTAAATCTACCGGGTCTTCCAAACCAACGTGCAGGCGGACGATTGCGCCTGCATCTTTCCATCGCGGCGACGTTCGCGCGGGTCTGCTGAGAAGCACCAGGCTCTCATAGCCTCCCCAGCTTGCGCCAAGTCCGAAAAGCTTTAAGCGCTCTATCATCGCGATCGCTGCGCGTTCGGAAATTTCGCGTTTGAATAGGAAGGAGAAGAGCCCTGTAGCTCCTTGGAAATCCCGCTTCCAAAGCGCGTGTCCCGGCGCTCCCGGTAACGCGGGATATAAAACCCGCTCGATTTCCGGGCGGGTACTCAGGAACTCCGCAACCGCAAGTGCGCGTTTCGCATGTGCACTGAGCCGGACACCGAGCGTGCGCAATCCGCGAAGCCCGAGCCAGCAATCGTCGGGCGACGCGGTATAGCCAAGCTGCGCGACGGCTCTGCGGACTTGCGCGAAATAGCGCTCGTTGGTCACGATCCCGCCAAGTATTACGTCGGAATGTCCGGCGATGTATTTGGTTGCGGCATGGATCGACACGTCAACGCCGTGCGCGATCGCGTTGAAATAGTAGCCCGTCGCCCACGTGTTGTCTATCGCCGTGGGAATGTCGCGGGATCTCGCGACGGCGACGATGGCGGGAACGTCCTGTACCTCGAACGTCATCGATCCCGGCGATTCCATGTAGATCAGCCGCGTGTTGGGCTTGATGAGCTCAGCAATGCCGCTGCCGATCAGCGGATCGTAGTATGTCGTCTCGATGCCGAGCTCTTTGAGAACGCCATCGCACGCAATACGCCCGGGATGATAGACGGAGTCCGGTATCAAGAGATGCTGGCCGCTTCCGACAAACGCCTGGATCGTTGCGATGATCGCGGCAAGTCCGGATGAGACGGCGATTGCTCCGTAGGCATTTTCGAGCGCCGCGAGCGCGGTCGAGAACGCGAACGACGTCTCGGTACCGTACGTGCCGTAAAAGAGCACGTCACGTTCTGCGCGCGTCTTTTGCGCAGCCTCGAAATCCGCGACCGTCTCGAATAGGATCGTTGATGCGCGTTGTACGGGCGTATTCACGGGAACGCGCCCGGGCTTGGGCCGTGCGACATGCCCGAGGAGCGTGTCTTTGTTCACGGCGACCTAAATGTCTACGTTCATCATGTCATCGAACGGCGTCACGGCGTTCGGATGGAAGTTCTGCAGATCGTCGTTGAACCCGTACATGTCTTCGCGGAAACTCGTCACGATCGTAGCGACGTCTTTCACGACTTGTCCTTGGACTTTCCACGAAAGATCGCGTTGTCGCGAGACGTCGTATGTATGACGAAAATCAGCGAGCAGTTTGTCAACTTGCGGATTGCGGTAGCGCTCGTCGTTCTGCCCGTTGGGCGGAATCTCTTTCGATGAGAAGACGTTACTCATATCGCCGACGACGTCGTTTTGCCACGCAAAGAAGATGACGTCGAATTTCCCGTTATAGAGGATCCCGCCGTCTGCATACGGCGCGAAGAAGAGCGGCGGAGCGTAACGGTGGATTTCGAGATCGACGCCAATCTGTTTCCACCAATCCTGAATGAGCTCGATCTGTGAATCTGCGTCGGGCGTTCCGGTTGTCGAGGCGGCGACGAGAGCAAGCCGCAACCCATTCTTTGCGCGCACGCCGTCACTTCCGCGTTTCCATCCGTCGCCGTCGAGCAGCTTATTCGCCTTATTGAGATTAAACGGAATAATGGCGATGTGCGGATCGTACATTGGATGGGTCGGCGCCATCAACGATTCCTGGATAATACCGACGCCATGACCGATTTTGTCGCGTATGAGAGGGCGGTTGATCGCGTACCGCAACGCCTCCCGCACCGCGAGGTCTTTGAAAACGTCGCGGCTTAGATTCATGTCGATGTGGTTGTAGATGTATCCGGCCTGCCGCAGGATTTTCACGCCGGAGATAGCCTTTATGCGATCGAGGTACGCACCGCCGAAGGGATACCAAAAGTCGACTTCGTGCGTCGTCAACTGGGTGACGACGGTATTGCGGTCCGGAATGACCTTGAAGATAACTTTGTCGAGCTTGGGACGCCCGCGCCAATATTTGTCGTTGGCGACCATCTCGATCTGAACGGTACGCTGCCAGGAGCTGTATTTGAACGGTCCTATCCCGACGGGAAGGCTGTTATACGGCGCGTTGTTTATGTTGGGAAGACCGCCGAGAATGTGCTCGGGAAGAATGCATGGATTTGCGCCGGCGCTTCCGCAGAAGGTTGGCAAAAAGGCCGCGTAGGGCTCCTTCAAGTGGATGACCAGCGTATACGGGTTCGGCGTTTCGACTTTTGTGATCAAATCCCAACCGCTGCGGTCTGTGATGTTGTTCGCGTCGTTCATCATGGTTTTCCATGTGAACACGAAGTCGCGCGCATCGAACGGCGCGCCGTCCGACCAGACGACGCCCTTACGAAGATGGAAGGTAATCGTCTTGCCGTCCGCGCTGATCCCGCCGTTACGTTGCGTCGGGACGACCGTAGCTAGTTCCGGTACCGGCTGATTGCGGAAGTCATAGCGGACGAGCCATGCCATGGTGAGGCTGCCAAGTAGCCCCAAATTGAAATCTTGCAGCAGCAGCGGATTGAGCGTGTTGATATCCGACGCCGTCGTGTAGCGCAGCGTGTGCGGAACCGTGTACGGATGCCGCGAGCCTTGCGCGCTCGCTCGACTCGCGCCGGCCGCAACGAATCCGGCCATCGCGAGAGCGGCCTCGCGTCGTCTAATCTTCATGGCCGCCCGGGTTCTCCCCCGGGCGGCCGTGCTCATTTAGCGGTGAGCGCCGATCAATTGGACGCGACGCGCGTCAAGATGCCAGTGTGAATACCGCGTTCCGAACACGCGAACGCGCATCCCGCGGTAAAGCGTCACGCCGGTTGGGTTGATGACCGTGCCTTCATGCAAGTAGACCGTCATACCGTTGTCGAGCGTAACCTGATTTGCCTGAACGTCCGTGATGAGTCCGACGCGTGACGCATACTGACCGTTTTGCGCTGAAGCAACAAACGGCATCATCAGCGTGAGCGCGGATCCCATGAGCGTGGCAATGAGCGCGTGTCTTTTCATGCCAGCATCCTGCCCGAGCCGGCGTGTATACAAACATCTCGGCGCTTGCTCACTGCGACGGAGATCACTGAATGCGAGCGAGCGCTGTAACGCTCGCGCACATGGGTAGCATAGCCCTCGTCATGCTTGGGAGTAAATGTATGCAAACTCGCGCTCTCGCGCCTCTCCTCCTGGTCATGGCGTTGGCAGCTTGCTCGCACGGTGGATCATCTTCGCTTCCCACAACGACGAGTGACGGAATGTCCGCATCGTCGACGACAACGACGACTCAAGCTTCGGCGCCACGCAACTCGCAACTCAGCCGCGTCGCGCAGTCGATCTCCGTACCATCGGGATGGGCTGCAACAAACACAGTCGCCCTCAATCTCCTTAACGCAACTTCTCTTGGTGCAGTCCCCGCGACGACGCAAATCAATGTTGCAGTCGCGCTTGCGCTGCGCGACGCCGCCGACGCGCAAACAGTCGCGACCCGCGTCAATAACCCGACTGATTCGATGTACGGGCAGTTTCTATCGCCAGCGCAATTTACGGCTTCTTATGGACCGACGTCGAGTCAAGTTAGCGCCGTGACGGCGTACCTTACGAGCAAGGGCTTCACGAACGTATCAGCCGAGCCGAACAATCTTTTCGTCTCGGCAACGGGTACGCCCGGGGTAATTCAGGCCGCGTTCAATACGTCGCTGGGGCAATTCACGTGGAACGGACTGCATGTCTTCGCGAATACGAGTCCGGCGCTGGTTCCGAGCTCGCTAAGCGGAATCGTACTTTCGGTACTGGGACTCAACAACGTCCCCGCCAAGACGCCGAATCACCAAGCTCCGGGCCTCGCCTGCGATATTACGGTTACGACCAACTGCATCCGTAGCTATAATGCGACAGGCTTCCAGCTGGCGTACGACGCCGGCTCAACGCCGACCGGTTCGAACACGACGATCGCCGTCATGTCCGAAGGAAACGTCGCATCGGTCATCACCGATCTGCGTTACTTCGAACAGCAGAACGGCTTGCCGCAAGTTCCCGTCTCGATCGTGCAGGTTGGCCTGGCATCGACCGATACGTCCGGCGCCGACGAATGGGATCTGGATTCCCAAACGTCCACCGGTGTTGCCGGTAACGTGAAGCACCTGTACTTCTACGTGACGACGTCGCTTTCGGATTCCGATCTGGCCCTCGACTTCAATCGTTGGGCCGAGCAAGACGTCGCCAAGATCGGAAACGCGTCGCTCGGACTCTGCGAGTTCTTCGCGTATCTCGACGGCTCGATGATGGCGGACGATCAAGTCTTCTTGCAGGCCGCGGCACAAGGCCAAACGCTCTTCGCATCGACCGGAGATCAAGGTTCGTCATGCGGCGTCGGCGCGCCGAACGGCGTCCCGGCAGCGGGTCCACCCTTCGTTGAATATCCGGCTGCATCACCGTACGTGGTCGGCGTCGGTGGAACGACGTTGACGACCGACACGGCGGGCAACTACGACGGCGAGGTCGCGTGGTACGCGGGCGGTGGCGGAATCTCGCAATTCGAGCCATCTCCGTATTGGCAAAGCAGCATCGCGACGATCGGCGGGAAGTGCAATTGCAAATCCTTGCCCGACATCTCGATGGTCGCCGATCCGAATACGGGCGCGCAGATCTTCATGGGTGGCGCTGCAGAGTACTACGGCGGAACGAGCCTCTCGTCGCCGCTCGCCATGGGCTCGTATGCGCGTCTGCAAACGGCGAAGGGCAATAAACTCGGCTTCGCCGCGCCACGTCTCTATAGTTTGTACGTCGGTTCCGACACGGGGCCGACGGGCACGCCTCCAACGGACATGTTGGGGCCGTACCATGACGTCATCACCGGCGCGAACGGTCTGTTCACCGCGCTACCCGGTTACGACATGACGACGGGGATGGGGACGCTCGACATCGCGAAACTCGCAGCCCAGATCTAGGGCACGAAAAAAATCGCCCGGCTTGTGCCGGGCGATTTTCCTTATGGATGCCAGTTTCCGTTTTGATCGTACCAGCCGTTCGAATACGCGTGCCAGTTACCGCCCGAGTCATACCAACCGTTAGCGGCGCGACCTTCGTGCCAATTGCCATCGCGGTCGTACCAACCGTTGTGATAGGAGGGAGCCGGCTGACGATAGTAGTTCGCCGGCGCACCGACGTTGATCGTGTCGGCGTTCATCGTGCCATCACCGTTGTAGTGTCCGACGATCGCCACGCTCATACCGGGTTCGAGATCTGTTCCGGTCGGATTGATCACGGTGCCCGGATGCATGAAGACAGTCTCGCCGTTACCCAGCGTAAAGCTGCTCCCGTCGCGAGCCGCGATCGTTCCGTTCGCGCGTCCATACGCAGCCTGTGCCGACGCCGGCTGGGCAGTCGCCGTAAATGCCGTCGTCAGCACGAACGCGGTTAGCAAGGTGAGAGTCAGCGTGCGAAGTTTCATTTGCCGAGGGAGCTCCTTTCGAGAACTCCCCATACCCCGAACCACGTAGAGAACTACGTGTACAAGACAACACCTCGCCCGCTTACCTGTTGGGCGTTGCTGCACTCCGTTCGCTCCACCGAGCGTACAAATCGATTCTACCGTTGTCCAGGCTCGGATTTTTGCTACGGGCTTCTGCGACGCGATGGGGATCGAGCTCGCCGATCGCAACACCCGATGCCTCACCAAGTGAGATGACGCACACTCCGAGCGGGTCATACAGCACGCTGTTGCCACAATAGCCGGGTGGGCACTGATCGGCAGCGCCGACATAAACGGTATTTTCGATTGCACGTGCGCGCAGCAGCGTCGCAAGGTGCATTTCTTTGAGCGGGCCTGCTAGCCAGGCGGTCGGCAAGAGCAGCGTTTGCGCGCCTTGGCGAACGAGATCGCGCGCGAGTTCCGGAAAGCGCAGATCGTAGCACGTCATCGCGCCGAAGCACATTCCGTCGAGCATGAACACGAGTGTGTCGCCCTCGCCGGCGCGCATGCGGTTGGATTCGCGATAGCCGAAGGCATCGTAGAGATGGATTTTTCGATAAACACCATGAAGTTTGCCGTCGTCCCCGGTAAGGACGAGCGTGTTGTAAACGTGCTTGGCGCCTTCGATCTTTTCGAACATGCCGGCGAGAATCCAAAGGTTGTGGCGATGTGAGAGTTCGCGCAACATCGAGACGAACGCTCCGTCCAGTGTTTCGGCCGCGCCGTCGAGCGGATCGTTCGGTTTGCCGAACCCAAACATTGATGCTTCGGGAAAAACGAGAAGCCGCGCGCCATGACGCGCCGCCGTCATCGTCGTGTCTGAAATATTTTGCCGGTTGAGCGCTTTATCGCTCCCAACGATGAGTTGCCCGAGGGCAAGCTTGAGGCTCATCGGACGAAGGGCAGCGGCAAACTTTCGCGCCGCAAACGCGCATCGATGTCACCGCACAGGGCACGCGCCTCATCGATCGGCACGCGTTTCTTGTCGGCGAAGATTTTGCGCCAGTAGGCCTTGCCTGAAAGTTTTGCGATCAAATCGGAAGCCTCACGTGCGTCGACGATTCCGCGTCGCGTTCCGACCCAAACCGTGGGAGTCGTAGGGTGGCTGGAAAGCGTCGGGACGCCGAGCGGTAAGCGGTGCAGCAGCTCCTCTTGCGCATCGATCCAAATCGCGTCTCCCCAGCGTTCGCGCAATGTCCGTTCATGCGCTGCGAATATGGTCAGGTCCCGCTCGGCCGTGAATTCGGCGATCAGAGCGTAGGGGGTCTCCCGGTCACGAAGTGCCCGCGCTGACTCCGTGTTGACCGTCCGCAGCGCATCGAAGACACGAAAATCGTCCCAGGCAAGATACTCGTCGATCGGATCGAGCTTCGATGGGTCGGGCCAAAGCTCGCTGAGCGCCTCTTGTAGTACATGCTCGAACATCCGGGTCGTGTGGTGGAAGTACACGGTCGCGAACATCATGTAGCGCGCCAAGACGAACGACTCGAGGGCAACGACGCCACGTCCGTCGACGCCGAGCAACGGCTCGCCTCGCACGTCGAGGATGCGCAGGGAGCCGATCAGCTGATCGACATCGTAGCTCCCGCCGGAGACGCCGGTAAAGTACGCGTCGCGCAGCAGATAATCCATGCGATCGCAGTCGAGGTTCGGGCCGCTGACGAGCTCGCGCAATACCGGATAGCGCGTCGCGCCCCCGGCGACCAGCGAGAGCACTTCGAACGAATCCAGCTCCATGTCCGCAAGCGCACGATCAACTTGCGGGAGCGCGAGGATGGCTGCCGTCCGCGTTTCGTGACGCCGGCCGAGCACGGCTTCGCAAGCGTGCGAGAACGGACCGTGTCCGATGTCGTGCAGAAGCAGGCTCGCCCGCAACAGCCGGCGCTGCTTCTTGAAGTCGGCTTCGTCTGAAAAGAATTCCGACGAATGCTGCCAGAGCGTCGCAAAGACGCGCTCGCCGACGGCAAGCGCACCGAGTGCATGCGTGAAGCGCGAATGTTCGGCGGACGGAAATGCAAGATATGCGAGCCCGAGCTGCCGCAACCGTCGGAGTCGTTGAAACGCGACCAACCCGACGAGCTGCATTTCGGCATCGTCGAGTTCGATGAACCGGTGAATCGGATCGAAGATCCGCTTCAAACTTGCGTCGTCTCTCCCGGCTTCATTACGATTGCTCGTGCGCGCGGGGCAGTTTGTTTCAGCGCGGCTGCGAATTTATCGCCGGCTTCGGTGCCTATCACGAGACCGTTGTGCGCGTAGTGAACCGGGATCGCAACCGTCGCGCCCAGCATGCGCACGGCCTCGGCGGCATCCGCGGGTCCCATCGTGAACGCACCGTTCCCCACGCAAACGATCGCGAGATCCGGTTTGTAGCGCCGTCCGATCAGCGCCATGTCGCCGAAGAGGTCGGTGTCACCGGACGCATAGACGTTCAGACCGCCGATTTGTGCGACGAAGCCGATCGACGGCAAGCCGAACGTTGTTGAATGGACAGCCGGAACGACGACCGCGCGCATCCCACCGTGCGACCCAACGCCGCCGATATTGCCGCCCGCGCCGCTGTTGACGACGATCGCCGTTTCGTCGAGTCCGGCTTCTTTGAATTTCGGGACGAGTGCGTAGCGCATCAGGTCGCTAAAGCCCATCGTTTTCACATTCAGCCCGCGTTCGTGTAGCGTTTTCAGCAACTCGAAATAGTCGCCGATGTGGTCGCCGTGGTCGTGCGTGAGCAAGACCAGAATCGCTTCCGGCTTGCGCGCAGCGACATGATCGGCATATGCGGCTGCGCTGGACAGCTCGGGCGGCTTCTTGAGGTTAAAGCGATCGTATCCGGCATTGTTCCAGATCCACGCGTCGACCAGCATGATCTGCTTGCTGTCGGGGGTCGATAGTTCGGTTACACCGCCGCCGAGCCAACGAACGTTGATCGGGACGCGCGGGCCGGCTTGCGCAATTTGCTCGGCTCCGGCAAACGATGCTATCGGCGCCAGTGCCGCGGCGGTCCCAAGACCAGTCGCGGTCGATGCCTTTAGAAAATCAGCGCGTGTAAATGGCGATTCGAGGCACATGTCGGCTCCCCTCAAGGTCCGTTTTAATTGAAGGGAGGTAGACTACGAGCCGGTGTCCTTCCTTTATCTCGCCGCGCGGAGCCGCTCGCGTCGTTTAAGTGCCGACAGTTCCGCTCCAAGATAGCCCGCGATCGCCTTCATCCCGAATTCTCCGGCAGCCGCCTCGGCTTCAGGATTGTAATTCGTGTTGAAGTTGGCGTCGTAAACGAATGGCCGGCCGTGCTCGTCTTGGATGAACTCGATGCCGGCGATTTGCGCGTCGTGCGCGGCGAGAAATGCCTCGCACTTCTCGATCAGCGGGCTCGCAAATTCGGGCTGGATCGCAAAGCGCGGACGCGGGGCTTCCTGTGGCGCGCAGATCGCGGCGTCGGGAGCGCAGACGTCCGCCGGGCACAGCTCGAAGCCTTGAGACGTATCGACGTTCACGGCGTAGAAGAAATCGCCGCCGATAAACTCCAGGCGTGTGATCGTCGGCGTCGCCGCCTGGATGTATTGCTGCACCAGCGTCACGCCGTCAACCGGAGCGGGAAGCTCCCCGCCGCCGAGCGCCGTAACGAGTGCGTCGACGTTGCGGAAGAGCCGCACGCCGAGGCCTTTGCCGCCGCGATTCGGCTTGACGACAAACGGGCCCGCAAACGTTTGCGCTGCGGCGATGATCGCCTGATCGCCCACCGCCGCAAGCGTGGCGGGCGTCCAGATGTCAAAGGGTGCGAGGGCCGCATACTGCGCGATCTTGCTGCGCTCGAGCGCGAGTGATTTACGGCCGTTGACGACGCGGCGTCCATGTTCGTCGAGCCATGCCAGCAAAACGTCGGTTAGCTCGATTGCGTAGCGATGGTCGCGCGTGTGCGATGAGGCGCTCATGCGGTTGTAGAAGACGCCGCGCGGCGGCGCTTGCGCAAAATCGATCAGCCCGGTGTCTACGAAGATGTCTTCGTAGGGCAGGTGCAGCTCGTCGAGTGCTGCGTGCAACGGAACGACCCACGCGTCATTCTCGTGGATGATGTAGATTTTAGATTCGGCGTACTGCGATAGCTCTGCGGAGAGCATTATTTTCCTCATCGGCTTCACGTAAGTGCTGAAAAACAAAAGGCCCCCACCGGTCGGTGAGGGTCTCGTGAAGCCTACGAGGCTGCGCGAACGACCGCTACGCCGACCCCAGCAAGGGCGACATACAACAGGCCATTTTTTCGCAGCACGCGTTCATTGCGCCAAACACTAACACAGTTCCCGAAGGAACGCAACCGTCGCATCTGGTTCGGGTCGGCGCGTGTAGTCCGGGTCTGCGTCAACCTTTCGGATGATGCCGTCCGTCGACACGATAAAGCGCGCCGGAACCGGCAGCGTCCACGATTCGTCAGCGTTGTAATCAGGAAGATTCAGTGGAAAACTCTTGTAGATTTTGATGAGATAATCGGGGAGCCGGAAGACCAAACCGAAGCGAGCGGCGACTTCGTTCCGCAAATCGGAGAGGACGTCGAACGGTAGGCTATGCTGGTCGTGGACGACCTTTGCGAACTCTCGGGTCGTTGGCGAGATCGCGACCAAATCCGCGCCGAGCGCGCGGATGTCGTTATACGAGCGGCCTAGAGCTGACAGCTCTAGATTGCAGTACGGTCACCATTTGCCCCGATAGAAAGTAACGACGAGCGGCCCTTTTGTGAGGAAAGTCGCGGAGTCAATTTCGTGTCCATCTTGATTCGGCAGGCGAAAAGCCGGCATCGACTGACCAACCTTGAGGATTCGCTCGAGCGCTCGTGACTTACGGAGCTCGTCAACCGCTCGGTGCATCTCCGCGACCACTTCAGGCGGTCTCTTAGCCTCGGCGGCGGTACGCGTGCGATCGAGTATCTCAGCCAGTGACATTTTCTCTCCTTCGCGAAGTCTTGTGACAATGATGGTCTTGAATGCGGTTGCGGCCGGCCTGCTCCAGTCGCTGCAGTTTTTCTGGGACAGTCTCTTCGGGCTGATCTTCGGCTTCTTGATTTCCGCAGTGGTTCAAGTCGTGCTGACGCCCGCGATGATGCATCGCTATCTAGGCGGCAATCTGCGCGGCATTCTATCTGCCGCCGGATTCGGCATCATCGCATCGGCATGTTCGTACGGCGCTTCCGCTGCAGCCAAAGGGTTCTATCAGCGCGGCGCCGACATTCGCGCGGTCTTTTCGTTCCTGATTTCGTCGACGAACATGAATCTGGCGATTTTGATTCTCTTTTGGAGTCTGCTCGGTTGGAAGTTTGCGTTCGCCGAGTTTTTCGGCGGGGTCATCATCATCGCGGTCGTGGTTACGGGATTCAGCGTGGTTTTCGGGCGCGATGAACTGGAACGGCTGCGCCGCGAGCGTCCAGCCCCTGGTGGTGCGCAGCCCGGGATCGTCACAGAGTGTCCGATTTGCGGGATGGAAGGCGAGCCTGATCTCGCAGTGACTTGCGAGGGGCGGACATATCTTGCGTGCGGGCAGAAGCACGCAAAAGATCTCGCGGCAGATCCCAGACGATGGGTGGGCGACGGGAACACAGACGCAGCCGATGGTGCCGCGGGTTGGCGCGCCCTGCGCGATCCGGCGACGTGGCGAACGATCGCCGAAACTGCGCTAGCCGACGTCGCAATGCTTCGCAACGAACTGATCGTCGGCTACGTAATTGCCGGATTCGCCGCCGCGCTCGTTCCGCAAGATTGGTTTGCGCGCGCGCTGCAGAGTGTCGGCTCAGTTCCCTACGCTGGTTATATCTTGCTTCTTGCAGTTGGCCTACTATTAGCGGTCATCTCGTTCATCTGCTCGATGGGGAACGTTCCGATCGCGCGGTTTCTCGCGCAAGCCGGAATCCCGCTTGGAGCGAATACAACGTTTATCTATGGCGATCTGCTGATTCCGCCGCTTATCGCCATCTACATGAAATCGTTTCCCGCGCGCGTCGTTCGATGGTTCATCATCTTGTTCGTCCTGGGCGCAATGCTTGCGGGTGCAGTGATGGAGCGCGCGATCGGCGACGTCTTTGGAGGAGTCTCGATGGGGTCGATGGAGCTGAACGATCGCGTTACGCTCCTGTTGAACGGCATCGGGATCATTGCGGTCGCGTTCGTTTTCGTGGCGTCGCGCGCGGCGCGCTCGGAAGCGACCTCGTAGCGGGGTAGCCGAGGCCCGGCGCGAAGATTCAAGTGGTGCGGATCGACCAGTCGGTGACGCGAGAAATACTTGCAAGAACCGACCTCGCGGCTCTGATCGGTCAATACGTTTCGCTGCACAAACGCGGACGTGACCTGGTCGGGCTCTGCCCGTTTCACGGCGAGAAGACACCGTCGTTTCACGTGCATCCGGATCGTGGCTTTTTCAAATGCTTCGGCTGTGGAAAAGGCGGCGATGCGATCCGCTTCATGATGGAGCTTGAAAATCTCCGCTTTCCGGATGCGGCACGAATGCTCGCGAAGCGCGCAGGCGTCGAGCTCGTCGAAGAAGATCCGCGCGAATCGCGCCGCCGTAGCGAGCGCGAATCAATTTATGACGCCAACAAGATCGCGGCAGCATTCTTCCATCGCTTGCTGCTGAACGACCCGCGCGGTGAGGCCGCGCGGCGTTATTGTGAAGGCCGGGGCATCACGGCCGCGACGATTGAGGCGTTCCAACTGGGCTTTTCGTTGCCGGAGTGGAGTGCGCTCGCCGACGAGCTGCGGCGTGAGGGCGTCGACGTTCAGATCGCGCTGGCCGCCGGCCTTGTCAAAGCGCGCGGCGAGGGACGCGGCGTCTACGACGTCTTCCGCAACCGCATTATGGTTCCGACATACGCCACGACCGGCGAGGTCGTCGCTTTTGGCGGACGCGCGCTCGCAGACGAGAACCCGAAGTATCTCAATACCGGGACGACGCCTGTTTATACGAAGGGCCGTTTTGTCTACGCGCTCAACGTGGCGCGCCGAAACGCTGCCAAAGACGGCACGCTGATCGTGGTTGAGGGATATCTCGACTGCATCGCGCTGCACCAGGCGGGGTTCGGAAATGCCGTAGCGGCGCTCGGAACGGCCTTTACACCTGAGCAGGCCGTTGAGCTGCAAAAATATGCCACGACGATCTTCGTCTGCTACGACGCTGACGTCGCCGGGCAAGCGGCTGCGCGGAAATCGATCGGCATCCTCGCTGCGAATAAAGAGTTGAGCGTCAAGATCGTGGCGCTTCCCGTCGGCGAGGATCCGGATAGCTTCGTGCGCTCGCAGGGTGCAGCCGGATTCCAAACCTTACTCGACCATGCAGTCGACGCGGTGGAATTTGCACTCGACCGGGCCATTGGGCCCCTCGCCGCTTCGCACCGAACGCCCGCGCAAAAGGCGCGCGAGGGCGAGCGAATCATGCGCGAGCTTTCACCGCGCGAAGAATGGCATCAACGCCGCATCTACGTCGCCGGGCTTCTCAAACTGCACCCGAGCGACTTAGAGAGCAGCATTACGATGGGCGATCCGACGCGATTCGCTCCCAGAACCCCGCCGGGCGCTCGCTTTACCCGCCATCTTGCCCCGGCGCCCAAGCGTGTCACGTTCGAGCGCGACGTCGTCGCAGCGTTCGTCGAAGAACCGTTGTTATTAGACGAGTACGTCGGCGGCATCGCTCCTGAAGCGTTTGTCGATCCCGTCCTTCGTGAGGTTCTCGAGCAGTTGTATGCCGCGCGAGCCGACCTGCGGACGGCCGCCGACGTTTCGGCACTTTTTTCGGAGCGTGGAGACGTGGTCACGCTCCTCGCCGAGTTGGAGCTCGGCGAGCGTTCGAAGCTTCGCCGTTTCGAGGACAGCTCGCAACGGCGTGCGTTTCTCGACCGGGTCGCGGTGCGGCTCGACGGCGATCGCCGGGCTGCTCAGGTTCGCTCGGAGCTGGCGACGCTCGAGCACGAGATCACATCACTCCTTTCCGAAGGCAGGCCGATACCAAAGGAGATCAAGGAACGTCAGGTTCAATTGGAAGACGCGCTGCGGGAAGCGCAGCACAAACGCGAGAGAAGGGAGGTGAATACGTAAATTATGGCTCGTAAGAAGTCCGCCGCTGCAGTAGCCGAGAAGCCCGAATTGTCGCTTGATGAGTTGATCAAGCGCCTGATTGAACGCGGGAAAAAGCGCCGTTCGGTCACCTGGGACGAAGTCAATGCGATTTTTGAGAACAGCGAAGAAGAGACGAACTCCGAGAAAATGGACGACGTCCTCGCGGAACTCGAGACGCTCGGCATTGCGGTCGTCGACGAACAAACGAAGGAAGAAAAGCGCGAAGCCGAAGAGGACGATTCCCTTCCGGCCGGTCTGTCGCTTGATGATCCGGTTCGCATGTATCTCAAGGAGATCGGCCGCGTCCCGCTCCTCTCAATGGAGGACGAGAAGCGACTGGCGATGGCGATCGAGCGCGGCGAGCTGGAAGCTGCCAAGAACGGCAGCGCCGATTCGGTCATCTTGCACGAGGGCGAGCAAGCTAAACGGCAGCTCACCGAAGCCAATCTACGGCTCGTGGTCTCGATCGCGAAGAAGTACGTCGGGCGCGGCATGCTCTTCTTGGATTTGATCCAGGAAGGGAACCTCGGATTGATCAGGGCGGTCGAGAAATTCGACTATCGCAAGGGCTACAAGTTCTCGACGTACGCGACATGGTGGATTCGCCAAGCGATCACACGCGCGCTCGCCGATCAAGCCCGAACGATTCGCATCCCCGTGCACATGGTCGAGACGATCAACCGTCTGATCAAGATCTCACGCCAGCTGCTGCAAGAGCTTGGCCGCGATCCGTCGGTCGAAGAGATCGCAACCGAGATGGGCTTAACGCCCGAAAAGGTTCGCGAGGTCATCAAGATCTCCCAAGAGCCGATCTCGCTCGAGACGCCGATCGGTGAAGAGGAAGACTCGCATCTCGGTGACTTCATCGAGGATCAGGAAGCGGTCGCGCCCGCGGAAGCCGCCTCGGTCATGCTCCTCAAAGAAAAGATGGCGGACGTCCTTAAAAACCTCACCGAGCGTGAGCGCAAAGTGCTGGTTCTGCGCTTCGGTCTCGAAGACGGCCACCAGCGTACGCTCGAAGAAGTCGGCCAAGAGTTCGGCGTCACGCGCGAACGCATCCGTCAAATCGAAGCGAAAGCTTTGCGGAAGCTACGCCACCCGTCGAGAGGCAAAGCCCTCAAAGACTACTGGAGCAATGAGTAGCCCCCGTTGTCATCCTGAGCGTAGCGTCGAAGGCGCGTAGTCGAAGGACAGCGATCATCTCGATCGATAGAAACTAATCGCCGCGGATTCCACAGAACGAATCCACGGCGTTTTTGCGTCCGCATATTCGAGGACGTCATTTCCATACTCGGCGGCTAGGCGAATCTTTAGCGCTTCGTACTCTCGCGCAACCTCCGGATGCGCGCGAAGGTAGTCGCGAAAGGCGACGTGCCGTTCGATCTGCGGATTTCCCACAGCATAGAAGTGGGCATTGACGAGGCGGCGACCGAAGTCGTCAAGCGTGCAATAGCGGCGTTCGGCGATGCCGAACTCGCCCCACCAGCTATAGCCGAGCGCTTCGATCTTCGCGCGCGCCGCATCGAGACTTGGGAGGTCGCGGACGACGGGAATGAGGTCGACAACGGGCTTTGCGACGATCCCGGAGATCGCGGTCGATCCGATGTGATAAACCTCAAGCAGAATCGCGCCAAGCGATTCGCGCATTCTCGCAGCCTCACGTTCGGTGAGCGCTGACCACGCCGGGTCGTGCGCCACGAGTCTGACCGGCCCTGAGTTTGGTCGCTGACCTTCGACTTCGCTCACTTCGTTCGCTGCGCTCAGTCTGACATTGGGGGCGTGATCGCTTGTTACGTTCGCGCCGCGATGCTATTACACGGATTTCGGGGCTTCTCGCCGGCGAGAACACGCACGACTTCTTCGCTCGCGCGTGTGCGCAGATCGCCGACCGCGAGATCCGAGGCGTAGGCGACGTGCGGCGTGACGATCGCGTCCGGGTGCTCGACGAGCGCGCGGGGTGGGTTCGGTTCGCCCTCGACCACATCGAGTCCGACGCCACTCAGTTTCCCGGAGCGTAGGCCTTCGAGGACGGCATCATTGTCGACGAGCGGTCCGCGACTCACGTTGACGAGGATCGCACCGTTGCGCATCTTGCCGACGAAAGCGCGATCGACCATGTGATGCGTCGACGCATCCAAGGGCGTGTGCAAGATGACGACATCGCTACCTGTGATCAGCTCATCGAGCCCGACCATTTTTGCGGGTCCGCGATCGCTTACGCTCATCACATCGTACGCGAGTACGCTCGCCCCCAGTCCGTGCAGCTTACGCGCCGTGGCGCGTCCGATGCGGCCATAGCCAATCACGCCCACGGTGAGTTTGTTCGTGCGCCGGAGCCGTTCCGCAGCCAGCAATCCCCAACGCCCCGCGTGCACTTCGCGATCGTATTCGTTGATGCGGCGTGTGAAAGCAAGCATGAGCGCGATTGCGTGGTCTGAGACTTCCTCAATGCAGTAATCCGGGACGTTCGTGACGAGCACGCCGCGTTCCGTAGCGGCTGGAATCGCAACGTTATCTGTCCCGATCCCGACACGTGCAATGTGCCGCAGGTTCGTCGCCTGTGCGATAACCTGCGACGTAATCTGCGTGTAAGTTACCATGATCGTCTCAGGATCGTGCTGCTTGATAAACGCTTCGAGCGCCGACGGATCGCCGGATTTCAACGGTCCCTCGATGAGTGTGTGCCCTGCGCCGCCGACGATCGCGCGCTCGATCGCCAAATCCGGCCACGAATAGTCGATAAGCGCGACGGTCGCCATGTGTTAGGAGCCGATCTGTTCGTCGGGCAATCGGCGGATCGTGATGATCTTGTCCGACTCGAGCAACCGTCCGAGTACGTCGAAGCCGTCCTCGACGTGGCCGAAGACCGTGAACGCCATGTCGAGGTGCAGTTGCGGTGAGAGCGTGATGTAGAACTGCGAGCCCGCCGAGTCGCGCTTCGCGCCGGCCTTGGTGTACTCGAGCCCCATCGAGATAACGCCCGAGTCTTGCTCGATCGGATTTTCCTCTGCCGGAATCGTGAAGCCGGCATCTCCGTCGCCCGTGTTGGTGCGGTCACCGGTTTGCACGACGAAGTCGGGGACGATTCGGAACCAGCGGTTATTGTTGTAATAACCTGTCTTGGCAAGGTTCAAGAAGCTCGCGACCGTGCTCGGCGCCCATTCAGGATAGAGTACGAGCGTGAGCGTGCCTTGCGTCGTGACGATCGCAACGCGCGGATGCGGCCCATTCGCCGGACCCGTCATCTGTGCGAGCGTGCGCGGCAGAACGTGCGGCCTGTAGATGAGTTGATCGAGGTTCGGAGCGTGCAGTTTTTTCGTCGGCACGGCAAGGTTCGCAGGTTGTTCGCTCGGTGACACCTGTGGTGGCGGCGTGACGACACCGTTGGGCAGCGTCTTCAAATGCTCCGTCCGTTTGCCGCCGTTCATCACCTTGATCGCGTCGTGCGCTTCTTCGTTCACTTGCCAGCGCGGATCGTGCGCGAGCGGCTCAACCTGTGGAATCCACCCTTTGCTCAACCGTCGCTCGAGGACGTGCAGCGTTTGAATTTGCACGAGCTCGGACTTGTCGGCAAGTCCAGCCGCGATCGTTTTGCCGTCGACTTCTTTTGCGAATCCGCGCCCGAGCGCCCACATCTCGTGCCAACGTGCCGTGTCGTCGTCTTCGTGCGCGAACGCGGCTTGGAGCGCTTGCAATGCACGGGAGTGAAGCGAGCGATTTGCCGGCGGATACCAGGCGAGCGTGAACGCAGCGCGTCCGCGCAACACTGGTGATGCATCGGCGCGTAAGATGTGTGTCACGCGCTCGAACGAAGCGCTCGTTAGTTGCGGTGAGAGATCGCCGGCGACCGCAAAACGTGCAGTCGCGTCGAGCGCCGCAACGCAAACCGCGTCGGAAGAATCCGAGAGTGCATCGACGATTGCGGTCCCGGCGCGCGCCTTGCGATCGGCAGCCAGCGGCTGCAGCATCGCCGAGAGCGACGTTCCGCCGAGAGCCGGCGCGAGGAGGCCCAAGCCGTACACGGACATAGCTCTGATTGCGGCGTCGCTCGCCTGGGTATGCTGTAGCAGGGGATCGGCTGCCAGCAACTTGCCGGTCCTCCCTAACGCCAAGGCAGCGCGTGCTGCCACTGCTGGGTCGCCCTGGTTAATAAGGGAAGCGAGTTGGTTGCCGCCCGGCGACCGATTCAGTTCCCAGTATTCAATCGTACGATAGGGGTTGCCCGAAGCGGCGACCCCAGCAACTGTCAAGATTGCAAGAAGAACGAAGCAAGTGAGCAGCTTCACGGGTCGGTACCCAACTTTCGGGGACGTTTGTGCGTTATAAGGTATAGTCCATCCGAAAACACGAGGTTTAAAATCCAGTTATGTCGACCCCAGCGAAAAAGCCCGGCGGCGGAATGACCGTTCGGGAAGCCGGCCAAAAAGGCGGCGAGACCGTCAAACGTAAGTACGGCCCGGAATTCTACGAGAATATCGGGCGCAAGGGCGGTCAGGCCACCAAGGCCGCGCACGGACACGCGTTTTACGAAACGATTGGTAAGAAGGGCGGAAAGAAAGGCGGCGAGGCGACTCGCGACCGTTACGGCCCGAGCTTCTACGAAGAGATCGGTCAGAAGGGTGGCCAGAAGGTCAAAGCCCTGATCGAGCAAGGCAAGCGCGCGGCCGCAGCCGCCGCTCCCGAGAGCGAAAAGCGAGCTTCCTAACCCAGTCGTGAGGGCGACGCGCAAAGGCGCCGCGTTGGCGGCGCTCGTTGCGAGCGTCGCCATCCCGCTTTTAGTTCGTGCCGACCCGTCGCAGCCGGCTGCGGCGGGCTTCCTTTTATTTGCCGGGTCCGTGGAAACGATCGTGCTCGACCATACGGTCAGCACGGCCGAGCTGGAGCCCGGCGCGATCGTACCCGCGCATTTGCGCGACGCGATCGTGTTGCGCGGGAAAACGCTCGCGAAGGCGGGCACGCCGCTGCATCTCATCGTCACCGAAGTACGGCGCGCCGGAAACGGCGTCGGGGGTGAAGTCGTGCTTCGCGTTGAGTCGCTCCGTTTGGATGACGAGCTCAATCTGCCGTTGCGATTGCAGCATCCGGCACTGAGTGCGACGCTGGTACTCGCGAATCCCGACGACGTCGTGCTGCCCGCGAAGGCGAGAAGCTCGCCGCCGGTGCGCGGCTCGGATCTCACGCTCGCGCCCGGAACGCAGCTGCGCGCGCGGACGACGGTGACGGTTGATGCCACTGACCCGAACAAAACCGTTCTCGCTACTCCTTTGCCGTACACGATCTCGACAGACCGGCCGTTTGCGGCGTTCACACCGATCCCGCTGACCACCTACAACCCGGCCGCTTTCACCCCACGGCCACGCCGGCGGCGCCGCGGCAAAGCGACGCCCTCGCCGAGTCCGTCGCCGAGCTCCTCGGAAACAGCGAGCCCGACGCCGAATCCCACGCCATCATGATGCATCGGCGAGAATTCATTTTGTCCGCCTCGAGCGCACTTTTGGTTGCGACGCAGGTTCCCGTCTTCGCGCAAATGGGGGCATCGAAACTCTCACCGCATGCGGACGCAGCGGAACACGCGTTTATCACGCAGTCATCGCGCTTCGTTCATAAGCACTATTCGACGACCGAGAAGGCTGCTCGCGCCGGCTTCGTTCGATTCACGAACGAGGACAAAAGCGGCGCGATTTCATGGGCCAATCAACAATGGACTTCGGCCGACGTGGATCACCCGAGCCAAGTTTGGTATGACTCCGCAGGCCATTTGATCGGCGTCGATTACTCGGTGCTTCAAAACGACACCACTGTGCCGCCGAATCTGTGGGGAATCAATCCCCCGCGTTGGTCGGTTATTCACGCGCACATCCATTACGGTTTGCACACGCCGGACGGCATCAAGTACGGCGGCGCGGGCACGAAGCGCTTCTCGGATGCGGGTGGCTCCGTGGCGTCGCCGACAAAACAAACGCTGGTCAATATGGGCATCGCGAAGAGTCCCGGCGAGGTCGCGTTCGTGTTTCTCTTCCCCGCGATTTGGGACATCAATTTTTGGGTCATTCCGAATCCGAGGGGCGAATTTGCTGACTTAAACCCCAACGTCAAGCCGGCGAACGCACAACCGCACCCCTCGATGTAGGTTAGCGCCCGACGAGGGCTCGTAATGCCAGTAAGGCGTTTTCGCGCCGCTCGCGGATGCGGCGATAGAAATATTGCGCCCAGTGCGTCCCGTACGGAACGTACACGCGTACGTTGTAGCCTTCGGCGTTGAGCCGTTCTTGTAAATCGGGCCGTACACCGTAGAGCATCTGAAATTCAAATCGGTCCTTCGCGATGCCGCGTTCGGTCGTGAATGCTTTGACGGCTTTGTGCAAGGACTCATCGTGCGTCGCGATCGCCGGGTAATTTCCGCGCGTGATTAGGTTCTCGGAAAGCTGTACGAATGCGCTCCGAATTGCAGGCATGTCGCGGATTGCGATCTGCGCCGGTTCTTTGTAGGCGCCCTTGCAGAGGCGCACGCGTGCGCCGAGCGCGATGGTGCGCGCCACATCTGCGGGAGTACGGTGGAGATAAGCTTGAAGCACGATGCCCACGTTTTTTCGCTCGGCGAAAACGTCTTCGAACACTTGCAGCGTCGTATCGGTGAGCGCTGAGCCTTCCATATCGATGCGGACGAAGGGATCGATCAGGCTACGCCGCGTCGTGTCCGCAGCTCGCACGACGATCGCGTGCAAGTTCTCGGTGCAAAGTCCTCGATCGACGAGCAAACCGAGCGCCGTCAGCTTGACGGAGACGTTGCTGCGTGCGCCCGCGTCGGCAAGCGCGTCGAGCAGAAGCAGGTACTCGCCGCGAACGGCGATTGCGTCTTGCATGCTGTGCACGTCTTCACCGAGGAAATCGATTGACGCCGACATCCCGCGATCGTTCAGCCGTCGAACGGCTGCAATCGCGTCTTCAATTTGTTCACCGGCGACGAAACGGCGGGCGATGTTCACAATGGGGTCAGAAGTTGAGCCAGAAGCGGCGTGGCGGGGTGTGCATGTAATAGGTCCCATCTCGCGTCTTGCACGACTCGACCCTCCTCGAGGACGATCGCGCGGTCACACAGGCGCTCGAGGATCTCGGCCTTGTGGTCAACGACGAGCATCGTGAAGCGTAGCTCTCGCTGCCATGTCACGAGCGTTGCGAGCAACTCGCGGACGAGATGCCTGTCGAGGCCGCTGAACGGCTCATCAAGTAAGACGAGTGCGGGCTTGCGGGCCAGCGTGCGCGCCAATGCGACGCGCCGCGCTTGGCCGCCGGAAATTGCATGCGCCGGCTGATTCCAAACCGATTCGAGCTGCAGGCGTTCGCGCAGCTGCGCGACCCAGGCTTCGTTCTCATCACGCGCGCCGTTCGTTAGGCCAAAGCGGACGTTCTCGCTAACGCGCAGATGCGGAAAGATGTTCGCATCCTGCGTCAGGTATCCGATGGAGCGTTCGTGCAATGCACGCTGCGGCGGAAACAATGTCTCGCCGCCGAGCCGCACGAAACCGTCATCGGGACGTTCGGTCCCGGCAATGCACGCGAGCGTCGTGCTCTTACCGGCGCCGGATGCGCCGAAGAGACCGCAGGCTTCGCCGGCGCTGACTGCGACTAGGCAGTCGATGCGAAAGTGCGCGCGCTGCTTGACGACATGCACGTCAAGCACGCTGCACGCTCCGCCGCTGCGCGAGCAGATGTGCGAGCCACGGCAGCGGAAGCGCGGTGACGAGAAAGACGATCATCAGCGGCATCACGGCCGGCAAGCCAAAGTTTTCGAGATTCGTCCAGATCGCAACAGGCAGACCGGCCGGATAGTACGCGGTGATCACAACGGCGCCGAACTCGGTCAGCGCGCGGACCCACGCGAGGCTTAGCGCGACCGCGAACCCGAGCCGGGCAATCGGAAACGTCACTCGCCAGAAAACGCTCCACGGCGCGTGACCGAGCAGCGCGGCTTGCAGCTCGAGCGGACGTGGCACCGAGTCGAGCGCAGCGATCGCGCCCAGAACGTAATACCCGACGCTGACATAGACCTGCGTGACGACGAAGGCCAGCGGAGTGTTCGTCATCGAGAGACCGAACTGTTCGAGAAAAAGCCCCAGGCCGTGCTGTCCGAACGCGAGCGATATCAAGATGCCGAGCGCCAGCGGCGGAAGAAGCACGGATACCAGCAAGACCGCTTGCCACAGCAGGCGTTCGCGTGCCGAGCAGCGCGCGACGTAGAGCGCCATCGGCGTTCCGAGCGCAACCACGATCACCATCGCGATCGCGGTTAGTCCAATCGATACGCGCGCAGCGTCGAGCGTTCCGCTGCCTTCCCAACGCCACGAGCCGACCCGAACGAATAGGCCGGCCAGCGGAAAGAGAACGACGATTGCAAACAGAACCGCGCCTGCGCGCGCGAGGCTACCTTTCAGAGAGTGCGACCGCCCCAACCGGTGAATCGTACGCGTATTGCCGGAAGATCGCCTGGCCGCCAGTGCTCGAGAGCCATTGTACAAATGCCGCAGCCTTGTCGGCACGTGCCGAGCCGGTAATCACCGCCGCATAGTACACGAGTGCTTCGGGATGTGACGTTCGCTCGCCCAGCGTCCGCGTCGCTTGTTGGTAGCGGTCGTGCATCGACTGGTTCCCTAAGTTGATTTCGTCGGGCAAGTTGATGTACGGAAGATTGAACGGCCCAGGTTGAATCTTATAGGCTGAGGCCGCATCGAGCTCACCACTTTGCAGGCGTGCTTCGACGGTCGGCTCGGCGAAGATTTGCGCGGTGTTGATGTTGTCGCCCAAAACTTTTTGCGCGAGACCCGGCTGTTTGTAGTACGCCTCCGCGAGCTGGAACGTGTAGATGATGTTGCGGCCCTGCGGATCGGTCATCGGATCGGTACGGCCGAAACGAATCCCAGGTTGCTGCAAAACCGCGTACCACGGCATCCCGCCGCGTTTACCGGAAGCCGCATCGGCGAACTGCTGCGCGTATTTGCTCTTCGGGCTATATGCAATCACCATCTCGGTTCGCGCAATCGGTACCGCCGTCTGCGCTTTGCCCGCCTTGAGTACCGTCATCGCCGGGCCAGGCGTTACGGGAATGAAGACGTCGGCGGTGATGCTGCCGCCTACGATGAGTTTTGCAAGCGCATCCGAGCCTTGCGCGCGTCCGTGCATGTCAACCGCAAGCGCGCTGGCTGCCGTCGACTTGATCGGGCCTTCCATCATCGAGCCCATCGAGCCGGCGTATGCTACGTCGAGCACGGTGAGTGTCTGCGCGAGCGATTTCGTAGCAAACCCGCCGAGCAGCGTTGCGGCACTTGCAGCGATCCAGGCGGAACGATTCACAGAGTTTCTCCTAGTCGGGTGATGTCGTAAGGTCCGAATGCCGCGAGATCGCGGCGAAACGCCGTCGAGCGCAACGCGCTCACCATCGCCGCGACGCCGGTGTGGCCGCAATCGCTGCGCCGAATCACGAGAACGCAGCGCTCGTTACGTAGCGGGATGAACGATAGGCGAAATGCGTCGGCGACGCCGGCGACTCCGAGACCGACATCGGCGTATCCGAACGCGACGGCACGCGCGACGTCGGCGTGACCGGCAACCGCGTGTCCGTAGCCGGCGATCGTTTGCGATGCCACGCCCGCACGTCGAAGCTCCGTGTCGAGGAGCGTGCGGGCTCCGGCGCCAACGGCTCGATTCGCGAGCCGCATACTGCCGCGGGCGAGATCGCGAGCTCCCCGAAATTTTTTCGGATTGCCGCGGCCGATGATCCAGCCTTCCTCTATCATCGCGAACTCGTAGACGTCGAAGGCGTCGTCACCCGCGCGCCGCACGAGCCGCTGCACTTCCTCGTTCGAACCGTGCACTAGCGCGGCGTGAACGCGGCGCTCGCGCAGGTCCGCAAGTGCATCGCGATTACTGGTTGCAAACCAGACCGCGTCCGAATCGACGTTCTTGACGTGCGCCGCTAAGAGGGCGAGCGCGGGTTCGCAACCGGCGACGAAGGCCACGGATTCGGTCCGCTCGGGGGTAGCGAGCGGGTCGAGCGGGTCAAGTTGGCGATTTACGCGCCGGCCGGCGACCGTCGCGGTAGCCGCTCGGCGTCCGGCGAGCGTGGCCGGATCCGGCTCAATGCTCGCCCCCGAAGCTAGGCCGAAGAGATCCTCAACGCTCGCATCGAGCGCGCGAGCGACCGAGAGCGCCAAACCGACGCCGGGTTGAGCGCGCCCGGACTCGATTGCACTGATTGCCTGGCGGCTGACGCCGGCGGCTTTGGCCAAGTCGCCTTGCGAAAGTCCCCGAACTCGCCGTCGAGACGAGACACCGTTAGCAACAGCACTTGGCATGATGGAAGGTATCTTTGCGGGGCAAACCTCTCCCTGCGTGCGGCGCCGGCCTGCGAGCGGCCAAGCAAGCGTTAAAATTTCGTCAACCCGCTCACCGAGGCGAGGCGGGGGGAGTCAGGGCCCGTAAACACGCCTTTACAGATGACTCCGCAGACGTACCGCGTCTTAGTAGCCGACGACGATGCCGACATGCGAACGCTCATGGCAACGGTCTTGCGGACCCCGACCTACGAGGTCGTTTTGTGTTCGGACGCAGAGTCGGCACTGGTTCGCGCCAACGACAAGAAGCCGTACGATGTCATCATTAGCGACTTCATGCTTCCCGGGATGTCCGGTCTCGAGCTCATCCAGCGCTTGCGCGCCAATCGGATGACTGCGAAAGTCCCGATTCTCATGATCAGCGCACACACGAACTACGGCATGGAAGATCGCGCGAAAGCCGCCGGCGCAAATCATTTTCTGAACAAACCCTTCACGCTTTCGCAACTGCGAAGCGCCTTGACCGGCCTTTTGGCCTCGAAGAGTGAAAGCGCGCTAACCGCCCAATAAGCGAACCGCATGGTTTCAGCGGTTCTCAAGGTCGCCGTCCTCGCGGTTTCTCTTGCGCTCGACGTATTCGCCGTTTCAGTCGGCGTTGGCGTTCGCGGTCACACGCGTGCAGAAAAAGTGCGTATCGGTGCGGCATTCGGCGCCGCCGAAGTTATCATGAATCTGATCGGGGCGGGAATCGGCCGTGGCGTCGGACAGCTGATCGGCGCCGCCGCCGCATATCTTGGATTCGTGGCGCTCATCGGCGTCGGCGTCTACATGATCGTCGAAAGCGTGCGCGAGGAATCGGGTGAGCTCGACCTGTCGACGGGCTGGGGACTTTTCGTTGCAGCGATCTCGATCAGTTTGGATTCACTCGGCGTCGGCTTTACGTTACCGTACCTCGGTGTTAATATCGTCTTCGCGTTGGCAGCGGTGTTCGCCGCATCGATCGTAGCGACGACCAGCGGTTTGGCACTCGGACGCATCGTCGGCAATCGCGTCGGCGGAGCGACGGGACTCATTGCGGGAATCTTGCTCGCCCTGACGGGCATCGTTTTCGCGATCGCGCGCGCACTCGGTTTCTAGCGTTGAGCGTAGCGGAAGAGCTTTTCGATCGCTGGGAAGCCACCGGCGCACGTTCGCTGATCGTCGTCGGGACCGCCAAGAATGTCGGCAAAACAACGACTGTCACATCGCTTCTGCGGGTTGCCGACTCGCGCGATTTGCGGATTGGCCTTACGTCTATCGGACGCGACGGCGAAGCCTTCGACGCCGTCGACGAAGCGCCGAAGCCGCGCATCTTTGTCGAGGCCGGCACGATCGTGGCGGCCGGCCGCGCGCTCGTTCCGCAACCGCGCACGATCGAGATTCTCGACGAGCACGAGCGCAGCGCACTTGGTCCGATCGTGTTTTATCGGACGAACATTCCGCAGTATGTCGAAATCTCCGGTGCGCCGACGGCGCGTGGCATGCGATCCGTTATCGAACGCCTCGTGCATCTCGGCGTCGATCGCGTCATCGTCGACGGTGCGATCGATCGTGTCGCCGTCGTCGCAACGGGTTTCGATCCTTTGTTCGTCGCAACCGGAATGGCGCTTGCGTCGACGATCGAGGGGGTTGCCGAAACGACGCAGCGTTTTGTGGCGAGTGAACGGATCGGTTCGGAGCGCGTGCTTGCGTGCACGACCTGTCCGGTTGGAGAAGGGTGCAGCGTCGATGCGAAGGCGCTGGGTGATGCGGTTTCGCGCGCCACGGGTCTTCCGTGTTACGACGTGCAAGCAGGATTACGATGGATCCCTTGATCGTCACCGTTGCGCCCGTCGGTGCCGAGTTGACGCCGGATCAGACGCCGTATCTGCCGGTAACGCCGGAGCAGCTCGGCGAAACCGCCGCCGCGTGCGAAGCCGCGGGCGCGTCGATCGTGCACGTTCACTGTCGCACGGACGACGGCGCGAATACGCAGGCGGTTGCGCGCTTCCGTGATGCATTGCGTGCAATCCGGTCGCGCAGCAAATTGATCGTGCAATTTTCAACCGGCGGCGCGATTGGGATGACGCCCGATGAGCGTGCTGCTCCGCTCGAATTGCAACCCGAGATGGCGACTCTCACGTGCGGGACCGTCAATTTCGGCGACGACGTTTTCGAGAACAGCTTCCCGATCATGCGGGGCATCTTGTCTGTGATGCAGCGTTACGACGTGCGCCCCGAGCTCGAGATCTTTGATGCCGGACATCTCACAAACGCGAAGCGGCTCGCGGTCGAGGGCCTGCTGCGCTTTCCGCAACACGTCGATTTCGTGCTCGGCGTTCCGGGCGGACTCGAGGCAAGCGCCGAGGCTTTGCTCGACTGCGTGCGAGCGCTTCCGCCGGGGTGTACCTGGTCGGTTGCGGCGATCGGGCGGATGCAGCTACCGATGGCGACGATCGCGGTCGCGATGGGCGGCCACGTCCGCGTCGGCCTCGAGGACAACATTTGGTATACGAAGGGTAAGCTAGCTCGAAATGAAGAGCTGGTCGCGCGCGTTACCCGGATTGCGGCAGAGCTTGGGCGCCCCGTGGCTACGCCCGACGACGCTCGCCGCATCCTTCGATTGCCAGGATTCAACACCGCTGCTTAGAACGCCGA
Organism: Candidatus Baltobacteraceae bacterium; assembly: GCA_036489885.1. Lineage (NCBI taxonomy): Bacteria > Bacillati > Vulcanimicrobiota > Vulcanimicrobiia > Vulcanimicrobiales > Vulcanimicrobiaceae > Vulcanimicrobiaceae bacterium. Next base: position 277,990 of record DASXEW010000001.1, read on the forward strand.
TGCCGACTTGATAACGTACGTCATCCGCCGGACGCTCTTGAACATACCTCTGCTGATTCTGATCAGCTTGGTGATCTTCATAATTCTGTCCAATGCGCCGGGCGGCGCGCTGACGCCATATCTGCAGAACCCGCATATCACGCAAGCCGATATCGAGCGCCTCAAACACAATCTCGGCCTCGATCAACCGCTCCCGATTCAGTACGTGCACTGGCTGGGCAAGGTTCTCACCGGCGATCTCGGATACTCGACGTCGAACTCTGAGACCGTCACGCAGGCGATCTTCGAACGGCTTCCCGCCACACTCGAGCTCATGGGTGCGGCGTTTTTATTTTCGCTGGGCATCGGCGTGACGTTTGGGATTCTCTCGGCGCTCAAGCCGTACTCGTGGCTCGACTATGTGGTGACGACGTTCGCGTTCTTCGGACAGTCGATGCCCGTGTTCTGGTTCGCATTGATGCTGCAGCTCGCGTTCGCGGTCTATGGCATTCCGTTGCCCGACGGCTACAAGATTCAGCTGCCCTCGGCCAGCATGTGCTCGACCGACGCGTGCGGCTTCGGCGATCGCATCGAGCATTTGATTTTGCCCACGATCGTGCTCTCTCTACTTTTCATAGCAACTTGGAGCCGCTTCATGCGCTCCTCGATGCTCGAAGTGATCAACACAGATTACATGCGTACGGCGACCGCCAAGGGTCTTTCAAAAGTCAAAGTCGTGCTCAAACACGGTCTGAAGAACGCGCTAATCCCACTCGTCACGATCGTTGCACTTGGATTACCCGGCCTCGTCGCGGGCGCCGTCGTGACTGAGACGATTTTCGCGTGGCCGGGAATGGGGCGCTTGTTCATCAACGCGCTCACGCAATTCGATTTTGCGCTACTCATGGGCTATTTGATGCTCGTCTCGTTCTTGGTCGTGCTCTTCAATTTGCTGGCCGACATTGCGTACGCGTGGCTTGATCCGCGTGTGAAGTACAGCTAATGCAAACGACGCTGCCGACCACCGCTACGCTTCCGGCCGACGACCACTTCGAGCTTCGCAAGCACGTCACGTGGAATCGCTTCCGCAAGCACAAGCTGGCACTCGTGGGTGGCGTTGTCTTCGCGTTTACGATTCTCATTGCGGTGTGCGCCCACTGGATCGCACCGTGGGATCCGAACTTCATCGATCAAGCTCACTGGAGCGGCTATCCGCTCGCACCGGGCGTCGCGGGACACATTCTCGGGACCGACGAGAACGGTCGAGATTTGCTTTCGCGTCTGATTTTCGGAGCGCAAATCTCGTTGACGGTCGCGATCTTCGCGGTGACGATGGAGATCGTGCTCGGCACGGTGCTTGGCGCGATCGCCGGGTACTACGGCGGGGTCATCGACTTCACGATCATGCGGATGACCGACGTCGTGCTCTCGATACCGCTCCTGCCGTTGTTGCTCGTGTTGACCGCAATCGTCGCCGAGACGTCGAACAAAGCCGCGCTCAATTTTGCATCGATCGTCTTGATCATCGGATTCGTCAGTTGGCCGCCCGTCGCGCGTATCGTCCGGGCGGTTTTTTTGAGCTTGCGCGAACGGGAGTATGCGGAAGCTGCGCGCGCGCTCGGCAACAACGACGGTCGAATCATTTTCCGCCACCTCCTGCCGAACGCCATGGCGCCGATTATCGTGCAGGCGACGCTCGAGGTCGCGAACGTCATCATCTTGGAGTCGACGCTGTCGTTCCTCGGCTTTGGTATACAGCCGCCGACCGCAAGCTGGGGCAACATGCTCGCGAACGCGCAGGCCAACATGGCGATCGCGCCCTGGGCTGCGATTTTCCCCGGCCTCTGCATCCTCATCACCGTTTTGGCGATCAATTATCTGGGCGACGGCCTGCGGGATGCTCTTGACCCCAATATGAGGTAGGCCCTAGACTCTCTTGGCCCCCGTGCGCGAGTGGCGGAATTGGTAGACGCACTAGCTTGAGGGGCTAGCGCCGGCAACGGCGTGCAGGTTCAAGTCCTGTCTCGCGCATGACTCACAAACCCTGATGGAATCAGGGTTTTTTACTTGTCTGTCGATGTGGATAACTTTGGTGGGCTGGCACTCTGCGGGAGCAATGGAGCGCATTGCTTGGACTCCCGTAGACTCTGGGAAACATGCTTGGACTTGCCGGTCGAAGGAAGCCGCGAGTGGGCCCTGGTCGGCAGGCATTTACGGGCGCATAGATATCTAGCGTTATGGAGGAAGTGAAACCCCACGACTCAACGACCTTACGCCTTCAAGTGCACTTGAAGTCAAGGGCCCGAAAAAGGGAGGCAGTCAGCCTGAGCGGTTTGTCGTTCTGAAGCTCGGAAAGTTCGGCTTGCGCTTGGCGCTGAACGCGGTCACGCCCTCGATGAAGTCGGGTGTTGTGCGCAGTCGTGCGTATTCTCGGCCCTCCAGATCCATCGCGACGTGTAAGGGAGCGTCGTACGCGGCGTTCAGCACGCGTTTGAGCGTGCGGAGCGCAGGCTGCGGAAGCGCCGTCAATTCAGCTGCGAGGTTGGCGACGGTTTCGTCGAGCTGCGTTTGTGGGACGACGCTCGTCACGAGTCCCCACGCGAGCGCTTCCGCGGCGCTAATGCGACGGCCGCGCATCACCATGTCCTTGGCGCGACCGAGTCCCGCCATCCGCGCAATGCGCTGACTTCCGCCGCTGCCGGGGATCATGCCGAGGCGAATCTCCGGAAGCGCCATCAGCGTACCTTCGGCGGCAATTCGCCAATCGCACGCGAGCGCAATCTCGAGGCCAACACCGAACGTGAACCCTTGCAGCTGCGCGATCACCGGCTTTGGACAGCGTTCGGAAGCGCCGATGTTCCACGCCAAGTCGGAGAGCGCTTCGGGATCTTGCTCGAGGAATTGCGCGATGTGTCCACCGGCGCTGAACGCTTCGTTTCCGGCGCCTTTGATGACGATGACCCAAACGTCGTCGTCGTTGGTCAACTCGTCGAACAGCGATGCGAGCACGCGCCGTGCAGCGAAAGGAACCGTGTTGTGATGTTCGGCATCGTCGAGAACGATCGTCGCAACGTGACGCTGCGGCTCGCGCTCGAGGTGCAGGGCGTATTCGCGCAATTTCGCTGCGTCGTCAATGAGATTCACGATCGTAGGCTCACTCCTCGGCGCTCGTATTCTCCGGCGCGCAGTTTGGTACGAAGGATCTTTCCCGACGGTGACTGGGGAATCGCGCGAACGAAGATATACTCGCGCGGACGCTTGAACTGAGTCATGCCGCAGGAACGCGCGTATGTTTCCAGATGTTCTTCCTTCACCTCGCCGTTCGCTGGTTCGACGAAAGCGACGATTTTCTGGCCTAAGCGTTCGTCCGGCATTCCGATGACCGCGATGCGCGCAATCGCCGGGCAATGAGCCATCGCGTCTTCGACCTCGGCGGGATAGATGTTTTCGCCGCCGCTGATGATCATGTCGTCGATGCGGCCCAAGACAAAGAGATCACCGTCCTCGTCGATCTTGCCGGCATCTCCGGTGTGATACCATCCGTCACGAATTGCGCGCGCTTGCGCATCCGGCCGCTTCCAATATCCCGAGAATGCCTCCGGGGAACTCATGTGAACGGCAATCTCGCCATCGATGACGCTCAAGCGCTCGTTGATCCCGGCTTTGCCGGCCGACGCCGGCTTCGCGCGCAGCGTGTCGTTGATCGAGAACGTGTAAATTTCCGTCGAGCCATAATGGTTGACGAACACGTCCGGGTTGAACGTTGCAAAGCAGCGTTCGACCAGCACCGGCGTCATCGGCGCACCGGCGAACCCGATCTTCCGCAGCGCCCTCAGATCGCGCTCCTCGAGGCTCGAATCGGCGAGCAGATCGTAAAACAGTGTGGGAGCGAGGTAGAGATTCGTAATGCGCTCCCGTTCGAGCAGGTCGAGCGCTTGCGTGGGGTCCCACCGTGGCATTGCAACGAATCTGCCGTTGAGCATCGTCATCGCGATGAGCGAACGGATCCCCATCGTATGATAGAGCGGCATCACGCCAAGCGTTCGTTCGGAGCGGCCATAATGATTTTGCGCGATGTGCGCGAGCGCTGCGGCGCGTTCCGCGCGATGCGTTCGCAAGACACCTTTGGGACGTCCGGTCGTCCCGGACGTGTAGAGCATGATGGAGTACGTCTCTTCGGAGACGGAGTCCGTGCTCGTCGCGGACGTGCCGTCCAGGAGCTCTTCGAAAGAAGTCGCCGCTTCGCCTATGACGCAGCGCGGCTCCGCATCTTCGATGATGAATTCGAGTTCGTCCCGTGAAAGCCGCCAATTCACCGGCGTTAACGTCGCGCCCAGCAACTGGGTTGCCCAATAGAGCGTCGCCATGGGCTCGCTGTTCCGCAGCACGGTGACGACGCGATCGCCGCGACCGACGCCACGTTGCTGCAAACCCGAAACGACGCGCATGACACGTTCTTTCCACTGCGCGTACGTAAGCCGTATGGCTCCGTCAACGATCGCGAGCGCATTCGGTTCGCGTTCTACGGCAGCGCAAAACGTTGTACCGAGATCCATCAGGCCGTCGTCTCCTCGGTCGCCATGATTGCATCGACGATCGAGGTGTAACCGGTGCAGCGGCAAAGGTGACCCGCGAGGAGCTCTTCGACTTCGCGTCGCGTCGCCGAAGGACGCTCGGTCAGAAACGCCTGCGCGGAGATCAGGATACCGGGCGTGCAAAACCCGCACTGCAGTGCGTGATGTGCGCGGAAGGCTTCTTGCAACGGTGAGAGATTATCGTGGGAACCTAGCGAGGCGACGGTCTTGACCTCGGCCCCTTCCGCCTGCACCGCAAACATCAGACACGATCGCACCGCGCGACCATCGACGAGAATCGTGCACGCGCCGCAGACGCCGTGCTCGCACCCGACGTGCACGCCTTTGGCTCCGCATTGACTGCGCAAGAAATCACACAGGAGCAGACGCGGTGGTACGTCAGCCTTGACCGGCTTTCCATCGACGCGCAGGTTGATCGATGCGTGCTCGCTCTTGGAGGTTCGAATCATCGGGCACCCTCGAGCGCGCGGGACAGCGTGCGCCGGATCTGACCTTGCGCAAGCCATCGGCGATACTTCGCCGTGCCGCGCAGATCGCTGGGGGGATCGATGCGAGCGGAAGCCGTTTGTGCGACGTCTTCAATGTCGTCCGCGGTCAACGCGCGGCCGAGCCAGGCATCGGTGTCGCAACGATACGGCCGCTCGCCGACGCCGCCGAGCACGATGGAGAGTGTATCCGTCTTGCCGTCGGCATCGATGCGAACGGCACATGCCGTCGCCACGATCGCAAAGTCGCCATGCCGTAACGCAAACTCTTCGAAGGCATATCCACAGCCTTCGCTATGCGCGGGGAACGTCGCGGCGGTTACGAGCTCATCTGCCGCAAGCGTCGTCGTGAAAAAGGAGTCGAAAAACGCGTCGGCTGCGATGCGGCGCGCCCCACGTGACGATTGCGCTTCGATCTGTGCGTTGACTGCTACGGCGACCAGTGGAACCTCGGCACTCGGATCCGCGTGCGCGAGCGAGCCACAGATCGTCCCGCGATTGCGCGTCTGGCGATGCCCGACATGTGGAAGTGCAAGCGCCAAAAGTGGAATCGCCTGTGGTATGCGCTGTTCGCGTTCGGCATCGGCTTGGCGGACGAGTGCGCCGATGTGGATGCTGCCGTTGTGGCTGCGAATGTCCGCGAGTCGAGGCAGACGATTGATATCGACGATCATCGCAGGACGCGCGAGTCGCATATTCATGGTCGGCACAAGCGATTGGCCACCGGCCAAGACCTTGGCATCCTCGCCGAACTCGCTCAGGATCGAAAGCGCTTCTTCGAGCGTCTCGGGGCACACGTAGTCGAAGGGGGCGGGCTTCATTCCGGCGTCTGCGCCTGCATGAGCGAAAAGACGCGGCTCGGCGTCAACGGGAGCGCGACCGTGTCGATCCCGAGTGCGTCCGCAACGGCATTCGCGATCGCCACCGGAACGCTCATCGCGTTTCCTTCGCCAACACCCTTTGCTCCGAGCGGCGTAAAAGGTGATTTGACGTCAACGTGATCGATCGACACGAGCGGAATTTCGGTAGCTGACGGGATGACGTAGTCGACGAGCGTCCCGCTACGCGGACCGCCGTCTTCCTCGTAGACGAGCTCTTCGAAAAGTGCGCCACCCAAACCGTGAGCAAATCCACCGCGGATTTGACCTTCGACGATCTTGGAATTCAAGACCGTTCCACAATCGTGCACCGTAACGTAAGAGCGAACGTCGACTCGTGATGTGTCCGGGTCAATCTCGACGTAGCAGATGTCGGACATAAATCCGTAGACGGCGGAGGAATCGACGCGATCGTTCGCATCCGGCGGCGCAAGCACGTCGATCGTGAAATGCGCCGTCTCGTAGATTCCGGGCTCCATGCCGGGTGGAAGGCCGAGCGGATGCCAATGCGCGGTGCCGGCGAGCCGCTTGAGCGACGCGTTGTGACTGCCGTCGAGCGTGTACGCCGCCGCTTCCGCGAGCACGACGTCCTCGGGCGCGACCTCAAATTGATGCGCAGCGATGGCACGAAGTTTGCGGCCAACCTTTCGCGCGGCGTCGCGAATCGCGACGGCTGCCACGGGCGCAAAGCGGCTCGAATACGAGCCCGAAGCGATCGACCATGCCGACGTTCGGGTATCCATTTCGGCTACAACATCGACCGCGTCGGGTGTTACGCCGAGCTCTTCGGCCACGATCTGCGCCGCTACGGTCGCGTGACCTTGACCTTGTGGCGTGGTTGAAAGCCGTACCGTAATCGAACCGAGCGGATCGATTGCGACCGTCGCGCCCTCCGTGCAACCTGATTTCGGCAGCGATCGCTCGCGAAGCTCGCGCGGTAATGCAACCGAGATATAGCCCATGTTCGAGCCGGACGGTTCGACGACGCACGCAATTCCGATTCCGGAGTGGCGACCTTCGGCGCGCGCGTGTGCGCGTCGCGCGATCAACGCGTCGTACCCGGCGAGCTCGAGCGCGCGCTCGAACGCCGCTTCGTAGTCGCCGCTGTCATAGATTGACCCAGCCGGTGCGTGGTATGGAAACTCGTCCTTTCGAATCAAGTTTTGCCGCACGACCTCGGCATGATCGAGACGGAGCTCGCGCGCGGTGAGCGCGATCAAGCGTTCCAGCGTGAAATATTGCTCTTGTCCGCCGTAACCCCGGTTGAGGCCGGTTGGCAGCTTGTTTGTCGTCACCAGTCGATTTCGGATTCCGACGACGGGAATGCGATAGGCTCCCGTCACCGTGCCATGCATACGATAGAGGCACGCAGGCTCAGGCGCACGGACATAGGCGCCGACGTTGTCGACTTGATCGAGACGAAGTCCTAGGATCGTCCCGTCTCGCAGCACCGCGGCTTGCGCCCACGTGACACGATCGGTCGAGCTCGAGGCAGCGATCAGGTGCTCCAAGCGGTCTTCGATCCACTTCACAGCGACGCCGCAAAGTTTGCTCGCGAGCGAGATCAACACGATGTACGGATAGACGTGGGCTTTTATCCCGAACGAGCCGCCGATGTCGGGAGGCACGATGATCCGCAGACGGTGGCTCGGAACACTTAGCGCGCCGGCCATGACTGCTTGTAAGACAAACGGACCATGGAAGTTGGCGTGAACGACGTAGCTGTCGTTGCCACGCTCGTGTTTTGCGATAACGCCGTACGTTTCGATCGGCGTCGACGCGTATTTGGGGAAGTCAAAGCGCGCGCGAACTACGTGCTCGGCATTAGCGAATGCGCCGTCGACATCTCCGTAGACGAACGTACGGTCGTGAACGACGTTCGATCCGATGTTCTCGTGCAATGCTGGGCCGTGCTCCAACGCATCATCGATCGATACGACCGCATCCAAAGGCTCATACACGACCTGGATCAGCTCGAGCGCATCTTCAGCGACGTACCGGTCGCGCGCGACGACGACGGCAACCGGTTCGCCCACGTAACGCACTTTATCGATGGCGCAGGGATAGAAAACCGGCTGCGTTTCGATTCCGACGGCGAACGGCTTGCACGCAGCCGCGACCTCCCGGCCGGTTACGACGCCGGCGACGCCGTCGAGCGCGAGTGCCCCGCTTACGTCGATGCTTTTTATTCGCGCGTGTGCGTACGGGCTGCGCAGAATCGCTGCGTGGTGGATGTTCGGGAAGGGCTCGAGATCATCGATGAAGTGTCCCTCGCCGACCAGCAGCGCGGGATCTTCTTTGCGCGGCACCGGCTCGCCGATCCATCGTCGCGGTTTCGGGACCTTGCTTACGACCCTAGTATACGAATCTGCCACGGCTCGCATTCATTCGCCGGGGCAGAGAAGCGCTCCCATTCGAGCAATAATCGTGAAGTCGTCCCTCAGTGTCGCTCGAAGTGTCATCCAGCATGCCTGAGGCCCGCGTCAGGGCCTGTCTTTGGTGCAGATCTTAGGAGAGTACGATCGTGCAAAAAATAGTGGTCGCTGGGTTTTTGACGCTCGCTGCAATACTATTGCCGGACAGGGGATCAAAAATCGGCGACGTCTCTTACATCACGGACGTGTCGAGCGATCGCCTAAGCTTGATCATGCACCCGGCAGAAAATTCCAGATATTGCGCCGCTGAAGCATACAGCGCGTAAACGTCAGCCAAGATAAGTAGCTCGAGGGTAGGCTACTTGCGTGCGTACTGCTGTACGAACGCCATCATCCATTGATACGCTGCCATGAGATCCTTGAGATTCGAGATGCCGTGGCCTTCGTTCGGGAATACACGCAACTGCACTGGGACGCCGTTACGGCGAAGTGCCGCTGCGATGCGTTCGCTCTGCGCGACGGGTACGATTGTGTCGTTCTTGCCGGCGACGATGAAGACGGGGCGCTTGATCTCGGAGACATGTTTGAGCGGTGAAATTGATTCTAGAAACGTCCGATCGTGGGCTAGGCTTCCGTAGATGCTTTCCCGCGCTGATCGAACCTCGCCGGTGTTTTGAAGGAAGCTCACCCAATCCGCAACGCCGTAAAAGTCGATTCCCCCCGCGAACGCGTAGGGGTAGTGATATAAACTCGCCAGCACGATGTAGCCACCGTAAGATGCACCATCAATGAAAATATTTCCGGCGTCGGCGCCACCGGAGGCAACGAGCCAATCGTGCAAGGCGCCGATGTCCTTGACGGCATTCTCGCGTTTGCGGCCATTGGCCGCATGCAAGTAGGTTCGACCGTACCCCTCACTTCCGCGGATGTTGGGATCGAGCAATGCGTAGCCGCGCGACACGACGTATTGGGCGAACGGATAGAACCAAGCGCGGTCCTGAAGTTCAGGGCCACCATGAATATCGAGAAAAACTGCCGGCTTGCCGCTGTTTTTCTTCGGTTTGAAATACCACGCGGGAATCATCCTGCCGTCAAAGCTGCGCACGTGGATAATCTGAGGTTCTGATAAACTTGCCGGCGGAATACCGTGGAAATTCGGCTTCAGAATCTGCGTCGTCTTGTGCGATTGAAGGTCATAAGACCAAATGACTTTCGGGAACGTTGGACCGGACGCTGCGTACAGCAGCAGAGTACCGTGCTTCGCGTAAATGAGGTTCTCCGCAATGTAGGGAGGCATCGAGGGTTGGTCGATTGCACGTCCCGATGAGTCGGCGACTATGACGTTGCCGTAACCGTCATTGTTCACAATATATGTCATGAGTCGGCCATCAGGCGAAACGAGAACCTGATCGATATCGTGCGGAATGTCGACGATTGGCCGCGTCGTGCGCGTTGCGAGATCTATGCGCTGAATCGCGTGGAATTCGTTGTGTAAATCGCTAACACAGACGACGGCCCGCATGTCGGGCGTGAACTGTGAGCTATCGAAATTTGCTTCTCCCGTGTGCGGCGTAAGCAGAGTCGGCCTGCCGCTCCGCAGATCGACCGCATACAGGTCGGCATTGTACGGATTGTGGACGACCTGCACTAGGAGTCTGCGGGCGTCCGGTGACCAAGCAGTTGCGTTGGCAGATTGTGTGCTGGTATAGACGCGCCGGGCCGTTGCCGTTTTGCGGTCCAGGACGTATACGTCGAAGGCTTGTTCGTTTCGGCGGTTCGATGAGAATGCGATTTTGGAACCGTCGGGCGAGAATGCGCCGAAGAGATGCGTGACGTTCTTTTCATGCGGAAGCAATGCCACAGAGCCGGAACGATCGTCGCGAATCGTGTAGAGTTGATCGACGTCGCTCCCGCCGTGCGACATGGTGTACAGAATCGTGTGCGCGTCGCCGGGAATCCACCACGCGCCATGCACCGAATCCACGCCCCTCGTAAGTTGCCTTCGATGCGATCCGTCGGTGTCGACGACCCAGAGTTGCCAGCTGCCACTTTCCTCCGACGTGTACGCGATGCGCAAACCGTCCGGAGAAGTCGATATCCATGCGACGTCGGTCAGGCTGAGATAGGTTTTGAGAGGAATGCCGGGGCTGCTGCCTGCCGCGGTTTGCGGGACGAGAAGCAGCAGGGCGAGGAGTCCCACCACGCTTCGAATCATCATCGAAGCGAGCCTAGCAAGGCCGCTGTTCGCGCGCTAGTACGCCCGTCTCATTCGGTTACGCGCCGGTATGCCGACGGCGAGACACCCCACGTTTCGCGGAAGCTGCGGCCAAAGTGACACTGGTCGAAGAAGCCGCATGCGGCGGAAATCTCGCTGACCGGCATTTTTGTTTTGCGCAGCAGAGTCGCGGCGGCAGTCAGTCGAGTTTGCCGGAGAAAGTCACCGGGAGTGTAGCCGAACGCAGATTTGAAATCGCGATAGAGTGTCGCACGCGAGACGCCGATCTGATTGGACAGGACTGTTAAAGAAACCGGATATCGTAGCGACGAACGTATGAAGGCACGGGCATTGAGCGCTCGTCTGCGGCTGCCGCCGCCTGAACCCTCGGCGTGGAGCGCCATGCCCGTTAACTCGTACGCCAAACCTTCCATGATCATCTCAGACGATTCGTCGGTGCGTCCGAGCTCATCGTGCATATGCGAGACGATGCGAGCGATCGAGGAGCTCGTTATGCAGAGTGGGTTTTCGAGGGCGGCTTCTACTTCGGGTTCGGCTTCGCCCGGCGCCAGCGCGACTCGAATCAGGAGTGCGGGTTCGTCTGCGAATTCTTGCGCATGCGTTTCGAATGCGGGATGGGCGACTGCGGTCCCCGGTGTGCAAAGACGCTGGCGAGGGCCGCAGCGTTCACGATATCTTCCACGCAGCGTGAAGGTGAAATACGGAATGTCGTGCGAGTGCGCCGGCAACGCAGAACCGCTGCTGAAAGCGCCTTCGGTGATGACAAATGGACCCGCAACGCTGCGTCGGAGCAGGTTCCCGAAGTAATCTGAGGCTCCCAGCGGGTGGTCAGTAAGCAAGAGCAGCTCCCGTTGGACTATCCGGGTCGTGCGCTCCCATGCGCACGCCGTTTGCCAGTATGCCCACGGCGTTAGCGTCGGTACCGCTCCGACCGATCTTGACGGTGTAACCGGATGCACTAAGCTGCGCTAACGTCGTCGGATCGAACGTCGCGGTCTCCGCATATACGAGATCTGGAAGCCATTGCATGTGCATCCGTGGAGCGGCTAACGCGGTGACTGTATCCTGATGAAAATCCACGACGGCGCGAATGGCGTCGAGCGTTGTCGTAATGATCCGCGGACCACCAGCTGCTCCAACGACGAGCATGGGATGTCCCGATCCGTTTACGACAACGGATGGCGCCATCGAGGATAGTGGGCGCTTCCCAGGTGCGATCGCGTTTGCGATCCCTTGAACGAGGCCGAACATGTTTGGCGCACCAGGCTTTGTTGCAAAATCGTCCATCTCGTCATTGAGCAGAACGCCTGTGCTCCCCGCCACAAAGTCGCTTCCAAAGCCATTGTTGAGCGTATACGTCACGTCGACCGCATTGCCCGCAACGTCGACGACGCTGTAGTTCGTCGTATTAGACCCTTCGTGCGTGGCGATTCCGGGGGACAACGAGCTTGACGTCGTCGCGCGATCCGTAGCTATCGACTTCCGCAGACGTGATAGATATGACGCATTGAGCAAAGCTGTCGCTCTAGATGGGACGAACGCAGGATCGCCGAGCTGCGTATTTCGGTCAAGGAAGGCGCGCCGCTCAGCTTCGATCTCGAGGTGCGCATTCATAAAGCTCCGTACGGGTGGCGCCGGCCTATCGTTGGCGAGGATGCCCGGGATTTCGCACATCGTGACGCCGCCGGAACTTGGAAGAGGGGCAGTCACAATTGTCACGCCGTGGTACTTGCATTTTAGCGGAACGCGTTCAACGATGCGGTACGCAGCCAAGTCGGCCTCCGTGATAATTCCGCCAGAATCGCGGACCGCGGAGGCCAGCTCTTTCGCAATTGCGCCTTGATAAGAGCCTGCTGCGCCTTCCGTGTCGATTCGGTGAAGCGTCTGCGCCAAATCCGGCTGCCGAAAAACCGAACCCGCTTTTGGTGTTTCACCACCAGCTACCAAGATAGCGGCCGTTGTAGGAAACCACATCAGCGCTTTCCGGGCGCGAGCGAACACCGCAGCATCAGCATCCGAAAGGAGGAAGCCTTGTTCTGCATCATCGATCGCATCACGCATCAGCTCGTGCCGCGAGCGCGTGCCATACTTCGCGCGCGCGTATTCGAGCCCGGCAACGGTGCCTGGAACGCCGCCTGATAGTGGACCGACTGTGCTGGCGTCAGGAATTATGCCGCCGGTTGCGTCGAGATACATGTTGGTCGTTGCTGCGGCCGGTGCCGTTTCGCGAAAATCGACAAAGTGTGAATCGCCGTTGGCTAAACGCACGGTCATGAAACCGCCGCCGCCCAGATTGCCGGCGCTCGGGTAGGTCACCGCAAGCGTGTATCCTATGGCAACGGCGGCATCAACCGCGTTTCCGCCTTGCCGGAGAATGCGCAATCCCGTCTCTGATGCCAATCGCTGATCGGTCGCTACCGCTGCATGAGCACCGGTCGCGACCGTATTCCGCGGAGTTTCGCGTGCGCCGATCGTCGACGAGATTAGTATAAGAAGAAGGACGGCGACGGCGTAGAGGTTCGCGACTAGCCCTCGCGAGCGGCGGGATCATTCGAGGCGTCGACGATCTCGACGAACGACTCGGCCCCGTGAATCATTTCCTGAACTTTGCCTTGGCCAGGCTTAACGGAATCACTTACGATTACATAGTGTGCGTGACCGTGTCCATGAACGTCTTCTGCGTGAAGAGTTCCGGCGATCACGCGGCCGTCCGCAAGTGTTGCGCGTACGGCTTTCCCCACCCAAGGATGAACTTCTGCGTCAGTCATCTGCGACGGATCCCGAGTCCACGCCGTAAGGTTTCGATGATTTGCGTCGCAACGGTCGCGGGTGCGTTTTCACCGATGACGGCTTTCGAACTATGATCGACGGTTGCCCCATCGAGCCACTGGATGATTGACTGAACCGGAGTCGCGCCGCGCATGACGCGAGCGCCGAGATTCCCTTTGCGCCACGTCCATTCTCCGTCGAACGTGCGATTGTAGCTTCCGTCCGTATACGCGAGCGTAATCTCGTTTTTGACGTCGCGCTCGCGAATGGCCGTTTCGATGCCGGCCAGGTAGGTCTTAAAATCCATGCTTTACTCCAGACTCATCTGCCAACCGCGTTTGCAGGCCCTCTGGTTGCAAATAGCGTGACAGGTGACGATGCACCTTGAAACTGCGCGCCTGGTCATCCGCTCGTTCGAGCCGGGCGATGGTGAAGCGTGGGTCGCAATATTGAACGATCCCCTCGTGCGTCGTTTCTTGCCGCCGTTTCCGGATCGGACGATCGAGAGCTTCTACGACGCGCTCGAGCAACGGAGGACAAGAGAAGACGAGCTCGGCTAATACGATGTGGGCAGTCGCGCTGAAGTCAACCGGCGCGCTTGTCGGACAATGTGGGTTGAATCCGGTTGAAGGCAAAGGACCGGAAGTCGAGGTGGCTTATCATTTCGGCTCAGCTGCATGGAACAACGGATACGCAACTGAAGCGGTGGCTGCCGTTCTCGACTATGTGTTTAGGTCCGAGATGCTCGACAGTGTAATCGCGATCGTTATGCCGGAAAATATCGGATCGCGACGCGTCGCCGAAAAGTCCGGCATGCGACCCGCAGGCACCGGAACGTATTACGGCATCTCGGATTTCAAGACATGAACGCGACTCTGCCGCTCGCAAATCGAAGATGATATTTTGCGCGCTCAGACTAGAAGAAGAACTATCGCCAAACCTGCCCTAAGCAAAGTCGACGAAGACGCCTTTGCCCTTCGTTTGTGTGTCGAAGACCTCGTACGCGTGTTCTGCATCAGCGAGACGCCAGCGATCGGTGAACAGTGCGTCGACATCAATGTTTCGGTCGGCGATGAAGCGTGCGCATTCGGCTTGGCCGGTAATCGAGAAAGTCCACGATCCGATCAGCGTCACCTGACGCCGAAGCAGATCGGGGCTCACGTCGAGCGTAACGTCGCCGCCCTCCCCGACGAAGCACGCTTTTCCCCAGGTTCGCACGCACCGCACGGCTTGCGCGCGCGCCACAGGCGACGACGACGCGTCGAGCGAGACATCGGCTCCCGGACCATGTGTCAGCTCGCGAATCGCGCCGACGACGTCATCGGTTTGCGACGGATTAACCGTCGCATCGGCGCCGAACTTGCGGGCAGCTTCGAGGCGTTCGCGTCCAACATCGATGGCGATGACGCGCGCCCCAAGTGTAACCGCGAGCTGCGTTGCGGACAAACCGACGGGACCTTGTCCGAAAATTGCGATCGTGTGCTGGCCGCCGAGTCCTAGGCGGTGCAGCGCCGCCCACGCCGTGCCCGTGCCGCACGAGATCGCAGCACCGGTTTCAAACGAAAGCTCGTCCGGCAGATGCACAAGCGTATTTGCAGGGCACTTGAGATATTTTGCGTGCGCGCCGTTCCCCGTAACACCGAAGATCGTTTTCACGCCTTCGAGGCATAGCTGTCCCCAGCCCGAACGGCACTGCGCGCAGAAACCGCAGCCGGCATAATGAAATTGCATCACGCGAGCCCCAATGCGGGCTTGCTTTTCCGTGACGTCGGCGCCGACAGCCGCCACGATGCCGCACGGTTCATGTCCCGCGATGATCTCTCCGGGATCCGCGAATCCGAACGCTAAGTCCCCGCCCGCGCTTTTCGAGTGACGGTAGACCTTCAAATCGCTGCCGCACATCCCGGATGCCTTGAGCTCAATGACGACCTCGCCGGGTCCTGGTGCGGGATCGGGAAAAGTGCGGAGCTCTAGGTTGCGATCTCCGGTAAAAACGACGCCTCGCATCCATACGAGTATATATGAAAAGCCCTAGTTGTGCTGGGCCCCGTTGTGGCGCGCGCTTCCCGATTGTTCGAAAGACGCCGAGACCGATGCGCCATCCCGCACGGTCAGCACGAAATCGATTGCATCCGAGCGCATAAAACATTCCGTGTGCTCGAGCGCCTCATTGGCATCCGAATAGCTGGTGCGTTCGAGCACCAGAACGGGTGCGTGTACTTCGATGTGGAGCGCCTGCGCGATCTTGCGGTCGGCGCGTTCTGCGCGCAGTTTGAGATGCGCGCGGTCGACGCGATGACCGACTGATTCCAAGAGCATGTATCCCGGATTTTGCTCCGCTTGCTCATGCGAGATCGAGCGCGTCGCCGGGTGCAGATATGCGAACGTGAAAGCTATGGGCGTTTTGCCGACCGACCAGAGCCGGCTCAAGCGCATTGCTTCGGAAAAGCCGAGTGTACGCGCAGTCTGCGCATCAACGGACGTCCACTGATATTCGAGCAACTCCGCCGACGATGCAATGCCGGCCTTTGTGAACTGCGCAAACATGCTCTCGAGAATCGTGGGATCGTGATGGAGGCGTGGCATCGCGACGAATGTGCCCGCACCGGCGCGCCGCACGATAAGCTCTTTTTTCTCGAGCAGGGCGAGCGCCGTCCGGATCGTTACGCGGCTGACACGGAATACGCGCGCAAGCTCGTTCTCGCCCGACATGCGTTCGCCGGGGCGCAGTTCGCCCGAAGCGATCCGGCGCTCGAGCTCATCAGCGACCGTGCGATAGCGAATAGCTCCGGCCGCGACCTGTGGCATCATACCGGTTTGATACAGTTTGCAGACCGGTCAAGTCAAGCGGTTTTGCCGATATGCCGGTCTGATCGAAGAATTTGCGCTCGCGTTGACCGAAGCGGCCAGCCGTCACGAGGATGACGACATTCGGCATCCGCATGGCCAGGCGGAGCGTCTCGAGATGCGCGATCCGGTCGCTTGCCTCGAGCAGCTCGAAGCCTTCGACGATGAGAAGAAGACGCTCGGCGCGGCGCGGAAGCTTGCTTGCGATCGCGTCCATAAAGTGCGCGCGGAGACTCATTGCGTCCAAGCGCGGAGCGACGTACGTGCGGACGATCCTCAATCCATACTCATTCTCGGGTAGTAACCAGCGCGCGCGTTCGACGAACGCGTCGTTGACCGCCTCATCCGTTCGCCCGTCGGTCTCTAAGCCGAAAAGCAATCCGCGATCTGCGTTGGCGACGAAGACTTGCCACGCGAGTTCGTTCACGATCTTTCTTCCTTTTGACGTTTACGGAATGCGGCAACTTTAGCGCGGTTACCGCAACGCGCCATCGAACACCAGCGGCGGCGTTCGCCTCGCGAGCGATCGAGAAAAAGGCCTCCGCAATCGGATTGCTCGCACGTGCGAAGAAGCGATCGTTCAGAGTCGCTGCCGAAAATCGCAATTGCGTCGCGCGCGAGCGTCGCAATGGCTGTATTGAACGCGCCCGCGCGCAAGGTACGCACCGACCAGTCGTCGCCGAGCTGCGGAAGCGCTTCGCTGCGGCGCGCGGCTTGATTGAGAAGTCGAAGATCGCTCGCTGATGGTGGGCGTTGCTCCGATGCGGCGTGGCCGATGCAATAGATAGCGTCGCGCAGTTCGCGAAGCTCGAGCAGCTCGCTCTCGCGAATTCGAACCGGCTCTTCGAAGAGCCCCGCGGCGTTCAGCCAACGGCTGGCGTCTTCCGGCGTGACCAGTAACTCAACGGGCTCGGACGCGCGCCGCCGCAGGGTCACCGCGAGATTCAGAGCGTTCGAACCGTATGTGAACCGGAACTTGGCATTCGCGAGGCGCTGAAGGGCGGCCGGAGTCATGCGTAGACTGTAACCTTCTAAAGCGGTTATGTCAACCTGTTAAAGGGGTTACATCCATCCAGGAGCGCTTATATCGGAGGGCGACAGACCGAGCATCGCTCGCGGGGTGGGAACAACCAGGCGGGAGACTTCGAACCATGAGAGACACAAAAACCGACCGCTACACCGACGAGCACATCATTTCTTCCGAGGAACGCGAGAAGCCGCGGCGTCGTACGCAAACGACGCGCGATCACGAGCTGATTCGGAGGTGGGCGGAAGATCGCGGCGCCCAACCTGCGAGCAGTGTCCGCTCACAGAACACGGGCATCGGAGTCCTGCGGCTCGACATCCCAGGAGAGACGGGGCGTGCGCTCAAGCGCATTGACTGGAATGACTGGTTCCAGGCCTTTGACGATCGCGACCTATGCTTCGTCTATCAAGAGAAGAGCGAGGACGGGAGGCGGAGCGATTTCTTCCGCTTGGAGCTCTCAGGCTAGAAGGCGAGCAACCCTTCGCGCGTCGTCGATCTCGTCCAAGTGCAGCACGGCGTCGCGGAGTTGCGTTACCTTTTCGCGCGGTAGCGAGGCACCGGCGAGCTTCTCGAATTTCGCAATGACCTGAGCATCGCTCGCGAAGTCTTTGTCGCTGCCGCGCGCGATTTCGCACGTCTCTTCCAAGCGCCGGCCGTCTTTGAGCTCGACGTGGACGCGGACGTAGTGCCGGCGTTCGCGCCCGAGTGCAGTGATCGCAGGATCCTCGACGACTCTTACGCGTTTGGCGAGCGCCATACGTGCCGGATCGGTGCAGGCTGCCTCCGTGTATTCATCGACGAACGCATCGCCTTCGATCAAAAGCGTAGCAACCGAGAACGGCAAGTTGAGCTGTGCCGCTACGAGTCCATTGGGCTCGTAGATCCAACCCGCGTGTTCGACGGTAACATGCGATGCCGCAACGTTGATCGTCTCGACGTCCCCGGCCGTAAATTTGTGTTTCGCTTGTAACGAGCGCACCGCATCGAGCGTCGTATGATTGCTTGCCACGCACGAATAAAACTTGAGCGAGATGCGGAGCGTCTCCCAGCGCTCGCCGAGTCCACCGGTGAGCTCTTCGAGATCGAAGCGATCGGTCGAACGTGAGAACGTCGTGCAAAAGCCTCCGTACTCGCTCTCGAAGATCGTCTCGATCCCGGTGAACCCATTGGCCGCAAATAGAGCTCCGTACAACCCGCTCTGTGCCGCGCGTCCGGCATGCATGCGTTTCACCATTGCGCCGTACTGCGCAGCCATGAGACCCGCGGCTTGCGTTCCGCCAATGCCGAGGGCGTGAACGGTTTGCCGTTCGTCGAGACCGAGCGCTCGCGCGGCGCCGGCCGCAGCGGAAAATACGCCGACCGTCGCGCCGGAATGCCAACCCTGACCGATGTGTTCTTGCCCCATGCACATCCCGACGCGCGGACCGACTTCATATCCGGCGACCGCCGACGTGAGGAACGCCCGCCCATCGAGCAGATGCGCGGAATCGATCAGCGCAAACAGCGGCGGAAGCGTGACGGCTCCCACATGAAGCACGCCGTATCGATGCACGTCGTCGAGCTCGAAGCCCTGAACTGCCGTTCCGTTGACGAGCGCTGCGTGTGGACCGGAAAGCTTTGCCGGCGTCCCCCACACCGAGCACGTGCGCGTTGCGTCGATTCCGGTGAGCGTGTCGATGAGAATCTTCGTCCACTCCATCCGCACGCCGTAGAGCGCGCAGCCAAGCGAATCGAGGATGAGGAGTTTGATGCGATGCCGGACGTCTTCCGGAATCTGCTCGTAACGAAGGCCCGCGACGAATGCCGCGAGCCCCCGCGTGTATGGATTTGCTGCCGTTGCCGTGGTCGACACGCTACATCGTGGCGGGAAGCGATGTTCGCATCGTGCTTGCGAGCGCGCTTTGGTCGATGAGCTTGCTCAGGTCGAGTTTGTCCGGGCCGAGCAACTTACCGATGCGCATGCCCTCGACGGCGGTCGCCAGCGCGTCGCGGTTGAGGTCGCCTTTGCCGAAATACTGCGCGGGCTGCTCGTGCTGAAGCGTCGTAAGAACGACGCTGTAGTCAGCCGACGTCGCTTTTGCGAAAATCCGTGCCGATTCGGGAATGTGCGACGTGATGTAATCGACGCCGTACGTCCAGCCCCGTAGGAACCCGGCGATCTCCGCGCTCTTGTCGTGAAGCGTTGCGGAATCCGTCACCCAGACCGATTGCATGAAGTGCGGAACGTACTGACGTGCATAAAAGACCACGCGAATCTCATTCGCCTTTTGCGTCAGCAGCGGATCGACGGTGAAGACCGCATCGAGGTCCCCGCTCATCAGGAGCGCATAATTTTCACCGATGCCGCCCGCAGCCCGCGTTTTGACGCTCGCGGTGTCGACGTTTGCGGCACGCAGGCTCAGTGCAAGCAGCGATTCGCTTGCGGAGCCGGGTTGCGTGAATCCGACGCTCTTGCCGACGAGATCGTGGATCGTTTTGATCGGCGAGTTTTTCTTGACGCTCCATGAGATCGTGCCGGCCGTCATGACGCCGCCGCCGATGATCTTGAGATCCTCGCCGGCCAAGATCGCTTTGATTGCAGCCGGGGTCGCAACTTGACCGATGGCGAGTCCGCCCTGCGCGACGTTACGAACCGTCGTCCCGCCGCCGCTCGAGCCGGTAATCGCCTTGATGTCTAGGCCTTGCTTCGCCATGAAGCCGTTTTGCTGCGCCACAATGATCGGAAGCGCGTAGTCCTGCTCGGGATAGTGCGTGACGGTGATGTTCAGCGGAATGAGGTCGGCCCCCGACGCAGCCGGCCGCAGCGCAAGAGTTGCTGCGGCAGCCGCACCGGATGTGAGAAATGTTTGTCGTCTTTGCATCATGCCATCGCCGGAAGTGAAGTACGCAAGGAAGCTTGCAGCGCGCTTTGATCGATGATCTTGCTCAGGTCGATCTTATCCGGACCCAGCAACTTCCCGAAGCGCATTGCTTCGAGCGCGTTCGTAAGCGCTTCTTGGTCGAGGTTGCCTTTGCCGAAGTATTGCGCGGGCTGCTCGTGCTGCAGCGTGTACGTCACGGGGCCTTCGTCCTGTTGACCGGCCTTCGCGAAGATCTTTGCTGCGTCGGCCACGTGCGACGTCGTGTATTCGACGCCCCACGTCCAGCCGCGAAGGAACGCTGCAACTTGCGGACCTTGGTCCTTGAGCGTTGCAGAGTCCGTCACCCAAACCGTTTGCAAGAAATGCTTGACGTAATCGCGCGCAAAGAAGACGAGGCGAATATCGGCAGCGTGCTGCGTGAGAATCGGGTCGACGGTGAATGCGGCATCGAGTCCGCCGGTCGAAAGCAGCGTGTAGTTTTCACCGATGCCGCCCGCGGCGCGTGTCTTCACCGATGCAGGGTCCACACCCGCCGCTTTGAGGCTGAGCGCGAGCAGCGATTCGCTGACCGAACCCGGTTGCGTGAAGCCGACGGTTTTGCCGACGAAATCTTTGATCGATTTTATCGGTGAATCTTTTTTTACGATCCAGCAGATCGTACCGGGCGTCATAACGGCGCCGCCGACGATCTTGAGATCTTCGCCGGCCAAGATGGCTTTGATGCCCGCAGACGTTGCAACTTGTCCGAGTGAGAGTCCGCCTTGCGTGACGTTACGGACGGTCGTACCGCCGCCGCTCGAACCGGTAATCGACTTGACGTCGATCCCGAGCTTCGCCATTTGACCGAGCTGTTGTGCGACGACGATCGGCAAGCCGTAGTCTTGCTCGGGATAGTGCGTGCACGTGATGTTGAACGTTGTGAGTGCCGCTTGCGAAATGCGTGGAAGTGCAAGCGTCGCAGCGGCCGCGCCGCCGGCGATCAGGAAGTTTCGCCGAGCCTGTTTCATACATGCCCCTTTCATGACGTAGCTAGCCGGCAAGCGTCGCTTGACGTTCGGTGCCCGAGACGGGAGCGACGCGCCGTTCGAGCATGTTGAAGAGAATGTTAACGCCGACGCCGAGGACCGCAAGGATCACGATGACGGCGTTGACCCGTTTGACATCGAAAGTCTGATCTGCTGCCGAAAGCAGAAATCCGAGTCCCCCGCGCGATGCGAAGATCTCACCCAGGACGACTCCGATAAAGGTTAGGCTGAAGCCGAGCCGCAGTCCGACCACGAGCGCTGGGATCAACGCAGGTATCACGACATGTATCAGTGTCTGCGCCGGCGAGAGATTGAGACTGCGAGCGACCTTCAGATATACGGGGCGCATGTGCGCGATCGCCGCCTGCGCGATGATCTGCAAAGGAAAGACCCCGTGAAACATTCCGAACGCAATCTTCGAGGCGGCGCCGACCTTGAAGACCAAGAGGAAGATCGGATAGAGCGTGACCTTCGGAACGGCGTAGACGCCGACGATGAGCGGCTCGAACACTTCGCCCCACACGCGCGAGAGTCCGAGAACGGCGCCGAAAAAGAGTCCGACGACGGCTGCGATTGCGAACGCCGGCACGACCTCGGAGAGTGTCGTCAGCGTCGCCTTCCAAAGCCAGCCTTCCGAAAAACCTTGCGCAATCACTTGCAGCGTCAGCCCGGGGCCAGGTAGGAAGTCCTCGCCGAGAATGCGTGCGAAGAACGCCCACAATGCAATGACGGCGACGACGGATCCCAAGCGGATCAGATTCGTGCGTTGCGGACTCATGCGCGCCGGTATCTTCCCAAGCGACGCTCGATCGAGATGAGCACTTGATTGCACACGATGCTGACGATCAAAACGAGTAAGATCGTCGCGAACATGATCTTCGATTCGAAGTTGTTATAGGCAAATGCGATCCGGTATCCGACGCCGGCCGTCGCGAGGATGAACTCGGCCGCGATGACGCCGATCAGTGCGTAGACGAACCCGAGGCGCAGACCAACGAACGCTTGAGGAACGGTCGCCGGGATGATGACGTGGACGAGCGTTTGCGCCGGTCGAAGCATGAGGCTGCGCGCGAGCGCCAATTGAACGCGCGGTATCTCGCGCAGACCGACCAGCACGTTCATGGTGATCGCACCGATGCCGTTGATGACGCCGATCGCAACGATCGGCGCAATGCCCGCGCCGAAAATCTTGATGAACAGCGGATAAAACGCAAACAACGGAATGACGTAGTACGCCAAGAGATATGGCTCGATGGCGGTTGCAAGCACGCGCGAGCGCCACAGGATGACGCCAAGCGGCAGTCCGATAATGAGCGCAATTCCATACGCCAATGCAATTTCGACCGCCGTGCGTGCCACGTCGGGGACGAGGCGTCCGTCTCCGAGCGCTTCGATCATCGTCATGAACATAACGGTCGGCGGTACGGAGAGCGTCGGTCCGAAGGCGTGCGCGCGCGCAAGCGCTTCCCAAATTCCAATTGCGATTGCGATGATTGCGATCCGTGTCAGGAGTATTTTAGACACTGATCAGCTCGCGTAGCGTTCCGATCATCGCACCGTAGCGCTCCGGTTCGTTCGATTCGCTGCGCGGTCGCGCAAGATCGTTTTCGATCACACGTGCAACACGGCCCGGCTTTGGCGTTAGGACGACGATGCGGTCGGCGAGCTGCACGGCTTCGTGCAAACTGTGCGTCACGAACAGAATCGTACATCCGCTCTCGCGCCAAATGCGCAACAGCTCCTCACCCAGGACGAAGCGCGTCTGTTCGTCGAGTGCTCCGAACGGCTCATCCATCAGAAGAAGGCCGGGATCGAGAACGAGCGTGCGGCCGATTGCGACGCGTTGTCGCATGCCGCCCGAGAGCTGGTGAGGATAGTGATGCTCGAAGCCGCGCAACCCGACCATGTCGATCATTTTCTCGACGCGTGCGTCGCGTGTTTTGGCGTCGACGCCGCGCATCGACAACCCGAAGCCGATGTTTCCCGCGACGGTCCGCCACGGAAACGTTGAATCTTCTTGAAAGACGACGCTGACGCGCGGCTGGGGACCACTGTGGGGAACGCCGTCGAACTTCATGGTGCCGCTCGTCGGCTGTTGCAGCCCGGCGACGAGCTCGAGCAGCGTGCTCTTGCCGCACCCCGAGACACCGATGACGGCGACGAATTCGCCCGACTTGATGTCGAGCGAGACATTTTCGAGCGCGACAAAGCTTCCGGCGTCTTTTGCCGGATAGGTTTTGCCGAGCCCCTCTAGCGTTACACGCATTCGACCGGGCGGTCACTTCGCGCAAGCAGGCCAAGATGCTTCGTCGGGGAAAGCCGCGGCTCGTGAACGGGTCGACATTTCGTCGAGAGCTGAACGTCGGCGATCGTCGCTACACTTTCTTCAGTCTTCCGGCGGCAGAAGAGCAGCGATATGCAGGGCTTGGGCGCCTGCCGTATTCGCTGAAGATACTTTTCGAGAATTTGTTGCGTCATGCCGACGGACATGTGGTCACTGCCGAGCATCTCGACGCGCTTGCCGGTTGGGGTAAGGAACGTAAAGGCGGCACGGAGATCCCATTTCATCCCGTGCGCGTCCTTGCCGGTGATTCGTCCGGGGTCCCGCTTGCGGCTGATCTCGCAACGATGCGCTCGGCAATGCGCGATCTGGGCGGAAACCCGAGCGACGTCAATCCACGCATCCCCGTCGATCTCATCATAGACCACTCGTCGATTGTCGACGTTGCCTCGGTACCGGATGCCGTCAAACAAAATCTCGCGCTCGAATTTCAGCGCAACGGCGAACGTTATGCGTTCATGCGTTGGGCGCAAGATGCGTTCCAACGTTTTCGTATCATTCCGCCGGGCAACGGCATCTTGCATCAAATAAACCTTGAGGTTCTCGCGACCGTTGTTTGGACGCTGGACAACGCAGACGGCACGACCGTTGCGTGTCCCGATGCGATGGTCGGTATGGACAGCCATACGCCGATGACGAACGGCCTCGGCGTTCTGGGTTGGGGCGTCGGTGCGATCGAAGCCCTGGCTGCGATGCTCGGTCAGCCGTTGCCGCTCGCAATCCCCGCAGTCGTCGGCTGCCGGCTCGTCGGGCGCGCGAAAGCCGGCGTTACGACGACCGATATCGTGTTGACGTTGACGCAAGCGCTGCGCAAGCACGGAGTCGTTGCGAAATTCGTCGAGTTTATCGGACCAGGTCTCGAAACGCTGCACTTACCGGAACGTGCGACGCTCGCGAACATGGCGCCCGAATATGGCGCTACGATCGGATACTTTCCCATCGACAGCGAGACGTTGCGCTATCTGCAGCTCACCGGTCGCAGCGCCGAACACATTGCGCTCGTGGAAGCCTATTCGAAAGCGCAAGGTCTGTGGCGCGACGAGACGACGCCAGAGCCGGCTTTCAGCGACGTCATCGAATTCGATCTCTCGTCAGTCGAGCCGAGTCTCGCCGGTCCGCGCCGGCCGCAAGACCGCGTCGCGCTCGGCCAGGTTCCCGCGAGTTTTAAGGAAGCGTTGCCGACGTTTCCGCGTCGTGCGAACGGCGGCAATCATAAGGAAGAGGGACTCCACGATGGTGACGTCGTCATTGCCGCACTTACCAGTTGCACCAATACCTCGAACCCATCGGTGATGATCGGTGCCGGACTCTTGGCGCGAAACGCCGTCGCGCGCGGCCTGCACAAGAAACCATGGGTGAAGACGTCCCTAGCGCCCGGTTCGCGCGTCGTCACCGACTATTTGGAGAAGAGCGGCTTGCAGTCGTCGCTCAGCGAGCTTGGATTTGCTCCGGTCGGTTTCGGCTGCACGACCTGTATGGGAAACTCGGGCCCGCTCGAGGCGAACGTTGCGCAGCAAGTCGATGATGGCGACCTCGTCGTGGCTGCCGTACTTTCGGGCAATCGCAATTTCGAAGGCCGGATTCATCCGCAAGCCAAGGCCAGTTACCTCGCCTCGCCGCCGCTCGTCGTCGCGTATGCGATTGCCGGATCCCTCAACGTCGACCTTACGAACGAGCCGCTCGGTGAAGGCAACGATGCGGAGCCTGTTTTCCTGCGCGATATTTGGCCGACCGATGAAGAGATCGAACGAACGCTGAACTCTGCGATTTCACCCGATCTCTACCGCGACCGATACAATAAGGGATTCTCCGGATCAGACGATTGGAACGCGCTCGATTCGCAAAGCGGCGAAACATTCGATTGGCCTGACGACAGCGAGATCGTCAAGCGACCGCCATTCTTCGCCGGCGTAACGCGCGAGACGCCGAAGGTCAACGACATTGTAAACGCGCGGCCACTTGTCATCGTCGGCGATTCGGTCACGACCGATCACATCTCGCCGATCGCGACGATTCACAAAGATTCGCCGGCGTGGCAATACTTGCGCAGCCGCGGTATCGAACCGGGTGACATCGGGACCTACAATTTGCGCCGCATCAACCACGAGGTCATGATCCGCGGCACGTTTGCGAATCCGCGCGTGAAGAACGAACTCGTTTCGCCGACGGAGGGTTGGTTCACGAAGCACATGCCCGACGGTGCGACGATGAGCACCTACGACGCGGCAAAGAGGTACGAGGCCGAAGGGACGGCGATGGTCGTCGTCGGCGGCGCCGAGTACGGCACGGGCTCGTCGCGCGATTGGGCGGCGCGCGGCACGCGGCTGCTCGGCGTGCGCGCGGTCATCGCCGAAGGCTTCGAGCGTATTCACCGCTCGAATCTCGTCGGGATGGGCGTCCTCCCATTGCAGTTCGAGCCGGGAACCACGCGCAAGACGCTCGGTCTCGACGGAACCGAGACGTACACGCTCACCGGTTTACGTGAACTCAAGCCGCGCGACTCCATCACGTGCACGATTACGCGCGCAAGCGGCAAAGTCGATTCCGTTCGATTGCTGGCGCGCATCGATACGCCGGTCGAGCTGGATTGGTATCGTCACGGCGGGATATTACCGTACGTTTTGCGTTCGATGTTGAGCTAGCAACCAGAAAGGACGATGCAATGACCGCGCGCACTACCGAGCTCCGGCGACTCCTACGTCAAGACGGAGCGGTCATGGCTCCGGGTGCGACGGATTGCTTCGTCGCGAAATTGATCGAGCAGGCCGGGTTTCCGATGATCTACGTCACGGGCGCCGGTGTGACGAACACGCTACTGGGCGAGCCCGACATTGGTTTGATCACGCTCACCGAGCTTGCTGCGCGCGCGGGCGCGATCGCGCGTTCGGTGGACGTCCCCGTTATCGCCGATTGCGACACGGGCTTCGGCGGCGTGCACAACGTCAAGCGCACGATTCGGATGTACGAGCAAGAGGGCATCGCCGGCTTGCACATCGAGGATCAAGTGATGCCCAAGCGTTGCGGGCATTTCGAAGGCAAAGCCGTGGTGCCGATCGATGAGATGCTCTATCGCCTCCAGGCTGCGCTCGACGCGCGCAGCGATCCCGATTTTCTGATCATCGCGCGCACCGATTCGCGCGCCGTCGAAGGTCTCGACGCCGCGATTCGCCGCGGCCGTGCTTATCTCGAGTTGGGCGCCGATGCGCTCTTCCTCGAAGCTCCGCAGAGTCTCGAAGAAGTCGAACGCATCGGTTCCGAGTTCAAAGGCCAGATCTTGGTGTTCAATACCGTCGAGCGCGGGAAGACGCCGCTCTTGCCGGCTTCGAAGCTCGCAGAACTCGGATTCAAACTGTGCATCTTTCCGAACGCGATGCTGTATCTCGGTGCGTATGCGCAGCGCGAAGGTTTGCGCGTTCTCAAAGAGCAGGGCACGACGGCGAGCCTGCTCGACCGCATGATGTCGTTCCAGGATCGCCAGAAGCTCGTCGGACTTGCGGAAGCCGACGCCTACGAACGCGAGCTCGTCGAACGTGTCCAGAAGAAAAGTTTGACACCGACGTAAATGTGGGTGCTCGTTGCCGCCATCCTGGGTACTGCGATGGCGCTCATCGACACCACGGCAGTCAACGTTGCTCTTCCGGTCATGCAGCGCGATCTGGGCGCAAGCGCTGCGGGTCTTCAATGGGTCGTTGAGAGTTATTCGCTGTTTCTCTCAGCACTGATCTTAGTCGGCGGCGCGTTCGGCGATCGGTTCGGGCGTCGCGCCATTTTTTCGCTCGGCACCGCGCTCTTCACCGTTGCGTCACTTGGATGCGCGGTTGCGCCGACGCTGGGATTTCTGATCGCTGCGCGCAGCATTCAAGGAATCGGCGCGGCGCTATTGATGCCCGGGAGTCTCGCGCTGATCACGACGGCGTTTTCCGGCGAGGCGCGCGGGCGTGCCATCGGCACGTGGTCGGGATACACCGCGATCATGGCTGCAATCGGTCCCGTTTTGGGCGGATGGCTTACGCAGGCCGTCTCATGGCGGGCGGTTTTCCTGATCAACATTCCGCTCGGCATTGCGGTGCTGGCGATAACCTTATCGTACGTGCCGGAAAGTCGCGACAGCGACGCGCCGCGCGCAATCGACGTGATCGGCGCATCTCTCGTAACCGCCGGTTTGGGTGCGCTCGTCTACGGGTTGATCGCGCTGCAAAACGCGCGGGCCGATACCTGGGGGTTGACGACCGCAATCGCAGGCCTGGTGCTGGTGGCCGCCTTCGTATACTATGAGCGCCGTCTCGCGCGCGACCCGATGCTGAAAGCGGATCTGTTCGCGTCGCGACCGTTTGCGGGCGCAAATCTCTATACGTTTCTTCTGTACGCGGGCTTGAGCGGAAGCTTGTACTTCATGCCCTTCGACCTGATCAATGTGCAAGGCTATCCGCCGGTCGCGGCGGGCGCGTCGCTTCTCCCGTTCATTGCGATCATGTTCGTCGCATCGCGTTGGTCGGGCGGTCTCGTGGTGCGCATCGGCGCGCGAATTCCGCTCGTAGTGGGCGGGCTGTTGGCGGCAGCCGGCTTTGCGCTGTTCGCAGTTCCGGGCATCGGCGGATCGTATTGGACGACTTTTTTCCCGGCGTCGGTCGTCCTCGGTTGTGCGGGCGCATTTTTCGTCGCGCCGCTGACGACGACCGCAATGAACTCGGTGCCGGCGGAACAGGCCGGAATCGCATCGGGGATCAACAACGCGGTCGCTCGCACGGCGGGACTGATTGCGATCGCGGGGCTCGGCCTCGCGCTCGCTTCTAGGTTTGAAATGCGCTTGGACGTTGAGGTGACCAAGCTGAACCTAACGCAGGCGGCGATTGCTCAGGTCGAGCGTCAGCGTGGCAACCTGCTCTCAGGCGAAAGTCTCGATCTGCGTCTACCGCCGCGAGAAGTGGCAAGTGTTACGCATGCGATTCAGACCTCGTACGTCGCGGGCTTTCGCGTAACAATGATTGCGGCGGCGATGCTTGCACTTTGTGCTGCAATCATCGCCGCCGTTTGGGATTTACGCGTTAGGACGAACTAGCCGCCGGGTTTCGTGTTGGGACTCGTGGTGTTGTTCCCGTTATTCGGCGGCCCGTTTGCGGGCGTCGAAGGTTTGGAGGCACCGCTATTGTCCGC
The DNA here is from genome assembly GCA_036489885.1 of Candidatus Baltobacteraceae bacterium. Taxonomy (NCBI): domain Bacteria; kingdom Bacillati; phylum Vulcanimicrobiota; class Vulcanimicrobiia; order Vulcanimicrobiales; family Vulcanimicrobiaceae; species Vulcanimicrobiaceae bacterium. The sequence goes on from DASXEW010000001.1 coordinate 306,562, forward strand.
CGGAGATGCGGTTCCGGGCCCGATATTGTTTGGCGTTGACGGCGGCACCGAATTCGGTGTTGCGTTCGGGGTCGTTGTCGTGCTGTCAGTGCTCGTCATGCGCTGCGAATACGTTCCGCCACCCATGTCGGCCGGCAGCACCAGATTCGGTGGTGCAACTTTTTGCGCGGCAGCACCGGCGGCGCGCGCCGCTTTGTAGGTTGACGGCGTGGAGTTTTGCGCAAGCGCAGGTCCCGCCGTCACGGCCAGCGCCGCGACACACGCGCCGAGGGCTATAGATAGCTGTCTCATATTGGACCCTCTCTCCGAGGCGGTCCCCAGCGAAACGCGCCCCTTTGGGGCGGAGAGAAGCGGGCGCCGCCATGCCGGCCCTTGAAACATCAGGCTAACTCTGGCCGTAAGAGCTTTCGAGAATGTGGCTGACTCGCTTCTGCATACAGAGACCGATTATCGTCGCAATGTTTTTCATTGCGCTCGCGGTCTTTGGTACGCTCTCGTACTTTAAGCTCGGGCGGAGCCTCAATCCGAACGTAACGTTTCCGATCGTCCTCGTAACCGCGGTCTATCCCGGGGCGTCGCCGGCCGACATGGAGCGGTTCGTCATCAAACCGATCGAAGACCAAATGGACGGTATCGAGAATCTCGACCGTCTCAGCGCGACCGCGCAAGAAGGTACCGCCGCGGTCATCGTGCAGTTCAAGATCGATACGGACATCAACTTCGCGGCGATTGATGTGCAGCGGCGTGTCGACATTGCGCGCACGTACATGCCTACCGATCTCGATCCTCCAATCGTCGACAAGAGTGCGGGTGGATCGCAAGCCCCGGTCTTGACGATGGCGCTCTTCTCGAAGAGTCTGTCTCCGACCGGCTTATCAGATGTCGTGCGCGAGAAGATCGTTCCGGACATTCTGCGCATCCCGAATATTCAATCCGTCGACGAGCGCGGTGAAGTGAAGCGGGAATTCCACGTCTTCCCGATTCCGGAGCGAATGCTCGCGACTGGCGAGACGCTCCCCGACATCTTTTACACTCTGCAGCAGAACAACGCGACCCTTCCTGGCGGCCGTATGGATTCTCCGTCGTCCGAGACGACGGTTTCGGTGCACAGTGAGATCGATCGCGCAAGCGATATGCTGCCGATTCCGCTTTCAGCCACCTTCTATGCGCAAAAGGGACTGCGCATTCAGGATGTTGCGACCGTCGAGGACGGTCACGTCGATCAGCGCTCGATCTCGCGCTTCAACGGCGCTCCGACCGTTCTGCTCGACCTGAATCGCGTCGTCACATCCGATGAGATCGCGACCACGAAGGTCGCGCGCGATAGGCTCAAGGACATCGCGAAGAAGTATTCGCAGGTAACTTTCACCGAGGTCGACGCCCCGGCCGAATATACGATGGCGTCACTCGCCGGCGTCTTGCAGACCCTTGGTGAGGGCGTTTTGCTTACGGCGCTCGTTCTTATGGTGTTCCTGCACGCATGGCGGAACGCGATCGTGGTCATGGTTGCGATCCCGTCCTCGCTGCTCGCGACCGTCATCGCGATGCGGCTCTTCGGATTCACGCTCGACGTGATCTCATTGATGGGCCTATCGCTCACGATCGGTATCCTCGTCGACGACTCGATCGTCGTGCTCGAGAACATCACGCGACATCGTGATTTGGGCGAGAAGCCCATGGACGCCGCGCTTAGCGGCCGCGCAGAGATCGGCGGCGCTGCCATTGCGATAACACTCGTCGACGTCGTCGTGTTCCTTCCGATGGCGTTCCTCTCCGGTATCGTCGGCAAGTACATGAAGGAGTTCGGCGTCGTCGTTGTCGTCGCGACGATGTTCTCGCTGTTCGTTTCCTTTACGCTGACGCCGGTGCTCGCCGCAAAGTGGTCGATGCTGAAGCGCAGCTCCGGGCCGCCGTCCTGGCTAGGCTGGTTCCAAGTTGCCTACGAGCGGGTGCTGCGGACGTATCACGATCGCATGCTGCCGTATGCGCTCGCGCACGGCAAACGCACCGTAGCCTTTTGCGCCGTTTTGGTCGTGGCTGCGATCGCTCTCATACCACTCGGTGCCATTCAATCCGAGTTCGTCCCTTCGACGCAAGACGGAGAGGTGGACATGACGTTCTCCTATCCGGTTGGAACGCCGATCGGGATCACGGCCAAAGCGGTATCGCAATTCGAGCAAGAGGTCATGCAGGTTCCGGGGATCGAGAAGACGATCTCGACCGTTGGTTACAAGCCGGCTGGCTGGGGCTCGACGCAGGGCGGAAGCTATGCGACGCTTCACGCGCTGCTCTATAAGAACCGTCGCCGCGAAACGAATCGCGCCGCCGCTGACATCCGTAAGCTCGCCGCAGCCTTTCCAAGTGCAAAGATCACCGTCGGCGATGATAACGGCGATCCGATATCTTACACGGTCGGTGGACCCGACAACTCGATCGACGGAGCGGCGGAGAAGCTCGCCGATTTCATTCGATCGGTTCCAGGGACGGTCAACGTCCAAACAGGTGCAGAAGCAGCAGCGCCCCGCTTGAACATCAATGTCGATAGTAGGAAGGCCGCTTTCGTTGGGCTCAATCCTGGTGATGTCGCGACGGCTGCGCGCATTGCGATCGGTGGTGCTGTGGCAACGCGCGTACGCACATCCAGCGGTCTCGTCGACGTCCGCGTCCAGCTGCCCCCGCAATATCGTAATCGGCTCGAAGAAATCCGCAATATTCGGGTGCGTGCCGGCGACGGATCGATCTATCGCGTCGGCGATGTAGCCACGTTCTCGTATGACAAGGCGCCTACGAAGATCGAGCGTCTCGACAAGCAACGCGTCGTCCGCGTCACCGGCGGCATAGAGCCGGGGGCGACGACGCTGGGCGCAGTTTCGCAGAAGATCGATAAAGCCATAAAGTCGCCCGGTTTCTTCCCGCCGGGAATCGCGTTGCGCACACAGGGTGATTCGCAATTCTTCGAAGAGACGATGAGCAGCATGTCGATCGCGATGCTGACCTCCTTCTCGCTGGTTTATGCGCTGATGGTCGTCCTGTATGGATCGTTCTGGATGCCATTCATCGTGATGTTCTCGGTCCCGCTGGCGATCATCGGCGCGCTGTTCGGTCTTGCGATCGCGCACCAGACGCTGAACCTGTTCTCGATGATCGGTATCATCATGCTCTTCGGACTCGTCTCCAAGAACGGGATACTGCTCGTCGACTACGCCAACACGTTGCGCCGCCGCGGTCTGAAATACGACGAAGCGATCATGCAAGCCGCAAATACACGGTTCCGCCCAATCGTCATGACGACGTTCTCTATGGTGTTCGGCATGTTGCCGCTTGCTCTCGGTCTTGCGGAAGGAGCGGAGTTCCGCATGTCGATGGGCACGGTTCTGATCGGCGGACTGCTTAGCTCGCTGATCCTGACGCTGTTCCTCGTACCGGTAATCTACACGTGGGTGGTTGGCCGCATCGACCGCAAAGCGCAGAAACGGGCTGCGCGTCAGCTCAAGGATCTGCCGGAGCTTACCGGCATCGGAACGCTATAGCGTTCGTTCGATCCAGGCTATAGCGCGCGCGAGCAGCTCGGGAGATTTCTCGCGCACGAGTGCGATGCCGGTCGATGTCGTTCCCGCGTAAGCGAACGATTCAGTCGGCCGCGATGCTGTTCGCAGCATCGTCTCGGCTCCGCGAGCACTGATAGCGTCTTCCGCTGCGTACATTAAATAAACATTGCGCGGCGCGAACGGTCCCGAACCCGCGAGGTCGCGCGCGCGGCTGTCATCGAGCCCGATCAGAACGGTGCTTGCGGTTCCCCATCCGCGCGCGGCTGCCGCGTATGAAAGATCGGCCCCGAGTCCGACGCCAATCGCGGCAATCGTCCCACTTTCGGTGTGCGGCTGTCGTTCGATGAACGCAAGTGCAGCTTTGGTGTCGTTCGGATATGCAGTCGGCGAACGCAGATCGGACTGCTCCGGTATGAGGTCTTGCTGGTGCTGGTCCTGATGTACCGACTCGCCGTGTCCGCGCAGATCGAACGCAAGTATCGCCCATCCGCGCGAACGAAAAAAAGGCACGAACGGAAGCCAATCATTGCGTGAGCCACCGAAGTCGTGAATCAGCGCGACGGAGGAGCGCCCCGATTGCCGCGGCGGCCAATACGTTCCTTTTAGGTGAACGCTGTCTTCGCTTAGAAACGAGACTTCACGACCATTTTGGGCCGTGGCTGCGGAACCAGAGACCACGAACCCCGGTTGGCAAGGACCGGACGGTTGTCCTGCCCTACCTTAGTACCGCTATGAATTTAGCGCGAGAAAATCGCGCGCATCCAGGGGCGGAGCGGCGTTAATTTGGGAAGGCTCGCGCTCGTTACCGGCGGTGCCGGCGGGCTAGGGAGAGGTATAACCTTTGGCCTCGCGCGTGCGGGTTTCCGGATTGCGTTCACGCATCGGCCCGGCGGGACGCCGCCGAACGAGACCCTCGAGCTCGTCCGCCGACATGACGCGGAGGCGCTGGCAATTCCGGCGGATGCAACGCGCGAAGCAGAAGCAGCGCGTGTTGTTCGCATCGCATCAGAGCGCGGTCCGGTAGAAGTGTTGGTGCACGTCGTCGGTCCGATGGTCGTCGGATCGTTTGCGCGCTCGTCTCCCGACGATTACCGTGCAATGGTCGACGGCAATTTTGGCAGTGCCGTGTGGATGGCGCGAGCGGTTCTCCCATCGATGCGCGAACGCAACTTTGGACGTCTGATCTTTTTTGGCACGAACGGTTCGTCGACGACGACGCCGTCGCCGGTCCTCTCACTCTATGCAGCATCAAAGTCTGCGGTTACGTCGTTCGCGCGCACGCTCGCGGCGGAAGAGGCGAAGCGCGGAATCACCGTCAACGTCGTCGAGCCGGGTGATATCCGGGAGAAGCACGCCGACCGGGAACAGGCGACGCGTCTCCCCGGAAAAAATCCGACTGGGCGTGCCGGATCCTGGGAGGACATCGCTGAGGCAGTCGTGTTTTTTGCTTCTGATGGAGCGAGCTTTGTTAACGGACAATCTCTCGCCGTGACCGGCGGTTTGCTCGAGGCATACGAAGGGTGATCGTCTTCGTGTGGATTGTCATCGCGGTCGTCACGCTGATGCGCGCGATAACGATCTTCAACGTTCCTCTCGTCGGCGATGAAGCATACTATTGGGAGTGGAGCCGCAGGCTCGCCTTCGGTTACGTCGACGATCCGCCGATGGTCGCGTGGACGATCGCAGCGTTTTCTTGGATCGGACAGAATGCGGGATTCGTACGGTTTGGCTTCGTGCTCTCCGGAGTCGTCGCAACACTGGCGGCAGCGGCGTGTGCAACCGAGATTACGCGGGATCGTCGCGCCGGCGCTGCGGCTGCGCTTGCGCTGACGCTCACGCCGTTCATGTCGCTGGCATTCGGTACCGCGCAGCCGGACGGCCCGAGTATCGCATTCTGGTGCGTTTCGCTCTGGCTTTCCGCCCGCGCATTCCGGCGCAACGAACGCTGGACGTGGATCGCACTCGGCGTTTCGATGGGGGCGCTCGTCCTTGCGCGCTTCTTCGGATGGGCGCTCGTCTTCGGTGTCGTGTGCTACGCGCTCGCGCCGCAACGCCGCTTCGCATGGCGAAGCGGTCTACTCGTTTCGCTCGCAATCGCCGGTATTCTTTACGCGCCGTTCGTCTGGTGGAATGCGACGCACGGATGGCCGACTTTCGAATTCACCTTTTTTGCGCGGCACGTGCCGGCGGCGTTTTCGATTCGGCGCGTCATCGAGATGTACGCCGTTCAAGCGGCAGCGTATTCGCCCGGGTTGTGGATCGGCGCGCTATTGTGTGCGATTCGACCGCGTGACGCACTCTTGGCCTGGACGGCAGTACCCCTGATCTTGCTTCTGACGGTCCTCGCGTTCTTCGAGCGTGTTGAGATCAACTGGGTCTCAAGCGCGTACGCGTCATTGTGCGTTGCAATCGGGATCGCGTTCGTCGGGCTCTCGCAGCGAGCGCGCGTGATTTGGGCGGCAGCTTCGACGGTCCCCGCGCTCGTCTTGCTGCCCGCGCTCTTCATTGCCGCTGAGATGCCGGCCGACGTCTATCACGTCATCGTGAGCACCGGCTCTGCCATGCGCAATACGGGACCGTGGGAAATCTACACGACCGCACAGCTTGCGCACAACGTCAAAATCATCGCGCGCGAACGCGACGCCGTCGTCATGACCGACGGTTACGGCCTTTCGTCCGTGCTTGATTTCGATGCCGGGATTCCGCCGGTTGTCATCGGCTACGACTGGCAGGGCGCGGAATCTCATAGCTGGATAACGCATATTCGCGGTCCACGCACCGCGCTATTCGTCGACAAGGAGTCGCTCGTGCCGTTGCCTGCCGTCCCCGGTGAACACCCGCTCGAACACGGCCGCCCCGATTTTCAAAAGCAGCTGCACAATGCGTGCGAGCGCGTTGAAGTCGGACCGATCTTGAAGTATGACGCGGGCATGGGCGTTCCGCCGCGGCCCTACTATCTGACGTGGTGCTACGGTTTGACGGATCAAGGACTTGCGCTCTTGCGAATGCCCGGCCCGTGGCCGTCCGCAATTCCGCCGCACGTCGCGCACATCTAATGGGTTACGCAGAAGACCGGCGCAGGTTCGCGCTGCCGGGATCAGAGCTGCAATACGGTCCCGATCGTCCGCTTCGCGTTCTGAACATCGACTTGCACCTCGAACCGGATCTCGACGCGCATTCGATCGATGGAACCTGCACGACACGCGTCGAGGCGGTCGATGAGGGCGTTGAACGGATCACGCTCGACGCGGTCGACATGGAGATCCAAGACGTGCGGTCCGGCAGTGGTGCGCTGGAATACGAGCGCCGAACCGGCTCTCTGACGATTCATTTCAAACGTCCGCTGCGCAGCGGCGAGCAGCTCGAGTTCGCCGTCACGTATCGCGTCGTCAAGCCGACGCGGGGCGCATACTTCACCGAGCCCGATCGTGCGAATCCGAAAAAGCCGCGGCAGCTTTGGACGCAGAGTCAAGACAGCGACGCGCGCGCGTGGTTCCCGTGCGTGGACTATCCCGACAACAAGCAGACCAGCACGACGACCGTCGTCGTAGGCAAGGGCCTATTTGCGCTGGCAAACGGCGCCCTCATCGACCGCCGCGACGATGCGAAAACCACGACGTTCGTGTATCGCCAAGAGATCCCGCACCCAACCTATCTTTTTACGCTTGTGGTCGGTGAGTTCACTGAGATCGCACAAACCGGCGCTAAGGTGCCGGTTCTCTATTATGTTGCCCCCGGCCGTGAAGCCGACGGCGAGCGCAGTTTCGGCGCGACGCCGCGCATGATTCAGGTATTCAACGAGTTCATCGGCGTCGACTACGCGTTCGCGCGCTATTCCCAGGTGGCGGTTGCCGATTTCATCTTCGGCGGTATGGAGAATACGACCGCCACGACGCAAACGGACCGGACGTTGCACGACGAGCGCGCGCATCTCGATTTCTCGAGTGAGCCACTGGTCTCGCACGAGCTTGCGCATCAGTGGTTCGGCGATCTGCTAACCACGCGCGATTGGGCGCATGCATGGCTCAACGAAGGTTTCGCTACCTATTTCGAGGCGGTCTGGTTCGAAGCATCACGCGGATGGGATGAGTACGCGTACCACGTCGTTTCCATGGTGCGAAACTATTTTGCGGAAGACGACGACCGCTACCGGCGTCCCGTGGTTTTTAATCGATTTGTGTATCCGATCGAGATCTTTGACCGGCACCTGTACGAAAAAGGCGGTGCCGTTCTGCACATGCTGCGTGGAACGCTCGGACACGAGCGCTTCCGGCGTGCGATTCGTCGTTATGTCGAGGACAATCGCGGCGGCAGCGTTGAGACGATCGATCTCGTGCGCGCAATCGAGCATGCCAGCGGCCGCAATCTGCGCGGCTTCTTCGAGCAGTGGATTAATCGTGGCGGTTACCCCGAGCTGGAAATCGGCTACAAGTACGACGCGGAGCGAAAGAGCGCGATCGTCGACATTCGGCAGAAGCAGAAGGTCGACGACGAGAATCCCGCCTTCCGCTTCGATTTGAACGTCGGCTTTCTCTCGGCAACGCGTGTCCCTTCGGCGATAAGGCGTGACTCCGGCGACAAAGAGGTCGAGGGCGAACATCGCGTGCGCCTCGAGGTTACGCGTGCACAGGAATCCTTTGCGATCCCCGTCTCCGAAGAACCCTCGCTGGTGCGCATCGATCCAGGCGCGTACATTCTCGCGAAAGCCGAATACAAGTTCGGGACCGACATGCTCGTGCGGATCTTGCAAACGGAAGCGGACATCGTTGCCCGTATTCGCGCGGCACAGGCTCTTGCCAAGGAAGGCAATCGAGATGCACGCGAAGCGCTTGCAGCGGCGCTCGAGAGCGAGCCGTTCTGGGGCGTAAGCCTATCGATCGCGCAAGCGCTCGCACAAACGCATGCGCCGTGGGCCAAAGAAGCGTTGGTGAAGGCGCGCAAGCACCCGCATCCCAAAGCGCGGCGCGGGATCGCTGCCGCGCTCGGGGCGTTCCCACGCGATCCAAACGTCGCGAGCGCACTCATCGAAATGCTCGATGATGCGTCGTATTTCGTCGCTGCTGCGGCGCTCGGTAGCTTGGGCAAAACACGCGACTCGCGCGCACGCGAAATATTGATGCGCCATCTGAGCGCGGCGTCGTGGGCCGACTCAATCGCCGCCGGCGCGGCACGCGGACTCGGCGAGCTGGGTGATGCTGCCGCAGTGCAGCCGCTCATCGCGGCGACGCGCGACGACCGCAGTGACGAGCTGCGGCGTGCTGCGCTCGGCGCGCTCGCCCGGTTGTATCATCTTCTTGACGAACGCAAGCCCTCGATCATCGAAGCCATCATCGAGGCGTTCGACGATGACGATCTCCTGGTTCGTCTCGCTGCAGTGGGTGCCGCGGAACGTCTCGGCGAGACCGCAACAGTCCCTGCATTGCGGCGCATTGCGAATCTCGACGGCGACGGACGTATCCGGCGTAATGCGCTCGAAGCGATCGAACGGATCGGTGAAGCGCAGCGAACGCCGCCCGAGCTTGCGAAGCTCCGCTCCGACGTCGAGGAGCTGCGCGAAACGGTGCAAGCACTACGCACGCGGCTTGATACGGAGCTGCCCATAAAGGCATGAACGTGCGAGCGCTTTCGGCTTCGCTCACACTGTTCTGGCTCGTTGGATGCGGATTCACCGCAGCCGGCTCGGATTCTCAACCCGTCGCCGTCGCGCACGCGGAGCCCGCACAACAAGTCGTGCGTACGAATTGGTCGCCAAGTGACCTTGCACGCGTGCATTCGATTCTGGAAAGCTCGCTCGTTTCGCAGTATTTCGCGCATGCCGGCGTGGCAGTCGCGGATGAATCGGGACGGCTGCTCTACGGGAGAAATGTCGACCACGGCTATGCCCCGGCATCGACACTGAAAGTGCTCGTTGCCGCGACGTCGCTCGCAACGCTCGGCGTCGACGCGCGGCTTGATACCAGTCTTGCGTCCCTGAATGACCCGGATACGGAAGGCCGCATCGATGATTTGTGGCTTGTCGGCGGCGGCGACCCGACGCTGGATCTCGTCGCGCTGCAGAGCGGCGTCGCGTCGCTTTACAAGAAGGGCGTGCGGCGCGTCGACGGTGACGTGATCGTCGATGCGACCTCGTTCACGGCGCCGGAGCAAAACATGGCTTGGGCACCGGACGATTTCGAATACGGATATGCTGCCGGGACAAGCGCGATCTCATTAAACTGGAACGTCATTGAGTTCAAGGTTTTGCCGACGCGCGTCGGAGAGCCGGCGCGGGTTACCGTATTCCCGGCGGACCCCTCGATCATCGTTCACGGTACGCCGATGACGGGCTACAACACAACCCTCACAATCGATCGCGTGAAGCAGGGGCGCAACGAGTTCAATATTCGCGGTTCGATCGCGTACGGATGGGAGCAATCCTATTTCAGGCCGGTTGACGGCATTCCGCTGTGGGCCGCGCAAGTCGTCGCGCAGATGCTGCACGATCAACACATTATGTTTGATGGCCGGGCGCGGCTTGGAACCGATCCGATTGCGGTGCAAACGCTCTGGGAGCACCGTTCGCCGCCGCTACACACGATGATAAAGCAAATGCTTTTCGAATCGGACAACCATATCGCCGAGACGCTGCTACGGGTGCTCGGAACGACCGGTGGTGATGGTTTGATGATAACGGGTGGATCGGAGGCCGCGGGCGCACGCACCGAGCGCGCCTTCTTGCACGCCAGAGACGTGCCGACGCCGGCTCTTCAAATCGTTGACGGGAGCGGGCTCGCAGAGCGCGACCGGATCGCGCCGATCACGATCGTGCGTTTGTTGCAGGTAGCCGACCATTTGCCGATCGCGCACGAGTACGTTAGCGCGTTTCCAAGAGCGGGTATCGAGGGAACGGTGCGACATCACGATTTGGGACCTGCGCTTGGCCGAGTGCATGCAAAAAGCGGCCATATCGATGGCGTGAATTCGCTCGTGGGCTACGTCGATACGCGTCACCATGGACGCTTGGCCTTTGCGTTCCTGGTGAACGCACCGTATGCGGACGATGCCACTTCGATTCAGGTCGGAATCGATCGGGCTCTTGACGAACTCGTTTCCCTATGAACTACGATCTGGATCCGTCGCTGCTGCAGAAAACGATCTCTGCAGCTCTTGAGCGGGGCGGAATCTACGCAGACGTGTTCGTCGAGCATCGCGTCAGCCAGTCGATTCGGCTTCAGGATTCGAAGATGCATGAAGCCAGCGTCGGAGTAACGTCGGGCGCGGGCGTACGTGTCGTAGAAGACGACCGGCAAGGCTACGCGTATACTGACGATCTTTCCGAGAAGGCGCTCTTGGATGCCGCGCGGGTTGCCTCGTTGATTGCCCGCAACGGCGCGCGCGCCGACGCGGCAGACTTGCGTGCGGTGGCGGTCAAGCCGCGCTACTCGGTTGACGCGCAAGCTCAAGCGACGGGTCTGGGCGATCTGAACACATACGTTGCGTTCCTCGAGCGTATCGACGTTACCGGCCGCGCATACGACAAGCGCATCGAGACCGTCAACGGAGCGATGATCGGCGAAGTACAGCATGTGCAGATCGCGACGAGCGACGGAAGGCTGGTCAACGATACGCGGCCGCTGATCGTGCTGAGCGCGCAAATCGTGGCGCGTGACCAAGTCCGCGGATTCGCGTCGTACGCCGACGGCGGACGCACCTCGCTTGCATTCTATGAGAAGAAGACGCCTGAAGCGATTGCGACCGAAGCGGCGCGCATCGCCGTGATCAATGCGGAAGCGCGCGAAGCGCCCGCGGGCGAGATGCCCGTCGTCGTCGGCGCCGGAAGTGGCGGCGTGCTGCTGCATGAAGCGGTTGGTCACGGACTCGAAGGCGACTTCAATCGCGAGGGCACGTCGCTCTACAGCGGACGTGTCGGCGAGCGTGTCGCAAGTGAGCTCGTGACGATCTTCGACGATGGCGACATCGAGGGCGAGCGTGGCTCGATTTCCGTCGACGACGAAGGGACGCCCGGTCAACATAAGGTGCTGATCGAACGCGGCGTTTTGCGCGGCTACATGCTCGACGGTATGAACGGGCGGTTGATGGGCACCGCTTCGACGGGCAGCGGCCGGCGTCAGAACTTTCGGTTTCTTCCGATTCCGCGCATGTGCAACACGTATATGCCGCCCGGCGACTCGACGCTGGATGAGATCATTCGCAGCGTCGATCGTGGAGTTTATGCGAAATCGTTTGCCGGCGGTCAAGTCGATATCAGCCGCGGCGATTTCGTGTTCATGATTTCGGAAGGCTATCTGATCGAACATGGTAAGATCACGGCGCCGATTCGAGGTGCAAGCTTGGTCGGTAACGGTCCGGCGATCATGGAGAAAGTCGTCGCGGTTGGTTCCGATGCGCGGCTCGCGAACGGACAATATACGTGCGGTAAAAACGGACAAATGGTCCCGGTCGGCGTGGGCATGCCGACGGTGAAGATTTCGAGCCTAACCGTCGGCGGTTCCGCGCTCCAATGAGCGACGCTGCGCTCGATATTGCCGAACGCGGATTGCGTTCGGCGCTCGCGGCCGGTGCGCGCGAAGCCGAAGCAACATGCACGATCGCACGGCGATTCTCGGTGCGCGCACGCGATACCGAAATCGACAAGCTCGAGCAATCGACGGGTCGCGGGCTCTCCTTGCGCGTTTTCGTCGGCGAACCGGGCAAGTTGCGGCGCGCGACGCTGTCGACGACCGACCTATCCGGCGACGGAATCGAAATCATTGCAAAACGCGTCGTCGATGCCGCGCATCATGTCGGGCAGGATCCGTTCGCGGGGCTTCCGGAGGCACGGGGCTCGCTCGACGCCGGCGATCTCGAGATCGACGCTCGTGACGTTGAATCACGTCCCAACGACGAGAAGATCGCGGACGCTTTAACACTCGAAAGTGAGGCGCGCGCCTTCGATGCGCGCATCGACAATTCGAACGGATCGTACGTCTCCGACGCGCAGGTGACGCTCGGCTTCGCGAACTCGAGCGGATCGCGTGCGTCGTATCGTTCGACGAGTGCGTCGATGATGGCTAACCCGGTCGGCCGCGACGGCGAGGCAAAGCGCACCGCCTACTATTCGACCGCGGCACGCTCCTGGAGCGGATGCGAACGCCCGGTAAAAGTCGCGCGGCGTGCAAGCTCACGCATCTTGGCGATGTTCGGTGCGAGGCCCATCGCGTCGCAGAAGCTGCCCGTCATCTTCGAGCGCGACGTTGCATCCGCCGTTCTCGGCGACATCTTTGCCGCGGTGAGCGCCGCGAACGTCGCGATCGACAATTCATATCTTGCCGACAAGGTCGGAGAAAAGGTCGGCAGCAATTTGGTGACGATCGTCGACGACGGCCGCTTGGCGCGCGGCATGGGGACGTCGCCGTTTGACGGCGAGGGCGTTCCGACGCGCCGCACCGTCGTCTTCCAGAATGGCGTGCTCAAGACGCATCTTTTCGACACCTATTACGCGCGCAAGCTCGGAGCGCAAACCACCGGAAACGCGGCCGGCGGCGGCATCGGCCCCAACAATTTCTATCTCGAAGCGGGCGAGCTGAGCCTTGAAGATCTGATCGGACAAACAAAGCGCGGTCTGCTCGTGCTCTCCATCATCGGCTTCGCAACGGAGTGTGCAACGGGAACCTATAGCCGCGGCGTCAGCGGCGTGCTCATCGAGAACGGCGAATTGTGTCAGGCCGTCGACGGCGTCACGATCGCGTCGAATTTTCTCACCGGCATTTTGCCGGGGATCGATGCGCTCGCGAGCGATCTACGTTTCGATTCCGCAATCGCCGCGCCGTCCTTCCGCGTCGCCGAAATGACCGTCTCAGGGGAGTAGCCGCTACGCTCGGGATGACATGGGGATGCGTTTACGACGAAACCTTATAGATTCGGTCTTCGACTTGTTCGAGATTCGAAAGCATCTTTGGATCGTGGCCGGGGAACCAGCGGCCACCGGAGGCAAGCGTCTCGATCGTCGTAAACCCACGCTGATAGTTGTCGTAGTTGTGGATGATCGAGGTCGGGGTGCGCGTTTCGAGATTGGCATAGAAATGCGACGCGTCGCACGCCAGGACCAGCGGGTTCGATCCCGTGTCAATGACCGTAATCTGATGCCCAGGCGTGTGGCCGCCGACGTGCAGCACCTTGATCGACGGTGAGAAGTTGAAATCGCCGCTCTTGGCTTTGATCTTTCCTTCGGAACGCAGCCGCCCGATTTGATCGATTGCCGTCGGATCGGCGGATTTGAATGCCGGATGCGTGACGCCGCGCCCCGTGAAATACTCGATGTCATCGCTCTGCACGTAGAAAGTCGCATTCGGGTAACGCTCGGGAACGCAGAAGTGATCGTAATGGAGATGCGAGATTACGATCGACTTCACGTCTTTGGCGTCAACGCCAACGCGCGGAAGAAGCTCGCTCGGCGAGAGATAATCGAACACGCCTTTCTCGCCGGCCATCCGTTCCGAAAATCCGGTGTCGATCATGACCGTTTCGTTTTTGTCCTTGATCACCCAAAACGGGTAGACGAGTTCGATCTCCTCGGTGCGGTTCGCCAAATTGAACATGTAGTAGTACGGCCGCTTCGACCGCCCTACGATGCACGCAAAGATATCCATCTAAAGGCGCTCCGCCCCGGGCTGCGCGCCCCCCAACTTGAAAGTTGGGGCCCCCAAATGCGCTCGGCCCATCACCATTTGAAATGGTGTCGCGATTTTTTCGACGGCCTCGCAATTCACGCTTTTTGTTTTTCTCGCTCTGCGTAGACGGCCCGCGCGATGCGGAATGCCTCCGCCGAGACCGGGACGCCGCCGTAAACGCCGGTCTGCAAGAAAATCTCTTTCATCTCTTCCTTGGTTACGCCGTTATTAATTGCGCCGCGCACGTGAACTTCGAGCTCGTGCCAGCGCCCGAGCACGGTCAGCATCGCGAGATTGAGCATGCTGCGCGTTTTGTGTTCCAAACCGGGACGTACCCAGACGTTTCCCCAGCAATACTCTTCGGTGAAATCGATGAATGCTTCGGCGAGCGAGTCTCCGGCTGCGCGCTTGAGCATCCCATCGACGTATTCTGCGCCAAGAACCTCACGACGGATACGGGCACCCTCTTTGCGATCCATTATGTTGCCTCCATAGCTGAGCGGGCTTCGAGCGAGGAGGGTCCTGGACGTGCGCCAATAGACCCTTCCGTTATGACTGCCGGTCCCATCGGGTTCACCTTGATAATCCGCGTGGAAGCACCGAACCATCCCGGGGCGTTCGGACTGCTTGCTTCGGCAATCGGAGATGCCGGTGGCGTGGTCGGCGCCGTCGACGTGCGTTCCGTTTCAAAAGGGACGACTGTACGTGACATCACCGTGACGGTTGGCTCTGAGCAAATTGCGTCTCTCGTGCGCGCCGCGCTCGAGCGGATCGACGGTGCGCGGGTCGTTAGCGCGTCGGATAGCACGTTTCTCGCCCACCTCGGCGGCAAGATATCGGTAGAATCCAAGCTGCCCGTGAAAACGCGCGCGGATCTTTCGACCGTCTACACGCCGGGCGTCGCGCGTGTCTCGATGGCAATCGCTGCCGATCCGAGCAAAGCGTTTCAGTTGACGATCAAACGCAACACCGTAGCCGTCGTCACGGACGGTACGGCCGTACTCGGTCTTGGCGATATCGGTCCGCTAGGAGCTGCACCCGTAATGGAAGGCAAGTGCATGCTCTTCAAACGGTTTGCGCAGATCGATGCGTGGCCGGTGTGTCTTGACACCAAAGACGTCGACGAGATCGTCGAGACGGTCGTGCGCATCGCTCCGATATTCGGCGGCATAAATCTCGAAGATATTTCGGCGCCGCGTTGCTTTGAAGTCGAACGGCGATTGATCGAAGCACTCGACATTCCTGTGATGCATGACGATCAGCATGGTACGGCTGTCGTTGCGCTCGCAGCCTTGATCAACGCAGTTGCCGTCGTGGGTAAAGATCTCGCCGACATGCGGATCGTCGTTGCAGGCGGCACGGGCTCAGCCGGAACTGCGACGATCAAGTTGCTACAGCTGGCCGGCGTCGGCGACATCATCGCGGTCGGACGCGAGGGAGTCATCAACCGCAAAGAGCGTTACGAGCCCACACACATAACGTGGCTCGCGCAAAATACGAACCGCGAGAATGTCGGCGGTACGCTCAATACCGTTCTGCGTGGCGCCGATGCGTTCATCGGTGTTTCGGGCCCGGGCGTACTCGAGGCTGACGATCTCAAAAACATGGCTCGCGATCCGATCGTCTTCGCGCTCGCGAACCCAACACCCGAGATCATGCCCGAGGTCGCAGCACCCTACGTCACCGTTATGGCGACGGGACGTTCCGATTACCCCAATCAGGTCAACAACGTTCTGTCATTTCCCGGCATCTTCCGCGGCGCGCTCGACTGTAGGGCACGGCGCATAACCGACAACATGAAATTGGCAGCGGCAAAGGCGATTGCTGCAATCGTTGGAGAGGAACGAAGTGTCGAGTACATTATTCCGAGCGTCTTCGATCAACGCGTCATGGAGGCCGTCGCCAAGGCCGTCTCGCACGCCGCGGTCGAAGACGGCATTGCTCGTCGGGCCATGGCAGTCGCCGAAGAGGACCACGCTGCCGCTCTCGTTTAGAAATACGCCATGAGCAAGACACGAGTTATGATCGTCGAGGACGACCCTGATGTGGCCTCGTACGAGCGCACCGTTTGCGAACGCGCCGATTTCACCGTGCAGATCGCGCCCAACGGGGCTCAGGCGCTCGAGCTTGCGGCGCAGTGGTCTCCGGACGTCGTCTTGCTCGACGTGAACCTGCCCGACATTTCGGGTCTGGACGTGCTCACGTCGCTATCGAACACCAGCGACGCCTTCATTCTAATGGTGAGCGCGGCGTCGGGCGAGGATGACATTCTCAAGGGCCTCGGCCTCGGCGCGGACGATTACATAACGAAGCCCTTCTCGCCGGGCCAGCTCGTAGCGCGTATTCAGTCCTTCTTGCGGCGCCGCGACCGTCACGCGCAGCGCGAACAAGAAGGACGCATGACGGTCGGCAATGTGACGCTCGTTCGCGATCTTCACGTTTTGCAGAACGGCGAGCGCAACGTTCCACTGACGGCTCTCGAGTTTCGTTTGCTTTGGTATCTCGGCGAAGGCGAAGGCCGTTTGCTGACGCGTGCGCAGATTCTCGAGCACGTCTGGAACGACGTCTCCGGCGTTCCGACGCGCGTCGTCGACGTGCACGTTGCCGCGTTGCGTAAGAAGCTGGCCGAGGTGAGTGCAAATCTCGCGATCGCGAGCGTTCGCGGCATCGGATACCGGCTGGACAAACCCTAGGAGTCCCAAACTGATCCGCCGCTTTCTTGCGCTTGTGAGCGCGTTCATCGCCGCGCTCTCATTCGTCTCCATCGGTTTCGCACAGCCAGGCCCCGTCGTCTACGAATCTCCCGCCAAGAACTTGCCGGCCGGACGTATCGGCATCACGCCGTTTTGGGCCGTTTTGCCGTCGGGACGTTTGGTCAAACCGCAAGGCCGCAGCGTCGTTGCGGGGAGCAGCGCGCTTGCAGTCGCGCTCTCGCCGGATTCACGTTATGCGTTCGTGGCGGGATCGACCTTGGCAGCGATCGACGTCGATTCGATGACGGTGGTCGCGCAATATGGGGCGCCGGCCGCGCATCCATACACGAGCGTCGTGGCCGTGCGCGACCCGCTCGATGCAACGCGCACGCTCGTCGTCGCCTCCTCGGGCGGAGCCGATGCACTCTATTTTTATCGTTTCGACGGCACGAATTTGACGCCGGATCGGATCGCGAACATCGGACTTCCGGGTTTCCCGGAGGGACTCGTAGCAACGCCCGACGGCGCCACCGCGTACGCGCTGCAAAGCGCCGGGAATAGCGTGACCGCGATCGACTTACGCCGCCGCCGTTCGCGCTCGACGCGCCTGGTGGGGTTTGCGCCCATCGGCGCTGCGCTCTTGTTGCGCAGCGGATTACCCGGTCAGCTGCTGGTTTGCAATGAAGGCTTGATGCGCTACGCGCAACTTGCGACCCCCGCGCTCATACCGATGTTCGGAACGCCGCCGCCGAACATGGATGCCGCATCCTCGGTCGATGTCGTTGGACTCGACGCGAGTGCTAACGTTTCCGCACAGAACACGGGCGATGGTCCGCTACACCTCGATCGTCCGCCGGACGGCGTTCGCATCATCGGTGGGGCTCACCCAAGCGCGATCGCGATCTCGCCGGATGGAGCGTACGCGTTCGTTACGATGGCGAACGTCGATCGAGTCGCCGTCGTTTCGCTGACTGGTATTCCACACGTCGTTACAGGGACCGAACTGCGTTTGTTCCCGAAGGGTCCGTACGGTACTCAGCCGACCGCGCTTGCGGTCTCGCACGATGGGCGGCGATTGTACGTTGCGCTCTCGGGTCTCGACGCGATCGCAGTACTCGATTCATCGAACCCGCTGCGGATGCGGCGTCTGGGATTGATCCCCACCGGAGACTATCCGTCGGCGCTTGCGTTATCCGATGACGACCACTCGCTCTACGCCGTCAACAGCAAGGGTTACGGTCCGGAAGGGAACGATGTTCCCTCGACGTTGCAACGCATCGACTTGCAGCAGCAGAACCTCGTGCGCGACACGTACACGGCACTCGGTTCGACGCGTATCTCATACACCGCGCCGCGGAATCCGGTCGTCTCGCCGCTTGGAAGCGGACAGGGAAGCGCGCGGATCAAGCACGTGGTTCTGGTGCTCGAGGAGGACAAGACATTCGACTCGATGCTTGGCGACCTTGTCGATGCGGCGGGACGTCCGCACGGTAACGGCGATCCGGCCTTGACCACATTCGGCGCGAACGTGACGCCGAATCTTCACCTTTTGGCGCGAACGTTCGGACTGGCCGATAATTTTTATGCCGATTCGCGCACAATGGTTCTCGGTCATGAATACGCGCTCGGCGGCGTCGCGAGCGATTACGCGCAGAGGCGCAGCCTCGAAGGCGCGCTGCCGCGCGAAGATCCCGAAGATTACCCGCGCTTCGGCTACATTTTCAACATGCTCGGACTGCACCGGATTTCGTACCGCGATTATGGTGATCACTTGCTGTTGCGCGGCTACGACATCGACACGAGTCCCGTCGATCCGCTGGACCGCTTTGCGCCCACAACGGGCTTGGGCGGCACCTATACGCTCGACGTTCCCGCGCTCGCCGCGCTGCGCGGCCACGTTGACGAGCGGTATCCCGGCTGGAATCTGCGCATTCGCGACGAGCGGCGCGCGCGCGAATTCGTGCGCGATTTCGACGCGCTCGTACTATCGCATCATGCGCCGCGCTTTTCGGTGGTATGGCTACCCGACGATCGCGGGGGTACGGGGGCCGACGTTCCGCCGCTCCATGAAGAAGTCGCCGATGGCGATCGTGCGCTCGGCGTGATCGTTTCGCACATCACGCGTTCTCTGCTCTGGAAAGACACCGCGATCTTCGTGATGCCCGCGGATGCCGCCACCCAGCGCGATCATGTGAACGCTCAGCGTTCCTACGCGCTGGTCATTTCGCCGTATGCGAAGCGAGGATACGTCGGGCATCGCCATCTCTCGACGGTCAGCGTGCTCAAGACGGAAGAAGAGCTGCTTGGCTTGCCGCCGCTCTCGCTGGGGGATCTCCTCGCCGGCGATATGTCCGACTTTTTCTCCGACCGCCCGAACTTCACGCCGTACACGGCAAGACCGGTCGAGAGCCAGACCGAATGAGCCGACCGTGACGGAAAAGGACACTATCGCCGCACCATTCGTTCGCGCGCCAAACGCGACGCTCCGTGAAGCGATCTTGGTCGCGCCCGGCGCGGCACTCGATCAGGTCACGCCTCTCTACGGCGAGCCGAGCACTCTTATCGAACGCGCAAAGGAGCAGCACAGCGTGTTGGCGCGGACGCTCCACGACTGCGGCGTCCGAATTCATCCGCTCGAAACGGATGATGATACCGGCCATGCAGCCTTCGTCGCTGATTGTGCGCTGCTGGTTTCCACGGGAGCGATCATTTTGCGGCCGCATCGCGTCGAGCGCCGGCGCGAAGTGAACGCGGTTGAGGCGAAGCTGCGCGATCATGGCATTCCGATCCTCGGAAAGATCGAGGCGCCCGGCTTGCTCGACGGCGGCGACATCGTCGTCAACGGCAATACGGCATACATCGGCATCCCAAACAAGAAGTCGCGCAGCAATACGCTGGGGCGCAGTCAGCTCTCGCAGCTATTGGTCACTGTCGGCATGCAGACGCAGGAGCTGTCGATGGACGCTTCGATTCCGCGCCTGAACGACGTGTTTTCGTCCGCGGCCGATGACTTGATCGTCGCTGCTACCGATTTCGTCGACACTTCGGCGCTACGCGCACGAGCTCAGATCCTCGCGATTCCGCTCGGAGAGGAGTTCGGCGCGTCGCTGCTGCCGCTTGGTTCGCGCCGCGTCCTCACCAATCTGCGGTTCCGCTTCGCGGTGCCAATGTTGCGTAAAGCGAAACTGGACGTCGTTGCAATCGACTTATGGGAGTTTGGGAAGCTAGGCGGTGGACCACCGTCGCTGGTGCTTCCTCTCAAACGAACCTAGAGGTCCTTTGTGCCCAATGCGATCGAAATTGACGGTCTCGTCAAACGATATGGTGATTTCACTGCCGTAGACGGCGTTTCGCTGGCCGTCGAAGAGGGCGATTTTTTCGGTTTCCTTGGCCCGAACGGTGCCGGGAAAACCACAACGATCAACGCAGTCGTCGGTCTCGCTACCTTTCAAGCCGGTTCGATTCGCATTTTTGGTCACGACATCACGCGCGAATGGCGTGAAGCGCGTCCGCTCATCGGCGTTGCCCCGCAGGAATTCAATTTCGACCGCTATCTCTCGATTCGCGACGTCCTTCTGTATCAAGCCGGATATTACGGCTTGCAAGGTGTGACGATAGAGCGTCGCGCCGACGCGCTGCTGGAACGTTTTGGTTTGAGCGACAAAGCCAATCAGGTTTTTACACGCCTTTCCGGCGGACAGAAGCGGCGTCTGACGCTTGCGCGAGCGATGATCCACGAACCGCGTCTCATCATTCTCGACGAGCCGACGGCCGGCGTTGACGTTGAGCTGCGTCTCGAACTGTGGGACTTGGTTCGCGATTTGAATCGCGCCGGAACGACGATCTTCTTGACAACCCACTATCTCGAAGAAGCCGAAGCGCTTTGCAAGAACATCGCCATCATCGAGGGCGGGCACATCATCGCGCGCGAATCGACGGCGAAGCTCATCGGTGACCGTTCGCTGCAAGACGTGTTCCTCGGTTTAATCAGTCAAGAGCGCGCCGGAGCGCAAGTTCCGTGACGATCGCCCCAGGCTCGTTCACCATAAAGAACTACGTCGGCCTCTGGACGCTCATCAAGCGCGAGATGAAGCGCATGTGGGTAGTGATCAATCAGGTCGTCTGGCCACCCGTGATCACGACCATCTTGTACGTGTTCGTATTCGGACTTGCGCTCGGAAGCCGCATCGGGACGACGCAGGGAGTTCCGTACGGTACGTTCTTGATTCCGGGATTGATCATGCTGCAAGTGATCAATGAATCGTACGGCGAGGCGTCGAGCAGCGTTTTTCAGGGACGCTTCCTGAACCACGTGCAAGAGATGTTGATCTCGCCCATGTCGGCGCTCGAGATCGTAGTCGGATTCGTCGTAGCCGGAATCGTGCGAGCCTTTATTATCGCCGGTCTCATCACGGCCCTAGGCGTGCTGCTCGTACACGTCGGTCCACACAATTGGGGACTCTATCTATTGGTCGTCAGCCTCGTCGCCGTGCTGTTCTCGTCGATCGGGGTCATCTTCGGCCTGATGGCGGAGAAGTTCGATCACATTGCGATTTTTACGACGTTCGTCATCACGCCGCTCGTCTTCGTCGGTGGTGTGTTCACGTCGAGCCACTTCTTGCCGCCGCTCGTCCAGAAGCTCTCGCTGTTCAATCCGATGTTCTACATGATCGACGCGTTCCGTTACTCGTTCACAGGACGCAGCGACGTGGAGCTAGGATTATCGCTCCTGGTTGTTTTCGTGCTCGCCATCGGGGCGTTCGGGGGCGCGCTGACGATGACCGCGGTTGGATACAAACTCCGTTTGTGAACCCTTGGGGGCCGCCATGCGTTCTAAACTAGACATGAAGATAATGCGACTTTTTGCCGCTCTCGTTTTTGGTCTCGCAGCAGCGCTGCCTGCGGTTGCAGCCGAGCCTACAGCGCCTGCGCCGGGATTGGTTGTGGGAGATCCGGCTCCGGCATTCGATCTTCCGACGATCGACGGTAAGCGCGTCACGCTCGATGGCCTGCGCGGAAAGACCGTTGTCATCAACGTCTGGGCGACGTGGTGCCCGCCGTGCCAAGAGGAGACCGCCAACCTCATCAAGGCGTACAACCAGACCGCCGGCAACGACGTCGTCTTCATGGGCGTCGACTCGACCGAGACCGCGCCGCTCGTGAAAGCGTTTGCGGCGGCTAAAGACATCAAGTTTCTCGAGACCGTCGACGCGGACCAGACATTCGCCAACGCCTACCACATCAAGTATTTCCCGACGACGTATGTGATCGGACCGGATGGCGTTCTGCGCATGGTTTACATCGATCTCGTGACTCCGAAGCTCATCGCGCAGTTCGTTGCCGACGCACAGGCGGGCCGCAATTCGCAGCTCGCGTCGCCGATTCAAGACAAGATCGACGCTCTGCTCGCGCCTTCCAAGTATTCGTTCAAGGGCGATGCGGCACACGTCACCGCAACCGTAGACCGCTTTCAAAAAGCCGTCGCACAAGTCAGCGAGATGATCGACAACTCGGATCCCGTGGCCGGCAATCCCATCGATGTGCCGCGGACCGAAGCCGAAGAGAATGCTCTGCGCAGCGAAGCGATTGCAGCGATGACGCCGATTGCGACGGCGCGCGCACAGAAGATCGCTCTCGATTTGCTCCAGGGCGATGCGAACGAGTATGAGGGCAAGCACGAAGAGGCACTTAGCGCATACACCGCGGCCCACATGCTCGACCCGAAGAACGAAGATGCCCTCAGCGGGATGTCGACCGCAGCCAGCCGGCTGAAGAGACACGACATTGTGCTTCGTGCCGACGAGCAGCTCGTGGCTCTCGAGCCGAAGAGCGTCTCGGCCTACGTCGATCTTGGCGTGCAATCCGGATCTGCGAAGCGCTTCGACGAAGGCCGCCGCGCATTCGATCGCGCCATCGCACTCGCAAGCGCGAAGGCTGATGCCCCGCGTGCAAAAACGACGGACATTCGTATGCTCGCGTGGGCGCATCTCTACTACGGCCGCATGGAAGCCAAAGCCGGAAATATTCCGGCGGCGCGGCAGCAGTTCGCCGAAGCGACGCAAACGACGCTGAGGCTTCCGAAGACTAACTCGCGTTACTCAATCTATCTCGAGCAAGCGCAGGAAGAGACCGTAGCGCTCGACATCCGTAGTGCATCGCGCACCTCAACCGCGCTCTCATTCGCGCCGTGGACCGGTCCGCAGTTGCCCGGCAGTTCGCCGGACACCGCGAAGTACCGGCTCGTCGTTACCGGAAAGCCCGGAGGGAGCATCCACTTACACGCGGTCGATCTTCCGAAAGGTTGGATCGCCTCATTCTGCACCGATCGCATCTGCGCTCCGCTGCAAGTCGCGACGACGTTGCCGGATTCAGGCGTGAAGGTGATCGAGTTTCAGGTCGTCCCGCCGGACGAAAAGTCGCTGAGTCACGTACCCAGCGTCCGAGTAGTCGTCACCGACGGAAAGTCGACCGCATCGGCTCGGACGCTGGCGTTCCGCTAGTTTAGAAGAATGCCGCGGCAGGTGTAGCGAGCGGCTTCGATTTGTCGACCACGTAGACCGAAAGGATCTTGAGCGGATTCCTCGCGCTCGTGTTGACCGCGCCGTGCGGGATGCCGGCCGGATTCAGGAACGAGTCCCCCGTCTTCACGTGCCTCTTCGGTTGGCCTTGGACGTAGAGATCCGCCTCGCCGTCGATTACGTAGCCCAGCTCGACGCCCGGATGCGTGTGCGATGCGGCCGTAGCACCCGGTGCGATCACGACGTACGCCTGGATCGTTGAATATTCGTCGCCGGGAAAACTCGCGGTTTGCAGGACCGTTCTCGTGATCGGGCTTGCTGCAGCAGCCGGTGCCGGAGTTGCCGGCGGCATCCCATACTGTGCGAATGCTGCGGTCGCAGCCATACTGAACGCTAGAATTGCAACGGAAAAGACCGTTTTCTTGAGCATGCTTATCCCCTCAAGCGAGTAGTCTGCCGACTATTGTCGGACGAGCAGACGATCCCTACCGGATCGCGCTCTGCGCTCGCGCCATGCTACAGCAGATTTTTAAGGCTTCTCTGAGGCCGTCGGGGAGAGCGATGCCCTTACCCGCGATGTCGTATGCCGTTCCATGTCCGACCGTTGTTATCGGAACGGGCAAGCCCGCGAGGACGGTCACGCCGCTGCCGAACTTGAGGAGCTTCATCGCGATCTGGCCCTGATCGTGATACATGGTGACGACCGCATCGTAATCGCCACGCATCGCGGCGACGAAAACCGTGTCGGCGGGAAACGGTCCGCCGGCGTTTATGCCGTCGTTCTTGGCGCGCTCGACAGCGGGCGCGATCTCCCGAGTCTCTTCGTCGCCGTACGTTCCGCCGTCGCCGGCGTGCGGATTCAATCCGGCAACCGCCAAACGCGGTGCGGCGATCCCGGCTGCGCGCAACGCGTCGTTTACGAGAAGGATCGCATCGTAGACGCGTTTCTTTGTGATCAAATCGCCGACGTCGCGCAACGGTACATGTGAGGTAACGCGGGAGGTCCACAAATTTCCGAGCACATTGAGCTCGCCGCAGTTTCCTGTAAACCCAAGTCGTTCAACGATAAAATCGAGCTCGTCGCCTTCGGGTAATCCACCGAGCCGCATCGCGTTCTTGTTGAGCGGCGCGAACACGATCCCATCGATCTCGCTGCGTTGCGCGCTTGCCAGCATCGTTGCGAGCTGCTCGAGAGTCTCCGCCCCCGCAGGCGCACTTACTTTCCCGGTGCCGAACGGCTCGGCCTTACCTGACGTCATATCGACCGCTCGAACCGGTCCCGCGTACTCGGCGCCGGTCACGCGCTTTCCGAATTCGATTACTTGCGAATCGCCGAAAACGGTGATTTCAGCTTGCTCGAAAATCTCGGATTCGGCGAGCAACCGAGCGACGAGCTCCGCCCCGATGCCGTTGCGATCGCCGACACCGATGCCGATCTTCGGTTTCACCGCAGCTAGAAGCCGTTAAAGAACGGGTTGTGCTGTTTCTCGAGACCGATCGTGCTCGGCGGTCCGTGTCCCGGCATAACCACGGTCTCTTCATCGAGCTTGAACAGTTTGGTCGATACGCTTCGTAGGATGTCTTGGTAGCCGGTGTTCTCCCCGAACGCCCCGCCGACGCTTCCTGCGAAGAGCGTGTCGCCCGTGAACACGGTTGATTTGAACAGATAGCACGACGATCCGTCCGTGTGTCCGGGCGTGTGCAGCATGCGGATCGCGGCGGCGTCGCCGAACGGGAGCTGCTCGCCGTCTTGGACCGGGATCGCTTTGCTCGCAAGCGCGCCGATCGCGTGCACGTCGGACTTATGCATCACGATATTCGCATCCGGGAATTGCTTCGCAATGTCCGCGGTTGCATCGCAGTGATCGAGATGCTTGTGAGTTATTAAAATGTAACGAAGGACGTACGGACCCTCTGCGATCGCGCGCCGCAAATTATTTGGATCGCCGGCGGGATCGACGAGCGCTGCCGTCTTACCGTCTTCGAGGAAGAAGATGTAGCCGTTCGACGGATGCGGATTTTGCGGATGATGGCGCACGTCTTCGGGCGACGCGACGTGCGGCTCCCAGCGTTGTGCCGCGCTGTCGGCGAGTTTGCCGGGATCGAGCCGCAGGACGCGCGCGATCTCGCGCGCTTCGGCGTCGGTCGGCGCGCCCTCACCGCCGATCCACGCTTTGAGCTCGCTTTGAGCAAGCCCGGTGCGTGAAGCGAGCGTCGCTACGTCGATTCCGAGGCCCCGGCTTGCCTTGCGAACGATGTCGGAAAATTCGTCTTCGAGCATCAAAAAATGTCTGTGAAACCCAATCAACCTTCCTGCCTATCAAACAAAATGTTGTTGCGAGGCCAGCGAGAAAATGGTGACATGATGACAGTGGTGATGGGCCGAGCGCGCTCGGGGGCCCCACGCGTTAGCGTGGGGGGCGCGCAGCCCGGGGCGAAGCGCCTTTAAGATGGAGAAGTTGATCATCATCGGCTCCGGCCCCGCCGGCTTGACTGCCGCGATTTACGCGGCGCGTGCGAACTTACAGCCGCTCGTTTTCGCAGGCGCTCTCTACGGCGGCCAGCTGATGCTCACGACCGAGGTCGAGAATTTCCCCGGCTTTCCGGAAGGCATCATGGGCCCGGAGCTCATGGAAAACTTCCGCATGCAAGCCGAGCGTTTCGGCGCACGGCTGGAGTTTGTCGACGTCACTGCCGTCGATCTCGGTTCGCGTCCGTTTACGGTGCTGACGTCGGAAGGCGAGTTTCGCTCGCAGTCGGTTATTGTCGCGACCGGTGCGAGTGCGCGTTGGCTCGGTATTCCGGGCGAAGAACGCTTACGCGGACGCGGCGTTTCGACGTGCGCGACCTGCGACGGTGCATTTTTCAAGGAGAAGAGAATCGTCGTCGCGGGCGGCGGCGATTCCGCGATGGAAGAAGCGTTGTTTCTGACGCGTTTCGGCTCGCAGGTTACCGTCATACACCGGCGCGACACGCTGCGTGCCAGTAAGATCATGGCCGAGCGCGCTCACAACCACGCGAAGATCGACTTCATCTGGAATACGGTGATTGAGGAAGTCCACGGCGATCCGGTGATGACGGGCCTAGGCTTGCGCAACCTCATTACCGAGAAAAGCTATGATTTTGAAGCCGACGCAATGTTCATCGCGATCGGACACGATCCGAACACGTCGATCTTTAGGGGACAGCTGGAGCTTGATCGTGCGGGTTACATCGTTTCGCCGGACGGCGTTCACACGAACGTCGAAGGCGTGTTCGTTGGCGGCGACGTTTTCGACATCAGGTACAAGCAAGCGATCACCGCCGCTGGAATGGGATGCAAAGCGTCGATGGAGGCCGAGCGTTTTCTGGAAATGCTCGAGTCGTCCGAAGCGGAGCAGAGCCTCTCAGCGTAACGCAGATCACAGGGGCCGACCTGCCCCTCGGCGTGGCGGCGCGCGGCGTGGGGTACGAGCGTGCGGATGCGAAAACGCGGCCGCGATATCACCTGGGACGTTGAAGCGATACTTGTCGTGAACGCGATCGCGCGCGTCGGCTATATCCCCGCGTTCATCGCAACAGCGAACGTAATGCGGGTTCGAGATCAGGATATCGAAAGCGATATCCACTTGCCAGCGTGCGTTCCGGTAGCACGCGCTGCCCTTCGCTGAGGATCATCGCACCCTCACCGAACAAAGCCTTGAGCGCCAACTCGGGAACCGGAAAAACCGTCGGGCGCCGTAAGACCTCGCCGAGCACATGCGTGAACTCCGCGTTCGTCACGGGTTCGGGCGCGGTTGCATTGAGCGCGCCATCCGTGCCGTCGATCGCGTGGAGATAGGCATCGATCAAATCCTCAATGTGAATCCACGACATCCACTGCTTTCCGCTCGCGAGCTTCCCGCCTAAGCCGAAGCGAAAGGCGGGGAGCATCATGGGAAGCGCACCACCGTCCGGCCCCAACACCACGCCGGTTCGAACGATCGCAACTCGCATCCCGAGCTCGGTGGCGCGATTGGCCTCACGTTCCCAATCAAGACAGACGCGCGCGAGAAAATCCGTCCCCGGCGAGCTTGTCTCAATGAACGTTTCGGTGAGGCTCGTCCCGTAATAGCCGACCGCTGACGCGGAAACGTACGCAACCGGCTTTTTCTCGAGTTGTGCGATCCGTTCGAGAAGAGCGCGCGTCAGCTCGACGCGCGAGTACCGAATCGCTACCTTGTGCGAATTTGTCCAACGTTGAGCGACGGGGGCGCCGGCGAGGTTGATGACGACGTCGGCATGCGCGCAGGCGCGCGCCGCCGCGTCGAGGTTGCCCAGCGACGTGACCACGACGTCGTCACCACGTGCGCGCAACGCATCGATCAGATGCCGGCCGACGAAGCCCGTTCCGCCGGCTATCGTTAGATGAAGATTCAGGTTTTAGCGAGCTCTTTTGCGTCCGCGCCGACCAGCGCTTCGATTTCATCGATTTCTTTGGGAATGCCGGGCGTGAGATTTTCGGGACCGCTCGCGGTGCACAGGATGTCGTCCTCGATGCGTACGCCGATGCCCTTAAAGCGTTCGGGAACGTTGAGGTCTTCTTGCACGTAAAGGCCGGGTTCGACCGTCATAACCATACCGGGCTCGAGCTTGCGCCAGTGGTCGGCGTGATCGCGATAGCGGCCGACGTCATGGACGTCGAGGCCGATCCAGTGTCCCGTGTTGTGCGGATAGAAATCGCGGTACGTTTCGTTTTGAATCACTTCATCGAGCGAGCCTGAGAGTAACCCGATCTCAATGAGGCCTTCACTCAACACGCGAACCGCCGCATCGTGGTACGCCCGGAACGTTTTTCCGGGGCGAACCTCTTCGATGCCGGCTTTCTGCGCGGCGAGTACGATCTCATAGATCGCGCGTTGCTCCGCGGTGAAACGGCCGTTGACGGGCCACGTGCGCGTCACATCCGAAGCGTAGACGTCGAGCTCGGCGGCGGAGTCGATCAACACCAGCGTTCCGTCGCGAAGCTGTTCGCGATTCGTGTTGTAATGCAAGATTGTCGCATTCGAGCCGCCTGCGACGATCGACGTATAGGCGGTTGATTGCGCGCCGTTACGCATGTACGCGTACTCGATGACCGCCTCCAACTCGTACTCCCACATCCCCGGACGCGTCGCGCGCATTCCCGCAATGTGTCCCAGCCGTGTGATCGCTCCGGCGCTGCGCATCACCTCAATTTCGTCCTGCGACTTCCGTAAGCGCATTTCGTGTAAGACCGTTCCGGGCTCGAAAAATTCGATCGGTGCTTTGCCGCCGCGCCGTACGGCGTGGCGCGCTTCGGCGACCGCAGCGTGCACTTTGCGATCGAACGCTTCGTCGCGGCCGAAGCCGTACGCGAGCCGCTCCCAGCCGGTGAGCATCTCGCCCAACTTGTCATCGAGCTCGTCGATGGCGAAGGCCGCCTCAACGTTCAGTGCAGCCGGCGCATTTTCGATGCCAAGCCGCTTTCCCGTCCAGATCTCCATCTCGCGATCGCGCCGTCGCAAAAATAACGTGTCGCGCTGTTCGCGACCGGGCGCGATGATGAGGACCGCCTCGGGCTCCGTGAAGCCCGTTAGGTAGTAAAAATCCGAGTTTTGCCGGTATTCGTACTCGGCGTCGTTGTTGCGAATGTGATGAAGTGCAGCCGGTATGACGGCAATCGCCTCGTCGCCCAGCTTTTGGGCGACCGCATCCCGGCGGTTGCGGTAGATGCTCATGGGGGACTTGGGTTCGCCGGTCAGCGAAAGCGGCCCCGTGAAGAAGCGGGATTGGGACCGTCGCGGCCTACTGGTCATCGCCGCGAGTCACGGGACCAGCGACTTTTACGCCGGCTTCGTCCCGCTGATCGTGTACTACGTCGCGAGCCACAACGGGCTCTCGCCGATCTTTCAGGGCATCGTCGGTTTCATCTGGTATTTCACCAGCTCGATTGTGCAGCCGATCTTCGGCGCATACTCCGACCGCTACGGTCGTTGGTGGTTCCTACCGGCTGCAGTCGGCGTAACCACGCTCGGCGTGTCGCTCGCGGGTCTCGCAACCTCACCCGCATTGTTGATCGCGCTTGTGATCCTCGGCGGATTTGGTTCCGCGCTCATGCATCCGGAGGCGGGTCGCTATTCGTCGATGCTGAGCGGTTCGCACAAATCGACCGGCATGTCGATCTTCGTCATCGGCGGGCAAATCGGATATTCGATCGGACCTGCGTTCGCTGCGGTCGCGCTCGCGCACTGGCGTGGCGGCACGGTATGGCTTGCGATTCCAGGCATCTTCGCAGTAGCAGCCTTGTTCTGGGCGATGAGCAAAGTCGGCCCGCGCGCCGAGCGCCGTCATGAAGCCGCGCTCCATATCGACGCTCCGAAGGCTGATCCGTACGGCATCGGATTGTTGGTCGTCAGCACGGCGTTACGCAATCTCGTCAACTCGTCATTTATGATTTTCTTGCCCAATTTGCTGGTCGCGCGTGGACATTCACTCGTGGAAGCAGGTCAGATCGTCACGATGTTTTTGCTCGTGGGCGTGCTTGGAACGTATGCGGGGGGAATGCTGGCCGATCGTTTCGGTGCATTGTTCGTCTCGATTGCAACGCTTGTTGCTGCCGTGCCGTGTCTGCTTGGGTTCTTTGTTTTCGGAGGTCCTTTCGGACTGTTGGCACTTGTGGCGGGGAGCATTTTGCTGTCGGCAAATACCGGCCCGGGCGTTGCGCTCGTGCAAGCGATGCTGCCTCAGAATCTCGGAATGGCGCTTGGTCTCATGAACGGCGTCGCTTTCGGAATCGGCTCGGCGCTCGTTACCGGAGTCGGAGTGATCGTCGCGCGTGAGGGCCCGGGGCCCGCGCTCTCGCTCGTAAGCTTCGTTCCGCTCGTCTCCGCGGTCGCGTTTGCGCTGGTTAAATTCCGCCGAGAAAGCGGCCCGGCGCCAGCGTTGCACGCGGGTCGAACCGCGCCTTAAGATCGCGCATCACGTCGATTGCGGGAGGCAGCGTCCCCCACGCATCGATGTCGCCCTCAAGCGCCAATCCGCGCGCAAGCACCGTCGCATCGGGAAGCCGTGCGCGTAACGCGGCGACCGCATCGGAGAGCGTTCCACGCACCGCCAGTTGATCGAGCTTTCCATCGACGAAGACGCGCGCGATGAGGTCGCCGCAGCGCAGATCGACGATCGTGTCGAGCAGTGCAGCTGTCGGCGCGATCCCTTCGCGTGCCGCAGCCTCGCGTTTGAGTACGCCGTCCGGCAGACCGAGCGCGCGCAGCGTTACCGAACGTTCCGCAACGCTTGCGACGTACGCATCAATCGTGCGCGCGAACGTTTGGTGCGCGCCGGTGTCAATGATGCGCGTCTCGGGGACGCCCGCCGAGCCCAGCGCCGAACGAACGCTCCGCGTTGCGCGCTCGATCGCCGCGGCAGAACCCTCGAAGGCCAGCAGAATCGCGCCTTCCGCGCCGAGCTCGAAAGGCAATATTTCGCGAAATCCATCAATCAAAAGCGCAGCCGTAGGCTCGACGTCGAGGCCTTGTACGTTCGCTGCCGCGCGTGCGCGCGTGCCTTCGGGAAGCCGGGCGACCGTCAAGCGAAATGCAGCCGGCATCGGAAGAATCTTGAGATTTGCGCGCGTGATGACGCCGAGCGTTCCGAGCGAAGATACGTACAAACGCGACATGTCGTAACCGCTGACGTTCTTGACGACCATGCCGCCTGCGTGCGCGAGCGTTCCGTCGGCGAGTGCGGTCGTGGTTCCGATCAAGAGATCGCGCGGACGACCGTAGGTTGCGCGCCGCGGTCCGAGCCAACCGGCGGCCAACGTCCCGCCGAGCGTCGCGGCAGCCGCGCGCGGAGCGTCGAGCGGCACGAACTGACGGTGCTTTGCCAGCAACGATGCCAAGTGTCCGAGCGTCATGCCGGCGCCGGCGCCGATCGTCAGATCGCGATGATCGTAGACATGCACGCTATCGAGACGTAGCGTCGAGAGCGCGATCTCATAGTGACGTGGTGGATTACCGACGCCGAGCAACGTTCCGCCGCCGATCGGAACGACCGCATCGCCGGCTGCATCCGCCGCGCGAAGGATATCTGCTACTTCCTGTTCGTTCGTGGGCTCAACGACTCGAGTGGGCCGACGTCCGTCGATCTCGTAGACGTTTGCGCGTGCTTTAGCTCGCGGCACGAACTTCGTTGCAGGACGCGCTGCTCGGGAAGATCTTGTCCGGATTGAAGCGTCGCGCTGGATCGAACACGTCGCGGACGCGCCCCATCGTCGCGAGGTCGTCCGCGGAGAAGAGCAACCCAAGCGACTCGCGCTTCTCATAGCCGATGCCGTGCTCGCCCGAGATCGTGCCGCCGTGGTCGATGCACGTTTGTAGTATCTGGCTGCCGGCTTCGATTACGGCCTGAATATCGCGCGGACGGCTGCGATCGAACAGCAACAGCGGGTGCAAGTTACCGTCGCCGGCGTGAAAGACGTTGCCGACCTGGAGCTGATGATCGCGTACGATCTCTTCGACCTTACGCATGACCACCGGCAGCTTCGTGCGCGGTACGACGCAGTCTTGAATGTAGTAGTTGGGCGCGAGACGTCCGATCGCGCCGGCAGCGCCCTTGCGAGCGGCCCACAGCAGGTCGCGCTCGGCTTGGCTGCGCGCCGCGCGCCAGGAAAGTGCACCACAGGCTCGCACGACCTTGGCGATGGCAGCTTCGCTCGCGTCCATGTCATCGGCCAGGCCGGCGATCTCGACGAGCAGCACCGCTCCGGCGTCTTGGGGATAGCCGGCCTTAAAAGCGGCTTCGACGGCGCCGGTGATGACTTTGTCCATGATCTCCAGGGCAATCGGGACGATTCCGGCCCCGATTACTTGCGAAACGGCCTCACTTGCGCTCTCGACGTCGCCGAACGTCGCAACGCAAACGCGAACCGCCTCAGGCAGACGCGTCAGGCGCACGTCGATCGACGTCACGATTCCCAGAGTACCTTCGCTGCCCACCAAGACGCCGGCGAGATCGTAGCCCGGATCGTCCTGGTGGACGGTTACGACTTCACCGCGGCTATCGACGTATTCGAGCCCGACCACATGATTGGTCGTCGTGCCGTACGAGAGGCAATGCGGGCCGCCGGCGTTCGTTGCGATGTTTCCGCCGAGAGAAGAGACTTTCTGACTCGCGGGATCCGGTGCATAAAACAGTCCGTCGCGAGCGGTTGCGCGCGAAAGATCGAGATTGATGAGCCCGGGTTCGACTTTCGCGCGTCGATTGCGTGTATCAATTTCGAGAATGCGATTCATTCGGGCGAACGACACGACGATGCCGCCGTGTGTCGGCACGGCGCCGCCGCACAAGCCGGTTCCCGCGCCGCGCGCAACGATCGGCTCACCGCATTCAGCTGCGATCCGGACGACTTGCGTGACCTCACGCACATCTTTTGGAACGACTGCGGCACTGGGGAGCCGGTCCTCGCTATACGCGTCAAACGAATAGACGGCCAAATCTTCCGGCTCGGTGTGGACGGCGTCCGCCCCCAGTGCGTTAATTAATCGCTCGGCGAGCACGCTCACGCGCCCCCTTACGGAGGGCTGCGCGGATAGTCCTGGAAAGCGAGAACTCCGATGTTCAGGTTTGGTGGCGAGAGAAAGCGTACGGCTGGTGGCTCGGCTGAAAGCGCGGCGACAGTAGCGCGCGGCGGCGGACCAGCGGCCGCAGGCGGTCCCAACAATAAACGTACTGCGTTTCGCGCCGAAGTTGAGTTTCCGGTGTATTACGAAGTTGTTGGACGTCCTGGCGAACGCCGCGCGATGGCGAACGATCTTTCCGCCGGCGGTTTGCGCGTTCTGCTCGATGAGGATTTAGTTCGCGAGCAAGAGCTGCTTTTGCACTTTACGCTGCCGTGCGATTTTCTCGAGCATTTTCCGGAGTGGAAAGAAGTCTCTGAGGATACGCCCTTTGGGCCTCGCAAGAAGCGTGTTAAGAAGCCACCGCGCAAATTCAGCGAGATGCACGTCCGCGGAAAATCTCTGATTACGTTCTTCAATCTTCCGCGCGCGTTGTTCGTCCACGGCATACAGTTCGTCGACATAAGCGAAGGCACGATGGACGAGATCCAGCGCTTCGCGCACTACTTTCAGCTGAATCAGCTGCGAATCAAAACCGAACGCGACAAACGCGTTATTTACTAATACAGTAAGTACTTCGCGCGGAGCGTTTCGAACTGGGCGAGTCGCGGCTGCCATCCCGCGATGATGTCATCGGCAGATTTCCCGGCGAGCAAGCCTTCGCGAAGCGAATCCGTGCCCCAATCGCGATCGATGCCGGTCCTGCTTTGAATCGAGATGATGTTCGGTGCGATCTGATGTGCAGTGACGAGTAGCTCGACGGCAGTGCGCACGGCGAGAAACGCGTGCGGATCGGTGACTCCGAGAGCTACTCCGGTGAGCTGCTTCCCCGCCCAAAATCCGGAGGCCGGCACCCAAACGACGCCCTGAAAACTGACGCCAGGCAGATGGCGTGCATTCATCGCGTCGGCATAACGTTGTGCGTCGAGTTTATAGGCGCCGGCGTATTGAAACGGTTTTGGCGTTCCGGTCGCATTGTTCAGGCCGGCCGAAGCGACGAGACCGGTGCACGGATACAGCAGCGTCGTGTTCCACGACGGAATGTTCGGCGAACTCTGAATCCACGGGAGCTTCGTCGCATCCCAAAGCATCGTACGCTGCCAACCGCGCATCGGAATGACGCGCAGCTTTGCGTGAATTCCGAAGGCGCCATTGAACATCTGCGCCAGCTCGCCGACCGTCATGCCGTGCCGCATCGCGATCGGGTAGAGGCCGATGAACGATTTGTACTCGGGCTCGAGCACCGGACCTTCGACGACGGTACCGCCGATCGGATTGGGACGATCCAGAATCCAGATTTCTTTGCCGTGCTGTGCGGCCGCTTGCATGACATAGGCCATCGTCGAGATGAACGTGTACGCACGCGCACCGACGTCTTGAATGTCGAAGAGCAAAAGATCGATGCCGGAAAGCATTGCCGCGCTTGGATGCCGCGTCGCGCCGTACAGGCTGTAGACCGGCAGACCCGTTGATGGATCGGTATACGACGGTACATAGGCGCCGGCCGGCCGGTCGCCGCGTAACCCATGTTCGGGTGCGAACAGAGCTTTGACGCAGACCTGTGGATTGCGTCGCAAGGCGTCGACGATCGTTCCGTGATTCGACGTAACACCGGTTTGGTTGGTAACAATGCCGACGCATCGATTGCCGATCTCATGCCAGACGCCGTTCAGAAGGGCGTCGTCGCCGAGCACGACCTGTAGGTGCGATTGTGCCGCGGCTGCCCGCGGGGCGAGCGCGGCTGCCGCCGACGCTGCGAGGAATCCGCGCCGGTTCATCCGACGAATTCGGGCTTTACGTCCGTCGGGATCAAGCCCGCCGATGAAGCGCGCGCAAAGAGGGTATCGACAGCCGCCCGGCCCTCGTTACCGACGTCGTCGCTGAAGTCGTTGACGTAGAGTCCGATGTGCTTGCGCATGACGTCATCGGACATTTCGGTTGCGTGCGCCCGCACGTAGTCGATGATCGCGTCCTCGCGCTTCCGCGCGAACTGTAAGCTGCGGCGCACGGCCTCATCGACTTCAAGCGCCTCGTGGTCGCCGAGATCGCGTCGCGCCAGAATTGCGCCGAGCGGTATCGGGGTTCGCGTTTTTCCTTCCCACCATTCGCCGAGATCGACGATCGAGCGTAGCCCACGCACTTGATACGTAAATCGTGATTCGTGGATGATGAGGCCGGCGTCGACTTCGCCTTTCGCGACGGCGTCAACGATTTTATCGAAGCGCATCTCCGCGATTTGCGGAGTGCGCTCGAGCGCAAGCCGCACGAGCAAGAATGCGGTCGTCAGAATGCCCGGGATTGCGATTACCGCGTCGGGCGAAAGCTCCTCGAGCGTCGGCACGCTGCCGTCCGCGCGCGGTTTTGCAATCAAGAGTGGGCCGCAGCCGCGACCGAGTGCGCCACCCGCGCGCAAGATACGATAGCGGTCGAGCAGATACGGAATGGCACCGTAGCTGACTTTGGTAAGCGCGTACGCACCGCGTCGCGCGGCCGCGTTCAGGCCTTCGACGTCATCTAGAACGGCGTCGACCTTCGGAGCGTCTTTCAGCAAGCCGTTGGTAAGGGCCGCGAAGATGTACGTGTCGTTGGGACAAGGCGTGTACGCGAGTGAATAACTCATTTTTCTACAAACGTATCCAGGAAGCGATCCAGCAGCATCGCGACGGCACGCGCACCTGCATCGAAGTCCCAGCCCGCGCGCTCGCGCGCGCCGACGAGATTCGAGACGCCCCGCAACTCGAGGGCAGGTATTCCGGCCACCGCTGCAGAGCGCAACACTGCAAAACCTTCCATCGCTTCAACCTCGGCTTCGAATCGCTGTGCCAGACCCTCGGCACGGGCGTCACTCGTTGTAATCGTTGAGACCGTGATCGCGCTTCCGATGCGTGCACCGACGCGGGCGCACGCCTCGACAAGATCTTCGGCGCTGTCCGTTTTTTCTACGAGGCGTACGCCGCCGGGTAAGGGCGGCAGCGGGCTACCGTCTTCGAGTCCGAGCTCGGCGAGATGATCGGTCTCGATTGCAAATGCGTCGCCGACTGCGGCCCGTCCGCGAAAACCACCACCGATGCCGGCGTTGATCACGATGCTCGGCGCCGAAGTTGCGAGCGCGCGTGATGTTGCAGCCGCAGCCTCAACCGGACCAATACCCGTTACGAGCATCTCGACATGGTCGCGGGGCTTCCAGTGCCGCAGCTCTTGCGCAACGGCACAAACGACGAGGATCAACGAATGCCGATGAACTTGTGCGTCTGGAGCGATAGCCGGAAAAGATTCGGCTCCGCTTTAGCCGCTTCGACCGCAAGCTCGACATTCTCGGGCTTGTTGCCTTCGGGCTGGAGAAAGATCGGCGTCTCTGAGGCAAACTGTTCCGTCCATTCGCGCGGCACGCGACGGTCGACGATCAGTTTCGCTTCGTTTGCGCGCCGCGCCATACCGGAGTCGAGCCGCTCTTTCGGCGAGACAGTCAACCAGACATCGGATGGAAGATCGGCGTCGACCGGAATCGTACCGTTCGATTCAACGTGGACGCGTTTTCCGGCGGTCCGCAGTGCTGAAATCAGCGCAAGCGTCTCGCGCTGCGCAAACGGCTCGCCACCGGTGATCACCACCATCGGACAATCTCCGCCAATTTCTCGCACGCGGCCGACGACGTCATCGACCGATGAGAGGAACCTGAGCGCGTAATCAGTGTCGCAGAAACCGCAGGAAAGATTGCAGCCTGCGAGACGCACAAATACGGCCGGCGTTCCAGCATAACTGCCTTCGCCTTGCAAGCTGTAGAAGATCTCGACCATCTGCAGCATTAGAGATCGCCCCTTCGGAAAACGGCACACGCAGTCGCGGTTTCCCAGAGTACCAGCTCGGTGAGTCCGTCGAGTGACGGATCGAGGCGGCGCCAAATCCACATAATGATGTTTTCGCTCGTGGGATTCGGCATGAGCTCGTTTAGCGAAACGTGATCCAATTGATCGATGATCGTGACTTGCACGACGTTGTCGATCTCATCGAAGTCGATCACCATGCCTTGGCTCGGCCCGTCACTTTGAATCGAACCGTTGACGGCAACTTCGAGACGATACGAATGCCCGTGCAAACGCGAACATTTGCCGGGATGATGCGGGAGAACGTGCGCGGCTTCGAAATGGAACGATTTGCGGACTTGCACCGAGTTTAGAGCGTGCCGGCCGGACCCATCGCTTCGAGCCGCTTCTTGACGTCGGAAAGAAATGCGCTGGCGATGCCGCCGTCGACGACGCGATGATCGAGCGACAAGCAGACGTTCATGATCGAACGGATTGCAATGGCGTCGCCGGTCACGACGACCGGACGCTTTACGACCGCCTCCATCGTGATGATGCCGGCTTGTCCGGTTGGAAGAATCGGCGCCGACATGATCGACCCGTTTGCTCCGGTGTTGTTGACGGTGAACGTCCCGCCCGCGAGATCGTCGGCACCGAGCTGACCGCGCCGAGCGCGATCGATTAACGTACCGGCCGCAACGGCGAGACCTTTGACCGAAAGTTTGTCGGCATTGCGTACGACCGGAAGAATCAAATTGTCGGGGAGCGCGACCGCGATCGAGACGTTGATGTCTTTGTGGATCTTGATGCCGGTGTCGGCGAAGGAGGCATTCATCAGCGGATAGGCCGCGAGCGATCCAACGACGGCGCGCATGAAGAAGGGCAACAGCGTGAGCTTTTGACCGTTCTCACGCTCGAACGCGTCCTTCTCGCGCGTGCGCCACGTCCACAGATTCGAAACGTCGACCTCGACCATCGTCCACGCATGCGGCGCTGTATGGCGCGACTCGACCATGCGCTGCGCGATGATCTTGCGCGCCTGCGTCAGCGGGATCGTCGTTCCCGGAATTGGATTCGTGTAGGAGGAGCGACCGTCGCTGGGGACTGCTTGCGTACGCGCCGGCGCAGCTGACGCCGCGGCGCCGCCACGCGAGGCTTCCAATATATCTTGCGCCGTGATGCGTCCGTTCGCGCCGGTTCCGCGGATGCGCGTCACGTCGACGTTGTGTTCGCGCGCGAGTTTGCGCACTGCCGGCGAGACGCCACGCAGGGACGTATCGGCACGCGAAACGCCGTTCGTCTTCGATGCGCTTGCGGCCGGAGCAGCGGCGGTGTGAACGGCAGCCGCGGGCGCTGCCATGATCGCATCCGCGACCGGCTCCGCATTCGCGGGTGCGCCGGCTTCCTCGATGACGGCGATTGCCGCCCCGGTCGGAACGGTCTCACCCTCTTGAACGATGATCTCGCGCAGGATGCCGCTCACGGGCGCGGGGACTTCAGCGTTGACTTTG
Source organism: Candidatus Baltobacteraceae bacterium (assembly GCA_036489885.1). Lineage (NCBI taxonomy): Bacteria > Bacillati > Vulcanimicrobiota > Vulcanimicrobiia > Vulcanimicrobiales > Vulcanimicrobiaceae > Vulcanimicrobiaceae bacterium. The sequence continues at coordinate 344,880 of DASXEW010000001.1, forward strand.
TCGGTCGAGACTTCGACGAACGCTTCGTATTTTTCGATGCGGTCGCCGGGCTTCTTGAGCCATTGCGCAACCGTGCCTTCCGTAACGGTCTCACCGAGCTGAGGCATCTTGATCGTCGTCGGCATCAGAAGTTCACGAGTTCTCGCATCGCTTCACGCATCCGTTCGGGTGAGATCATGAACTCCTCTTCGAGCGTGATCGCGTAGCCCATTGCAGGAACGTCGGGACCGCACAGACGTTTGATCGGCGCGTCCAAATCGAAGAGTGCCTCTTCGGCGACCATCGCCGCGATCTCGGCGCCGATGCCGCCGAACTTGTTGTCCTCGTGAATGATGAGAAGCTTGCGCGTCTTCCGTACGCTCTCCAAAATCGTTTCGCGATCCATAGGCCGGATCGAACGCAGGTCGATCACCTCGACCGATACGTCTTCGGTTTCGAGCTGACGCGCCGCGTCGAGGGCCTGATGCACGTACAGTCCGTACGAGACGACCGTCAGTTGCGAGCCTTCCTTCTTAACGTCGGCCTTGCCGATCGGTAGAACGAAGTGGCCTTCAGGGACCGGACCCTTGACGAGGCGATACGTCTTCTTGTGTTCGAGGAACAGCACCGGATCGGGGTCCTCGATCGCTGCGGTCAGCAGACCTTTGATGTCGGCCGGCGTCGAGGGCGCGAGAATTTTCAGGCCGGGGACGTGATAGAACAGCGCTTCGATCGAGACGGAGTGCGAGAGCGCGCCGCGGACGCCGCCGCCGTAAGGCGTGCGGATCACGAGCGGACACGTGTAGTCGCCATTACTGCGGTAGCGCGTCTTCGCAGCCTCACCAACGATCTGATTGAACGCCGGGTAGATGAAGTCGGCGAATTGAATCTCGGCGATGGGGCGCAATCCTTCCATTGCCATGCCGATCGCAACGCCGACGATTGAGGCTTCGGCCAGCGGTGTATCGATGATGCGCTTCGGACCGAACTCTTCAAGGAAGCCTTTGGTGATCAGAAAGACGTTGCCGCGCGCGCCGACGTCTTCGCCCATAATGAGGACGCGCTCGTCGTTCACCAAAGCGTCGTGCAGCGCTTCGCGCACGGCTTCAACGTTATTCATCTCGCGCGTTTGCGTTGCTATTGCCACGGCTCGTAGTCTCCCGCGTACACTTGCTTGTAGAGATCCGAGGGCTCTGGAAGCGGCATCGCTTCGGCCCGGTCGGTCGCATCGTTCGTTTCCTCGAGAATCTCGCGACGTAACGACTCGATCTTCGCTTCATCGACGACTCGGTTTGCGAGCAAGATGGCTTCGTAGGTCGCGATGGGATCGCGCTTGCGCAGCTCTTGCACGATCTCGCGCGAACGATAGGTACGATCGTCGTCATCGGTCGAGTGCGAGAGAAAGCGCGCGCATTTGGCTTCGAGTAGCGTCGGGCCGCCGCCGGTCCGCGCGCGGTCGAGCGCGCGCTTGACGGCGTCATAGCTGATCAGCGGATCCATTCCGTCGAAAGTTTCGCCCGGGATGCCGTACGCGACGGCTTTTTGCGCCACGTCTTTGACGTGCATCTGCTGCGACTGCGGGACCGAAATCGCAATCCCGTTGTTCTGGCAGAGAAAGACAATCGGCAAGTTGTGGATCGACGCGAAGTTGATCGATTCGTGCCATTCGCCTTCACTCGTTCCACCTTCGCCAAACGTCACGAGCACTGCGCGTCCCGTTTCACCGCGATACGTGAACGCGTAGGCCGCTCCGACGGCATGCGGAATGTGTGCCGAGATAATCGAGGAGATGTTCATGATCCCGAGATCGTGATTTCCGAAATGATTCGGGAACTGGCGTCCGCCCGAACGATCCGCACCGCGCGCAAACATGGAAAGCAGCAAATCGAGAATGGGATAGCCGATGCCGAGGACGAGACCGAGATCGCGATAATACGGAACGAAAATGTCTTTACCGCGCGTAAATGCCAACGCAGCGCCGGCTTGGACCGCTTCGTGTCCCTCACTGCCCAGCGCGAACGGCACCTTGCCTTGCCGGTTGAGTTGAAAGCCGCGATTGTCAACAATCCGCTGCATCAACATGTTGCGCAAGATCGTGATCAACTGTTCGTCCGACAGTCCGAAGCGCTCGAACGTCGTCGCGCCGGAACCCGTCTGCGGCCTCAGCGCTCGCGCCATCCAACCTCCCTCAGATTCTGGCCTTTCATTCCCGGCGGCTCCCTTCTATAGACGTGTCGTACCCCCCGCACCGACCCCCTGCGGGGCGCTACGCTCGGGATGACAAATGAGGATGGCATGCTGCTCGATCGTCCGCAAGTCTCCGAAGAACTCGTCCAGGTCCGCCGGCATCTCCACATGTATCCCGAGCTCTCGCTCGTGGAACACGACACCGCAAAATATCTCGAGGAGCATCTTCGTAAGATGCGTCTTGACGATCTGCGGACGGGAATCGGAAAGACCGGACTACTAGGGACGCTCAAGGGCGGCAAACCTGGTCCGGTGACGCTGCTGCGTGCCGATATCGACGCACTTCCGGTTACCGAGCTCGGCGAGGCGCCGTATCGCTCGAAGAACGTCGGCAAAATGCACGCGTGTGGGCACGACGGACACATGTCGATCTTGCTCAACGCTGCCAAGACGCTGGCCGAGCGTCGCGCCGAGGTTCCGGGGACGCTCGTCTTTTGTTTTCAGCCCGGTGAAGAAGGCGCAGCCGGTAACAAGCTGATGATCGACGATGGAGCACTCGAGAATCCGCACGTCGACCGAACGTTCGCGCTTCATTTGTATACCGGACTCGACGTCGGAAAAATCGGCGTGCGCGATGGTGCGTTTTTTGCGTCGGCCGACGAATTTACGCTGCATATCCGCGGAAAAGGCGGCCACGGCGGAATGCCGCAGACCACGCACGATCCGATCGCGGCGGCCGGTTACTTCATCACGATGGTCCAGACGCTGGTGAGCCGCGAGATCGCTCCGAAAGATGCCGTGGTCGTAACCGTCGGGCACATCGAAGCCGGGACGACGTTCAACGTGATTCCCGATGAAGTCATGTTACGCGGAACGGTGCGAACCTTCGATCCGGAGATCCGCAAGAGCATGCCCGAGCGCATCGAGCGCATTGCCAAAGGCGTTGGTGACGCAATGCGCGTGCAGCCATCGATGGATTATCGCTTTAACTATCCCCCGACGGTAAATGACAAGGCAATGAACGACGTCGTGCGCGGGGTTGGCCGCAAGACGCTCGGCGCCGAGAACGTCATCGAGCACGACCTTGTCAGCTGGGCCGAAGACATGTCGTTCATGCAAGAGCAGCGGCCGGGGGCGTACTTCATTGTCGGCGCGCGCGGCGACGAACGGACGGCCTTCCCGCACCACTCGGCGCGCTTCGACATCGACGAGCGGGCCCTCGAGGTTGGTTATCAGATGATGGTGGCGCTCGGCCTTCGGGGCTAAGTCGTAGCGCCGGGCCAGCGCGTTACGTTAAAATGTATACAAATTCGACAATTGTCGATTGACCCTATAGCCGGCTTGGCCTAAAGTCGAAACTTACACATGCGCGCCCTGACAGATCTTGAAGAGGGACCGGCGCGCGAACACGACGCCTGCGGCGTCGGATTCATCGCCGACCTTTCGCACACCGCATCTCACGAAATCGTGCGCCTCGCGCTCGAGGCTGTCGGCTGCATGGTCCACCGCGGCGCGCGAGCCTCGGACGGCCGGACCGGTGACGGCGCTGGTCTGCTGATCGAGACGCCGCGCAGTCTGTTGATCCGCGAGCTGCCGCCCATGAGCCGGCGCGTTCCCGAGCGTCACCTGGCCGCGATCGCGCTCTTTTTGCCGCACGATCCTGAAGAAGCGACCGGACTGCGCGGCCAGATCGAGGCCGCCGTCTTCGCCACTGACGTGAAGCCGCTGCTCTGGCGGCGCCCGAAGGTTGATCCCGAGGTGCTCGGCGAGCACGCGCGCGCAACTCGTCCGCTCTACGAGCAGCTGCTCGTCGACATGGGTCCCGGCAATGTTCGCGAGCGCATGCGTCAGGTGCGTCGCAACCTCATTCGTACGCTGCGCGATACCGGCGGCGGAGCAGCGCTCGTCAGCGCATCGCCCGACAGCGTCATCTACAAGGGCTTGCTCTCGAGCAACGAGCTTGGCTCGTACTTCAAAGATTTACGCGACCCCGCGTTCACGTCGCGATACGCGGTCTTCCACCAGCGCTTCTCGACGAACACGTCGCCGTCGTGGAAGCTCGTTCAGCCATTCAATCTCATCGCGCACAACGGCGAGATCAACACGATCACGGGCAATCGCGCGTGGATGCGCGCGCGCGGCATGCAGCCGATTCGCGGCGCGAGCGATTCGCTCGACTTCGACACGACGCTCGACATGATGCTCGGATCCGGGCATCGCATTGATGTCGCCATCGACTTCATGCTGGCGCCAGCGATCGATGCAGACGACGATCGCTTGCACGCGTATTATGACGCGCACGTTCCGACGATCGAGCCGTGGGACGGCCCGGCAGCGATGATCTTCACCGACGGTGACATCGTCGGCGCTGCGCTCGATCGCAACGGGTTCCGTCCGCTTCGTTGGTGCCGCACCGAATCCGGTAAAGTTTTGTGCGCGAGCGAAGCGGGCGTCGTCGATTTCGGCAACGACGCAATCGTGCAACGTGGCCGTCTCGGTCCGGGTGAACGGCTCGTCGTGCGTTTTGCGACCGGTGAGTTGGTCGAGCCCAAGACGTTTCGCGAGGAGCGGCGGGCGCGCGGTGATTACCGCCCGATCGTGCGCTCGTGGCAGTTCGACTTATCGCGTGCACAGGCACTCACGGCGCCGCCGGCGGCGAGCGATGCGGATCTCGTTCGCTTTGCGTACGCAAAAGACGAGATCAAAGACGTCGTCGACGTCGTCGCTTCCGGCGGAGGCGAGCCGATCTTTTCGATGGGCGACGATGCAGCACTGCCGTTTCTCGAGCGTCGCATGCCAATTGCTTATTACTTGCGCCAACGCTTCGCGCAGGTTACGAATCCGCCGATCGATCCGTATCGCGAAGGACTCGTTTTCGACATGCGTGCGTGGATCGGCTCGGGTCCAACCAACGGCGACGTTCCGTCGTTCGGTTCGCTGGTCATGCTGGAGCACGCGGTGCTCGACGAGCACGCATTCGATCTCGTGCGCTCCGACGAGCGGATGGCGCAGCACGTCGTTCGACTGGAACTCGGTGCATCGCGTCTCGGTGAACGGTTGCGTGAGATCGCACACGAAGCGGAAGAAGCGGTGCGGCACGGCGCCAGCCTGATCGTCCTCGACGATCGCGATGCGCAGACGCCGGTTCCGGCCGTGCTTGCGGTTGGAGCCGTGCATCAAACATTGACGAGCGCAGGCTTGCGCATGCAGTCGAGCATAGCGGTCGCGGACGGTTTCGGACGCGACTCGCATTCGATCGCTTCGGTGATCTCGGCCGGCGCAAACGTCGTTTGTCCGTGGCTCGGGTTGCGTATTGCAGCACATAACGGCGGCACGAGTCGCGCATTCCTCGACGCCGTGCGTTCCGGTGTTCTAAAGGTGATGTCGAAGCTCGGGATCTGCACGTTGCGCTCGTACATCGGTGCTCAAACATTCGAGACGGTTGGTCTCGGCCGCGACGTCGTCGACCTGTGTTTCCCGGGGATGCGCACGCACGTCCCGACCATCGGTTTACGCGAGCTGGAAGAAGATATTCGCGCCTGGAGCGGTGCTGCTGCCGAGGGCGCTGCGCCGCAAGATCGTGGTTTGTTCCGCTACCGGCGCGAAGGAGTGCGGCGCGGATTCGATCCGAACGTCATCAAGTTCTTGCGCGCCGCCGCGATGAACGGCGATTATGCCGCATTTGAAAAGCTGTCGGACGAAATGGAAGCGCGTCCGCCGATTGCGCTGCGCGATTTGATCCAGCCGCAATCGATCGGTGATGCGGTTCCTCTGGACGAAACGCAAAGTGTCGGCGACATCGTGCGAAAGTTCACGACCGCCGCGATGTCACTCGGTGCGCTCGGGCCCGAGGCGCACGCTACGATCGCAACCGGAGTGAACGTCATCGGAGCGCGCAGCAACTCGGGTGAAGGCGGAGAAGAACCGTCGCGTTTCTGGGGGCCTTCGCGCAGTGCGATCAAGCAAGTCGCTTCGGCGCGCTTCGGAGTCGGCGCCGAATACTTGGCGAGTGCCGACGAGCTCGAGATCAAGATGGCGCAGGGCAGCAAGCCCGGCGAAGGCGGACAGATTCCGGGCTTCAAGGTTTCCGTTGATATTGCGCGCCTGCGCGGCGCGAGTCCCGGACAGCAATTGATCTCACCGCCCCCGCATCATGATATCTATTCAATCGAAGACTTAGCACAGCTGATCTACGACTTGCGGCGTGCGGCGCCGCAAGCCAAGATTGCGGTCAAGCTCGTCAGCCAATCAGGAATCGGCGTCGTTGCAAGCGGCGTCGCGAAGGCGCGTGCGGACGTCATTCATATCAGCGGTTTCGATGGTGGCACGGGTGCGTCGCCGCTGTCTTCGATCAAGCACGCCGGCTTGCCGTGGGAGCTGGGTCTAGTCGAAACGCATCATGCACTCGTTGCGAATGGTCTTCGTTCGCGCGTCAAGCTCCGCGTCGACGGCGGATTCAAGAGCGGCCGTGACGTGATCGTCGCGGCGATGCTCGGTGCAGATCTGTATGGATTCGGCACCGCGCTGTTGATTGCGCTCGGATGCATCTACGCACGACAGTGCCACAAGAACACGTGTCCGGTTGGTATCGCCAGTCAAGATCCGAAATTTCGCGAGAAGTTCAAGGGAAAGCCGGAGGAAGCGATCGCGTTCTTCGAGTTTATCGCGAACGACATTCGGCGCCGCCTATCGAAATTGGGTGCACGTAGCCTTGAAGAGATCCACGGCCGCTCCGATCTGTTGCGCGTCGCCGACGCGACGCTCGATCTCGGCGTTGACGTCGATCTGACGGAAGTACTGCGCCTGCCGGAACAAATGGTTGAGCCGCGCGACGTTGCCCAGGAAGAAGGTCACGTCGACGATCGCGCCTCGGCGAGGAACGAGCGTTTCGTGCTGACGCCGGCGGATCGTACGGTCGGCGCGCGCATCGCGCATTCGATCGTGCTTCAGCGCAAGAGCGGTGAAGACGTGCGCCCGATTACGCTACGCTATCGTGGAACGGCCGGCCAAAGTTTCGGTGCGTTCATTACGACCGGGTTGACGCTCGAGCTCGACGGGGATGCCAACGATTTCGTCGGCAAGGGAATGGAAGGCGGTAAAATCATCGTCCGCTCTCCTGGCGAGCCGCACGAACCTGCGATCGGCAACGCCTGTTTCTACGGCTCGCGCGGCGGCGAAGCGTTTGTACGCGGCGCCGCGGGAGAGCGGCTTGCCGTGCGCAACTCCGGCACGACCGTCGTAACCGAGGGCGCCGGCGATCACGCTTGCGAGTATATGACGAAGGGCATCGTCGCAATTCTGGGACCGATCGGCCGGAATTTTGCGAGCGGCATGACCGGTGGTACCGTCTTCGTGCTGGGGAGCGATCTGATCGCCAGACCGCACGAGGCAATGACGACGATGAATGCGTCCGATCCCGACGCCGGCGTCCTGCGCGACCTGCTGGAGCGGCATCATGCAGCCACTAACTCGGCGTTGGCGCGCGAGCTTATCGCCTCGTGGCCGCAGTCAGCTGAGAAGTTTTTGAAATACGCCCCGGCGGTCGAGACGCCGGTTCCGGTCGCGGCAAAAAGCCGCTAGTCGTCCTTTGCGGCGCCCTGCTCGAAGGCGCTGGTCGTCTCGTAGGCGCGGCGAGCGTGGCCGACCATGTCTTGGGCCATAGCGCGAGCCTGCTCAGCATTTGCGCGCATGGCCTCTGAGCCGAGCTTCATGAGTTCTGAGAGATGCCCTAAGGCCTGATTCGCATATTCCTGATTGAACGCAGCAGACTTCGAGGCGTGCTCCGCGAGGGTCTTCTGAAGCTCACCCGCGGTTGTCATCGACTGCTCGATGAAGGGCTTCATCTGTTCCGCCGATTGGGTGGCAGCTTGCGAGACTTTGTTTTGTAGCTCGCGAGCCTGGGACATGATGCGTTCCGTGAGGTCGGACGGATTCATGAGCGTCCTTTCATTGGGTCGACGGCCTTTGGCGCTTCCTGTGAGGTCATCCCCCATCTGAGCGACCTCACACTTCGTTAACCGTTGCAAGGTCAGACAAGGCCATCCCCGAACCGCTTACCTGGTCAGCAAGGAAGATGGAATTTTTGGATAACAGGGCGCGTCGTTCAGCACTTTCGGCAGCCGGTTTGATGTTGATCGCCGGATGTTCCGGCGGGGGGCATACGGTTGGATCTGCGCCGCCTTCGGGCGGAAGTGGAAGTCCGTCCAGCCTTGCAAATGGTGCAAAAGTTACGCTGAGCATTTCGCTCGCGCAGAAACAAACGCTCAAGGGCCGACACATCAACTCCAAGGTTAGGCCCGCGATAGCCGGCAAGCGCGTTCCGAGCTTCGTGAGTCCATCGACATATAGCATCGAGCTTAGCGCTTTCTACGGCGGCGCAAGTGTTTTCAACACGTACGTCTACCTGAACCAGTGCGCTAATTATTCGGCCGTTTATTCGTGCTCGACCAACTTACCGGTCGGAACATTCACGATCTACACGAGTCTCTTCGATTCGAACAACAATTGGCTCGGTACGAATCTGTACAGTAGTCCAAGCCCACAAACGATTTACGCGAACGGAGCCTCTCCGTACGGCAATTATCTGTACGCCGATGTGGCCGGAATCGCACAGTACGTTTTCGTCGCGGCGCCGTTGAATTGCACGACGACTCAAGGCTCGGGCAACTATGCCGCGATCTATGCGGTCGATGCGGCCGGCAACGAGATCGTAGGCCCGTTGGCAAATCCGATTACGGGTTACGTTGCGGCTGTGAACGGCGCAGGGCTGGGGGCGGTCGACCTTTACGAAGCGTCAACGTACGGCTTGTTCGCAGCGGACCATAACACGATTTACGACACGTCCTTGTACCAGCTGTTTATCAATGAGGCTGGACCCGAGGGCGCGGGCACCCTGTACGGCTCTACCTACAATATTACGGCTTATTTTGGTTCAGGCAGCAACGGAGGCGCCGGCTTCCAGCTTGGGTCAATCGCGAGCCCCGCGTCTTCGACAATAACAGTCGGTACGTACATCGCGGTCGCGATGACGCCCGGAAGTCCGACGCTGAACGCGTACGACATCGAAGAGAGCGTTCCGGCCATCGAGACCTGCAATAGTATTTCGCTCTACCCGTCACTCAGTAGCCCATCGCTCCTGGGTTCTCTCGAGGATTCGTCGGGTCAGTATCGCGACATCCTCATCGTTGACGGACAGAACATCGTCATGACCGGGTCGGGCAATCCCGTCATCTACCTGACCGGCAGCGTGCCTCAAGTGGCCTTCCCAATTACGGGGACCTACACGCTGGGCAGCAATGAGACGCCGATCAATCTCTTCGAGTCACCGGACGTTACCGGCCGGTTCTTCGTGATAACGAACAACTCGAATAATTCCGGGAATGGTCAAGCCGATCAGTTCCTCGCCACGAACGGCGCCACGGTCTATTCGGGATCGTATTCGTTCCAATTTCCGGCCACAAACTTATTGCGCATCGCAGGCACGGGCGCAAACAACATCTACGCGCTCTACTACACCAATCCAAGCGGTTCGAATCTGTTGTACGGAGTCGACCGCACGAACGGGAATCAGTATCCGACGATTACGGCTTTCACCAGCGGAAGTACGATTTTCGAGCTGTCGCCGGCTGGGCCCACCGTCGACAACATCTTTTTCCGGGGTTATAACGCATATGCATCCACATATCAGTTGTGCGTCTTCGATGCCCAATCGGGTTTCGGTTCGAACCATTGTGTCCCGGCTGGCGGCTCGAACACGAATCAAGGCGCCGTGCGATATGAAACGTTTACGGGACAGATAATGTCAGTCGAGGGAACTTCCATATACGGAGATCCCGCCAACGTAACGCCTTCGAGCTTTACTTCCGCTACGCTATACACGGGCTTCCCGAATGCGGAGCAGCGATTTACTCCTGGAGAGGCGACGGCTGGATTTATCGGAGTTTATTCGTCGGTATCGCCCTATACGACGACGTTCTTGCAGTGGAACGGAAGTGCGTGGGCAAGCGAAGGTTCTATCCAGTGGCCGAACGCCTGGGTGGCACCGCTCTACTAGTAGAGTGACATGAGGAACGCCCGGGCCGCAGCGCTGTCCGCAGCCGGAATGATGTTCATCGCAGGATGTTCCGGCGGAGGGCATTCTGTAGGTTCCGCGCCGCCCAGCGGCGGCGGCTCAGGCCCATCGAGCCTTACAAATGGCGCGAAGGTGACGGTAAGCATCGCGGTCGCTCAGAAAACGCCGATGAACGGGCGGCGCATCAATAATAAGGTTCGTCCGCAAGCTGCGAGCAAACGCGCCCCGGCCTTCATCAGTCCCTCCACATCAAGCATCGCGATTAGCGCCGTCTACAACGGCGCCGGCGTGTTTACAACAACGATCAATCTGTCACAATGCACCGATTTATACTCAATCTATCAGTGCTCGACGAGTCTTCCCGTCGGAACGTACACGCTCTATACGAATCTCTACGATGGCCCAAGCGCGAACGGTAATTGGCTCGGGACGAATCTTTATCTGAGCCCGGCGCCACAGACGATTTATGCCAATGGAGCAGCGCCGTACGGCAACTACCTCTACGCCGATGTCGCAGGAATCGCTCAGTACGTTTTCATCGCAGTGCCGAACAATTGCACGACGACGACGGGCTCGAGCGCCTACGCCCCAATCTACGCATTCGACGCCGACGCCAACGAGATCGTCGGCCCATTAGCGAATCCGCTCACGGGTTACGTTAGTGCGGGGAACGGCGTTGGGCTGGGCGCGGTTGACCTCTACGAGAGCTCGACGTACGGCGTCTCTTCCGCGGATCATAATACGATCTACGACACATCGCTGTACCAGCTGTTCGTGTACGAGGGAGGCCCCGAGGGCTCAGGCGTGTTGTACGGCGCGACGTACAATCTTCCGGCGTATTTCGGCTCCGGTAGTAATGGAGCCGCCGGCTTCCAACTCGGCTCGATCGCGAGCCCGGCATTCTCGCAATTAACCGTCGGCACGTACATCGCTGTTGCGATGACGCCCGGTAACCCGGTGCTGAACGCGTACGATGTCCAAGAGAGCGTTCCGGCTATTGCGAGCTGCAACAGTTTCTCGGTCTATCCGTCGCTCAGCAGCCCAGCCTTATTGGGCACTACCGGCGATTCGTCGGGTTCGAATCGCAATATCATCATCATCGACGGAAATAACATCGATATGATGGGGTCCGGCAATCCCGTTTTCTATGTCGCCGGCGGCGTTCCTCAAGCTGCTTTCACGATTACCTCGACCTACACGCTGGGCAGCAACGAAACGCCGATCAATCTCTTTACATCGCCGGACGCCGTTGGCCGCTTCTTCGTCATAACGAATAACTCGAACAACTCCGGGAACGGTCAAGCCGATCAATTCCTCGCTACGAGCGCTAATACGGTTTACCAAGGATCGTACCAGTTCTCATTCGCGGCAACGACGTCGACGCGGATCGCAGGTGAGGGCGGACCCGGACAATACGCGCTTTACTACTCAAGCGGTTCGAATAATCTGCTATACGGCGTCGATCGCACGAACGGCAATGCGTATCCGACGATCACCGCGTTTACCAGCGGAACCGTGTACACTCTTCAGCCCTCCGGCGCAGGCTGGAATTATATTTTCTTCCGCGGCTTTGACGCCTCGGCGCCCCAATACTCGTTGTGCGAGTTCGATCCCACGGTCGGAATCGGAAGCAAAGATTGCCTCTATATCAGCAGTTCGAATTCGAACCCGGTCAGCATTCGCTATGACAATTTGTCGGGCGATGTGCTGGTTGTGAACGGAACCGCCATGAAAGAGTACTACGCACACGTACCGCCGGTGAGCCTCGCTCAGACCGGCACCTACACTTTTCCGGCGGCGCAAGCGCGATTCGTGCCGGGCGAAGCCGCGCCTGGGTTCGTGGGTGTCTACGACGGAACGTCTACGACGACGTTCATGCAATGGAACGGCAGTTCTTGGATCAGCGAAGGTTCGGTTCAATGGCCGAATGCATGGCTAGCGCCCCTCTACTAGGGAAAACGTGAAGCGGGGCTAGAGATCCGATAATCCGGTCTGGAACTGATCCGCGGTGCCGACAACACGAATGCGTTCTAGTGCGCGCGTTCAGCTCATCGGCATTTACCGGTAGCGGAACGTGTCACAGCACGAGCAGCACGACACGAATCCCGCTAGCCTCAGCACGATCCACGTCCGTAGAGGCGCGCGCCTAACGGCAGAGCGAAAGGGTCGCGCGTGGCGATCCTAGCCTTCGGCGATGAAGCACGAGCTTGGGCGCGCCGTTTCGACGAGATGGACGATCAACTCATCATCGTCGATCCCAGCGGCGCGTCTTCTGCATTTTTAACCGCAATCGAAACGAAAAAGCGCGGCGAACCCGTATTGGCCGCGATCGCGCTCGACGAATCGCGCTCTTCGCTCGCCTGGGCACTTTCGGCAACAGTGCTCAACAAACACAAGTACCGTGATGACCGGATGCAGATGTTCGAAGAGATCGCGAATCATCGTGCCGTCTTCGACGGGAAACCGATGGCGCAGATGACGACGGTCGATCCGCGCGCTTTTGATACCTTGCGCGATTTTGCGCGCATGGCCGACGTGCTCGTCGTGCGAAGCTGGTCCGAAGCGACGCGCATAACGCGCACGCTGGGAATCGAGCCGGCGGAAGTACGAAGAGTCGTATCGCGCAAACCCTTGACCTTGCCCGGTCCGAAGAGCGATGCCGAGAAAATCGTTCTGTGGGCGCCGGAGCTGCAAACCTCGCACCTCGGCTTGCTCGTCTACGGGCTTCTGGACTTCCATCGGCCGCTCGTCGTGATTTGCAAGAGCGGAACGTTTCGCGATCCGGAACTCGATGTTCGCCGGCCGCAGGCCGCCGGCGAGGTTCTTGCGGATGCAGCCGTTGTCATCGATGCGTCGCTCTCCGATCCGCACGACGCCATCGAGTTGACGCGCCTCGGACATCGTGTCGCGACGCCTATGCCCAACGGCGCGCACGAATACGTCCCGGGCGTAAGTGGATACGTGCCGTGGATGCGCCGCAGCATTCGTGAAAGCGTGCAGGTCGCGCTCGGGCGCTCGCCTACGACGGTGGCCGTGCAATCGCCGCCGGCTCTGCTGCGTGCGCCGGAACTTCGCACGAACGGCCCGCTGACGTCGCTCATCGTCCGCACGTATAATCGTCCGCGCTTTCTCGAACGGGCGCTCGAGAGCATCGCATCACAAACCTATCGCGACATCGAGGCCGTCGTCGTGAACGATGCGGGCGAGGCGGTCGACGACGTCGTGGCGCGGTTTCCATTCGCCCGCCTGGTCGTCAACGAGAAAAATCTTGGTACGACTCCGTCGGCGAACGTCGGCCTTCGCGCCGCGCGTGGAACCTACGTCGGCTTGTTGGATGACGATGACATGATCTTTCCCGATCACGTCTCGCGTTTGGTCGATGCAATGGAGCGGATCGGAGGGGCGGCCGCAAATTCGCACGCCATTACCTGCTATCTCGAGCTGACGCCCTTTTCGGACTACGCCGTTTACGGCTATCGCGTCGCGCTGGCGCGTCATATCGATCGTTCGGATATCTATGTGCGCGATCCGATTGCCCCGATGTCGATGCTCATGCGTCGTTCCGTTCTCGAGGATTTAGGCGGATTCGAAGAGTCCGTGGATTTTGCCGAGGATTGGGAGTTGTGGATCCGCATTGCGGAACACTACGACGTGCAATACGTCCCGTACGTAACCGGAATCTATTCGGTGCGCACCGATGCGACGAACACGGTCGTCACGCTCGCAGCACGCTTTGGAAGTGCGTACGCGCGGATCGTCGAGCTGCATCCGCTCGTCGATCGTCCGCAGATCGATACGATGCGGCAGCAGATGATCGATCAGCACCGCGGTGTGGACATGACGCCGCGCTGGGGAACGCCCGCGATTCGTTTCGAGCCGCCGCGTCCGCTGCCGTGATCAAAGCATTCGGAGAGCGCGCCAAGCGCTGGGCGAAGAGCGCGCAGGCGAGCGGGAACATCATTGCCGCCGACGAGTCAGCGTTTCTCGAAGCGGTTCTCGAGGGTGTGCGCCGGCGTGCGCGCGGAGAGAGCTTTGGCGTCGCGATGTTTCTCGACGAAGATCCGAACCGTTTCGTGCGCAGTTGGGCTGCAAAGCTCTTGTCATCTGCGAAAACGTTCGACGATCGCCGGGGTCTCTGCGGCGCAATCGCAATGGGCGCGGTCGTCGTCGATGGAAAGCGTCAACCCGAGCTGAGCGGTATCGATGGCGACGCTTTCGCGCACGCGCGCGCGCTCTGGTGTTTGGCCGATAGCGCGGTCATCATTTCGGAAGCTGCCTACACCCGTCTCGCGTTCGTGTTCGGACGTTGGCACCTGTCGCGCACGGAAGTCGTGCAAGGTGATATAACGATCCCTGAACCTGCGGCACCCGCGCAAGATGCCGATCACGTCGTCATTTGGGCGGGCAATCGGAGCGCGGACGAGATCGCGATCACGTTGTGCGCGCTCGAAGAGCTGCATCTTCCGGTTTACGTCGTCTGCAAGGGCGGAAAGATTCCGGATACGATCCATCGCGTGACGGTTGAACAAGCAGAACCACTGCTTCGTTCGGCCGCAGCGATCGTTGATACGAGCGACGATCAACCCGGGACTGCAATTGCACTGGCACGCTTTGGCGTTCCGCTGGCGGTCGCGCGGACATCGGGTGCGCACGAGTTCGTCGCCAACGTCGCGCCCTATGACGGTTGGAACCGGGATTCAATTCTCGCTGCAACGCTCCGCGCACTCGCCGGCGGTTCGCCACATCCTGTTACCCTGAGCCCTTCGACTCCGCTTACGCTACGCTCAGGTCAGGCGAAGTCGAAGGGGAGCAGAAGTCGGGCCGCCGTTCGGGAGCGCGCTCCGCTCGTGAGCGTGATCGCACCGACCTACAATCGGCGAACGCTCCTGCCACGCGCACTCGAGAGCATCAAACGCCAAGATTATCCCGCGGTCGAGATCGTCGTCGTCAACGATGCAGGCGAGGATATCTCGGACATTGCAGAGCGTTTCGGCGCGACGCTCGTCAGACGTGACGCGAATGGCGGGCACGGAGCCGCGCTCAACTCGGGCATCGAGCGCGCGGCCGGCAAATACATCGCGTTCCTGGACGACGACGACATCTTTTTCCCCGATCATCTTTCCTCGCTCGTCGATGCCCTTGAGGGGGCACGCGCCGAGGTCGCGCACGCGGATGCACTTATGGGAATCCGCGGCGCCCCCGATGAGCTGGTCGGTTTTTCGCCGGGCGCCGTTACCGGCGTCGATATCGAAGAGGCGCTCGTCGTGTGTCCGTTCCTCGGAATGATCTCCGCCGTGATTCGCCGCGACGTTTTCCGCGAAGTCGGCTTGTTCGATACGGCGCTTTCCCCCAACGACGACTACGAGATGATCTTGCGCATCGCGCTTCGCTACGACTGGCTACATGTCGACCGGGTCACGTCGCTGTGGTCTTTCGGCGGCGAGTACACTCACTGGCTGCAGCGTACCGGTGCCTCGTACGCCGGTCTCTATGAGGAGGCGTACAAGCGTCACCCTTTCCCGGACCGGCCGCTTCTTGCGATCCGGCGGCGCGATTTCGTTCAGAACATTCGCGCCAAAGGCGGAATCGTTCTCAACGTCACGAGTGCGCGGTTAAGCAAGCCCGCGCGACTCAAGGAAGAAGGCCCGATAGGTAAGTGAGCGCAGGCACAGCCGTCCACGAGGGCGAGCCCCCCAAGACGCGAAACTCGGCTAACTAATGGATGCACGAAAGGCCACTGCGGCCGTCTCGGCCGCGGGAATGATTCTTATCGCGGGCTGTGGTGGTGGCGGCAAGATGGGCGGCGGCTCGCTTCCGAGCACCGGGAACGGCCTTCATAACACGACGGCACCGGCGAATTCGTCGAAGATCGGGCTGAAATTCACGCTGCCTCCGCGCAACGCGAACGTCTGGACGACGCCTGCTTATCAACCGGCATACAAGCAGCGACGTTCGAAAGCGTTCACACCGAAGAGAAACTCTACGTCGTTGCGGCGCAAGCCTCAGTACATCAACTACGGTCTCATCGGCGGTTCGATTACGATCGCCGTCTACCAGACGCAAAATGGAACGGCGCAGCTCGCTCTCACCCAGGGACCGTTCACCGCCGGAACGACCTACGGCGCCTACGATTTTTACTGCGCGTACGTCCCGGCGGCTGGTACGTACCAGTGCGCGAACTATTCCAATGTTTTCGCACCGCTGGGCAACGATACGTTTTACGTCGTCACGTCAAATTCGGCAGGGCAGCCGCTTTCGGTTACGCCCGGTTGGCCGGGAACGAACTATGTTGCGGCAACGCAGCCTTCGTACACGATTACGTCGTCGGGATATCCGACTCCGATCTCGATTCAGACGTATGCGGTGGCATCATATCTTGGCATCGATGCGCCCACGTCGTGCATCGATCCGAGCAGCACGCCTCTCGTCGCTGAGGCCTTCCTGGCGGACGCCTCGGGTTATCCCGTCGCCGGTTATCTTGCCAATCCTGTGACCATCAACATGACCGGAAACTTCGCGCTTTACAACCTTTACGCGCAGCCGCTCGCGACACCGTACACGGCCGGCTATGCCGCCGGGTTCTTCAATGGGTTCGAATTCGTCGCTTCGGCAAGCGGCAGCGCCGGCGTTGTCAGCGTCAGCTCTACCGCTGGTTCCGTGGGTATCAATTTGACTCCGAGCACGTCCAGGAATCTCTATGCGGTAGACCGGCTTGCGCTTTCTCCGTCAACGAGCGGGATTAGCGTTACCGGACTTGTCGATTCGGGGCCGGCCACGTACGCCTGCGGCACGCTGCCGATGGGAAATTACGCCACCGGGTCCCCGGTCACTTCGTTTTCGAATCCTGTTGCAATCGGCGAGGATGATTACGCTCCCGGCGCGGCCGTTCTCGATAGCGTTTCTGGCACGCCCTATCTCACCGTAATTGATCTCAACCGGTTCGATTTCGGTGATTTCCTGTCGACCGGTGGAATAGTGAACGCGGTGCCGGTTCTTCCCATACAGGTTGGCGGGCACAATCCACTGACGCTCGCCGTTTCGCCGAGTGAAGGCGTTGGCTCGGGGATGATTTACATCTTGAACGCCGATGGCTCGATTCAAACGGTCAACGACAACACTTTCTCGTCCATCACGACCGCGCAACTTGAATCCGCGGGGACGATCACGGGGCCCTCCGATCTCGTCGTCTCCTGGAACACGGGCGGCGGTGGCGACTATGTGTTCGCGACCAGTAACAATTCGCAGAACATTTTCGAAATCAGCGATGCGAACAGCGATCCGAGTTTCACGACGATCGACCTCGAGGATGGTCCGTCGATTAGTGGGCAATCGCTCTTCACGCCGGTCACGTACGCCGCTTCGGCCGAGAACATTTCCGGCGAGCAGTACGTGTCGTTCCTAGCGTTCGATGCTGGGAACGGCAACTCGCAAAACATTCTCACCTGTCTCTATCTTTTCTGTGGCGTTGAGATGGGGAATACCGTCTTCAGCTACAGCGCTAATCTCGCTCCGGGGCAAGCTTCGTTCGCATATCCCGGCGGCTCGCTATACCTTTTGGCTGCTAACAGCAACGCTGTCCAACCGTTCATCGCTAACGTGCCCGCGCAGCCAACAAGTGCGCCCTTGCCGTCCTTCAGCAATCCGGTCACGCAGATCATTGCCTCGTACGACGGAGCGTGGAACGGCGCCAGCACCGGCGGCCTCGTACAATTCTTCTACGATCTGGGCGGAACCGTGGCTGGCTCGATGAGCGGCGTGCGCGCGACGATCGTCAGCCCGTTCACAGCGTACTAGCGTCCCCTTAGGAATTTCACCTCAGCGTCGAAGGGCGTTGAGATGATCGCTTTGCCGTCGCGAGATGTCGTCGACCGTTTGCGGCTTGCCGTCGGCGCGTCGCAGTGCATTACCGATCCGACCGAATTGCGGACGTACGAATCCGACGGGTTGACCGGTTATCGTGTTCGTCCGCGGATCGTCGTTCTGCCAAGCACGACCGAACAGGTTGCGGATTGCGTGCAGATTGCGCGCGATGCCAACATGCCGGTCGTGCCGCGAGGTTCGGGTACGGGTCTTTCCGGCGGCGCGCTGCCGACCGAAGGCTGTCTCGTCGTCGGGCTCTCGCGCATGAACGCGATTCTCGATGTGGACTTGCCGAATCTGCGGATGCGCGTCCAACCGGGCGTCATCAATCTCTCCATGAGCGCGTATCTTGCCCCGCTCGGCTACTATTACGCGCCCGATCCCAGCTCGCAAAGCGTCTGTTCGATCGGCGGAAACATCGCCGAAAATTCCGGCGGAGCGCATTGCCTCAAGTACGGCTTTACGACCAATCACGTCGTTGCGGTAAAGATGGTCCTCGAAGACGGGAGCATCATCGATGTGGGCGCAGAACACGGCGATCCGCTCGGCTACGATCTCACGAAAGCCATCGTCGGGAGTGAAGGAATGCTCGGAATCGTAACCGAGGCCGTGGTCCGAATTCTGCGCAAACCGCAGTCGACGCGCACGTTGTTTGCAACGTTCCCGACGACTGACGAAGCCGGAGAAGCTGTTTCGAAAATCATCGCTGCGGGAATCGTGCCGGCTGCGATCGAGATGTGCGATACGCTCGCGATCGAAGCGATCGTCGCCGCGACCGGCGTCGATTGGCCGCTTGACGTCGGCGCGGTTTTGTTGATGGACGTCGACGGCGTTGAAGCGGAAGCTGGGCACACGGCCTCAGAAGCGGAGCGTATCGCAAAGGCATCCGGGGCAATCGAGATTCGGACGCCACGCGACGCATTCGAGCGCGACTTGATGTGGAAGGGCCGCAAGAGCGCCTTCGCGGCGGTTGGGCGAATCAGTCCCGACTACTACGTCGGCGATGGCGTCGTACCGCGGCGCTCGATCGGGCCGGTCTTGCGCGAGATCGCGGAGCTCGCGGCGCGGGAAGGCGTGCGTGTGGCGAACGTCTTTCATGCCGGCGACGGAAATTTGCACCCGCTCGTTTTATACGATGCGCGCAAACCGGGCGAAAGCGAGCGTGCGGAACAGGTCTCCGGCGAGATCTTGCGCATCTGCATCCGCTACGGCGGCTCGATCACCGGCGAACACGGCGTCGGGCACGACAAGCAATTTTATATGGGCGAGCTGTTCAGCGACGACGACTTGGAAACGATGAATCGCGTGCGCTGTGCGTTCGATCCACAGCGCATCTTCAATCCCACCAAGGTTTTCCCGACGCCGCGCTTGTGCGGCGATCGACCCGGACCGTACGTCGCCCACCAGACGGAAAAAGAAGATCTGGCCGGCCGGGGATGACGCAAACTCTCGAACCAAAGACCGTCGAGGAAGTCGCGGAATCCGTACGCTCGACTGGAAGCCGAGCGATTGCGACCGTCGGTTCCGGAACGGCGCTTGGCCTTGGTAATCCCGCTTCTCGTGAAGATATCGCGTTGCAGATGCGCGGACTCGATCGAATCGTCGATTATGTGCCTGAAGATCAGGTTGTGGTCGTCGAGGCGGGCGTTACGCTAAGCGAGCTGCAAAACGAGCTTGGCAAGCGCGGACAACGGTTGGCGCTCGACCCGGTCGGCGGCGACGGCGCAACAATCGGTGGGATGCTCGCGACGAATGCGTATGGACCCCGCGCGCTGCGTTACGGAACGCTCAAAGATTTGATCGTCGGCGTAGAGCTCGTCCGTGCCGACGGCGTCGTCGCGCACGCCGGCGGCAAGGTCGTCAAGAACGTCGCAGGGTTCGACGTCTCGAAGCTAATCGTCGGTTCGCTCGGCACCCTGGCGATCATCACAAAGGCGACGTTCCGCGTCCATCCGCTTCCGGAGAAAACGACGCGTCTTGCCTTCAACACGAAGCTCGAGCACGTGTTTCCGTTCGTGCTCGCGCTACGCGAATCGCAGCTTGAACCCGCTGCTATCGCGGTGCATCTGAATCGGGCGACGAACGCCGGCGGCGCCGAAGCGACGATTGAGGTCGTCTTTGAAGGTTTCGGCCCCGGAGTCGACGCGCAAAGCGTAGCCTGCGAAGATGCTGCCTCCCGTGTCACCCTGAGCATAGCGAGCGCAGCGAGCGAAGTCGAAGGGCAAAGGAAGTATCGCTTCAAGGCAACATTTCCGCCGGCGGAATTCGCTCGCGTCGCGCGCGAGATCGAGGGTGAAGCGCTCACGTTCCCGAGTCTCGGTGCCATTTATTTCGGTGGTCCCTCGACTACGGGCGCACAAGGTGCGCCCTACGCTCGGGATGACACAAGCCACCAATCTCTCGAGCGCGCACAAGAGCTTCGTGCCATCTTCGAATCTTTGGGCGGGACGCTCGTCGTGCAAGATATGCCGGATGAGTGGCGCGGCGAAATCGACGCGTGGGGCACGCCGCCGCCGGCCTTCAAATTGATGCGCGCGCTCAAAGAGCGCTTCGATCCACACAATCGTTTGAATCCGGGCCGGTTCGTGGGAGGCCTATGAGCACGCGAACCTATGCGGACTTGATCTCCGACTGCGTGCATTGCGGTTTCTGCTTGCCGGCCTGTCCGACGTATCGCTCGTGGGGCGTCGAGATGGATTCGCCGCGCGGGCGCATCGACTTGATGAAAGGCGTCGAGGAAAACGCCATCCCGCTCTCCGAGACCGTGCGCACGCACTTCGACCGTTGTCTCGGGTGCATGGCGTGCGTTACCGCTTGTCCATCGGGCGTGCGCTACGACCTCTTGATTGAGTCGACGCGCGCGAAAGTCGAAGATCAAACGAAGCGCTCGTTCTTCGATCGGCTCTTCCGCGACTTTGTGTTCTCGATCTTCCCGTATCCCGAGAGGCTCGAGATTCTTCGAGCGCCGTTGCAACTCTACGTCCGCAGCGGCTTGCAAACGCTGATCCGCCGTTCGGGGCTACTGAGTCTCTTGCCGGCGCGCTTGCAGCAGCTTGCGGATCTTGCCCCGCCGGCAGCCGCAAATGAAGATTTGCCTACGCATGTCGATGCGCACGGAGCCAAACGCACGCACGTCGGACTCGTCGCGGGTTGCGTGCAGCGTGTCTTTTTTCCGAACGTGAACGCGGCGACCTTGCGCGTCCTTTCCGCCGAGGGTTGCGAGGTCGACGTTCCGGAGGGCCAGGGTTGCTGCGGCGCACTCTCGCTGCACTCCGGCCGCGAAGAAGAAGCCAAGGGCTTTGCGCGCGCGCTCATCGACCGGTTCGATGAGAAACCTTACGACGCGATCGTGATCAACGCGGCGGGCTGCGGTTCTGCGATGAAAGGCTACGGCGAGCTATTTGCAAACGATCTCGCGTATCGCGAGAAGGCGGCCAGATTCGCGTCGCGCGTGCGCGACGTCAACGAGCTGCTTGCCGGACTCGAACCGCAAGCGCCGCGCGGACGAATCGAGGCCCGCGTCGCCTATCACGACGCATGCCATCTCGCGCACGCGCAGCGGATCCGTACCGAGCCGCGCCGTCTGCTGCAACAAATCCCCGGCCTCGAGTTGTGCGAGATCCCGGACGGCGATCAGTGCTGCGGAAGCGCCGGTACCTACAACTTATTCGAGCCGGAAAGCGCGCGTGAGATCGGCGATCGCAAAGCCGACAACGTTCTCAAGACCGGCACGCGTTTGATCGCGAGCGCGAATCCCGGATGCACGCTGCAGATTCAGTCGCGTCTTCGCGCCCGCGGCGAATCAATCGAATCGATGCACCCTATCGAACTATTAGATCTCTCAATTCAAAAGGGTAATGTAGCGTAAGGGCCCCCTCCGGGAATGTTGACAAGAAGAAGCCCCTGATTGCTCAGGGGCTTCGCTTGGTTTATTTCCGTTGCGGCGGCATCGGTACCGGCAGCGGAGGTGGAGTCGGTGCCGCGCTTGGTGCGGTCTCCGGTCCTTTCCTCGCATGACTGCCGACTGAGATGACGACACTCGCGGTCGGTGATGGTGTCGGGCTTGCAGTCGCCTGCGGCGTCGACGCCGTTACACCGGAGTTCGCGGATGCTGCTGCTGCCGCAAGACCACCCGCTGCTGCTGCAGCGGCTGCGCCTGTAACGACCGCGGTTCCGGCTGCAGAGCTTGCTGCCGCCGACGTACCGGCTGAGACCGCGCTCGAACCCGCACCTGCGGCTGCGCTTGCGGTAGACGAGAGCGTACCACCGACGCCGAGTGCGGCGCTCGAGAGGACGAACTGACCGACCACAACGCCGTTCACGGTAACGGTTGCTGTGAAGCCTTGCGCCAATGCGGTGAAGACGACTTGCACTTGTGCGACGAGACGCGGTTCGGGCGCCATGTTTGCAAGCTGCATTTCATCAGTCGGATCCGCCCGCAGGAAGAGTCGCAGATCCTTTGCGTTCCCGGTCGTCGGGAAATAGGACGTCTGCATCTTCGCGGGCGCGACTTGAACGTCGTTCGGCTGATTCGACACTGTCGTCGAAACTTGCGTCACGTCCGTCTTGACGGTGCCGAGGCCTTCCGTACCGCGTACAGCAATCTGAGAGGTCGGTGTTACGAACTTGTAGTTCGAGACACCGCCCGCCGGATGCTGAACTTTGAAGCGGAACGATCCGTTGTAAATCGTGATCGTATTTTCACCGGTACCCGGATCGTGGAACGCGCCGACTTGAATCGACGCAGCTTGTGCAATACGAATGACCGACGAGTCGGGCATCACCAAGTCGGCGACGCCGCTCGCTCGCGTGACAACATACGCGTTGTCCGGGACAGCTTGTTGTCCCGTAATTGGAATGAAGGGTGTGTTTGCGCCCGTTTGATAGCCAACATCGCCCGAAACCCGGACGACCGTCTTTTCTGTGACGGCACGGCTGACATGAGGGGCTTGCATCAACACAAAAGCCGCGGCTAACGCTACCGAAAGTAAGCGTCCGATTACGCGGTGACCCCGGCCCTGAAACATCCCTACCTCCCTGACAAAAACCGCCGGTTGCAACATTGATTGGTTGTGCGGCTGACGACCGTCCCCTGCGTAACGAAGGAAACCTGTGAGGTCAATCGTTCATTGGAACCGGTAACGTGAGGAACGTCACCTGTTATGAGGCCCTGCTGGAGGCCTGGCAAAAGGCCTGTATCCGCCGGGGTTTTCGCTTCCGGGAGGTCTCCTGCGACACCGGCGACCGTGCCCTGATGCTGGTCGAGTTCGGTGCCCCTACGGACGCTGTGGTCCACATCACGTCCGGCGTGCACGGCGACGAACCTGCGGGGCCATGGGCGCTGCTTTCCAGCGTGGAAGGCGGTTTGCTGGACTCAACGTTCTCTTATCGATTGTGGCCCTGCACGAATCCCACGGGCTATCGCGCCGGAACGCGCGTAAACGCTGACGGAAACGACGTCAATCGCAGCTTCAGCTACGAACGATCGACGCCGGAGTCTCGCGCGATGATGGCCGAGAATCGCGATTGCCGTTTCGCACTGGCAATGGACCTTCACGAAGATTTTGAAGCCGACGGCTTTTATTGCTATGAGCCGGTCGTCGATGGGCGCGCGCCGCTCAGCGAGGGGATCTTGGAAGCGATCGAGCTTGCCGGCTTTCCTTTACAATCTCTCGACCATCTCTTCGACCTCGGATATCCGCGCGATCCGCGCAAGGCGGATCAGCTGCGAACGCTCGAACGCGGCCGGGTATTGGTGAATGCCGGTGCCGAGACGCGATTTTTCCCCGGTCTGCCGCTGTCGCTCTACTTGCTTCGTTCGGCGACAGGTCGCTATATAACCGCGGAGACGCCACGGCGGCGTTCTTGGGAAGATCGTATTGCAATGCATCGTCTCGTTGTAACCACGGCCCTGGCGGGGGCTAAATCACTGCCCGCGAAAGCGCGGCCGCATGCCTGAGCGCGATAGCCTTGAAGTCGATGTGCTCTTCGTCGGAGGAGGCCCGGCCAGTTTGGGGGGTGCGATCCGCCTGCGGCGCCTAGCCGCGGAGCAAGGCCGTGAGATCTCGGTGATGGTGATCGAGAAGGGCGGCGAGATCGGCAATCACGGGATATCGGGCGCCGTCCTCGATCCGCGCTCGTTCGATGAGCTTTTCGAGGATTGGCGGACGCAGGCACCGGTTGAAGCCGCGGTTTCGACCGACGAGCTGTGGTTTCTCACGCTGTCAGGCAAGATCAAGGCGCCGGTCGTACCGCCGATGCTCAATAACCGCGGCAAATACGTCGCGTCGCTGCAAAAGCTGACCAAGTGGATGGGTGAGCAAGCCGAAGCCGCGGGTGCCGACGTGTTTCCGTCGTTTCCGGGTCAAGAGTTGTTGTGGGATGGTTCGCGTGTCATCGGCGTGCGAGTCGGCGACAAGGGCGTCGACAAGAACGGTCAGCCGAAATCAAACTACGAACCGGGTCCCGATCTTTTTGCGAAGATCACGATCCTCGGCGAAGGCCCACGTGGGACGCTTGCAAAGCAGGCGATTCCGAAACTCGGGCTCGATTCCGGCCGCGAACCCGAAGTTTACGCGACGGGCGTAAAAGAAATTTGGCAGTGCAAACCGGGCAGCGTACCTGCGGGCATGGTGATTCACACCATGGGCTTTCCGCTTACAAGCGATGAGTTCGGCGGCGGTTTTGTCTACGGGATGAAAGACGACGTTCTCGACGTCGGGTTCGTGACCGGACTCGACTATCGTGATCCGCAAACCGATCCGCACAACAACTTCCAACGCTTCAAAACGCATCCCGCGATCAAGCGCATGCTCGAGGGCGCGAAGCTCTTACGTTACGGCGCGAAGGCGATTCCCGAGGGTGGGCTATACGCGATGCCCCGTCTCTACGCCGACGGATTGATGTTGATCGGCGACACGGGCGGTTTTCTGAACGGCATGCGGCTTAAAGGCATTCATCTCGCCGTCAAGTCCGGAATGCTGGCCGCCGATGCTGCGTTCGCCGCGCTCACACAAGACAAGAGCGACTCGGGCGCGCTCTCGGCCTATCAAAGCGCCTTCGAGGCCTCGTGGGCGTACACGGAGCTGCACGCGGCGCGCAACTTTCATCAAGGCTTTGAGGGTGGTCTGTTCCTCGGGATGCTGAACGCCGGACTCGGAACGCTCTTCGGCGGCAAAGGCTTTGCACTGCGCGACCGGCTCGCAGGCGAGCCCGGATATTCACGCATGCAGAAAATAACCGAACATCCGCGTCCCGTTCGGCCTCGCGTCGTC
The DNA here is from genome assembly GCA_036489885.1 of Candidatus Baltobacteraceae bacterium. NCBI lineage: Bacteria > Bacillati > Vulcanimicrobiota > Vulcanimicrobiia > Vulcanimicrobiales > Vulcanimicrobiaceae > Vulcanimicrobiaceae bacterium. The sequence continues at coordinate 370,251 of DASXEW010000001.1, forward strand.
CCCGACAACGTGCTCACGTTCGACAAGGTGACCGATGTCTTCAACTCCGGCACGATGCACGACGAAGATCAGCCCGTCCATTTGCACGTCGCCGATACGAATATCTGCGCGCAGAAGTGCACGCACGAATACGGCAACCCGTGTCAGTATTTTTGTCCAGCCGCGGTCTACGAGCCCCAATTCACCGCTTCGGCAGATGGAAACGTCGAAGGCCGGCTGCAGATCAACTTCTCGAATTGCGTCCACTGCAAGACCTGCGACATCATGGATCCGTACCAGATCATCACTTGGGTGCCGCCGCAAGGCGGCGAGGGACCGGTCTACACGGGGCTCTAGTGATCGGGCAAATCATCAAATGAAGCTGATCGTCAACGGCGACGAGCGCAACGTAGGCGAGGGCCTGACGCTCGCGCAGATCTTGGACGAATTCGGACTGAGCCCGAGTTACGGCATCGCGGTCGCGGTAAACGACACGGTTGTGTCGCGCGGACGGCTGCAGGAATATCGTCCCGCAGACGGCGATGCAATCGAAATCATCAACGCAGTGGCCGGTGGATAGAAGCATGCAAGACGACGTTTTAAGAATCGGAAAGTACGAGTTTTCTTCGCGACTGATCGTCGGTACCGGAAAGTATCCGACGCTCGACGTGATGCAGGAAGCCCATGCAGCCAGCGGCGCCGAGCTCGTCACCGTTGCGATACGCCGGATTCATCTCGACGATCCTAGCGGGAAGACGCTGCTCGACTATTTGGATCGCGACCGGTACAAGATTCTTCCGAATACCGCGGGGTGTTACAACGCCAAGGAAGCGATCCTCACCGCGCACCTGGCGCGTGAAGCGCTCGGGACCGATTTGATCAAGCTCGAAGTGATCGGCGATGCGCAGACGCTTTATCCCGATACGCGCGAAACGATCGCTGCCGCCGAAGCGCTGATTCGCGACGGCTTTACGGTGCTGCCGTATGTGGTCGACGATCCGATCGCGTGCCAGCGTCTCGAAGCAGCCGGCTGCGCGGCCGTGATGCCGCTGGCGGCGCCGATCGGCAGCGGCCTCGGCGTTTGCAATCCGTATTCGATTCGGATCATCAAGGAACGCGCAAAGGTGCCGGTCATCGTCGACGCCGGCGTCGGGACGGCGAGCGATGCCGCAATCGTGATGGAGCTCGGCGCCGACGCCGTGCTTATGAACACGGGTATCGCGGCCGCGAAACAGCCGGTGCGTATGGCGCACGCGATGCGCTTGGCCGTCGAAGCCGGACGCGCCGCGTTTCTGGCGGGACGGATGGAGAAGCGGCTTTACGCGAATGCGTCGAGCCCGATGAGCGACCTTATATCGTTGTCATCCCGAGCGTAGGCGCGAAGCGCCGTAGTCGAGGGACAGCGCTAAATCAGGCCTTTCGCGCTTCCACGAACCAATGAACCTTGCCGGGAGGTTCGTCCTCGAGATGAGCCCATTTGCCGACGATCGTGTCGACATTCACTTCGTCCATCGAGACAATAACGAGCGGGCGTAGCAGCTCGAGGATTCCGTCTCGGTCGAAATATCCGTGTGGGACGCCTTGTTCGGGGCCGTCGCCGGGCGCGAAGGTCTGCGGGTCGAGCGCATCGCCGAAACCATAGCGCACGTCCCGAATCGATCCGAAGCTCAGAAACGCCGGTGCATCGCCTTCCAACACCCGCGCGAGCTCGGCGACGCCCAACCTGATCTTTGACGTCGTGCCATGGAGATAAGCGTGCGTGGAGAGCGCTCCGGCGAAATGTCGCGCAGGGTAGGCGAGCTGCGTATAAGGCGCTTCATCGGGTATCGCAACGACGCTCAGCCCCGCCTCAGTAAGCGCGCGAGAATTGCGGCCTGTGCCGTCGCCTACGACGACAATTGGCTTGCTGCCCTTGCCGATGCGCTCGTAGAGGCGTTGCGCCAAAGGGTGCGCGTTTTGGAAAGTGCCCGCGGTAGCGGGCGACGAAGAGGCGTCAGCCATGGTTCAGCAACCACTGATTTTGGTCGTGGGTGGCGATAAACTTGCCTTGCGGGTGACCGAAGAGCTGTGCGCCACGGCTGGTCATCGTGTTGCGCTTATGTGGCATCACGATCCCGAGATCGCTGCATACGTCGAGAAATTGGGCGCCGAGTTCCTCGGTTTCCCCCCAAACGATTTCGACAGCCTGCACGCGGCCGGCGTCGATGACGCCGCGTCGATCATGGCGCTCTCGGACGACGATCGCATGAATCTTCAAGTCGCGTTGAAAGCGCGCGACATCAATCCGAAGATTCGCGTCGTGCTGCGTCAGTTCAATCGTCAGCTCGGCCGCAAGATCGCCCAAAATCTTCCGGACTGCTCAGTCGTCTCGCTCTCGGGTCATGCGGCCGCAACATTTGCTGCGTGTGCCGTCGATCGTTCGGTTTTTTACGCGGTGCAGTTCCCGGATCTCGATGGGCCGCTCGTTGCCTTTGCGCGGCGGCCGGCTTCGGTTTTCGGTGAAATCAATACTCAAACGATCGCCGAGCTCGAAGCGCAGCACAAGATTCGGGTCGTCGGCTACAACGGCATGGATTTTTTCGTCCCGGGCATCATTCCGAGACCCGAAGACGAAGTCGTTCTGTTTGGTGACGTAGCGACGCTCGAAGCACTCGTTCCAAAACGCCAAGTCGTCATCGAACGGCGGCCGTGGCGCGAAGTCTTGAGCGAAGTGCCGGGCCTCCTAAAGACTTTTTTCCGCAGGCTCGATCCCATCATCAAGCTGGTCGCCGTCATCGCAACCGGCTTGTTCGTCGCATTCAGCACGTTTTTCAATTTCGTCTATCACAAGGATCCCGTGACGGCGATCTACTTCGTGCTGACGACCATGACGACGACGGGATACGGCGATATCACGCCGATCGACAAAGGTCCGTTCCCGATGCTCATGGCCAACGGCCTTATGATCGTCGGGACGATCTTGACCGGTATCTTCATCGCATTCATGGCCGAGGGTTTCAGCCGTGCGCAGTATGTCGCGACGCAAGGCTTGCGCATGCTCAAACACAAGGATCACATCGTCGTGGTGGGCACCGGGCAGGTCGGCACGCGTGTCATCGATTATTTGGTCGAGCTGCGCAAGAAAGTCGTCGTCATCGATCCGAGCCCGGACACGACGATCGTCGATCGCGTTCGCAACCGCGACTTCACGCTGCTCACCGGCGACGCGACGCGCGAAGAAGTCTTGCTGATGTGCAATCTAATGGAAGCGCAATCGGTCGTCGCATTGACCGGCAACGAGACGGCAAACCTCGAAGTGGCGCTTGGCGCGCGCGCCCGCAATCCTGACCTTCCGGTCATCATGCGCGTTCAAGACGAAACCTTTGCGCGGCTCGTCGAGCATCAGTTCAGCCTCGATCACAGCTTCTCGACGTCAGAGCTCTCAGCGCCGGGCTTTGCGGGTCTCTCCCGCTTCCCCGGAACGCGCGGCCGGATCGCCTACGGCGACGAGACGTATAACGTTGGCGAACGCCAGCAAGGCGAAATCCCCCAGCCGCCGCCGGCTCAAGATTGCATTCCGCTCTGCGTCTGGAGGGAGAGTGGACTCGTGCTCATCAACGATTTCGGCCAGATGAAGCCTTTCGACCGGCTCCTATTCCTCGTGCCGCTCTCGCAGTTCAAGGCCAAGCCCCCGGTCCCCAAGACTGAACCTGAAGAAGCGGCCGAAATGGAAACGGCGGCGACAGGTTAAAAGGAAATCCTGCTTGCTTAACCTGTTTTTTAGACGGGGGCTATGCGCGTGCTAGGCGCAGGCGATCACGTCCCCGACGTCTCCGTTAAAAACGAAGCCGGCGAAGACATTTCGCTGGGCTCGCTTGTGAATTCGCGTACCGTCGTGTACTTCTATCCGAAAGCCGACACGCCCGGATGCACCAACGAGTCGCAGCAGTTTCGCGACTTATACGCAAAGTTCAGGAAAAAGGAGACCGAGGTCGTCGGCGTGAGCCGCGATGCCGTTCCTTCGCAGAAGAAGTTCAAAGACAAGTACGGTTTGCCGTTCCACTTGCTCGCCGACACGGATTCGAATATCTGCAATGCGTTCGGCGTCATCGTCGAAAAGAATATGTACGGAAAGAAGTCGATGGGGATACAGCGTTCTACGTTTCTCATCGATAACGGCAAGATCGTGCGTGTCTGGCCGAAGGTCGTCGTCGAAGGGCACGCGGCCGAGGTGCTATCATCGCTAAGTTGAGCGGCATCTCTCTCACAGTCCTCGGCTCAAGCTCCTCGATCCCGCGACCATCGAGAGCGTGCAGTTCTTATCTCTTTTTCAACGGAAACAGCGGCGTAGTCTTCGATCTCGGCACCGGCTCGTTTGCCAACATGCGCGAGCATCTCGATTACGACTTGGTTGATTACATCGTAATCAGTCATATGCACGCCGATCATTTCTTCGACGTCATCCCGCTGCGGTACGCGCTTCTGTACGGGCCCCGCAAGCGCTCGACGAAAGTCCAGCTGTGGCTTCCGCCCGGCGGTGAGGGGCAGCTCCGCGAGCTCTCGAATTCATTTGCGGACGAAGGCGCGGGAGATTTTCTCAAAGTCTTCGACATCGCGACGTACGATCCGCAGAAGTCGATCCAGCTCGGCGACTCCAAAGTTAGCTTCGTCCCAACGCGGCACTACATCCCAACCTTTGCGCTGCGTTATGAGAGCAACGGTACGAAGGTGACGTATTCTGCCGACACGGCGCCGGACGAAGGCGTCGCGAGGCATGCCGCCGATAGCAATCTCTTCATTTGCGAAGCGACGTTGACGGCTAACGAAGTCGAGCATGGGATGCGCGGTCATTCATCGGCGCGCGAGGCCGCGGAGATGGCGAAGAAGGCGGGTGTCGATCACCTGATGCTCAGCCACTACCCCGCCGAGACTTCGCAGGAAGAATTGATCTTGCACGCGCGCAGCGTCTTCACCGGAAAAATTTCGGTGGCCGATGACCACACGAGAATGGCCGTCTAGCCCTAATTGTCGGTCTTGGCTTGGCCCCGTGGGAGCGAAAACTGGAGAAGCGCGTTGACGGGCGCGAGCTCGCGCGCGATCACGGCGTAGACGGTCACGTCCAAACCAAGCTCGATGAGGCGGCGCTTGGCATCGAGCACCTCGCGTCCCGAAGTGACGACGTCCTCGAGTAGCAGCACGCGCTGACCGCCTTCGAATCCACCTTCGACGTACTCATCTGGGAAGGCGCCATACGATTTCGGCGTCTTTCGTACGACGATCATCGGAATATTCGACATCTGCGAGACGGCGGTTGCGATGATCACTCCGCCGAGCTCCGTTCCCGCGACCAAATCGGGGTTCACCTCGGCTAAGATCGGGACGAACATGCGCGCGATACGCCGGAGCACGTGCGGATCGCTGAACAGGCGGAACTTGTCGATATAGTAGTCGCTGCGAGCGCCGCCGGCTAAGACATAATCGCCACGCGTCAATGCGCGCTCGACGATGATCTGCTTGAGCCATTTCAGCTCAGGGAGACGGTGGAGCGAGGAATCGAAATTGCCTGGCGGACGATCGTCGCGCATTTAGATTGACCACTCCCAACAATTCCAGGCTTCGTTGACCGGATTCGGATCGAACCCTTTGAAATCGACGCTGATCGGCTGTAGCTGACGGGGCCACCACAGATAATCGATAGGCATCTGCTCGTAAACAATCTGTTGAATCCTAGCATATGCTTTCTTGCGCGTTGGAATATCGTAGTGCGTCAGCGCGACCTGTTCGGCCGCGTCCATTTGCGGTGAGCAGAATCGCGGGTTGTTGCTCCCGTCCGGCGGAATCGACCGGCACATGAGCAGCGTCGAATCGTCGGGATCGATTCCCGCGATCCAGCCGGAGACGTTGAGATCGAACTTGCCGGACGCCAAAATTCCGCCCATGCCGAGCGGTGCGAACATTTCTACCCCGAGATAGCTCTTCACGGTCGCATCTACGCCGATCGCTTTCAAGTAGGATTGGATCTGAACGACTGCAGTCCGACGCGTCACGTTCGACGTATTGGTGGAAAGGACGAGACTCAAACGCTTCGTCCCCTTGCGCAGGATCCCGTCGGCCCCGGGGGTCCAACCATCGGCGGCAAGCAGCGCCTGGGCTTTCGCGGGGTCGTACGGATACGACTTTCCTCCGACGTAGGCCCACATGAACGGCGGATGCTCGTCGTCGGCGGCCAGCGCCGTGCCGAACGTGACCTTGTTGACCAGGGCTTGTTTGTCGATCGCGTACGCAAGGGCACGTCGAACGCCGGCGTCCGAGAGAATCGGATTCCGGGTGTACATCAAGAGACCAAGATATTGATTCTGCTGAACGAGCAGATTCTTGATATCGGGAATCGTCTTGAGCTGGCCATAGAGTTGCGGCGATGCTTCGAAGATCCAATCGATCTCGTGAGAGCGCAAAAGATTCATCGACGTGTTCTCGTCGGGGATGATTTTGACGACGACTTCTTTCAGCTTCGGCTTGCCCATGAAGTAGTCGTCGTTGCGGACGAATTCTAGACGATCGCCGCGGATGTATTTTGAAAACTTGAAGGGGCCGGTTCCGACGGGACTCACGTTTTGCGGAGCGTTGTTGACATTGGGTAACATGCTAAGAAGATGTTTGGGGATGATGAAAATCGGTGAGTCGCTCTCGGCGAAAAATGTATTTACGGCCGGTGAGAATTTTTGCTTGAGATGAAAGACCGCGGTGTAGTCATCCGGCGTGTCTATCGAGCGGATGAGATTGTAACCGGACCGGGTGCCGACGTTGTTCGCCGGGTTCATGATGCCTTGCCACGTGAACTTCACGTCCTGGCTCGTGAACGGAGCACCGTCGTGCCATTTGACGTTGTGGCGAAGCTTGTAGGTGATCGTGAGGCCGTCTTTGCTGATCCCCCCGTTTTCCAGCGTCGGAACTTGCGTCGCAAGAATCGGAATCGGCGTCTTGCCGTCTGCGCTCACGGTGATCAACGGATCGTACACGAGCCGGTCGAACATGACGTCCGTCGTGTTGCCGGATAAGAGAGGCTGCAGATTCGTCGGCGGGCTCTGTACGGCGACACGCAACACGCCGGGAATCGACCATGAGTGACGCTGTACGGTAGTCGAGCCTACCGTGACGCTTTGTTCGGTTGCGCGCGTACAGCCGCACAATAAAAAAAGAACGGCGACGAGTGCGCGGATCCGCACTAGCGGCGCTTGCCGGCCTTCTTCGATGATTTTTTCGCGGGCATCGAACGCTTCGGAGCCGCCTTCTTGGCAACGGTCTTTTTCACAGCCGCCTTCTTCGCGGGCACCTTCGTTGCAGCGGCCTTCACTGCCGGAACTTTGGCGCGTTTGGGCGGGGCAAGTTTTTTGGCCGGAGCGGGCCGTTTTGCCGCTGCTTTCTTCGCGACTTTCTTAGGGGGTGGCGCGGCTTTCTTGGCTTTGGGAGCCGGCTTGACCGCTGCGGGTTTCACGGCTGGCTTTGCGACGGGTTTGGCAGCCGGTTTCGCGGCGGTCTTTGACGCCGGCTTCGCGGATTTGCGTTCGGGCGTCCGCGCAGGCGTTGCGGTCTTTCTGATTGGGCCGGCTCGCGCACGCTTTTCCGCAACCGGTACCGGCGGAGGCTCGGGCTGGACCACGCGCAACGCAACGCGCGCCATGCGTCCGCCGACGGGGAACGCAATTTCATTGATATCCAGGCTGTCGAGCAAATCGAGAACGACGTCGAAGGCGCCACCCTGGTCCTTGGGACTGTGCGCATCCGAACCGACGGCGACCACGACTCCGGCATCGCGGCACTTGCGAACCAGACGTTTGTTGGCTTCGAGATAGCGCTGCTTTTCGTCGGGCGCATGATCGCGATACAAGAAGCGCGTGTTGAACTCGATCGCCATTCCCTTGGTCTTGGCCGCGGCGACGACTTGATCTTCATACTTCTCAAGCGACGCGCGTTCGGGCCAATGTCCGAAAATCGCCGGAACGTAGAAGTGTCCGACAATCTGTCCCGGCAGCTCATCGATCGCTTTGAGGAGCGCTTCCATATAAAGCTGCCAGGTGCGCTCGGTACCGACGTGATCGTAGAGCGCGATAAACTCCGGATTATCGAAGTTCCAAGTGTAGTTCGGTCCCGCCGTCGGATGCTCGATCGTGAGAAAGTGAACGGAGCGGATCATTGCATCGGGCCGCATCGCATCGACGATGTTTTGGGCGTCCGGGCGGCAACGCGGATCGTTGTCGAGCTCGGCGCCGATCGAGAAGTGCATCCCGCGCCGCAGGCCGTCGGAGACGACCGCTGCATGTGCGACGTCGACGCTCGCAGCCTCGGCGGCCCCGTAGAGGTCGCCGGCTTGAGCGAGCTTGAGCGCGCGGCGGACGAGATTGACGGCGGCGGGGTCTTCGAAGGTGAGATAATTCATGTGGTCGGTGACCATCATGAATCGCGGGAACCCGCGCCGGCAGGCATGGTAGAACCAAAGGAAGAGCATCCGCGCTGAGTACGGGATGGGCCGTTCCTCGGCGAACGCCTTGTGCTCACCCTTGGCGTGACCGTGCGTGTCCGGGATAGCCGCGATTCGCGCGTCCCGGCCTTGATTGTCGTTCAAGCTCGGCTGTTTCCGTTAGCCGTGCTTTCGTCTTCGCCTTCTTGAGAGTTACTGTCAGGCCGGGCTCCGGCCCTAGAAAGGCAAAAAAAAGCCGGCGTCCGCGCCGGCTCGAGTCGAACTAGGTTCTTGGTGGCTGCGACTAGGTCGCAGCACCTCCAATCATCGTGTAACTACATTTATTGCTATCGCTTGTAACGATGATCACCTCCTCAGTCCGACTGTTCACCTTCGTTGTTCTCTATCTGAAGGAACCGCGGACGTTTTCTATCTGCGACTTTCGCAGATGTCGAGGTTACGCCCTGCCCACTGCGGCTGAGCGCGATGCGTTCGGCGGTACGTAGCCTTCCATTTCGAGGAGGCGAGCTTTTACTTCGAGCCCGTACGCGTAGTTGTGAAGCGCGCCGTTCGAATCGACGACGCGATGACACGGGTAGAGCAGCGGTACCGGATTGCGCGCCATAGCGCGGCCAACCGCCCGTGCGGCTGACGGCTGCCCGATTTCGCGAGCGATCCAGCCGTAGGAGCGGACCTCACCCGGCGGAATCTCCGCGGCTTTCTTGAGGGAGGATTGCTCGAACTCGGTGAGCGCCGAGATGTCAACGCGTGTGCCGTCCGTCTTGAAGGTTCGAAAATATTGGTCGACCGTGTCGCGTACCCATTGCGGTGCTTGGGCCGGGACGAGACCGCGGTGCAGACGTTTGGCGATCGCTTCGCAGAGCGTGCTCTCGACGCCGTCGGCACAGATGACGACGGCAGTGATGCCGCTTTCACGAAACGCGACGAGCAAATCTCCGAGCGGGCTCGTCATGCGCGCGAACATGTCCGGTGTCGCCGGTCGCATCGACTTGATATGGTCCAGAATCTTCGGTACGAGGCCCGAAGGCGGTTCTACGACGGGTAAGCAGTTCAGGCAATATGCGACGCCTTCGTACTCTTGATAGGCCTCTTGGCAGTCTTGGCACTTACGCAAGTGCGCTAGAACCTCATCGCGGGAGGGAGCCGAGCCGCCTTCGCGCAGCTCGTCCCACATTCGAACGAGATCACAGCACCGCATGATTCGGTTCTCCTTCCTCGGCACTCGAGGGAGCAATGCGCCCGACTTGTGGACCGAGGATACGCCTGAGGATACGGACGGCTCGGTGGACGTGGGATTTCACAGTACCTATCGGTTGATCGAGAATCTCTGCGATCTCCGGATGGCTTCGGCCCTCGATAAACCTTAACGTTGCTGCCGCGCGCAAATGCATGGGTAATTGCAACAGTGCTTGCTCGACAAGCACCATGTCGGCGCCACGTTCGACGATCTGCTCGGGTTGATCCGGTCCCTCTTGCGTTTCATTCAACAACGCATCCGGATCCGCAAGCGAATCGAGCGCAACGTTTGTCGGCCGCTTGCTACGCAAACGATTGCGGGTGACGTTTAGCGTGATCGTGTAGAGCCACGGCTGCAGACGGAGCTCGGCCCGTTGCTTGGGGTCCATTTTGACGAGGGCCCGGTAGGCTCGCACGAACGCGTCCTGTACGATCTCCTCGGCGTCTTCGCGATTGCCCGTCATGCGCAGCGCGAAGCCGTAGAGCCGTCGTTGGAATTCATCGACGATCCGTTCGAAATTCTCCGGTCCCGGAGCCGTCTCCGACCGAGTGGGTGCCGACGCCGCGGCAGCTTGGGCCAAACTATACTCCCGTCGAAGCGGGGCGAGAGCAGCCATACGCGCCCCCAGACCGCCCGGACTACTCTGAAGGTTTCGCGTTTTGGTCGGCACGGAAGGTGCTCCTTCAGCGCCCGAGCGAAGCCACGCTCATGGTTCGCCTCGCGCCTACCTTGCCTCGCTCCGGCACATGCCGAGCGGGGTTTTTTTGTTTGTCGTAACGGGGTTCTTTCATGTCGTCACGGATGGAACCTAACGAGCTCGCATTCGATGGGTACACGTTGTGCAGCTTCGTTCCGCGTCTCCCGGATGGGACGCAACGCACCGCGCACGCGATTCCGCTCGTAATCATCGGATTCAACGACGGATGCGATCCGAGGTTTGTTTGGCTCGTTCCAAGAGCCGGCATCGATCCGCACGGGCTTACGAGCGACCCATATTATGCCGAGCTTTTGCGCGATCCACACAGTTATTTCAGGCGCAAAGTTCGCAAGTACGTCGATAAGACGGGTAGCGTGAAGCGTGGCATCCAGATGCTGATTGATTGCCACCAAGAGCATCTGTCGTTCACGAACTTCATTGAGCTGGGAGATCGCGTTTTGGCGCACCCGCTCGAAGTCGATATCGCCTCGGAGCTAGCTCTAACCTAAACGCTACTCGGCGCGGATAATGCGCCGGTAGAGAATCTTGACGGGATCCGAGGTGTTCGTGTTCGCGAGCGTCCCGGCTATTTGCAGCTTAGCGTCGAGTCCGAGCAAGAGGGCAGACGCGCGCGTGTAGTACGCTCGCCCCGACATCCGGATCGTTCCGTGTAGCGAGATCTCCGGATGCTCGGGAAGGCCACCGCGCATTGGGCCGCTGGCGTCGAATCCGATGCCGACGACGGGATGACCGGCGATCAAACCGTCTCTGACGTGAAAGAGCGTGCCGCGTAGCGTCGCGCCCGTCATCGCCGAAGTGAAGGTGAAGGGCGACGGCTCGTGCAGCTTGCGCACGTCGCGAAGCGTTTGCGCGTCGAGCTGAACGGCGAACGGTTGGTTGAGGACGGTCAGGAAATCCGGGTCGCTGCTCGCGATGTCACGTTCGGCTCCACTCGGCTGCATTTCGGACTCGAAAGTCGCGACGCTCGGATGCCCTTGGCCTTGATCGGTCTTAACGTAAGTAGCCCGAGCGCTATAATGTGTGACGCCCGCTGCACTTCGTATCGTCAACCGTTCTTTGCCTTCGTATGACGTGTCGCTACGCAGCTCGCGCGAACCGATTTGATAGCTATCCTTACCGCTTACTTGATAGGTCTGATGACTTTCCGTCGATCCGGCGGCAAGCAAAAGCGCGAGAATGGCCAGCGATCCCCGAGCGACGAACACGGTTGAAAATTCTCCCTCCCGTTAAAAGTCGGTGAAGACGCACCAAACGTCAAGTGTGCAAGAGGGAGAGTGTGCGGTTAACTCCGGAAGACGTGTGCGTTCTGAACTTATCGCGACGCCGTCTTCTTGTTGGAATTGCCGGTACGCTCGCTCTCGGCTCACTATGGCCGAGACGGGCCGATGCTGTTGTTTCGACGGACCCTCTCTATCTGACTGCGTTCGATGAGGCAATCAATCGACACGCGACGATCGAGAGCGACGGCACGACGTACGTCTCGACCGGCGACATCCCGGCGATGTGGCTGCGTGATTCGGCCGCGGTGGCGTTGCCGTACATCGACCTTGCGGGCAAAGACGAGTCGGTTGCCTCGCTGTTGCGTGGGCTCTTGGCGCGCCAAGCAAAGTGCATTCTCGAAGACCCGTACGCGAATGCGTTTACCGTCGAATATCAGGTCGCCGAAGAAAAGTTCGAGGTCGACTCGCTGCTCTATCCCGTCTGGTTCGCGGGGCTCTACTACAAGCGGACCGGCGACAAGTCTATCTTCACCGCCGACCTGAGGCGCGCGTTCGGCTTGATACTCAAGACGCTGCGCAACGAGCAGCATCATGCCCGCCGTTCCCAGTACCGTCATCCGCAGCTGGCCAACAACGGACGCGGCTCACCGGTCGCGTACACGGGGATGGTTTGGACGGGTTTCCGGCCCTCCGATGACGCAGCGCGCTATCAGTACAATATTCCCGTCAACATGTTCGCCTCGGTCGTCTTGCACATGCTCGGGGATCTCGAGCGCGATGTTCTCGGCGACTGGGATGCCGCCCGCAACGCTTGGGGTTTGGCGGTCGATATTCAGCGCGGCGTCGAGCAGTACGGCTATGTCAATCTCGATACGTTCGGCAGAATCTACGCTTATGAAGTCGATGGTCTCGGCCATGCCAACGTGATGGACGACGCCAACATACCCTCGCTGCTGGCGATTCCGTATTTCGGATATCTCCCGGCGACCGACTCGGCGTATCAGCGGACGCGCACATTCGTCCTGTCGTCGCGTAATCCGTACTACTTCGTTGGAAAATACGCGCAGGGCGTCGGGAGCCCGCACACGCCGAAAGACTATGTCTGGCCGCTGGCGCTCGTCATGCAAGCGCTGACGAGCACCGATCAGGACGAGGTCAAGCGGGTCCTCGGATACATCGCCGCTTCCGATCTGGGCGACCACCGGCTGCACGAATCATTCGACGTCAACGCTCCGCACGAGTTCACCCGCGCGGATTTCGCTTGGCCGAATGCGCTCTATGCGCAGCTCGTTCAGGACAGGCAAGTCGCCGCCGAACGCGGCTAGCTTTCGCGCGCCAGCAAATCCATGTAGAGGTAGGTGAAGAAGGCCTGCGTCGGGCCGAGCACGAGCGCGTCAATCGGAGTATTCGCCCAGAAGATGTTTTGCGACGCCGGTATTCCGTGGTGCGCCAGATACTGTTCGAGAAGCTGCTCGAGCATCATCGGGATGATGACGATTGCTCCCCCGACTCCGAGGCGCCAGATATTGGCCCACGAGCGCGCGAACATGATGCCGCGCAGAATCGCAAAGCCGGGCTGCATGTAATTCGGCCGTGACGTGTCGAGCGTCGCGACCACGGTCGCAATCGACATCATGCCGAACACGATCAGCGTGGGAAGGACGCCGAGGCCGTACGCCATCTCTTCGGCATTTCCGAATATCCAGGGCGCGAACGCCCAGATTACGATCTGAATTGCGAAATAGACGATCGTGACGTTGAAGCTGCGCGCCAGTGCAGCGCGCGCAATCTCCGCAACCGATGCCTTTACTTCCTGGCGCTGCGCGGCGATCGCAATCGTGAAAAACGCCGTCGCGTATCCGTCGACGATGCAATTCACGATCAAGATTGCAACGATGTCGAAATGAGCAATGTACGCCGCGGCCGTTTGAATAGCGATGCAGGCGACGGCGATTGCAATATAGAGTGGCCAGCGCGCTCCCCAGGCTTCGAGCGCAGCGTCAACAACCGCTACGAACCGTTCGGCGCGCGGTCTACGATTCTCGTCCAGAATTATTCGATCGACGTAATAACGGAACGGTGCGAGAAAAAGCGCAACGTCGCAGCACCGCCGCTGCAGACGACAACGTCGTCGGGATCGTGGATCCGGCGCCCATCGATATCCAGTGAGAACGATCCGGTGCGCAATCCAGCCAGCGTTGAGTTCATCACGCGCGCACATTTGTCGGGCGGCGCGCGCCGTCCGAGCGTTCGGGCGATCGCGAGCTCGATCAACGTGGCAACGCGAATCGGCGTGACGAGTGCGAAGACGGAAGCACGCGCCGTCATGGCGGTTCCCAGATCGATCGGCACCGGTACCCGAATCATGCTGCCTGTGGTTTCGCTTCGCACTGCGCTCGCCCATCCAGGGCGAGACCTCTGCGCGTGGAACGCTGCGAGAACATGAGTTCCGGATCTGGTTCACCGCGACGCCGCCGTTCTTCGAGCGACGACGAAGATCGGGGCGGCTTACCGATGGTCCCGCTATTTGCGGGCGTCATCATCGCAGGCTTGGGCATCGGCGCGCTCCTTTCAGCGTTCGCTGCACGTCACGTACCCGCGCCGGCGAAAAGCAGTGCGCCGCTGGTCGTGATGCACACGCCGACGCCGATCGCTGCAGTCACGCAAGCGCAGGTAACGGCGACGCCGTCTGCGACGCCGACGCCGGCGTCGACGCCAAAGCAGACCACGACGCCGAAGTCGACCCCGACTGCGACGCCGGCGCAAACAGAAAAACCAAAAGCGTCGCCGACGCCGACTGCAGCGCTCACCGTCGCAAAGACTGCGACGCCGTCGCCGTCGCCGACGTCGACCCCGACGCGGACACCGGCGCCGACTGTGGCTCCAACCGCGGCCGCCGTTGCGGTCCAGTCATCGCCGGCGCAAGCGCTCGTTCGCAAATTCCTGGAAGCCGTGGCACACGGCGACGATGCGACCGCGTACGGAACTCTCGGTGGCGCAGGCACGCCGCTTGGCGAGGCGCAGTTCCTCGATCCGACGATGCGCATCACGTCGATGACGGCCGGCCACGCACCCGGAGGCGGCACGAACGTACAAGTTGAGTTTCGAACATCGCGCGGCGAGTATTTCGGAACGTTCGTCGTCGACGGGTCCGCGTCAAAAATAACCCAGCGCGAGGTCATACCGGTCGGGGGGACGAGCGCCCGCTAACCATCCGGACATGCAAGCGCGCAAGACGGGTAAAACCGTCGCATGCTTACTTCCTTACGCTTTATCGGACTGACCGCCGCGGCGGTCCTAGCATCCATGCAAATCGCCCTCGCAACGCCGCAAGAGCATTATGTCGCGCCGCTATTCAATGCCGGCGGCCAGCAAGTCGGCAGCGTCAACTTCGTTCCGCAAGATGCGGGCGGCATCGAGATGGTCCTCACCATGACCGGTATGACTCCGGGCGTTTACGCGATGAGAATCAGCAACGCCACGGCATGTCCGGCGAATGGCGACATGGTTGCAGCCTTGCCTGAACTTTTCGTTGACTCTCGCGGCAACGGCGCAATCACGGCCTATCTGCCATCGGTCAGCATGACCGGTGCCAACCCGATCATGGCGCACGCGATTGCGATCGGAGCTCCGTCCGTCGCCTGCGGCGTAATCGGTAGTCCCTAACGCCTCGGGGGCGGCGCGAGTTCGAGGCTGGTAACCTCGTCTGACGAAGGGGGATGGCGGATGTGAGAACAATCCGCCACGACCATTAAGGGCTTTCCCAACGTAGATTGAGAGGGGCTATTCCCGTGTCAGAAAGATTCGAAGCGCCGCTGTCACGCCGCGCGATCCTGGCTGGCGGCGCCGGCCTCGTCGGGACGACGTTATGGCCGACGATAATCGGCGCCGCCGGCGAGGCACCTATCGGTACGTGGCCGGACGGTACTACAGGTAATACGGTTACGATCGGCGCGGCCGTGCCGCGTACCGGCACCTATGCGGTACAGGGCGAGGACGAGCTCAAAGGCATGCAACTTGCCATCGAGCACATCAATAGCGGCGATCCGCTGATCAAAAAGATTGCGCCGAAAGTCACAAAAGGCGTTCTCGGCAAACAAGTGCAGCTTGTCGTCGCCGATTCGGGCGCTAAACCCAACGACGCAGTCCAAGAACAACAGAAATTTATCACGGACAATAAGGTCATCGCGATGACCGGCGCGACGTCGTCGGCGGTTGCCGTAGCACTCAACCATTTCGCTCAACGTTCGAAGGTGCTGTACCTCACCGCGATTTCGGGCTCGAACGACACGACCGGCAAGGACTGCGTGCGCTACGGGTTCCGTCAGTGCTTCTACGGCGAGACGGCTGCAAACGCAATCGGGCCGGTAATCGTCAAGAACTTCGGCAAGAACCGTAAGGCCGCGTTCATGACGCCGGACTACACCTACGGCCACACGGTGACGAAGTCGGTCAACGACTATCTGAGCCAAAACGCCGGCTGGCAGCAGGTCACCGACCAAGTGTCGCCGCTCGGGACTCAGGACTTCAGTCAATATCTCACCAACATCGCCCACTCGGGCGCCGACTTCATCATCAACGTGAATTGGGGCCGCGATGCGGTGTTGTCGATTCAGCAGGCCAAGCAGTTCGGTTTAATCCCGAAGATGCAGCTGGTGGTTCCTTATCAAATCCCGTTCCTCGCCAAGGAAGTGGGACCGGAACTCACGCAGGGCGTTTTGGCTGCAACGGATTTCTGGTGGACACTTGAGGACAAGTTCCCACTGGCGAAGATGTTCGTCAATTCGTTCAACGCGAAGTACGGCTACCGGCCGGAGTGGGGCGCCGAGAACGGATACATGCAGTTCGCCATTTGGGCGCGCATGGTATCCGAGGCGGGCACCTTCTATCCGCCGGATGTCATCAAACAGTACGAGAAGGGCGAGACCTTCCCGTCATTCGTCGGCGACGTGCATTTCCGCGCCGCCGATCACCAATTGGTCCGTCCGGTCATCATCGTGCGCGGCAAGAAGCCGAGCGCGATGAAGAACAGCGAAGACTATTGGGAGGTTCTTGACATCGTCCCCGGCGAGCCGCTGATGCAGAAACCCGACGCATTCGGGTGCAGTCTCGGCGACTACACCTAACCATCGTCGCGAACTCATGCGTGGTCCGCTTCAATTGCGGGCCACGCATTTCTCGCGGGGTCGATAGTCATAAACTGGTCTGACCTACTCCCACAGATGTTCAACGGGCTGGTGCTCGGCGCATTATTGGCGCTGATAGCATCCGGCCTTACGATTATTTATGGCACCCTCGGCGTTCTCAACCTTGCGCACGGTGCGATGTTCATGCTCGGCGGGTACGCGGGATGGGTCGCGTTTCACAATACGCATAACTTCATCGTTGCCGTGATCGCCGGGACGCTCTTTGGGCTGATCGTCGGAATCGTGACGGAACGCGTGATCATTCGCCATTTCTATTCACGTCCGCCCGAGGACCAGTTGCTCGTTACCTTTGGTCTCGGCATCGTATTCGTCGAGACCGTTCGCTTCTTTTTCGGCAGCCTCTCGAAGACGACGACGCTCCCGTCCGAATTGAACGGAATCATCAACCTCGGATTCATGGTCTACCCGGCGTACCGGTTGTTGATGGTCGCGATCGTCGCAGTGGCGCTGTTCGTACTCTATGTCGTTCTCTACCGTACGCGTATCGGAATGATCGTGCGTGCCGGCATCGAGGATTCGGCCATGGTCGATGCGCTCGGTATCGACGTCTACAAGGCGTTCATGCTGGTCTTCGGCGTCGGCGCCATGGCTGCAGGCTTCGCCGGAATCATCAATGCCCCGATCGTATCGCTCTCGCCGGACATCGGTGACGCAATCCTCGTGCAAACATTCGTCGTCATCGTCATCGGCGGCGTCGGTTCATTCCCCGGCGCCATACTAGGCGGACTAATCGCAGGCGAAATCATCAGCGTTACGTCGATGTTCAACCCGGGCTACTCCTACGTGATGCTATTCGTAGCGATGACGCTGGTCTTGGTGCTTCGTCCCTACGGTCTGCTCGGTGCCGCAGGACGAGAATGAGACAACGTCCACTTCTCGTCGAGCTGCTGACGGCAGCGGCGCTGATTGCAGCGCCGTTTGTATTACCGCACCTCGGCTTTACGTCGACCACGATCAACCGAATCCTGATCTGGGGGTTGTTCGGAGTCGGCTTCGATATTCTCTTCGGTTTCAGTGGTCTGCTCTCGTTCGGTCAGTCGGCATTCTTCGGCGCTGGTGGTATGATCATGGCCTACCTGCTCACCCAAATGAACTTCACGAACGTAACGGGCGCGTTGTTCATCGGGATGGTCTCGGCAGCCGTCATCGGCTACTTGGTCGGATTGATTGCGCTGAGGCGCACCGGCATTTACTTTGCGATGATCACCGTCGCGATCGCGGAAGTGTTTTATTTCGTCGAGTTCAACCCGCTTTCGCGCTTTACGGGTGGCGAGAACGGATTGCCGGGCGTGCCGACGCCAAGTCTCTGGCTCGGCTTTACGACCATCAACTTCGGCAACGACTGGATGATCTACATCTACCTGGCGGCGTGGTACTTCATCGGTGTGGTGATTGCGCTGCGGATCGTGCGCTCGCCGGGCGGCGCGATACTGAGCGCGATCCGTGAGAATCCCCTACGTGCTGCAGCCGTCGGGCACAATATTCACAGTTACAAGCTCGCCGCGTTCATCATCGCAGCGGCCTATGCCGGTTTTGCGGGTGGGCTGCTCGGCTTGATGCAGGGCTTCATGCCGCCAGACGCGTTTACGTTCGACACGTCGGGACAGCTGGTGATGCAAACGGCAATTGGCGGTGCCGGAACGCTGTTCGGACCGCTCGTCGGTGCGGCGGTGTGGTTCTATCTCAGCGATTTTCTTCAGACGACGCTGCATTTGGGCGCGACCTGGAAGTTGGTGCTGGGTCTCATCTTTGTACTGCTCGTTTGTTTCTTACGCCACGGTATCGTCGGCGCGTTTGTCTCCGCGTGGCGTCTGGTCACCATGCGCGGCAAGACTCGCGAAGCCGCGGAGCAGTCCGTAGCGCCGGTTGCAGGCACGGCCGTCGTCGAGTTCATGCCCGTGACGCAAACGAAAGCGGCGTCCAACAGCAACGAGACGATTCTGCGGGCCGAAGGCGTCACCAAGCGTTATGGCGGTCTGATCGCAAACGATCACATCGATTTTACAGTGCGCAGCGGTGAATTGCGCGGCATCATCGGTCCGAACGGCGCAGGCAAGTCGACGTTTTTCAAGATGCTTACCTGCGAAGTTTCGCCGACCTCGGGGACGATTCGCTTTGAGGATCGCGACATCACCGGCTTCACGAGCACGCAAGTCTGCCAGCTTGGCATGACCAAGAGTTATCAGGTCAACCAGCTGTTCAACCGGCTCACGGTGCGCGAGAACATCACAGTAGCGGCGCTCTCGGAGAAGCGTGGCCCGTTCCGCCTCGATTTCCTGCGCAGCATGGACAGCGTGCGCGGTCTGCACGAACGCGTGGAAGAAACGCTCGAGCTCGTACAGCTCAGCAATCGTGCATCTTCGCCGGTTTCAGAGCTCGCGTACGGCGAGAAGCGGCGGCTCGAAATCGGGTTGGCCTTGGCAACGTCACCGAAATTGTTGCTGCTCGATGAGCCGCTCGCGGGCTTGAGTCCGCGCGAACGCGTTCAGACCGTCCAGCTGATGAAGTCGATCAACGTGGGCCGCACGACCGTCGTCATCGATCATGATATGGATGCGATCTTTGAGTTGGCAGAAACGATCACGGTGCTTGTACGAGGCCGCGTGTTGGTTGAAGGCGCGCCCGAAGAGATTCGGCGGAACAGCGCAGTACAGGAAGCCTATCTCGGCGTGAGCGAGGCGGTATGAGCCTCCTCGAGGTCAAGTCGCTCAATAGCTACTACGGCGATTCGCACATTTTGTTCGACGTCGGGTTACGCGTTGAAGCGCACGAGGTCGTAGCCTTGCTCGGTCGCAACGGCGCCGGAAAAAGCACGACGTTGAAAAGTCTGATTGGTCTCGTGCGTCCGCACTCGGGTTCGATCGTTTTCGACGGTGAGGAGATTGCCGGTAAACCCGCGCATGCGATTGCCCAGGCGGGTATGCAACTCGTGCCGGAGGACCGCCGCATCTTCGGTAGTCTCGACGTCGAGGAGAATTTAGTGCTGGCCGGCCTCAGCGCAAAGAACGCTTGGACTCTCGACCGCATTTACGACGTTTTTCCGCGTCTCGCAGAACGGCGCCGCAGCCGCGGGACGGACCTCTCGGGCGGCGAGCAGCAAATGCTGGCAATCGCTCGCGCCTTGATTCGCAGTCCCAAGCTCATTCTGCTCGACGAGCCGTTTGAGGGACTGGCCCCCGTCATCGTTCACGACCTCATCGCGGTTTGCCGCAAGTTGGCCGACGAAGGCCAGACGATCGTGCTTGTCGAGCAGAACATTGCGGCCACGCTGGGCCTGGCGCACCGCGCCTATCTCATCAGCAACGGCCACGTCGTGCACGAGGGTCCGGCCGCGGAAATCAAAGCCGACCCCGAGTTCCTCCAAAAGCATCTCGGCGTCTGACGCAGAAGGCACCGCGCATGAAATACACCCGTCGCACATTTGCCGCGGGAGCGACTGCAACGTTTGCTTCCATCGGCGTCGTGCGCTCGCAAGCACGAGCCGCGCAATTCGCATATAAGTATGCCAGCAACATCGACGTCTCGCATCCACTCAACGTCCGCATGGTCGAGATGTGGAAAGCCGTCAAAGACGAGACCAAGGGCCGTCTCGAGGTCCAGAATTTCCCGAACAATCAGCTCGGCGGCGATACGGCGATGCTCACGCAGCTGCGTTCAGGCGCATTGCAATTCTTCACGCTGGACGGCGGCATCTTGCAATCGGTCGTGCCGGTCGCTGCAATTCAAGGCGTTGGTTTTGCGTTCCGTAATTCCGCCGACGCGTTTCGCGCGATGGACGGAGCGCTCGGTGATTACGTCCGCAGCGATATCAAGGCCAAAGGCCTGTGGGTGTTCGACCGGATGTGGGACAACGGGATGCGCGACATCACGTCGGCCAAAGGCCCGATTCGCACAGCCGACGATCTCGTCAATTTCAAGATTCGTACGCCCGCAGGAAAGTTGTGGGTCGATCTGTTCAAGGCGCTGGGCGCGTCACCGACCCCGCTCAATTTCAACGAAGTCTACACGGCGCTGCAGACGCACGTGATCGACGGTCAGGAGAATCCGCCCGCAATTCTGCAAACCGCCCGGCTCTACGAAGTCCAGAAATATCTGAGCATCACGAATCACATGTGGTCGGCGTTTCATTTACTTGGGAACATGGATGCGTGGAATGCACTTCCGCCTGACATCCAGGCCGTCGTGACGCGTAACTCGCGCACGTACGCTCTGCTGCAGCGACGTGACGTGCAGCTCCTCAACGACACGCTGATCGACAAGCTGCATCGCGAGGGAATGGCGGTCAACAACGCCGATGTCTCGACGTTCCGCTCGAAGCTCGGCGGCTTCTACCATCAATATCACACCGAATTCGGCGATACCGCGTGGAGTTTGCTCGAACGATACAGCGGTAAACTCGGCTAGGTGACTGATACCGCGGACGTGACCGCTTCGATCGAAGCGGGCGGGGGGATCGTCCCGAGCGCAACCGGTCTGTGGCGGCCTTGGACGGTCGCGATCGACCGCGCGATCGGCGCGATCCTGGAACCGGTAGCATCCGTGATCCTCGTCGTCGAGGTCATCATCTTGGCGAGCGGGGTGTTCTCGCGTTACGTCCTGCACAACGCGATCGTCTGGACCGACGAGCTTGCGACGATTCTGTTTCTGTGGCTCGCCATGATGGGAGCGGTCATCGCGTACCGGCGCGGCGAACACATGCGATTGACGGCGCTGTATCGCCGGCGTCCTCACCGGCAACAGCAGATATTCGATGCGATCACAGCCGTCGTCGTGTCGTTGTTCGCAATCGAGCTGATGCCCTCGAGCTACGCGTTCATCGTACAGGAAACGATCGATCTAACGCCCGCGCTCAATATTCCACGATCGTACGTCGTCTCGGCAATCACGGTCGCATTGGTCTTGATGTTGATCATTTCGATCATGCGGCTCATTGATTCGGATTGGCGTATCGCCGTGCCCGTCGTTGGGGTCGCGGTCGTAGTTTCCGTGGGTGCCGTCTTACTGCATCCCTTCCTGGTCCCACTCGGCAATCTCAATCTGCTGTTGTTCTTCGTCGTGTTGGTCGGAGCGCTGATCGCGATCGGAGTTCCGATCGCATTTTCGTTTGGGTTCGCGACGCTGAGTTATCTGGCGCTTACAACGTCGGTGCCGCTGAATACCGTCGTCGGTCGCATGGACGAAGGTGTCTCGAATCTCGTCCTGCTAGCGGTTCCGCTGTTCGTGCTGCTCGGATTGCTGATGGAAGTCTCCGGAATCGCGAAACGTCTGGTGGATGCAATTGCGTCGCTCATTGGACATGTGCGCGGGGGCCTCGGTATCGTGCTGCTGGGCGCAATGTATCTCGTAAGCGGAATCTCCGGCTCTAAGGCTGCCGACATGGCGGCAATTGCGCCGGTGCTCTTCCCCGAGATGGAACGCCGTGGACAAAAGCGCGCCGAGATGATTTCGCTGCTCTCGGCTTCGGGCGCGATGTCGGAAACGATTCCTCCGAGTCTCGTCTTGATCATCATCGGCTCAGTGACCGGCGTCTCGATCGCTGCGCTCTTCACCGCCGGACTCTTGCCGGCTGCAATTTTGGCGCTCTCGCTTGTCGTCGTCGTCCTGTGGCGCTCGAAAGACGACAAAGTCGAACTCGCCAAGCGTCCGTCGCTCGGATTCATCGTCAGGGCGATCATCGTAGCAATACCGGGACTCTTGCTGCCGCTGGTCATTCGATTCTTTGTGCTCGATGGAATTGCGACGGCAACCGAAGTGAGCACGGTCGGCATCATCTACACGATCTTCATCGGCATCTTTGTCTACCGCGAGTTTCCGATCAAGCGGATCTATCCGATTTTGCGTGAGACGAGCGCCCTGACCGGCGCGATCTTGCTGATCATCGCTACCGCGACCTCAATGGGTTGGTCGCTGACGCAATCCGGCTTCGCGCAACAGCTCGCCACGTCGCTCGCTGCTGCACCCGGCGGTAAAGTCGGATTCATCGCAATGTCGATCGTGGTGTTCATCGTACTCGGTTCCGTGCTCGAAGGGATTCCGGCGATGGTGCTATTCGGGCCGCTCCTCTTTCCAATCGCGCAGCAATTCCACGTCCACGAGGTACACTACGCGATCATCGCGATCATCGCGATGGGCATCGGACTCTTTGCGCCGCCGCTCGGTGTCGGATACTACGGAGCGTGCGCAATCGGGAAGGCGTCGCCCGACGAGGCCGCGATACGCGTGATACCATATCTCGGTGCCGTCTTGATCGGCCTCATCATCATCGCATACGTCCCATGGTTATCGCTCGGATTCTTAGGCAAATCGTTCGGACACTAAAAACCCTCGCGGCCTGCATTGCTCTCATCGGCGCCGCGACGGCGTGTACGCAATCCGTTGAGCCGCTTGCGACGCCCAAGCGCGTCGAGTCTTTTTGCAGCACCCATCCGGTTCACGAGTATCCGAAGACGACGTCGATGGGAAGCATCATGACGTCAGTCTACGATTCGCTTCCGACCGGGCCCGGTATCCCCACGCTTGCAAAATACCGGGCCGATCTGAAAACCTCCGACGGTGCGATCGAGTACTACGATCGTCTGCGATTGCTGAAGCCCGGGCTTGCAAAACAACTCGGTTCGAGCGACGACTATGTCGTTGCGCGCGAAGTGATCTTCAACAACGATCTCGTTTCCGATTTCGAGCGCTACATCTACATGGATCTGCTGGACCACGGAGTCTACCGTTGGCAAGCGTTGCGCGCATCCGACGTTCAGAACGTCTGCAGTCAGGGTCAGCGCTTGATGTAGCCGCGCTAGCGGCTGTAGAGATGGGCGCGAATCGTCGAGCCCAAGAGCGTCTCGACCAGCAATCCGGAGACAACGGCGATCAGCTCCAGCACCGCAAACTCATGCTGCACGTCGACGAGCGTGACGCTCAGCATTAGGGCTGCACCGGCGATGAGAATCACGAACCCCAGCACGAAGTGCCAAAGCCCACGCCACGCAAATTTGCCGATGTCTCTGATCAACTGCGCCGGCGGGCGTGTCCCGATGTTCCACAGGATGAAGGCCATCGCGTGCAACAAGATCGCCGCGAAGACGAACGGCGCAATGCGGAACAGGAACGGATCGACTATGACGGTTCCTCGTCGGGCCAGCCGGCAATTTCTCCAAGCGCTGCCGAGCGCGCGACCTTTAGCCCGAGCGTCGCGCACTTCATGCGAGCCGGGCTGATTCCGATGCCAACGTTGTCGAGCACGACTTGTTTGTCGAGCTTGGCGACCGCTTCAACGTGCATCCCTTTGATCGTGTCACTCAGCATCGACGCCGATGCCTGACTGATTGCGCAGCCGCGTCCCGAAAAGCGAACGTCCTCGACGATGCCGTCGCGATTCACTCTGAGGTCGAAGCGAATCCTGTCACCGCACAAGGGATTGAGATCCTCGAACGTCGCCGTTGCGTCTTCGAGCTGTCCGAAGTTGTGCGGATCGCGGTAGTGTTCGAGAATGTACTCTTTGTAGAAATCGTCCATGCTAGCCGGGCAGTTTGAAGATGTCCGCCGCTTTTTGAAGCGATGCAACCAGTGCGTCGACGTCGGCTTCCGTGTTGTAGACATAGAACGAGGCTCGCGCGGTTGCCGGCCAGCCCATCTTTTCCATCAACGGCATCGTGCAGTGATGGCCTGCGCGAACGCAAACGCCGTCCGTGTCGAGGATTGACGCGACGTCGTGCGCGTGAACGTCGCCGAGGTTAAACGAGATGACGCCGGCGCGCTTCGAAGCCGGCAATGGCCCATACACGACCAGACCGCGGCGCTCCAGCGCTTGCAAGCGCTCGAGGGCATACGTCGTCAAGGAAATCTCGTGCGCGCGAACCCAATCCATCCCGATGTCGCTCAAGTAGTCGACTGCCGCACCGAGGCCGATTGCATCGGCTACGTTGCTGGTCCCGGCTTCAAACTTCCAAGGAATTTCATTGTATTCGGTGTGCGTGTACTCGACGCGCTTGATCATGTCGCCGCCCGTAAGGAACGGGGGCATCGCTTCGAGCAGTTCGCGCTTGCCGTAGAGAAAACCAATGCCGGTCGGACCCAGCATCTTGTGTCCGCTAGCGGCCAAGAAATCGACGCCGAGCTTTTGTACGTCGACGTGCAAATGCGGGACGCTTTGTGCGGCGTCGACCAGGACGCGTGCGCCGGCTGCATGTGCACGCTGCGTCAGCAACTCGAGCGGCGCGATCGTGCCGAGCGTATTGCTGACATGCGAGAGCGCAAGCAGCTTGACGCCGTCGAACAACCGGTCGAGATCGTCCAGGACGTGCTCGCCGTTTGCGTCGACGGGGATGAACCGAAGCTCAGCGCCGGTGCGCTCGGCCAATAGCTGCCAGGGGACGAGATTGCTGTGATGCTCGACTTGCGTCGTGAGGATCGCATCGCCGCGATGGATGTTGTGAAGGCCCCACGTGTACGAGACGAGATTGATCGACTCGGTTGAGTTACGAGTCCAGATGACTTCGGCGTCGTCAGCCGCGTTGATGAAGCGCGCCAGCTTAGCGCGGGCTTCTTCGAATGCTGTCGTGGCGCGTTCCGCGATCTCATAGACGCCGCGGTGGATGTTGGCGTTGTACTCGCTGTAATACTTGACGAGCGCGTCAATGACGGATTGCGGCTTTTGCGAGGTTGCGGCCGAATCCAAGTAGACGAGCCGCTTACCACGCGACGTGGGCTTGTGCAGGATCGGAAAATCCCGCAGGATACGTTCTTGAACGGCGTCCGGACGAACGGTCGCGGTCATCCGATTTTCCCGGCGAGCGCGGCGCGCAGCTCCGCGCGCAACTTCTCGGTCGGGAACCGAACCAGCGCCGGCTCGAAAAAGCCGAGTGCGATCATGCGCTCCGCATCGTGGCGTTCGATGCCGCGGCTCATCGCATAGAACAGCTCGTCGTCGTCGATCGCGCCGATTGTCGCGCCGTGAAAGGCCTTAACGTCGTTTGCACCGATCTCGAGCGCCGGAATGCTGTCGATGTGCGCGTCTTTCGAAAGCAGCAGCGCATCGTCACGCAGCGTCGCATCGACGCCGTGGGCCGATGGGTGGATACGAATATTGCCGATGAAGCGCGCCTGACCGCGATCGATTGCCGCGCTCTTGAAAATCGTTTCGGATTGCGTTTGTGCGGCCGGATGATCGGTCTCGGATTTGAGATCGACGTGCTGGAGTTTATTCGGGAAGAATACTCCCGCGATCGTGGTCCGCGCACCGGCTTCGAGCGTCGTTGACTTCACGTCGCCGATCGACACGTCGGCGCCCAGCTCGGCAATCGCCCAATTCACCTCGGCATCGCGTGCGGCGTTTCCGCGACGGCTCCAGAAGACGCGAACGCCGTCCGGTAAATCCTGAATCGCTGCATACGTGATCGACGCATGCTCGAGCGCGACGATCTCGACGATCTCGCTCACGAGCTCGAGATTTGCCGCGGGATCGTAGCGTGTCACGATCGTTGCGCGTGCCCCTTCGGATGCCGCAACAAGTACGTATGGGAATGCCGCCGGGCCTTCGAGCCGCTGTGTGATGACGATCGGCTCTTCGATGACCGCGCCCTTGGGCAAGAAGATGAAGACGCCGCCTTCGCGCCGCGCCGCATTGAGTGCGGTGAAACGTCCGACCCGCCAATCGACGGCCTTGCCTTCGGTTGCACTGATGACGGATGCGTGTTCGCCGGTAGCGTCTCGTATGTCGATAGCGACGACGCCTTTGTGCTTGGCTTCTTCGGAAATCTCGAATCGCGGCGAAACGTCTCCAGCCTGCACCTCTTCGAGTGCAAGCTTCGTGAGGTCGATCTTCCAGTAGCGTCCCGGTACGGGTCCCGGTGGAGGCAGCGTGCGTGCAAGTGCGAGCGCTTCATCACGCCCGGCGCGCGACGGAACGACGCTAAGCTGTGCCACTCGTGATCTCGTCGCGAATATTGTCGTAGCCCTCAGCTTCGATGCGATGCGCAAGATCGGCGTCCCCGGTCTTGACGATGCGGCCGTCCATCAACACGTGCACGACGTCAGGCTCGACGAATTGCAGGATGCGTGGATAGTGCGTGATGATGAGGAAACCGGTGTCTCTGCCTGCGCCCGAGCGCAGCGTCGTCAGCGATTCGCCGACGGCGCGCAACGCGTCAACGTCCAGACCCGAGTCGGTCTCGTCGAGAATCGCGTACTTCGGAGCAAGAATGCCAAGTTGCAGCATCTCGAGACGCTTTTTCTCGCCGCCCGAAAACCCGTCGTTGACGTAACGTCCGAGGAACGACGTATCGATGCCGAGATGATCGAGCTGTTCGAAGACTAGCGCGCGAAATTGGGCTGGGTTGAGATCGCTACCGCGAACCGAGGTGCGCGCCGTGCGCAAGAAGTTTGCGACGCTGACGCCCGGTATGGCGGCCGGGTACTGAAAGGAAAGAAACAATCCCAGCTTGGCTCGCTTGTCGGGCGAAAGAGCCAGCAGGTCCTCGCCGTCCAGGGTCGCGGCGCCGCGAGTAATTTGGTAGCTGGGATGTCCGGCGAGAGCGAAGGCTAGTGTCGATTTGCCGCTTCCGTTCGGCCCCATGAGGGCGTAGACGCGTCCAGGCTCGATGGTCAGGTCGATCCCCTTGAGGATCTCTGTCGAATCGCCCGTCGTTACGTGAAGATCGGATACGTTCAGCCCGCTAGCCATACTGCTCCATCGTAAGGTTTTGGCCTAGAGAAAGTCAAGGAAACCCTGGACTTTCCTCCTGGCGCCGTGATACGATTACATGCGACAAAGTATGCAGACCGAGCGCTTCTTTGCCACGACCAAGGGCCGGATAGCCGCAGCCTTGCGGCGGAGAAAATCCGCGTCGGCAGCCGATTTGGCCGTGGAACTCGACCTCTCACCAAATGCGATCCGGCAGCAGCTCGCGGGACTGCAGCTTGAGGGGTTAGTCAGTGAGCGTCCCGTGCGGCGCGGCAAGACGAAGCCGACCCACGAGTTTTCGCTTACGAGCGACGGTGAACGGCTCTTTCCGCAGCGCTACGATCTGCTTCTCAACGCGGTGTTGCGTGAAGTGCGCGACCTCGGCGGGGACGATGCGGTCAGCGAGATCTTCGAGCGCATGGGACGCCGAGCGGCGGAGAAGATGTCCTCACGTGCCGGTGACAAGCAAGGTGAAGAACGTGTCGGTGCGCTCGTCGACCTGCTGCGCGAACACGGCGTCGAAGCCGATTACAACGCCGACGGCAAGACATACGAGATTCGCGAGCACAATTGCCCGTACGCGGAGACCGTAAAGGAGCACCCACAAGTCTGCTCTGTGATTCACACGGTCTTGGGAGACTTGTTCCCCGCGGGTAGCAAGCAGACGGAATCGCTTGCAACCGGCGGCGACGCGTGCCGGTTCGAAGTCAAAGTATGAACTTCCCGAAATTCCAGAAGCTGGTCGAAGAGCGTACCGGTTTCCGCACGATGGAGAGCCCGATGGCGACGGGCGAGTATTTCAGCGACTCGTGCGGCGATATGTACACGTATTATTTGCAGATCGGTCCCGGTGAGGTCATCGAGGACCTTTCGTATTTTACGACCGGTTGCGGTTTCGGAACGGCTACGTGCAGTCTGCTCGTCGAGCTCGCGCGCGGGAAGACGATTGACGAAGCACTGGCGATTACGGACGCCGATATCGAGAACGCCCTCGACGGCTATCCCGATAAAAAGAAAGACTATCCGGAGCGTTCGCGTCTCGCGCTCATTGCCGCGATCGAAGATTATCGCGCCAAGCGCTCCACCGGAAAGATCAGTGACGACATGCTCGCGCAAGCTGCGGCAACTGCAGCTGCCGCGCGCGCCGCGACGCTCCCCGGAAACGGGAAAACGTCACAAGACGAAAATGCCGGACCGCGCATCATGCAAGACGCCGGCAAAGTCACGATCAAGCTACACTAGCCTTTGTCATCCCGAGCGTAGCGCCCGCAGGCGCGTAGTCGAGGGACAGCGGTAATCTCTGAGGCCGTGGTTATCTTCGCAGCCATGCCTGAAAGGCATGACCGGCTTCATTCCACGAGTCTTGCGGTCGCGTAACCGGTCTTGCACTCGGATGCTGCGCGACGAAGTCCGGCGATCTGAGTTGCGGGGCAAGATACATTTCTCCGCACGCATTTTCAATTCGAAGCGGGATTGACTTGCCGGAGATGCGCGCCGAGCAGAGCACAGCGGCGGTTATCCACGTTTTGCGAAGTTGTACATCCATCGTCGAGTTCGGCCAACAGACATCGAGAATTTGCGTAGATTCCTGTGGAAACTCCTGACTTGCCGTCATTAAGTCATCTAGAGCACCGCTGTACGACTCGCCGTCGCTGGGTTCACCTGGCTCGGCCGTGACGATCATTAAGCGAACGTCTTCCAGTGTGGCCCACGCGCCGATGTAACTTCGCGGAAGATGACCACGATCCAACTGCCAACGCGCATAGCCGCTGCAGGCGGCCCCGAAATTCGCGCACGGCGCGAGCGACGTCAGAAGCACACTCCGAAGGGAATTTGTTGGAAGCACTGTCGCTGTCCCTCGACTACGCGCCTGCGGGCGCTACGCTCGGGATGACACGCGTTTACAAAATGGCTTCGGCTTCGATCGTGATGAGGACGCTGTTCGCGACGACTGCTTGCGGGTAGCCCGGCCCGATTCCCCATAGCGTGCGATCGATCGTCGCGGTCGCGCTGTAACCGACGTGGGTGCGTCCGCGGCCGTCCGTAATGGTGCCGTTGACCGTTCCGTTGACGACGATCGGCTTCGTTACACCGTGGAACGTGAGATCGCCGTTCATGACGAACGTGGTTCCGCTCCCGGTTATCGACGTGCTCTTGAACGTCATCTCCGGGAATTGATCGACATTGAAAAATTTCTCCGAACGCAGATCGCTGTCACGCTGATTGTTATGCGTGTCGATCTTGGTCAGATCCATCACGGCCGTGATCGACGTTGGGATCTTGCTCGAATTTAGCACCACGGTGGTGGACTTTACCGGGATCGTACCTTCGACCGTCGAGATCAATAAATGCTTGACGGCGAAATGCGTCTGCGTGTGATTGGGGTCGAGCGAAGGTTCGTCGGCTCGAACCGCGGGCGCGAGGGCCAGGAAAAATGCGGCGGCCGCGATCATGGAAGCCCGAGTGAATCTCAACATACGCACGAAACCTATCAGCGAAGCCTGAAAAGAACCTGAATGGGGTTCTAGGTGAGGTACGGATTCCCAGTCCGTTCGTCGCCGATCGTTGTAGCCGGGCCGTGCCCTGGGACTACGATCGTCTCATCGGGATAGTCGAGAAGCTTCGTGCGGATGCTGTGGACGATATCCTCGAGCGAGGTCCCGCCGAGATCCCATCTTCCCACGGAACCGCGAAAGAGCGTGTCGCCGCTCAGAATTCTGGTATTACCGTCGACCTCGAGCGCGAAGCTGGTACTTCCCGGCGTATGCCCGGGCGTGTGGATGCAGGTTACGCTCACCGATCCTGCGCGCAAGACGAGCGCATCTTCGAGATCTCCGTCGAGCGTCGTCGGCGCAAGCGCGATCGGAAGGCCCACCCAACGCCCTTGTTCGGTTAATTGCGCGTAGAGCGGACGATCGCCGGGATGAAGCAGGCCTGCACCGCCGACGCGTTCGCGCAACATGCCGAGGGCTCCGATATGATCGAAGTGCGCGTGCGTGTGGACGAGATATTTCGGACGAAGCTTGTGTTCTTCGAGAACGCTCGCGATGTGGTCGACGTCGTCTCCACCGTCGACGACGATGGCTTCGCCGGTTGCCTCATCACCGAGAACGCTGCAGTTACAGCCCAGCGGTCCAACCGGAAAGTGGAGTGCGATCATGGGACGTCGATTCCAAAATCGCGGTAGCCCGCATTAAGGTAACCTAAGGGCCGTCCATCGGTGGCGCCGCAATCGAGCACCTCGCCGAGAAATAACGTGTGCGTCCCCGCGCTGTGTTCTTCGGCCAGACGGCAGTCGACGAACGCGAGGCAACCGTCGATGACGGGGGCGCCGGTGGCGGCGCGTCGCCTCGCCACGCCTTCGAAACGATCGGTGCGTCGCGCGTGATCGGCAAAGAGCTTTGCGATCTCTTCCTGGCCGATCCCGAGAATGTTGACGCAGAAGATCGACGAGCGCGAAATCATCGGATGAGCTGAGGCCTCGCGGTTGACGCATACCAGCACCATGGGCGGGTCGGCCGACACGCTGGTAAACGCGTTGGCCGTGAAACCGTAGGGTACGCCGTCGGTCAGCGTCGTAACGATGGTGACGCCGGTCGGAAAGCGGCGCATCGCGTCGCGGAAATTATTCGACACGCGCACCGATGCCGACGCCATCCCCAAGCGGGATGATGGTCGCATCCAAAAGCGGATGATGCAAGAACAAGTCGTTAAAGCGCCGGATCGCGCGCGTGTCCTCCGTGTCCGAAGGCTGCTCCGAAGCCGCGGCTTTGCCGCCCCAGAGAAGGTTGTCGACGATCATCAGTCCCGAACGCTTGAGCATCGGCACGCAAATCTCGAGATATTCCGGATACTGATCTTTGTTGGCGTCGAGAAAAACGATATCGAGATTTCGATGCGAAAGCGTTTCGAGAATCTCGAGCGCAGGCTGGTTCATGATGTCGATTTTGCCCGCGACGCCGGCGCGTTCAAAGAATTGCGCCGCAATGTTCGTTCGTTCGCGATCCGGATCGATCGTCCAAATTTTCCCGGCGGGCGGCATTGCGAGCGCCATCCACAGTGTCGAATATCCGTACGCCGTACCGATTTCTAGGATGCGATTTGCCTGCATGCAGTGGACAAGCGTGGAAAGCAGCCGCGCGGTGGCGCGATCGACGATCGGGATCCCCGCGGAAATACCGAGCTCTTCGAGCTCGAGTACGAGCGGCGAGGGCTGCGTGTGCAGGTGCGCGAGGTAGGCGAGGTCTTGGTCTCCCACGCCGTATGTTTGCCGCCAGCGGTGGAGGGGAACCTTTTTATACCACCTTTCTTCATCGAGCGAGGATAACGTATTTTCCGTGGCAACGCTTACACTTGCGACACAGACCTACGCGCCAAAGAAGTGGAACTTGTCCGGCTTGAAGGGGATCTCAGACAAGACGCTCGAGATGCATTTTGGCTTGTACGAGGGCTACGTCAAGAACACGAATTTGCTGAACGAACAGATTGCCGGCAAGATCGAGGGCGGCCATGCATCCGCGACCGATTTGGAATTTAGTGAATTGAATCGCCGTCTCGGCTTCGAGTACAACGGCATGCGGTTGCACGAGCTCTACTTCAACAATCTCACCGGCGCAGGCCGAGAGCCGGGCCCCGAATTGAGCAAGGCGCTTGCGGGCACTTACGGCGACTTCGAAACATGGAAAAAAGACTTCGCCGCAATCGGCTCGATGCGCGGCGTCGGTTGGGCGATCGCCTATCAAGATCCGGCCAACGGCCGCATTACAAATCACTGGGTAGAGCTGCACCAGGACGGCAATCTCGCGACATTCGCTCCGATCGTCGTTATGGACGTGTGGGAACATGCATTCATGCTCGACTATAAGCCCGCAGAACGCCCCAAATACATCGAAGCCTTTTTTGCGAACGTCGATTGGGAGACGATTGCAGGCCGTCTCGTGCGAAAAGACGCTAGCGGAACGGTGCCCACGATAAGGTGAGCGAGCGCCTTCGGCTCTTCCCGCTGAACACGGTGCTCTTCCCCGGCGCGACGTTGCATTTGCACGTCTTCGAGCCGCGTTACAAACAATTAGTCGCCGAATGTCTCGATCAAGGCGAGGCATTCGGCGTCTGTCTGATTCGTGAAGGTAGTGAGGCCGGAGACCCGGAGGTTAATCCGCACGACGTCGGGACGGCGGCAGAGATCGTCGAGGTGATGCCGCTACCATTCGGACGCTACTACGTGAGCACCGTGGGGAAACGGCGATTCAAGATCACCGGCATCATAAGCCGGGAACCGTATCTGTTGTGCGAGGTCGAATATCTCGACGAACCGGCCGGCGATGCGACCGCACTCGATGCGCTCGTCGATCGCGTGCGGGCATCGTTCGAAGAATACGAGCATTTGCTCGTTTCGTACGTCGGTCCGGCCGCAGCGGTCGATCTCCCGCTTGACCCGGTTGAAGCTTCGTTCGTGATCGGAAGTGCGCTTCAAATCGCGGATCTCGTCAAACAACGTCTCTTGGAAACGACCGACGTCGAGCAGCGTCTTCGAATCGAAATCGAGTTCTTACGCCGGCTCTTGCCGCAGCTCCGAGCACGCATCGAACGCGAACGCACGCAGCCTACTCCGGTGCGTCGCGAGCCGCTCGGCGGCGAAGCGCGTTCGCAGCAGGAAAGTTACTACGGAAAGTTTTTCAGTTTGAACTAGCGAACGCCGGGCGACGTGCGCGCGATCTGGGTAATCGTCGGCGTTCTTATCGTCGCCGGTTTAGCGGTTACGTTCTATCTTGGCGGTGGACCGCGCCGTCCCGACGTCGTCGCCGGCCCGTCATCGCTAGCCGGTGCGCCGGCGGCCAGCTTCGAAGTCATCCGGGCCGACGGTTCTCCCGATGCGCTCGCGCGCTATCGCGGAAAAGTCGTGCTCGTCAACTTATGGGCGACGTGGTGTCCGCCGTGCCGCGAAGAGATGCCGGCACTCGAGAAGCTTTATCGCGCGCATCTGGCACAAGGCTTCGTTGTTCTCGGCATCGATCAAGGTGAATCTGCAAAGATTGCTGCCGGCTACGCGCGCGGACGCGGCGTCACGTTTCCGATTCTCATCGACGATCAACAACAGTACGGACGCGCATACGGCGCCGAAGGTTTGCCAACGTCCGTGCTGGTCGACCGAACCGGGCATATCGTTAAGGGTGTCGACGGCGAGATGACGCTGGATGCGATGCAAGCGCTCGTAATGCCGGTTTTGAAGACGAAGTGAACGCGCGTTTTGCGGGGGTGTTCGCCGAGCTGATCGCGTGCGCGCTCGTGATCGCGCAGATCGTCGTTCCCGGCGCCCCGCTCTTTCACACCTGGCAGTACGCGCTTGCGCTCGCCGTCGTTGCGTGGTTGTTGATCGTCAGCGCTACGCGCAGCAAACGCGCGTTGTTCGCGATCTCGGTCCTGGGCGCGTTGATCGTGCTCGCCGATGGATTCGCATCCGGCTTGCTGGGCGCAGATACGGAACGCATTGCGCGCGCTCCGGGGACGGTCGCTCCGATCCCGGATATCGCCGCTGCCGCGTTTTTCTCGAGCGCATCGTCGCAATCGATCGCAAAAAACAATGCCGTCATCGCGATCCGGCGACGAAACCATACGGACATCGTCGTAACGCCGGGCTCGAGGGAATTTCTCGGCGCGTGGCTGCTGACGGCCGAAGCAATGCCCGTTGCGTACGTCGAGGCCTTCGATGACTCCGGCGATCATCTCACCGTGACGCAACCGACCGGGAGCGCATTTCTGTCCCCTTTTCTGCTCTTTCGTACGCGGCAAGAAATTGCCGGAGGCATGCATCCGATCGACGGCTTCGCGCTGCCCGGTGGAAACCGAAGCGTGAAGGTCGTGTACTTCTCACCGGACGACGTCGTGCGTTTGAAAGTGCAGCTTCCGCCCTCGGCTGCCGGCGGGCCCGCGATTCTCTACGACGTTTTCGATGCCGGATCGAATCATTCGCTGGGCATCGGAGTGGCCGCATCAGGCGTCGAAACGGAAATCGGCGGGGTTCGCTTGCGCGCGACGCTGGGAACGTATCCGCAGCTCGTGGTCGCAAGCGCCCCCCACCCTTACGTGTTGATCTTGGGGCTGTTCTTTATCGTCGTGGGGCTGGCTGGTTCGCT
This sequence comes from Candidatus Baltobacteraceae bacterium, assembly GCA_036489885.1. Classification (NCBI taxonomy): domain Bacteria; kingdom Bacillati; phylum Vulcanimicrobiota; class Vulcanimicrobiia; order Vulcanimicrobiales; family Vulcanimicrobiaceae; species Vulcanimicrobiaceae bacterium. The sequence continues at coordinate 404,878 of DASXEW010000001.1, forward strand.
CTTACAGTCCGACCACGGCGCGATGCGTGAATCCGAACGCCATGAAGAAGAGCATGGGGATGGAGAGCAGCACGTTGGTACGTGAAGCCAAGAAGGCTAAGCGCCGTGACTTGGCCTTTTGCTCGTCGGTAACGCCCTCGACGAAGCCGAGAACCTTCATGTTGTTCGGGAAGATTATCAGCCAAACGTTGAGCAGCATGATCGTGCCGAGCCACGCACCGACGCCGATTCCTGCGTAGGGCGGCTGAAGCGCGAACGCGGAGATGAAGTGCTGGCCTAGCAGTGCCGCGCCGAAGATCCACGTTCCGAGCGCGGACCAGCGGAAGTACTCGAGTGCGCGAGGCGCGACGAATTTCGTAATGCCCTTTGCGCTGCCGTCATTGGCCGCATTGGCCTGCGCGAGCGCTTGCCCTTGTACGAAATTAAAATAGTACAGCAAGCCGATCCACATGATGCCGAATAAGAAATGTAACCAACGTACCAGAGGCATTTCCATGGTTATGCTCCTACCGGCTGAATCGCTTTGACGACAAAGTAGAGGATGAGCAAGAGAACGAGACCGCAGATAATTGTTCCGGTCAGCGTGTCGAGCGGATTCTTCAAGGTTTGACTACCCCCTAAGTGAAGCAATCGCCCGGCCGGGGGAGTCTTCCTGCTCGCAGCCTAGTACGACGTCACGCTCGAAACTGAGAATCGGTCGAACTTTCCGGTTGGGCAGACCATGCCGTACGAGTAGCCACCTGTGCGTACCAGCTGGTCCGACAGCTCGCACGACGAGAGCAGATCGAGAATGCGCACGTTGAAGCGCAGGTTTTTGACTCCGCCTCGGAGCTTGCCGTCCTCGATGAGGAACGTTCCGTCGCGCGTCATCCCGGTGACGATTGCTTTGCGTTGATCGACGACACGGATGTACCAGAACCGGCTGATCAAGATCCCGCGCTTTGTCGAAGCGATCAGCTCATCGCGCGAGCGTTTTCCCGGTGAGAGCACGACTGCGCGCGGTGACGGACCCTCGGCGCCGCCGGGAACGTAATGACCCGTATTGCGGCGCTCCAGACGCTCTGCCCACTCGAGGTCGGTCACGAAGTCTTTCGCGATCCCATTTTCGATCAACGTGACGCGCTGCGTCGGCGAACCTTCGCCATCGAACGGACACGTTGCAAATAACGGATGCGCGAAATCGTCGGTAAGCGTGACGTTTTCGCCCATGTATTGCCGTCCGAGACCGTCGGCAAGAAACGATGCGCCTTCGTAAACGCGCTGCGCCGAGAAATGTGGAAGAAGATAGGCGATCAGTTCGCCGAGCGCGGCCGGTTCGACGATGACGCTCCAGTCGCCGACGTCGGGTGTGCCGAGCTCGCCGGCCTCCTTGGCTTTGGCGGTTGCGCGCGCGCCGACAGCGGATGTATCGATCTCTGCGAAGCGCCGGCTATACGCCTCTGCGTAGCCACTCGCGATCGGGGCAACGCATTTCGTGTTGGTGACCGCGCTCGTCCCGGAAAACTGCCCGCGCACGCCGTTCGAATTGGCGATAGCGATCGAGCTCGCGGACGTTGCGACGTAACCCGCCGCCCAAGCACCGGCCCCCTCCGCGATCGCGAAGATCTTGCCTGCGGCCTCGGCGCGTGCCGACGGCGTCGTGTCCGCGGTCGCTGCGTCGTACGCGAGATCCGGCATCGCGTAGGCGGCTTTTGCCGGCAGGCGTACCGGGACGACCGGCTTTGGTGAAAAACGCGCCTGCGCGATCGCACGATTGCGCGCGAGCGCGAGATCGGAGTCGTCGCGGCCGTTCGTGGCCGCCCAGCCCGCGCGTCCGTCGACGACTGCGCGAATTTGTACCAGAGTCTGTGACGTATCGAGATTCTGATGGATCGCGTTGTGCGTGAATCGCGTCAGCGCGTCGTGCTGTTCCGAGACGATCGCTTCGATGCCGTCTGCGGCGCCGTCGCGTATGGCGCGTTCCGCGAGTGCGAGCCGCTCGCTATCGTTCATTCGTAACCTACGCCGACATGAACGTTACGGAATCGTGCCGGCGCCGCGGCCTGTGTCGTGCGTCCGACCTGAATCGGCTCGCCCTTGCCGCAATTCGGCGTTCCCCACGGCACCCAGGTCGAGGCCTCACCGATCGCATCACAGGATCCCCAAAACTGCGGCGTTATCCCGCCGTATGTGGGATTCTTGAGCATCCTACCGAGCTTCCCGCGTTTGATCTCCCAGCCGATCTGGCAACCGAATTGAAAGTTGAGACGTCGGTCGTCGATCGACCACGAACGATTCGATTCCATGTAAATGCCGTCATCGATCTCTTCAATCATCTGATCCAGCGTGTGCTCTCCCGGCAAGAGATTCAGATTGCACATGCGGATCATCGGGACGTGTGCCCAGCTTTCCGCGCGTACGCAGGCATTGGTCGTGCACTCCAAGAGACGCGCAGTGTCGCGCGACATTTCAAAGCCTTCGAAGACACCTGCGCGTACGATGTCGGAGTTGCCGCTCGGACTGCCCTCATCGTCCCAGCCACAGGTCGCAAGTCCGCCGGGAAGGGTGTTATCGATGACGATCGTCACCAGTGGTGAACCGTAGCGCAACGCACCGCGCAGCCGCGGTTCGAGAAAACTCGTTCCGGAAAAATTCGCTTCCCATCCGAGCGCGCGATCGAGCTCGGCCGGATGACCGCACGATTCGTGAATCTGCAACGAAACTTGCGAGCCGCCCAGTACAATGTCGCGCGTGCCGCTCGGCGATTGCGGAGCCGAGAGCAGCGCGACTGCTTCCTCCCCGATGCGTGGCGCATTTTCGATCAAGCCGGCACGCGCGACGATTTCCCAGCCGCCCGTCATGTACAAACCGCGGTCGCCGGGCCATCCGCGGTCTTGTGCGTCGCTGTTTCCGACCGCCAGCGCGTTTACGGCGCTCCCGATTTGACGGATGTCTTGGGCGATTTGCGAGCCGATCGAGCTGAAAAACTCTTTCTGTGTACGCCACACATCCAAGTGTGCGCGTCCCGTGCGCACTGCAGGATTGACGTGCAGCGCATACTCGGCGGCAACGAGCAAATCGACGCGCTGCTCGAGCGAGACGCGATCCGGCTCGATTTCGACTTCGGTGACGTACGTGCCGACGTGCGCGTCGGTAGGCGCCATCCCGAAACGCTTGGTGCCGACTGCTGCGCTCGCACGCGCGATATCGACGGCACGCGCGACGGTGGCGTCGATGCCGGCTCCACTCAAGTCATCGGACGACGCAAATCCCCAGGAACCATCGCACAGCGCGCGGACTCCGTATCCGCGCGAGACGTCGTCGCGTAGCGCGATGACCTCGCCGTTTCGAACCTCGATGCGTTCCGAGCGAGCGTCTTCGAAGCGGACATCGGCATAATCGGCACGGCGAACGGCCGCTGTCTCGAGCGCCCTCCCGGCAAGCTCCTCGAACTGCACTGGTCTCAGATACGTCTCGAACCAACGGGGGCCTGGCGGTAGGCCACCGAAAAAGCTTTGCAATAGAACCTGGCCGCCTACCGGCTGGGATTTGCAGTTCGGCGAGGGTCCTGTGAAACGTTTTCTACTGGTTGTTTCACTCATGGTCGCGGCGTTTGTTTATAGCGACCGTTCCGTTGTCATTGCAGAAACGACGCCGAAAGTTTCGGCGCAAAAGAAAATTGCGCCGGCCGACGAGTATTTCGGCCGCCTGAAAATGAGCATTCTCGGAATCGCCAACACCATCAAGGATCAGACGTTACGTTTCGATCGGCGTCCCGAAGAGATGGAAAGCGAGATGAGTACGATCGGCTTCGCGGTCGACGCGGTTCACGATTGGGAGCACAAATATCCCGGCGATCCGTGGATCGCAAAGTCGTTGTTTTCGATCGAGCGCTTCTACAATCGCATTCCAACCGACCTAGGTCGCGCGCAAGCCAAAGCGACGATGGCGTGGCTTGTGCACGATTTCCCAAGCACGTGGTACGGCAAAGTCGGCAAGCGCGAGCTGGCCGAAGGCAAAGTCGGAGCGGTGCCGCCGCCTAGCGTCGTGCAGTCGCCGCCACCCGCCGTCGATCTAACGAAACCGGTCGCCACCCAAAACTCGCAAGCGAGTCAGTAAAGAGAAAACGCCCCCGGAGGTCTGATGTTTCCTCCGGGGGCGTTCTCGTGAGATCTCGGGTGCTAGGTACTAGAAGTGGATTCCGAGACCAACATATGGGCCGTACTCGTTGGCATTCGACGGCGCGTTGAGTTTGTTTGTGTAGTAGTTGCCCATAAACCCAACGTCCAAGAACACCGGGAAGTTCGGTCCCGCAAAGTTCCAGTTCACGCCGATGTTGTATCGCGCTAGACGATACTGCAGCGCAAACGGACCGTACGTACCTTGCAGTGACGGATAGTAGTAGAAGCTGCCGTAGAGCGCAATCGCTTGATTGAGATCGGGCAGTTTCTCACCACCGAAGCCCCATCCACGTAGCTCCGGATACCCGTAGTTGTTTTGCTGCCACAGGTAGCTGGCTGCTATGTAGAATCGCGGATCGAACACACGGATACCAACACGCGCATCGACGTCGTCTTGGATCGCCGTGAACGACGGTACGAAAGTTTGTCCCCCACCGCCGATGATCGTTACGCATCCGGGTGCCGGACAAACAGAACCGGCGACTCCAGTTGCGGTCGGATAGCTCCAGTGGCGCCAATCGCCTTCGACCATGAACGGAATGTTGAACAACGGGAACTCGAACGCACCGCGCACGGCATACGTGCCGTGGCCTTTGTCGCCCGGGCTGAACTCGTTGTAGACCGTTGGTGAGATCGCGTAGTCACCGACGACGAAATGATCGTAGTACGGTGCGCGGCTCGGTGCCGGCGTCGGCGTTGGTGCCGCGGTTGCGGGCGGCGGCGGAGCCGGTGTTGCGGTCGGCGGCGGCGGTGGCGGAGGCGGCGGGGCCGGCGTCGGCGGCGGAGCCGCTACGTAACGGACGACGACGGTTCGCTTATCCGGAACCCACAGAACGTACGCGCCCATGCCTTCCGAGATTACACGCACCGGAACCATGATCGTTCCGTGCCAAACCATCGGTGGGACATCGAGCGGACGGCTTTCGCCATTGATGATGACGACGGGTTTTCCGACCGTGACTTTGATATCGGAGCCAGGCTTCGATACGTCTACGGTCCGGCTAGCCGGATCAAAAGATACCGTCGCACCCATTTGCTCGAACATCGAGCGGAGTGGTACGAGAATCGTGCCGCCGCGAACGAGCGCAGCGAGCACGCGATTTTGCTTGTCTGTGTCCGGCTTGGCATAGACATGATGATCGTTGAACAGGATCGGATACTCGCCAGACGGCGGGGATCCAAAATCTGGGGGTGGCGCGCCTTGCGCAACTACGACGGCTGGTGCAGGCGCGTAGGGTCCAGTGTTACCTTGCGCTGCGAGAGCTGCGGAGCCCGCAAGAACCGAAAGCCCGAATCCCGCAGCGAGTGCTGCTGCGAAAACCCCAGAGCTCTGGTGTTTCAATATTCCCTCCCTAGTGAATACGTTTTTGGGTTGAAGGGGCGGCGTGTTTAAACTGAGCGTCCTTTGCTTCGGTCGCTCCGTACCCAGAACGCAAGATCGTCAATCAGCGTTCGCACGGTTGCTCAATTAATAAAAAGTGAGCCCTCGACGTGAATCGAGGGCTCGTGTTTTATCGAGGGCGCGCTCGCTTAGAAATGTAACCCAAGTCCGACGTACGGTCCGTATTGATTGATGTTGGACGGTGCGTTGAGTCTGTTATTGTACTGATTTCCAAGGAAACCGAGATCGAGGTAGACCGGGAATGACGGTCCGAGGAAACTCCAGTCGACGCCGATTTCGTATTTGAACACACGGTATCCAAGCATTCCCCCCGGAACGCCCGCGAAGCCGCCTTGCACGCTCGGGTAGAAATACGCGCTGCCGTAGACCGTGAGCGGTTGATCGAGATCCGGCAGTTTTTCCGCGCCGAATCCGACGCCGCTCAATTGCGGATAGCCGTAGTTGTTCTGGCGCCACAAATACGATGCGCCGATGTACATGCGCGGATCGAGAACTTTGATTCCGAGCCGTGCATCGACGTCATCTTCGTGCGCGGTGAACGACGGTACGAGAGTCTGTCCGGCTCCCCCGATGATCGTTACCGGCCCCGCGGTCGTCGTGTAAGACCAATGACGCCAATCGCCTTCGGCCATCCAGGTCAGGCCGAGGAGCGGAAATTCGAGCCCCAAGCGGCCGGTGTATGAACCCGATCCCTTGGTTCCCGGACTGAATTCGTTGTAGACCGTTGGTGACAAGATGTAATCGCCCACGACGAAATGATCGTAGTACACCGGCTTCTGCGGCGCAGGCGTCGGCGTTGGTGCCGGTGTCGGCGGTGGCGGCGGGGCCGGTGTTGCAGTCGGAGGCGGTGGCGGCGGAGGCGGCGGCGTCGGCGGCGGTGCCGGAACGTAGCGAACGACAACGGTTCGCTTCCCGGGGACCCACTGCACGTAACCGCCCATGCCTTCCGAAATGACGCGCACCGGAACGAGCATGTCGCCGTGCCACATCATCGGCGGGACGTCGAGCGGACGGCTCTCGCCGTTGATGACGACTTCAGCTTTTCCGACCGTGACTTTGATGTCGGAACCGGGTTTCGAAACGTCGACGGTTTGCGTCGCCGGATCGTACGAAACGGTCGCGCCCATTTGTTCGAACAGCGAGCGCAACGGAACGAGGATCGTGTTGCCGCGTACTTGCGCAGCAAGAACCCGATTTTGTTTATCGGTGTCGGGCTTGGCGTAAACGTGATGATCGTTGAAGAGAATTGGATACTGGCCCGAGGGCGGCGATCCAAATTCGGGGGGTGGCGCGCCTTGTGCCGACGCGAGCGTCGGACCGCAAAGCGCAGCAAGCCCGAATCCCGCGGCGTAAAACGCTGCTAGAATTCCCGAGCTTACCTTAATCAAAATTCCCTCCTCAAGTAGAGAGCGGCGTGATGTGAGGGCTGTATAAAGACAGTCAGCGGGAAGCTTACCCGCTGACCTTACGATTAAACGCGCGGCACATGACTGCCCTGCTCCACTGGTAAGAGTAGGCTTGCTTGGCTAGCTCTTTTTTTCTTCGATCCGCTCTTTGAATTTCGCGAGCTCGGTGACGTACCGTTCGTGCGTCCCTTCGGCGATTTTTTCACGCTCGTCGAAGGCGGCGAACGCAAATTCAATACGCCGGCCGTCGACCGTAATCACTTCGACTTCGACGCGGACAATAAAGCCGACGGGCGTCGGCGCGAGATGCTGGATTTGGGCGTCCGTTCCGAGCGTGACCGTCCCGGCTTGCAACGTGGGCGCGATGCACTGCATCGCGGCTTCCTCGACTAACTGCAGCAGCATCGGTGTCGACAGCACGTCGACGCCGGCGTTCCCCGCTTTTTGGGCCGTCATCCATTCTTCGACCCGGGTTTGATTTTGATACGAGCGCCCGACTTCGAGCTTTGCCGGCATGCCCGCCCTTTTGCGAGCCCAGCCGGGTGCTCCCGCCTTTTTCTGGGGAGTTGAATCTTTTTGCGGGCAGGCAGCGTATGTGGTTGGGGTGAACCGCCGCCCGTCCACGTACCCTGTTAGGAGAATCATGGCCCTTCGCAGCACCGTCACGGTGGGTTTAATGCTCGCCGCTTCCTTCATGGCCGGGTGTGCCGGGAAGCAGCAGCATCCCGTGCAACCGCCGCTAGCCGTCGACGCGCAACCGGTGACGCGTCAGGACATCGCCACCTACATTCAGCTCGACGGACAGATCACGCCGCTGCAGCAATCGAATCTGAGCCTGCCGCAGTCCGGAACGCTCTCTGCCGTCTATGTAACGGAGGGCGATCGCGCAACGCGTGGTCAGCTGCTCGCGAAGATCGACGACTCGACGCTGCGTGCACAATTGGCTCAGGCCAGAGCAACGCTTTCGGGTTCGGCACTGAGCACGCCGGTCACGGTCCAGCAAAATAGCACGGCGCTGATCTCGGCGGAGCAGAATCTCGCCAACGCGAAGAACAACGTGACGAGCGCGCAGGCGGCGTACGATAACGCGAAGGTGCTCTACGACGGTGACGAGTCGCTTTACAAGCAGGGCTACGTTGCGCAAACCGCGCTCGAACAGGCCAAATCGCAATACGTTGCTGCGCAACAAACGCTCTCGAGCAACAAAGAGCTGTTGCGCACTGCGCAATCAGGGCTGAAAGCCGCGCAAACGAATCTGACCAACAATCAGGTTCAGAAAACGCAGGTTGCGGCGAACGCCGCCCAAGTCAAACAGCTTGAAACCGCGATCGTGCAAACTTCCTTATACGCGCCTTACGACGGCATCATTACGGCGCGGTTGCTCGATCCCGGATCGTTTGCGGGACCCAATCAAAACATTCTGCAGATATCGCAAGTCGATACTGTTTACGTCAACGCGAACGTTCCCGACGACGAGCTCGGCTTTGTCCGCCCCGGTACACCCGTTGCGTTCACGACCTCGAGTCTTCCCGGGACGACGTATCGCGGACGTGTCTTCGACGTCAACGCTGTCCCGACGACCGGCACGCTCTCGTATCGCGCGCGAATCGTCGAGACAAATCCGGGCGACAAGTTGCGTGGTGGGATGCTCGTGACGGTCAACGTCCGCAAGCAATACCATCGCGCCGCGCTCGTCGTGCCTCGAACGGCGATCTTCCAGGGCGACACCGGTACCAGCATCTTCACAGTCGCGGATGGTAAGCCTGGACCTGATGGGAAGCCCACCAAGATCGCCAAGCAAATACCGGTTACCGTCGGCCTGCAAACCGACGTGCTCTCCGAGATCATCGCGCCCGTTGCGCCGGGGACGCTCGTCGTGACCACGCGTCCGGACGCGCTCGCCGACGGCAGTACGGTGGCTGTGACCCAGCCCGGTGCCCCAGCAGCAGGTGCAAGCGGCACCCCAAGCGGGAAAAAGCCGGGCTAACCGATGATACGACGACACTTACTTGTAGCGTCGGTTGCGACGCTGCTGATCGCCTCCGCGTGGGCCCCGCAGCTCGCCGGCGCACAGCCGGCCGCCGCGCCATCCACGGTCCCGACACCAATCCCGGTGCCGACGATCGCTCCCTCAGCGATTCCGACGCTTCCGCCCGCCAGCGCATCGCTGCAGCTGCCGTATCCGGCAGTCGGGACGCCTGCGCCCGGCGTAACCGCAAGCGCCGTCAACCCGAACGTGCCGCAAACGATCACGCTGCGTCAAGCAATCTTGATCGGCGTTGCAAAATCGCCGACGCTGGCGTCGGCACGCGGTGATTTACAGCTCGCAAAGGCTAGCGTCGATCTTGCGCGCGTTCCGATTCTTCCGAATCTGAGCGCGAGTGCTTCGACGAGTCACACGCATTCGCCGGCAGGCACCGCGCGCGGAACGAACAACGGCAGTGGCGGCACGACGTTCAATACGACCGAGGTCACGTCGAACTCGCTCTCGGCGAACCTGCAGCAGCTGCTCTTCGACGGCGGCCGAACCTTCGCGGAGATCAAGTCGGCTTCGGCAAGTCAGGTTTCATCGCTCGACACGTACCAACGCGATCTGCAAACAGTCGCGTACAACGTCGCGGTAGCGTACTACAACGCGCTGGTTGCGCAGCGTACGACCGCAGTCGACTACGAAACCATGCAGCAAGACATCGTTCAAGAGAATCTGGTCATCGCGGAATACCACGCGGGTCAGGCCTCGCTCGTCGACATCGCGACGGCAGAGCTTCCCGTTGCGCAAACGCGCGTTGCGCTGGTGCAACAACAGGGAGTCGAAGCCGGCGCGCAAGCCGCGCTCGCAAACTCGATGGGACTCGACGCTAACACCGTCGTTCGTCCGGCGGACGATGGGTCGACGTACCAACAAGTCACCGCCTCCGCGATCGCAATTCCGACCTACGACAAAGCGATTTCACAAGCGTACTTGCTGCGTCCCGATCTCAGCTCTTCGGCGCAGCTCGTTCAAGCCGCGCTAGATTCGCTGCATGCCGCGCGGTTGGGCTATGTGCCGACCATCAACGGTACCTCATCGCTTGGAAGCTCATCGACCGATCCGCACGGCGGCACGTTCGCTTCGAGCTGGTCAATCGGCGCGACGCTCAACGTTCCAATCTACGACGGCGGCGCGACACGTGCGGCGATCGAGCAAGCTGAAGGCAACCTAACGAAATCGCTGGCCGGCTACGACACGGCCAAGCTCGGCGTCCAGCTGAATGTGAAGCAAACGCTGACGGCGCTGATTTCGGCGCGTGCCGCGCTGGATGCGACGCAAGTTGCGTACAACGAAGCTGCGACGGTCTTGCGTGCGACGCAAGCGCAATACAAGGCGGGCGTGACGACGCTGCCCCTGCTGCTCAACGCACAGGTGCAGTTGACGACCGCGCTCATCAACGAGGTCAACTCGATCTACAGTCTGCGCCAGGCCGAGCAGGCCTTCTTGTTCGCAACCGGCCAAAACACGTAACCATGCTCGCTCGCGTGCCCACGCACGTCGAGGATCCGACGAACGCAGCCATCTTGGCGATCTCCGAAGATCGTCTGGGGGGCTTCGTGCGTGATCCCTTTGGAACGATCTCGGAACTCTCCGGCGTCCCGGTCGATACCGTGCTCGAGCGCATCACCGCGATGGTCCGGGCCGGAACGATCCGTCGTGTTCGTCAGACGTTGATGGCGACGAATCTTGCGGACGGAGCGCTCGTCGCGTGGCAAGTTCCGGAAGAACGGCTCAATGCGGCGTTCGATTTTCTCTTCCGCGAGGATCCGTTCTCGGGACACGTCGTTATCCGGACCACAGACGCGGCGACGCCCGGGTCGACGTATCGTCTCTGGACGACGCTAAAGGTTCCGCAGGGGTTCTCGATCGCGAAGCACGCCGAATTTCTGCGCACCCAAATCGGCGCGGGTCACTTTCGTTTGATGCCGGCCAAGTGTTTGTTCGTGCTGGGCGTCGGACATGTCCGGCGGCGGAGCGTGCAGCCGGGTGAGCGCGCCGAGACGCTTGCCGATCCGCGCGACACCAAGATCGTCGAGCTCAGCGCTGGAGATTGGCGCGTGCTGACGGCGCTCAAGCGCGAGTTCGCGCCGGATGAATTGGTTCGCGATTTGTGGCAACCGCGCGCGGTTGAAGCCGGCGTGAGCCTTGATGAGTTTCTTAGCGCGGCGCAGAGCTTGCACGATCGCGGTGTGATCGGCCGTTTCTCGACGTTCCTCGAACACGTCAAGGCCACGGCCGGAAATCTCGGCAACTCGGTTACGCGCTACAACGCGCTCTTTCATTGGGCAGTCCCGCCGGGACGGGAGCTTGATGCCGGCCGAGAAGTCGGACGGCATTATTGTATGACGCACGCCTACTGGCGCGAAGGCGGTCCGGAATTCCACAACGTGAATGTCATGGGGGTCGTGCACGGCACGGACAAAGCGCTCGTCCTCGCGCACAAAGCCGCGATCGACGCCCATCTTGCGGAAGCGGGGATCACGGTTGGATACACAAACGTTTTCTGGGGCGGACGCAGCGAGATCAAGCCATCGGAAATCTCGCCCCTCGCATACGAGGAGTTTTGCCGGGCGAATCAACTCGATCCCGGATCGATGCGTGCGTAGAGCCGCCCTCGCGGTGGCATTGTGCTCGCTCGTCGCGTTGTGCGGATGCGTGAAGACGGGAGCCGTCAGCCAAACCGGCTCGACGGGAACCCAAACCTCAACTGGTGAGCGCCGGCATCCCCCGCACGTGCTCGTGTATGCGGATGGTCAAAATTTCCAATCGCTGAACCCGCATCTCTATCAAGCCACGTCACTCGGAAATCTTTCCTCGCTGACGATGGCGTGGCTCGTGCGTTACGACCACGACAACAAGCCGATTCCCGAGCTTGCGACCGAGGTGCCGACCGTTGACAACGGTGGCATCAGCAAAGACGGGAAGACGATCACATGGCACCTCCGGCGGGGCGTGAAATGGTCGGACGGCGCGCCGTTTGACGCCGACGACGTCGTGTTCTCGACGCAAGCTGTGCTCAATCCGAAAAACAACGAGGTAGGTCGCGACGGTTGGGACCTCATTACGAAGATCGACGAGCCCGACAAATACACGGTCGTCTATCACATGAAGAAGCCGTTTGCGTCGTATCTGCCGACATTTTTTGGCACTGCAGGCGCAAATCCGTGCATCATCCCGAAGCACATTCTCGGGAATCTTCCGGACATCAACACCGCGCCGTATAATTCGTTGCCGATCGGAATCGGGCCGTTCAAATACGTCGCGTGGAAACGCGGCGATTCCGTCGTGATGGAACCGAACCCGCTCTATTGGCGCGGCATGCCTAAGCTCAAGCAAATCATCTACAAGCAGATTCCCGACCGCAACACGCTTTTGACGCAGCTGCAGACCGGCGAACTCGATTTGTGGTCCGACGAAGGCGCCGGTTACGTTCCACGCACCGAGGCGATTCCGGGTCATACGACGATAAAGCCGGTCGGCTCCTATTTCGGTCATGTCGACTTCAACGTCACGCATCCGCCGCTCGACGATGTGCGCGTGCGGCGCGCGCTGCGCTTTGCACTCGACCGTGCAACGATCCTCAAGGAGGCGTTTCATGACGGCGGAGTCCTGCAAGAATCAATGATCCCGCCGATCTTTCCGCAGTATCACAAGTTCGACATGGTTCCCACGGATGTAACACAGGCGAACGCGCTGCTCGATCAAGCCGGCTGGACACAGCGCGACAAGGACGGCATTCGCATGAAGAACGGCAAGCGGTTCAGTCTCGAGTATGCGATTTATACCGGCGCAGCCGATGTCGATACGATGGTCGAGTTGATTCGCAGTATGTGGAAAGCCATCGGCGTCGAGATTCAGGTCAAGCACTACGACACCGGACTGTTCTTTGCGCTGCTCCAAAACGGCGGGATTTCGTACAGCGGAAAATTCGACGTCGAGAGTTTCTACTGGGGAAGCGACCCGATCGGCGACCTCACGAACCTCTACGGTTGCGATTTTATCCCGCCGAACGGACAAAATGTCGTGCGCTGGTGCGACAAACAATTCGACGCCGACATGGCGCACTTCAAGGTCCTTTACGATCCAAAGGCGCGGCAACCGTATCTCGACGACGCGGTCGCGCGCCTCATCGATCAAGTGCCGACCGTCGTGCTCTACATTCGGTACGATAACTATGCGTTTACGAATGCCCTACAGGGCTTTCACCCCAATGCCCTCGCGCCGTTCGACGATTTCATGAACGTCGACATCCAGTAAGCAACGATAAAGCGCAAAGCCGATCAGTGCATCGGCAACGAGCGATAGCAAACGCAGAAAAGCCCAGACGGGGTCTTGGGTATCGAGTCCGGCCGCGCGCTGCTCGAGTCCCCACAGGGCGCTGACGCTTGCATTTGCGGGGCCTTGCCAGTGGAGAGGAAGGGCGTCCGGCCAAATCGGCACCGGGTGCACGCGCGCGAACAACGAAACCGCGACGACCACTAGCGGCACGATGAGTCCCGCAAAGGCCGCGCGACGCATCTGCGCGAGCAAAGCGAATCCGAGCGCGCAGGCGGTCGCGAGCACGACACTCTGAACTTCGGCGTTCGGACGCTGACCGAGCCCAAGCCAATCGACGCCGCAGAGCGTGGCGGCGAGCGCGGAGAACGCGAGCGTACTCCCGCGCGCGTGAATCGCACAGTACAGCGCAGGCAAGATCAGCAAGACGAAGTCGTGTTCGTGAAAAAACGGCACGACAAACGGTAAGACGCAGACCGCGATTCCGACGCGCGCGATGGGGTCGCGAATACGGAAAATCGCGAGGGCGCCGAGGACGAGCGCAACCAGCAGCGACGCGTAACCGACGAATGCAATCACGGCGTCGGGGGCTCCGAAACCGAGCGCAACGCTCGCGGGCGTGATTTGAATGACCGTGTGCTTTTCGGCCTCACCGTGCACTCCAAGCAGATGCACGTAATGGCCCAGTGCATCGAAACCGCCGGCCGAGATCATCAAACCGAAGAAGACGATCGCGCCGCAGCCAAAGGCTGCCAGCGCACGCAGGTCGGTGGCGCGCGCGATCATCACGATGCATAGATTCGGTTGGAACGCGGCCAGCGTGCTCGTCAGCGCCGCGACCGGCCACGCGCGCGAACGTAGTAGCAGGAGCGTAGCGACGACAGCTGCAGTCGAGAACAGCGCGATTTGTCCGAGTGCGACATCGCTAATCAGCGCGCCGAATGAACCCGCGAAGATCGCGGCTCCCAATACGATCGTCGCCTCTTCCGGCGCACGGATGAGCGCGAGCGTGCCGAACACCGTCAGGAGCATGGTGCAGGCAAGCATCGCTCCCCAGACGCGACCGGCCACGCTGAACGGCAATAATGCCAGCGCGCGCCACAGCGGAAGTTCCGCGGGCGGTCCGACGAACGGCAGCGTCTCGTCGTGCGACGTATCGACGCCGGGGATCGCGCGTTCGGCTTGCCAAATCGCGCGTCCATACGGATCGGCACCGGCATTCGCAGTAGCGCCGGCGGCGTAGAAGGCTTCGAAATCGCGCATCGCCGGCCCGGAGACACCGCTCGGCCGCACTATGAAGAAGCCCACCAGCAAAAGCGCGAGCGCGCACGTGATGACGAACGAGGTGGTGCGCTTATTCTTCGCTGTGGTAGACTGCAGGCTTCGAACGATCGGCGTAGAGGACGAGGCGTTCAACGCGCATCTTGTTTCCCATGACGTACGCAACTCCGCCCGGAAAGCGAACTTCGTAGCGCTGGGCGTAGATTGCAGGGCTTGGTCCACTGATCGCGGGGACGAACTCGTCGGAGAGCTTCGTCGTCGGCATTCCGAGTGCGATCTCGCCCGGAATCAACCGGAACGTCCCGATCGCGCGTGGCGCGAGCGACGGCGCGTTCTTTGACGTGACATAGTAGTGCTCGACGCCGATGAGCACTTCGTCTCGATCGAAGAAGGCTGAGATGAGCGCGGGTTTCCCATCATGGCGCAGGCCATAACTGTGAAAACCCTTCGCAGGATAGGGGTAGCCGCTCCCAAACGAACGCTCGACCTCGCTGCGCGTCGTGTTTTCGAGCGCGAACGAAAGATTCTCGTTGAACAGAATGACGGGCTTGTCGATTGGGGCGGGAGGGACCGGCGGCTTCCCGATTTGCTGTTCGACGAATTGCGCCATGAGCTCGACCGCGCGCAGCATCGCAAAATCCGGAGGCGGTTTCTCGCTCATGCTCAAAGGTTCGGATAGTGCGAATTGTCATCCTCGGCGGTGGTTTCGCAGGGCTGGCCGTAGCGCAGCGCTTGGAGCGTTTGTTGCGCGAAGGCGAGTGCGACGTCACGATCGTCAGTCGCGACAACTACGCACTCTTTACGCCGATGCTCCCCGAAGTCAGCAACGGCGATTTGGAGCCGCGCCACATCGTGTCGCCTCTGCGCGGGTTGCTTCGCACGACGACGCTTGTGCTCGGTGAAGTCCTTGGGATCGACTTTGGCGCGCGCACGATCGAGACGCGGCTGCTGCTTACGAACGAGCGTCAGCACGTTAGCTACGATCACCTCGTCCTCGCGACGGGCAGCGTCTCCGCAACGTTTGGTATTGCGGGCGTGGCTGAGCACAGTTTTCCGTTTAAACGTCTCGAGGATGCTGAAAGCTTGCGAAATCACATCGTCGAGACGCTCGAGCTGGCCGATATCGAAAGCGATAGCACGCAGCGCCGGCGTTTGCTGACATACGTCATCGTCGGCGGTGGCTACACGGGCGTCGAAGTCGCCGGCGAGCTCGTCGATTTCTTCCGCAGCATCTTACGCTTCTATCGTCATATCGAATTGAGCGAGGTCGAAGTGGTGCTCGTCGAAGGCGGCCCGAAACTGCTGCCCGACTTGTTGCCGCGCATGGGTGAATACTGCGCCGAATTTCTCGCGCGCCGCAAGGTGCGCGTGCGAACCGGCGCCCTCGTTGCTTCGGTCGACGCCGGCGGCGTCGCACTGAAGGACGGTTCGCGCCTCGAGTCGGCGACCGTGGTGTGGAGCGCCGGCGTGCGTCCGTCGCCGTTGATCGCATCGCTGCCGTTGCCGCATGCACGCAACGGCGGCATTTTCGCGAACGCCGACATGTCGGTGAAAGATACACCGAACATTTGGGCGCTCGGTGATTGCGCCTGGATTCCGATGCCCGAGGGTGGCTTCTATCCGGCGACGGCACAGCACGCAATTCGCGAAGGACCGGTGCTCGCGGAGAATATCGTGCGAGTACTGCGAGGTGAAGCGACGCAGCCGTTCCGTTGGAAGGCGCTCGGTACGATGGCGTCGCTCGGCGGACATCGCGGCGTGGTCGGGTTCCCGAACGGTTTCGTGCTGACCGGTTTCGCCGCGTGGTGGCTGTGGCGCACGTACTATCTTGCTCGCATTCCGGGTTGGTATCGCAAAGTTCGCGTTGCGCTCGACTGGCTGCTGGCGCTTATCTTCCCACGCGACATCGCACAATTACGGGTCGACACCGAAGTAGCGCGCGGCGACGCGCTACGCGACGCAGGCCGCTAGTTAGATCCAGGCGTCGGTTGAGCCGGCGTAGACGTTCGTGTAGAGCGTGCTCGGGTTCGGCAACGGTTCTGCTTCGATACGATCCGTCATCTCATTGACGTGCTGCGCGATCTCGGCGCGAAGCGTGTCGATGGCGTCGCGCGTCAGCACCTTGTGATCGATCAGGTACTGCTCGAAGCGCGGCAGCGGGTCTTGCGAGCGTTGTTGCTCGACCTCATCGCGCGTGCGGTAGGTCCTGTCGTCGTCGTCCGTCGTGTGCGAGAGAAAGCGATAGCATTTCGCCTCGACCAGGGTCGGGCCGGCGCCGGCGACTGCCTTGGCGCGCGCGGCGCGCACTGCCGTGTAGACGGCAATCGGATCGAATCCGTCGACCGTCACGCCTTCGATGCCGTATGCGGTAGCGCGTTCCGCGACGGTCGTGTTGCGCATCTGCTTTGTAATCGGGGTCGAGATCGCCCACTGATTGTTCTCGCACAGCCAGATTACGGGAATAGCGTGAATCGCGGAAAAATTCACGGCTTCATGCCACTCGCCCTCGCTTGTCGCCCCCTCGCCGAAGGTGCAAAGCGCGACGCGGTCGTTCTCGCCGCGGAACTTGAAGGCGTACGCGGCGCCGGCGGCGTGCGAGCACTGCGACGCGATGATCGAGGAGATCGACGCGATGCCGCGCGCGCGAGCCGTCGCGTGGTTGATGATCGAACGTCCGCCGGTCGTATCGGTCGCGCGCGCGAACTGCGAGCGGAACAAGTCCTCAATCGGCAGGCCGCAGGCAAGCGAGATGCCCGTATTGCGGTAGTACGGATAGAGCACGTCTTTCCCGCGCTCGAACGCGAGTCCGGCGCCGGCTTGCACCGCCTCGTGCCCTTCGGAACCCATGGCGATTGCGACTTTACCCTGCCGGTTGAGTTGAAAGCCTCGCGTATCAACTGCGCGCTGCGTCAGCATGTTTCTTAGCAGCGTAACGAGCTGTTCTTCGGACAGCGGGTGCACGGTCGCGGCTCGGGTGGCCATGCTCCGGTTTTGCCCATCTTCGAGCCGAGGACCTACGGCCGAAACCGCAAAGCACGAAAAGGTGAAGCGCCGTTACGACATCGATTCGCTCACGGACGTCGCGCTGCGCGTGTTCGCCCGTAAGGGATACGACGGCGCGTCGATGGACGACGTTGCTGCCGAAGCCGGCATCACCAAGGCCAGCATCTATCACCATGTAAGCGGCAAGGAAGAGCTGCTGGCGCGCGGCTTCAATCGTGCGCTCGACGCACTCTTCGCGATCTTTGAGAAGCCGGATGCCACAACCGGCACGCCGTCATCGCGCTTGCGCTACATCGTGCGTGGCGTCGCCGAAACCACGACGCGGCACCTTGCAGAGGTCACTGTTCTCTTTCGTGCGCGCGGCAACTCCGAGGTCGAACGCGAGGCGCTTGAACGTCGCAGGCGATTCGATCGTGCTGTCGCCGATCTCGTCGTGCTCGCACAGGGCGCACACGAAGTGCGTGCCGACTTGGACGCCGGTCTCGTGACGCGTCTGTGCTTTGGGATGTCGAACTCGATCGTCGAGTGGTATCGCCCGAGCGGCGCGATCGATGCGGCGAAGATCGCAGACGCGATCCTCGCCGTGCTCTTTGAAGGTCTTACGTAGGAACGGGTAGCGGAACGGGCGCCGGCAACGGCTGATCGCGCAAGGCTGCGATGACATTCGAGACCGCGAGCTCGAGCATCTCGTCACGTGTCTCGGGGGTCGACGTCCCGATGTGCGGGATTATAACGACGTTCTCGAGACTGTAGAGCGGATGCGAGAGCGTCAACGGTTCCGGGTCGGTCACGTCGAGGCCGGCGTACGCCAACTGTCCGGATTTGAGCGCTTCGCATAACGCATCGGTCTGCACGAGACCGCCGCGCGCAATGTTGACGAAATACGAGCCGCGCTTCATTTTCGCGAAGGCTTCTTTGCCGAAGACGCCGCGCGTTTCGGGCGTCAGGGGGGCCGTGACCGCGATAACGTCGGATTTCGCGAGCAAATCGCCGAAGCTCACATAGGCCGCTTCGGTTGGATCGACGTCGCTGCGCTTGCGTCGGTTGTAGTAGATGATCTTCATGCCGGACGCGCGCGCCCGCTGACCGAGTGCTGCGCCGATTGCGCCCATCCCGAAGATGCCCAGCGTCTTTCGGTTGAGGTCGTTGCCGTACGGCGCCATCTCGCCGCGCTCGAACTTCCCGGCGCGCACAAAATCGACGCCGGCGAGGATGCGCCGCATCGTCGCCAGGATCAGCGCCATGCCGATGTCGGCGGTCGCGGGCGCGATAACACCCGGCGTATTGCCGACTTTGACGCCGCGCTCGGCGCAGACGCCGAGATCGATGTTGTCGTAGCCGACCGAGACCGTCGCGATCACCTTGAGATTCTTACAATGCGCGAGCAGATCGCGATCGAAGCGAATCGCAAGCGGAAAGGTAACGATCGCGTCCGCGTCCTCCAGACGCTTTGCGAGTTGCTCCTTGGGAAGATTGTCGCCTGAGACGTCTTCGATCGTTCCGGCGACCTCACGCAAACGCTCGACGGCATGCGGTGTCAGCGGCCAGGTGGCGACGATGCGGGCGCTTGCCATCAGTACGTCGATCGACCCCCGGAAACGTCGAAGGCCGCGCCGGTCGAGAACGAGACCTCGTCGCTGCACAGCCAGGTGATCAGCGCCGCGATTTCTTGCGGCGATCCAAAGCGGCCCATCGGGATTTTCGAAAGCATGAAGTCGATGAACTCCTTGGTCATTTGCGCAAACATCGGCGTCTCGACGGCGGCAGGCGTAATGCAGTTGACGATCACACCGTCGCGGACGAGCTCCTTCGCGGCCGATTTGGTCAACGCGATGACGCCGGCCTTCGACGCGCTGTAAGCCGACGCGTTGGGATTGCCTTCTTTCCCCGCAACCGAGGCGATATTCACGACGCGCCCGTAGCGTGCGGCTTTCATGACCGGCAACACGGAGCGCAGACAGAAAAATGTTCCGGTCAAATTGATGTCGATGACGGCGCGCCATTCATCGACCGGATAGTCCCAGACCGTCATGTTCGGGCCTGTGATCCCGGCCGAGTTGACGAGAATGTCGATGCCGCCCATCGACTTTTGCGCTTCTCGCGTCGCAGCATCGACGGCATTCGGATCGGTGACGTCGACTGCGTGCGTCTCGACGTTGCCCAGAGCCTTGCGCGCCTCGGCCAGCGCCTTCTCGTTACGGTCCCAAATGGTCAGCGCGGCGAGGCCCGAAGCCAGGAGACGGCGACTGGTCTCCATGCCGATTCCGCTTGCACCCCCGGTCACGATGGCCCGCCGCCCGGAGAGGTCGATCTTGTTGCTGCTCATGCGGGCGCTTTTCCGGCACTTGACGGGTAACACCGGCTAGGTGCTACAATCGGCAAACCTACCATTTGGTAGGGAGGCAGAATGGACATTGTGATACCACCCGGCGGGCTGATCCCCGCCCCCGAGATCCCGCAGCCCAACATCTATCCCCTTGAGTGGCGCGTCGAGACGCCCAAGCTTGCGGAGTTGTACGAGCGCAGCAAACGCGCACTTTGGAATCCCGCCGATTTTCCTTGGGACGATTTGCGCGCCGAAGATTTCACACCCGAGCAACGGCTCGGAATCATGTACTGGTATGCGGTGCTCGCGAATTTCGACGGATCGGGTCCGCCGGTTTTCGCGCAAGCGACGGTCCACTCATTCGAGCAGCACGCCGAAGACCCGATTCGCAAATGTTTCTTCTCGATAACGCGCGATGAGATGAATCACGAAGAAGTGTGTCAGCGCGTCATTCAAAAGCTCGTCCCCGGCGGTCCGCTCGATTTCAATCCGAAGACGCCGCTCGAGAACGCCGCCAAGAATAATATCGAGTGGCTCTACCACAACGGCGGCCGCTATTGGAAAGGCTACGCCGCGTCGCTCGGCAAGTACCCGCTGTCCGTTTTGTTCACGTCGTTCATGATGGGCGAAGTGGCAGCTTCGACGCTGTTCTTCGGGATGTCGAAGAAAGCCAGACACCCCGTCTTCCAGCAGATCTTCAAGCGCGTCGGTCAAGACGAAGCGCGGCATCTCGCGATCTGCCTCGCGATCCTCGAAACCGATTTCCCGGGACTGCGAGAAGAAGATAAGGTCCTCATCACCAAGCAGCTCCGCGCGGGATTCGTCTTTCTCTCGATGATTCTGTGGGAACCGCCGCAGCAGTTTTGGGAACTCACCGATTACTTCATGCCGAACCACCGGGTGCTGATTCAGCACGCGCGTGACGCCGGACTCGGGTGCTTGACGTACGAAGAGCAGGCCGACAATTGGCGCAACGCGCTCGCGAAGGTTCGCGCGATCATCGGCGAGTGGGGTATCGAGTTTCCCGCGATCCCCGAGCTCGATCTCGACGGCGTCGACGTCGGCGACATCTCAGCCGAAGACATCATCCCCGTATTCTGAACGGAGGTTCGCGATGACCATGACGATCGCTCCCTCGCCTGCCTCGCAGTGGTGGAACGAGCATCAGCCGCTCCTCGATCACGCGCTTGCCGCGATCAAATCGCGTGAGTATTACTCGGCGTATCCGGAGGTGCCGAGCGGCAAGATCTATGGAGAGAACGCGCAAGCCGAAGGCAAAGCGAAGCTCGAGGGGCGTCTCGGTAAACGCTTTGAACTCGCGCAACCCGGAACGACGGGATGGATCGGCGCGGAAAAATCACCCTTCGGGGTGACGATCGGCGTCACGTATCCGCAGATCGATGCGGATCACGTTATCGCCGCCGTGCAGAGCGCCCAGCGCGATTGGGCGACGGCGTCCGTGCAAAACCGCGTCGGCGTCTGTCTCGAGATCGTCAAGCGCATCAACAAGTCCAGCTTCGAGATGGCATTCGCGACGATGTACACGACCGGCCAAGCCTACATGATGGCGTTTCAGGCCGGCGGTCCGCACGCGCAAGATCGTGCGCTCGAAGCGATCGCCTATGCCTACGATGCAATGAGCGACATTCCACCGTTCGCCGTGTGGGAGAAACCGCAGAAAAATCAGCCGCTTCGCGTCGAGAAGCGCTTTCGCATCGTCCCGCGCGGAATCGGCCTCGTGATCGCGAGCTCGACGTTTCCGAATTGGAATTCGTATCCGGGGATGTTCGCGAGCCTCGTCACCGGGAACGCGGTCATTATCAAACCGCATCCGAACGCGATTTTGCCTCTGGCAATCACCGTCGAGCTCGCTCGCACAACGCTTGCAGAAGCGGGCTACGATCCGAATGTGGTCATCCTCGCCGCAGACGTCCCGGATGCACCGATTGCAAAGACGCTGGCGACCCGACCCGAGATCGCGATCGTTGACTTCACCGGCTCGTCGGCATTCGGTGAGTGGCTCGAGAAGAACGCGACGAATGCGAGCGTTTTCACCGAAAAGGCGGGCGTGAATGCGGTCGTAATCGATTCGACCGACGACCTTGCCGGATTGTCGCGCAATCTTGCGATGGCGCTCTCGCTCTATTCAGGTCAAATGTGCACCGCGCCGCAAAACATCTTCGTTCCACGCGGCGGGATCAACGTTGGAACTCAGCAGGTCAGCTTTGACGACGTGCTCGCATCCATCACCAAGGCCGTGGACGATCTGCTCGCGGTTCCGGAGCGGGCCGTCGAAGTGCTCGGTGCGATTGCTTCGGATGGGACGCTCGCGCGCGTCGACGCACAAGCCAAAGGCGACGGCGTCGCACTTGCATCGAAAGCGCTCGCGCATCCGCAGTTTCCGGACGCACGTATCCGCACGCCGATCGTGGCGCGGCTCGACGCTGCCGACGAAGAACGCTACAGCGGCGAGATGTTCGGGCCGATCGCGTTTGTAATCGCGACCGATTCGACCGCGCAAAGCCTCGAGCTTGCAACCAAGGGCGCACGCGCCTGCGGCGCGATCACGGCCATGCTCTATTCAACAGATCCGGCGATCGTCACCAAGGCCGAGGATTTTGCCGCCGATGCGGGCGTTTCGCTGGCGATCAATCTGACCGGGGCCCTGCTCGTGAATCAATCGGCCGCCTTCAGCGACTATCACGTCAGCGGCGCCAATCCGGCGGGCAACGCGTCGCTAACCGACGCGGCATTCGTTGCGGGACGTTTCCGAATCACGCAGACACGGACGGTGGTACCTGGACCCGCAAACGCTAGCTGACGCTTCCGCGCAGGCAATGTACGCGCGGGACGCCGCTGCGCGCACGCTTGGAATCAGAATAGAAGAAGTCCGGCCTGGTTACGCGCGGCTCTCGATGGTCACCGCGCCCTCGATGCTCAACGGTCATGCGGTCGTACACGGCGGTTTCATTTTCGCGCTCGCCGACACGGCCTTCGCATACGCGTGCAATTCACGTAACGAATCAAATGTCGCGCTAAACGCTGCGATCTCGTTCACGGCGCCGGGACGCGTCGATCAGCGTCTCGTGGCAATCGCGCAAGAGCGTTCGCGCGCCGGCCGTACCGGTATCTACGACGTCGAAGTGCAGAACGAGAACGGCACGGCGATCGCGTTCTTTCGCGGCACGTCGTATCGCATCGAAGGGACCGTTATTCCGTCTTAGTGCGCGACGATCAGACGGAGCGCGACGCTCCCGAGCGCAATTGCAAGAATGCGCGTGATCATCGGGCCCGAAACGCGACGTGAAAGCCGTGCACCAATGGGCGCGCCAACCAGCGCGCCCATGGCGGTGGCGAGCGTCGTCGTCCAGATCGGGCGATAATCGCCATGAATGAGATGGACGATCGTGCCGACGATTGTTGTGACCGCGAGAACGGCATGCGAGGTCGCGGTTGCGATGTGTTCGGGAAAACCAAGGACCGCGATCATGAAGGGAACGTGCACGATGCCGCCGCCGATCCCGAGCAGGCTCGAGACGAATCCGACCACGACCGCCGCCAGCATGCCGACCCGTAAGCTAAAGCGCCATTCATACTCGTTGCCTTCGCGATCGACGAGCGAGCGCGTCGTCGTTCCGAAATCAAATGCGGCATGGGATTTGGGACGAAAGATCAGCCACGCCGAGATAGCGAGCAAAATGCCTCCGAAGCCTATGTCGAAGACATGACGCGGGATGAAGCGCGTTGCGTACGCGCCGGCGATCGATCCGGGAATCGCGGCAAGCGCGAAGAGTGGAAACGTTCGCAGATCGACACGCATCTGCCGCCAGTAGGAGAGTGCTCCGGCGGATGCATTGGCTGCAACGACCGCGAGCGAAAAAGCCGTGATCGACTGGGTCGACCATTCGGGCTCAACGACGATCAGCGCGGGGACAAGCAGAAATCCGCCGCCGGCTCCTATCAGCGTGCCGAGGGCACCGAGGAGGACGCCGGCGACGAACGCGATCGCGTCGGTCACACTACATGAACGCCGCGAGGTTACCGATTGTTCCGGATTATGCGGCCCGCGAAAGCTCTCCGGTTGTCTCCGGCATCTTGTGTGGCGCGCTGAGCGCTGCGTCGAACGAAACCACTCCCGGTCCGGTCAGCAGTAATAACAACGTCGTCACCATGTACGCAAGGGTCGGCTCGAGCGTATGACCGCTTGCGACGAACGGCACACCGCGCGGCAACTCGACGAAGACGCACGCGACGATCATGTCGACAAAAAGCGCAAGCGCGGCGAAGCGCGCGAGCAAGCCGAAGATGAGCGCGACGCCGCCGAAGAACTCGACAAACGCGACCGTTGCTTGGAGCCAATCCGGTATCGGACCGACGGCTGTGCCGGTCCACGGCACTGTGAGCATCCTCGAACCCATCCATGCAAGCGGGTTCACGATTTTTGGATAGCCGTGAAAGACGAAAGCAAGTCCCACGAGGATGCGCACGAAAAATAGCCCGATTGAGGCCGAGCCGGGCATTTTGGGAGCAAGGACGTTTCGCATGCTCCCTCTTACCCGTTATCAGTTGATAGAGCGGAAGACCCACTCCACGAAAGCTGGGACGCTTATTCCCACGCGGCATCCGTATGCTTGCGCCAGTGAGTTGACATGCGAGATCTTGCCGCTTTCCCATGTCGAGCGAGCATCGCCGATTCGCGCGCTCTGGGCGTCGACCGTCACTGCCGCAATACCGCGCGCGTCGAGCGCGGGCAAACGCGAGATGCCTGCATCATCGATGCCGACGCCGGCATCGTTATAGACGGCTGCAAGCGCATCGATGCGCAGCGCGGTCTCTGGTTTACCGCCGAGAATTGCGCCGTGCGATCCGGTGACGACGATCGAGCCGGTGTCATCGGGTGTAACCAGCGAGTTGGAGTCGAGCCCCCAGACTTTATAGCGGCCAGGCCGCTCGAGTAGGAGAGTGCGCGCCTCTTCATACACGGGTGGCGGCGCGTCGGATCTCCGGGCGCGCTCCATGTGCTGCGCGCACTCCAGCGTCGTTTGTCCCGGAGCGCATCCGAGTTCGCGTGCACGTGCATTGCAAAAGCTGATGCGTCCGCGTTGCGCAAGATCGGTGCCGTCGCCGATGCGAGCCGAGCGATAGTCGACGGTCGCGGCCGGAATGCCGAGTGCGTCAAGATACTCAAGCGCTGCGATCCCCGCATTCTCGAGACCGACGCCGGCGTCGGAGAAGATTGCGCCGAGTACGTGACCTTTGGCTGCGCAGTAACCGCAGTAGCGGCCACCATGCGACGCCGCGACGACGACCTTGCCGGCGTCTTGTTCTTCGAGAAGCGTTATGCTGTCAAGGACGCGGATCAAACGGGACGATCGCCGGCCTTTACGACGAGCGTCCGATTGTCGGCGGCCGGCAACATTGCGCCGGGATCGCGCGTGACGACGACGTCGAGCACGATCGGGGTGCTGCGATCGTCGATGGCGGTGCGAAACGCCGAAGCGAGATCGTCCGGCCGCTCGATGCGAATTCCGCGGCAGCCCATAGCTCGCGCAATCGCGGCGTAGTCCATCTCGATGAGATCGCTCGACTGGTAGTTGCCGCTGCCGTACATCGCATGCTGCAGCGCCTTCACGTAACCGCTGGCCGCGTTGTTGACGACGACGATGATGACGTTCGTTCCGGCGCGTTTCGCCGTTTCGAGATCGCCGATCGTCATGTTGAAACCGCCGTCGCCGGTGATGGCCACGACCGGCGAATCCGGCGCCGCAAGCTGCGCGCCGATGGCGCCCGGCAAGCCATAGCCGATCGATGCCAAGCCGCGATCGGCGACGTACGTGCGTCCGGCCTCCTTAGTGTCGTAGAGCAATCCCGTCCAGTGCGCAGCGAAGCCGCCGTCGGCGACGACGATGCCGTCGGACGGCAGCGCGCGTTGCAGCTCGCCGATCAAGCGTCCCATGTTGATCGGAATCTCGGCCGAGGTATAGCGCGGCATGGCATCGATCCGCCAGCGATTCATTCGTGCTGCGACATCCGCAGCGTACTCGCGCCGCTCGTTCAGGCGCGCACTCTTTCCGTCTGAAAGGGAATCCCCAAGATCGCTCAGCCCTTCGCGCGCATCGCCCCACATGGCGACATTCGCGAACGTCGTGCGTCCGATTTCTTCGGCGACGAGCTCGAGATGAATGAGCGGAACCTCTTTTGGAATGAGCGCATAGCGTTTGGTTGCGATCTCGCCGAGCTTGCAGCCTACGACGAGGATGCAATCGGCTTCGGCGATCAGCTCGTTTGCGATGCGCGAGTAGCGTCCGAACAAGCCGGCCGAAAGCGGATTCGTGCACGCGATCGAACCTTTGCCGCTCATCGTGTGCGCGACCGGGATCGACTGCTCGTCAGCGAGGCGCGCGAGTGCGGCGTACGCGCCCGAAAGATGCACGCCGCCGCCGGCCAGAATGATCGGACGCTTGGCCTTCGCGAGCAGGGCAGCTGCCGCATCGACGTCATCGTGCGCAGGACGCATGCGTCGCGCCGGGATCGCAAACGTTTTGGGATCCATACGGAAGTCGGCTTCGCTGAACTCGTGCTCGCCGTGTGCGACATCTTCGGGGATGTCGACCACGACCGGTCCGGGGCGTCCCGAAGTCGCGATCGCGAATGCGCGCGCGACGAATTCTGGAACGCGCTGCACGGATTCGACGCGCAGCAATTCTTTGACGGCCGGTCGCAGAATGTCGACTTGACGCGTCTCTTGCGTCATGTTCTTCCAAGCGTGCGTACGATTCGCGTCGCCGGCGATCGCGATCATCGGCACGCCGGCGTTATATGATTCGACGAGCGCGGTAACGAGGTTGGTGACGCCGGGTCCGAGCGTCGCATCGCATCCGCCGGGCCGTCCGCTGACACGCGCGTACGCATCCGCAGCAAATGCACCGGTGCGTTCGTCGTTGATGAGAAAATGCCGGAGTCCCAGTTCGCGAACCGCTTCATAAAACGGGAGCAATTGGAATCCAGCCATGCCGAACATCGGGCCGATTCCGGCGACGCGGAGGACTTCGGCGAGCGCGCGTCCGCCCGTCATCCTGCCCTTTGGAAGCTTCGTTTGCGCTGGCTCTGCGATCATGCGATAACGTTCGCGGAGCCCCGGGCGTGTCATCCCGAGCGTGGCCCGCGTAGCGGGCCGTAGTCGAGGGACAGCAGAAATGGAGCCCTATGGCAGATCGCGTCGAGCTTGGCGTCTCGTTCCTACGTACGATGGTGCGGATTCGAGAGTTCGAGCAGCACGCGCGCATCGGCTACGACGCCGGCGAGATTCCGGGCGTCGTGCATCTCTCGATAGGACAGGAAGCCGTAGCGGTCGGCGTGTGCGCGAATCTCGCGCGCGAAGATTACGTTGCGAGCACGCATCGCGGTCACGGACACTGCGTTGCGAAAGGCGCCGAGACGGGCGCGATGATGGCGGAATTGTTCGGCAAATCGACGGGGACGAACAAAGGCAAGGGCGGCTCGATGCACATCGCCGACTTCTCGGTCGGCATGCTCGGCGCAAACGGTGTCGTCGGCGGCGGCATCGGTATCGCGGTCGGCGCAGCGCAAGCCGCACGTTTGCTCGGGAAGAAAAGTATCAGCGTCTGCTTTTTCGGCGACGGCGCGGTCAATCGCGGACCGTTTCTGGAAGGCTTGAACTGGAGCGTCGTCTTCAAGCTTCCGGTATTGTTCGTCTGCGAAGATAACGCGTTCTCGGCGTTCACGCGCGCCAGCTCGACAACCGCCGGAAAAGGCGCGAGTGCGCGTGCAGAGGCGATCGGTCTCGAAACACGATCTGTCGACGGCAACGACGTCTTCGCCGTCTACGACGCCGCGCACGAGCTGATCGCGCACATTCGCGAGGGTCGGGGCCCCGCGTTTCTGTATGCACCGACGTATCGGCTCGACGGTCATACCGTCTTCGATAAGGCGCCGTACCGTTCGAGCGAAGAGCTGGAACGCAAACGAGAAGACGATCCCGTCAGCGATCTCGAGTCTCGTTTGCGTGAATGGGGCGTCGCGCAAGCGCAGGTCGACAAGATTCACGTCGAGGCGCGCGAGGAGATGGTGCGTGCCATGTTATCGGCGCGGCGTGCGCCGCTTCCGACCGAAGCCGATGCGTTTCTCGACGTGCAAAACATCGGGGCGCCGGTATGAGCGTTCAGAGTACGCCGAAGACGACGACGATGACGATCGCCGAGGCGGCGCGCGATGCTCTTGCCGAGGAAATGCGCCGCGATCCCTCGGTGTGGGCGCTCGGCGAAGACCTTGCAGCGGGCGGGATTTTCGGAACGTACAAAGGACTGCTCGATGAATTCGGAGCGCAGCGTATCGTCAGCACGCCGATCTCCGAGAGCATGATCATGAACGTCGGGTTTGGCGCCGCGCTTGCCGGGACGCGTCCTGTGATCGAGATGCGCATTCTTGATTTCGCGCTCTGCGCGTGGGACGAGCTGATCAATCAGATCGCAAAGGCGCGCTTTATGTTCGGCGGTCAAACGAACGTGCCGGTCGTCGTGCGCCTACCGCAGGGGATCGGCCGCGGCTTTCAAGCGGCGCAGCATTCGCAGTCGCTCGAAGCCTGGCTCGTGCACACGCCGGGACTAGTCGTTCTTGCGCCGGCGACCGCGGCCGACGAAAAGGGGCTTTTAAAAGCGGCGATCCGCAGCGACGATCCGGTCGTGATGCTCGATCCCAAATCGCTCTTCGCGACGACGGGTGAAGTGCCGGCGGGCGACTACACGATACCGATCGGCGAAGCGCGCATCGCACGCGAAGGTAGCGATCTCACGCTCGTGACGTGGTCGTCCTTGCTGCCGGCGGTGCTCGCTGCAGCCGAAAAGGCCGGCGAAGCCGGGATATCGGTCGAGGTGATCGATCTTCGCAGCTTGTGGCCGTGGGATCGGACGCGCGTCCTTGCATCGGCTGCGCGCACCAAGCGCGCCTTGATCGCACACGAAGCGGTGCGCATCGGCGGTTTCGGTGCGGAGATTGCAGCAACAATTACGGAAGAGCTTGGAGTACCCGTCGCGCGCATCGGCGCCCCGCGCATTCCGGTCGGCTATGCGCCGGTTCTCGAAAACACGTACCGCGTCAACGCGGAGAAAATCTTCGCGGCGATCCAAAAGGCCATGCGATGAATACGAATATTACTGCGGACGCATTTTTTTCGAGAGCCAAAACGTGGCAGAAAGAGCTGAAGAAACTCCGCACAATTATTCGCAGCTGCGGTTTGACGGAAGAAGTGAAGTGGGGAAAGCCCACCTACACGTTCGACAAAAGCAACGTCGTCATATTGATCCCTCTCAAGGAGCACCTTGCGTTGATGTTTTGCAAGGGTGCTCTGATAAGAGATTCCCGTCACGTGCTCGAAAAAGTTGGGCAGTCGCAGGCTTCGCGCTGGGTGAAGTTCGATAGCGTTCCGGCAATCACGAAATTGGAATCCGTCGTGAAGACATATATTCGCGAAGCGATCAAGAACGAAGAAACCGGCAAGGAAGTCAAGTACAAAGAGACCTCGGAGTATCCGGTTCCGGACGAGCTCAAAGCGAAGTTCGCCAAGACGCCGTCGTTCAAGAAAGCTTTCGAGGCGCTGACGCCGGGACGGCAACGCGGCTACTTGCTGTATTTTGCCGGCGCAAAACAGTCGAAGACTCGCGAGGCGCGGATTGAAAAATCCACTCCGGCCATCCTCAAGGGTAAGGGAATCTACGATTAACTGGCGCACGTACCAGGATTGTCTCGCGCACGTACCAGGATTGTCTCGCGCACGTACGATTGCCGCAGGCCGATGAGGACGCTCAAAGGGCCGCCGCTGGCGACGAATTGCGCCATCATGTCATCCCGAGCGTAGGGGCGCGCAGCGCCCTGAAGTCGAGGGACAGAGAAGCGGCTTCAGGCTACGTAACGATGACACAAGGTCGAGGGCACTGTCGTGCTCGCTACCTATAAGGATCGCTGCGCAGCCCGGTTCAGTGCGTCGCGTCCTTCGACTTCGCAACGCTGCGCGTTGCTACGCTCAGGATGACATCGGGCTAATACGCCCCGAGTATCCGGCTCTCGCCGTCGATTTCGGCGAGGGCGCGCATGAGGGCATCGGGTTCGGCGCGGTCGATCTCGCAATAGAAGCGATACTTGAACGGACCCGCGTCCGGCGCCGGGCGCGAGACGAGGGAGCGTAGGTTCAGTTCTTGATCCGCAAAGGCTGAAAGCGCATCGCGCAGCGAGCCCGGACGATCCGCGAGCGCGAGCGCCACGCAGGCTCGATTACCGCCTTCACCCGGTTCGCCGCCCGAGCGCCGCACCAAGAAGAAGCGCGTAAAATTTTCCGGATTATCCTGTACGGCTTCGGCCAGAATCGCCGCGCCATAGCGGTTTGCTGCGGTCCGCGAGCCGATTGCGGCAACGCTCGGATCGTTTTGCGCCACGATCTCGCGCACGGCGCCCGCGGTATCGTCGACCACGGTGCGCGTCCAATCCGGATGTGCCGCGAAGAGCCGTCCGCACTGCTCGAGCGCAACAGGATGCGAGCGTACCTCGCGTATCCGTTCAATCGTCGCGCCCTTGATGCCAAGCAACGACTGCACCACGCGATGCACCGTCTCGTCGACGATCGTGAGCTGCTGGTGCGCCCAGAGAAGATCGTAGTTCGCCGAAATCTGGCCGGAGATCGAGTTTTCGATCGGAAGCAGCGCCGCGTCCATTTCTCCACCGTCGACCGCTGCGATCAGCATCGCAAAAGTCCGGTAACCGCGCGGCTGCGCGTCCGGAACGAGATTGTTTGCGGCCTCCTCGCTGAATGCGCCGGGCTCACCTTGAAAGCCGACCGTGCGTATCGAGGTCATTTTGTCGAACGTGGACCTTGCGATGGGATCGGCGTAGCGGCGGTGGTTCCGAATGCCGAACCTGTTACGCGGAAGCCGGCGTTCAGCAAATAGAACATTACGCCGAGGAACAGAATCGCTACGACGGCGAGGATCGGGAGATAGATGCGCGGGGGCAAACCACGCGACGGCGGTGGGTTCACTGCGAAGGACTCGCGCCCGGGCGACGGCAATCCCTTCTCTGTGCTTCCGGACGTGGCGGAACTGCAGCTCATGTTTGCTCAGTTCAATTGCACGTATTTCGATGGCGAGATTCCGACACACGAGATCTCGTACAATAATCGCTTCTCCAACGTCGCCGGCCGCATTACGTACAAGCCGCCGAAGATCGAGCTTTCGCCCAAGCATTTGCGCGACAAGCCCGACCAGCTGAGAGAGACGTTGCTGCACGAGATGATCCACGCGTGGCTCTTTGCCCGCAAGCAGAATCCCGGCCACACGCCCACGTTCAAGAAGAAGATGCGCGAGCTAGGGCTCAAGTCGATCTATCACGATCTTGGTACGGCGACGCCGCTCAACGAGAGTCCGAAACGTTACATTCTGCGCTGTGAACGCTGCCGCCGCGAGATGCTGCGCAAAAGACGTCCGCCGCCCGGTGCGCGCTGCGCGCACTGCCGTCGCCAGATCACGGTTTTCGAAGTCGTTGAGATGCGGGAGCTGGACGAAGGCGGGATTCGCGCGGCGCGCGGCTCGCTATAAGCTCTGGCCGCTTCCCGAACCGGTCATATCCGAACCCTTCTGCGCCGGTTGCCCGAACGGACTGAACCCCTTGAGGAACTGATCGATCGCGGGGTTGTTGATCGTGCGGTTCCCAACGACTTCGCTGCCCGTAACGACCCCGTTGTCAAGGTGCACGTTCAGCGACTGCCCGCTGTGGATCTGCACGGTTTTGTTCGAGCTTGTGATCGTGACGTCGCCGTCCGCACACTTCACGCAATAGATTTGATCGCCGGCCGGTCCGGCAACGAAATATCCTACCGTTCCGCGAACGGAGAGCTGCGAGGTCGGCGTCACAAAACGATAGTTGGCCTTTGCGCCGGTCGGATGCACGACGTTGAAACGCACGGCGCCCCGCTCGATGAAGATCGTTCCTCCGGCGGGATTCGCGGCTTCGGCGGCGTGCAGAGCCCCGATGCGCACGGTCGTGCGATCTCCGATGCGAACCTCGCTCGAGTCGCTCAGCTGCAAGGTCGCGAGCGTCGCGACCTCCGTCGTCGCGATGACGGAGTCACCGACCGCAACCTCTGCATACAGCGATCTCGGATCCGTGGTCGGCAGCTTGTATGTAACGGTCCCTTTGTCGCGCCGTAGGATGTTGTCGTCGGCGCCGCGCGCCGGAAGCGCAAGCGCTACCAGCGCGGCCGCGGCTAAGGCGCCGGCTCTACGCATGACCCGTATGCACGTGTTTGACGGCCAGTGCGAGCGCGGCTACGAACAGCATTCCTGCCATAACAGTTGAGAGTTGCGTCGCGTGCATCCTTCGCGCGACGTGCGCACCGACCGAGCCGCCGGCGAATCCGCCCGCAACCAGTGGGAACGCCGCCCAGGCTTCGAAGTCGCCATAGAGACCATGTGCGATGATCCCGGCCGGTGAGGTCAGCATGACGACGAAGGCCGACGTCGCTGCGGTGATGTGGACGTCTTCCCGGAACAGCACGAGCATCACCGGGACCAGCACGATCCCGCCGCCGATTCCGAACAAGCTCGAAGCAAAACCGACGAGAAAACCAATGAGAATCTCAACCGCGAGCTTCTGTCTCTTGGTGAAGTTGCGCGGTTCAGGCTGTTTGTTTCGCCGCAAAATGATCATCGCGGCGGTAGCAAGCAGAAACACGCCGTAGATGAGGTCGAAGCTGCGTCCGCTGAGCAGCCGCACGACATAGGCGCCCAAAATCGAAGACGGGATGCCGGCGCCAGCGATCGTGAGCGCTCGCGGCAGATCGACTACTCGCCTGCGCATAAACGTGAGCGATGCGGCGAGCGTGTTCGCAAAGACGAAGAACAGCGAATCGGCTGCAGCCATCGCGGGTTCGACGCTAAAGAAGAGCCGCAATACGGGAACAACCAAGAACCCACCGCCGAGTCCGGCTAGCGAACCGAAGACTGCTGCGACGGCTCCGACGAAAAAGAGCGCGAGTGAGGTGAGGAGCGTTTCGTTCGTTAGTGTGCTGCCGCCATTTGCGCAACGACCGGCTCATTGGGATCGCGCAGCTTCGAGGGATTCACTTCGCCCGGATTCAGCTTGCGGATCACTTCGAAGATTCGCAGCGGCTTTTCTTTACCTTTGACCATGACCGGATCGAGCTCGTTGACGACAACGAGATCCTTGACCTCATTCCAGGTCGTCTCGCTGATGATCGTTTGTCCGCCCTTTGCGACGTTGTAGAGGCGAGCCGCCGTGTTGACGTTGTCGCCGATGACCGTGTAGTTCAAGCGGTCGGCCGATCCGAGATTGCCCATGACGACTTCACCAGTGTTGAGTCCCATGCCGACCGTGAAGACCTGGCGTCCCTGGCTCTTCCACTCCTCGGCTATCTGCAAGATTTTCTCTTGCTGCTCGATTGCCGCGAAGACGGCGTTCTTTGCATCATCCGGTTTGGGATTCGGTGCGCTGAAGACGGCCATAAGACAGTCGCCGATGAACTTGTCGACGTACCCACCGTACTTGAAGACGATTTGGCACATGTCTTCAAAGTATTCGTTGAGCTGTCCGTAGATTTGCTCCGGCGTCATCTTTTCCGACATCGCGGTAAATCCGCGAATATCCGAGTAGAAGATCGTGACCTTGACCCGCTTTCCTTGCAGGTTGAGCGCGGCCTTGGGATCGTCGTGCTTGAGCATTTCGCTCACGATTTCCGGGCTGACGTGTTTGCCGAACATATCGCGAATCGCGCGTTTGTCGTTACCTTCGGTGATGATCCGGTACAGAGCAACGAAGAGCGCGGTTCCGAGCATGGCGCCGTCTATGTGAATCAGATCGAGCCAATAGAGCGCGAATCCGTACATCAGAACGACGATCGCCGAGTACGCAAGGATGACTGCCACTGAGGAACCGATGCCGATGAGCGGCGGCAAGAACGTCACGATCACGCCGACGAAGATGGGCAGCAACAACAACAGACCGATGTTGACCCACGGACGCGAGCGCGTGATGTACGTGTTCGTGAGGAATTGGTCCATGAACCGCAGATTCGAGAAGACTCCCGGATAACGGCCGTTGGGCGTCAGCACGAAGTCGCCCGAACCCTGTGCGGTGCTGCCGACGACGATGATGTTGCCGTTCGAAAACGCCTTGAGATCGGCCTGATTCGCATTGAGCGCATCCCAGAACGACATCTGCTCGGCGAACGAGATATGCTCGGTCGGCGCTCCGGTGCGTCCGGTGATCTCTTGCAGCTCGTAGGTGCGGAACGGCAAGTTGAGAATGCGGTTGTCGCCGTCGAGCGGTATGGTGCGGTCGCCGAAGCGCGCGCGCCAACTACTGATCGACGCGAATTTCTTTCCGGTAAACTGCTGGACGGTCGCACCTGCGAGCGACAGGTACATCTGTTGCTTACCGTTTCCGTCGGTCGTAACGAGCGGGAACGGTTGTGAGAGCGTCCATCCGCCGGGGTTGTCGACCGTCGTGTATCCGGTGTTTACCGTAAACGGAAGAAGTGACGGTGCAACCTGTTCAACGCCAAGATTTCCAGCGGTCGTCGTGTTGATGTCGACGCCCAGGATCGTCGGGACGGCGCGCAGACCTTTTGCGAAGGCGGCATCTTGACGCGGATCCTGCGCCGGATCGATGAATAAGATATCGAACGCAACGGCTTTTGCACCCGCCTTGCCGAGCTTTTGCAGCAGGCGTCCGTAGGTCGAGCGCGGCCACGGGAACGGGCCGATCTTTCCGTACGATTCTTCGTCGATCGTTACGAGTTTGAGGTGCGGATTGACTTCGTGCCGGTCGGGGAAGTGCAGCCCGACCTTATGGAGCCAATCGGAGTCGTCGGCGGCGAGCATCGCCTCGTTGACGACGACGTAGTCCATCACGCGGTTCGCATTGGAGAACGTCTGTGCCGGCGCAAGGTACAACAAAATACCGATGCCTGCCGAGAACAGCGACAGTACGATAGCGATCGATAACGTGCGAAGACGACGCATCAGGAAAACCCCGTGACGAGCGTACCGAAAGCCTTAGACGGACGCCCCTTACCTCCCCGTTTGGGCAGGCAAGCCTTTACGCGCGGCTGATGTAGCGGCGGTCGCGCGTATCGATGCGGACGATGTCGCCCGGATTCACGAAGAGCGGCACCTGCACGGTCGTCCCGGTTTCGAGCTTCGCGGGTTTGGTCGTCCCGGTGGCGGTGTCGCCTTTGAACCCCGGGTCGGTTTCGGTGACCGCAAGCTCGACGTGCGCGGGGACGTCGACACCTATCGGATTGCCCTCGTAGAATTGCACGGCGACTTTCATGCCGTCTTTGAGGAAGTCGGCCGGTCCGCCGATCAAATCGCCTTGGATCGTGACGTTTTCGTACGACTCGGAATCCATAAAATGGAAGCCATCTGCGTCGTTATAGAGCATTTGCATGTCGCGGTTGTCGACGATCGCACGTTCGAGCTTCTCGCCCGCGCGGAACGTGCGCTCGACGGTTGAACCCGATTTGACGTTTTTCAGGCGCGTGCGTACGAAGGCTGAGCCTTTGCCCGGCTTGACGTGCAGAAATTCGATAACCGTCCAGAGCTGGCCGTCGATGACGATGGTGATTCCGTTGCGAAAGTCGTTGCTTGATATCATGGAGCGCCACCCGGGTTGGACGCCGACCTGGAAGCTCCTATCAAGCGATTCTCGTGCCCCTCGAACAGCCGCCGGATGTTCTCACGATGGCGCCACGCAACGATCGCGACGACACACGCAGCATAAATCGATGCGCGTACATCGAGAAATAACCAGAGCGCCCCAATCGTCGAGAAGCTGGCGAGCAGCGAGCCGACGCTGGCGTATCCGGTCGCCAGCACGGCCACAATCCAGACGCCGATGAAGATCAACGCTGCTTGCCATGAGAGACCGAAGAGCACGCCCAGCTCGGCTGCCACTCCCTTCCCCCCTCGAAATCGCATCCATGGCGAATAGCAGTGTCCGATAATTGCCGCGAACCCCGCGAACAGCGCGAGCGGCAAGCCTCCCACATACTGCGCAAGGATCGTCGGGACGAAACCTTTGAGCGCGTCCAGCAGCAAAACGAAGGCGCCTGCGCCTTTACCGAGCGTGCGTGCAGCGTTCGCCGCGCCGATGTTGCCGCTGCCTTGCGCGCGGATATCGGTCTTGAAGAAGACGCGCGCCACGATCAAGCCGAACGGCAGCGATCCGAGAAGGAACGCAAATATCAGCGTGCCGGCTTCTTTCACTATTCTTCCGGGCCCGAGCGCGGCCGAAATTCGAACGTGAGCGGGATCCCGCTCCAATCGTCCGATGCCCGCAAGACGTTTTCCAAGAAGCGCTGATAAGACGGACGGACGAGGTCCGGATCGTTGCAGTGCAAGATGAAGAGCGGCGGCCGTGTCGCGACTTGCGAGCAATAGAAGATCTTGAGGATCTTTCCGCCCATCATCGGCGGCGGATGCGCCAGCACCGCGTCGCGGACGATCGCATTGAGGCGTGCGGTTGCGACGCGCCGTTCGAGGTTTTCCGCAACGCCCATGACCGACGGCATGAGCGCACCCAGACGCCGATGCGTCAGTGCCGAGAGAAAGACGACCGGCGCAAAGCGCGCAAATGGAATTTGCTGGTAGATGGCTTCGCTCAGCTCGGATTGCGAGTACTCGCCCTGGGCGCGCGCCAAATCCCACTTGTTTGAGACGATGATGAGGCCTTTGCGTTCTTCGATCGCAATGCCGGCGAGCCGGCGATCCTGCGCCAGTGGGCCCTGCATTGAATCGAGGACGAGCAGCGTAATGTCGGCGCGTGCGATCGCTCCCAGCGAACGCAGCGAAGCGTAGTATTCGATCGAGCCGCGCGTCGAGGGTTTCTTTCGCACGCCCGCGGTATCGATCAGGCGAATCGTTCGATCGCGATACGGGAAGAGGGAGTCAAGTGCGTCGCGTGTCGTCCCCGGTACGTCGGAAACCAGAGCTCGTTCGGTTCCGAGCAACGCGTTCAGCAGCGAGCTCTTGCCGACGTTCGGTTGACCGATGATCGCAATTGCGAGTTCGTCAGGCGGCGGTTCGGTCTGCTCGGCTTGCGGCGGAAGCCGCGCCACGATCGCATCCAGCAAATCGCCGGTGCCTTCGCCGTGGATCGCAGAGACGGCGATCGGTTCGCCGAGGCCTAGACGTGAGAACTCGCCATGGACGGCGTCGCGCGCGCTGTTCGATTCAGCTTTGTTCGCGACAAGTATCACCGGACGTCGCGTGCGGCGCATGATCGCGACGACGTCTTCATCGAGCGGATTGCGGCCTTCGGCTGCGTCTACGACGAACAGGATGACGTCCGCATCTGCGGCCGCAGCCTCAGCTTGGGCGCGCGTCTTGGCTTCGATCGAATCGCTCGGACTGTCGGTATCGATGCCGGCAGTGTCGACGACCGTGAACACGCGGCCGCGCCATTCAGCCAGCGCGTACAAACGGTCGCGCGTCACGCCGGGGGCCTCGTCGACGATTGCAAGCCGCTTGCCGATCAAACGATTGAACAGCGAGCTCTTGCCGACGTTGGGACGCCCAACGAGGGCGACCGTTGCGGGGCGAATCGATGCGGATACGGGTGGGGCTGACATCTCGGCAGGCAGCCTACGGCGCCTTGGGGGAGAAGTCCGCCACCTGTGATCGTGCCGCGCGCAATCATTTTCGCTTTCATCGCCGCAGTTTTCGCCAGCACGACGCCTGTGCAGGCGAGCCCGGCGGGCGGCGCAATCTATCTAACGACGCTGCCCAGCGGATCGGATACGTGGGTCGACGGCGCCTACGTTGGACGCTCGCCGGTGCTGGTCGATGCGCTCGGCCTCGGCAAACACACGATCACGGCTGCGAAGACGGGCTGGGTGAGTCGCGAGCTTCGCGTCAACGTCAGCGAGCGCGATCCGCTCCAGTTTATCGACCTACAGCTGGAGCGCGATCCAAGCGCGGCTGCGCAAAACGGAACGCTTGCGCTTCACGCCGGGCTTCCGGTTCGCAGCGTGACCGTCGACGGGACTGCCGTGAAGTTATCATCTGCCGGAAAACTGGACGTGGCCCCAGGGCAACACACGATCGCGGTCGAGACGGCGAACGGTCGCTTCGAGCGTCAAGTCGATATCTATCCCGACACGACGACGAATGTGGTTGTGCGGATCGGAAGCGAGAGCGCCAACCACGCAATCGTCGTTGCTCCGGTAACCAACTATTTGCCGATGAGCGACGTAGGCGTCGACGGTAAGCGCATCTCGATCCGGCACAACGGTCATACGGTGAGCGGAGCTCTCGGCGATGCGACCATGCGCATCGACGGCGAGGCAGCCACCTTTGATACGCCGCCGGCCATGATCGGCGGGAAGCTGTTTCTGCCGCTCGACCTGTTCGTGCGAATCGGAGCCGTACCGCTTCATCCGCATTAGATTAAAAGGGAGAGGCTGCGTGGGGCGAACCTAGCTGGTTCCGTGCCGGGCATATATATCGAAACGTTCGGGTGCCAGATGAATGAGGCCGACTCCCAGGAAATTGCGGAGCGGGCTCAGCGCGCCGGCTATACCGTCGTTGACCGTCCGCACGAAGCGGCGATTCTGGTCGTCAATACGTGTACTGTCCGGGATAACGCCGAGACGCGCGCGTACGGACGGATCGGGCACCTCAAAGCCCTCAAGGATGCGAATCCCGGGATGCGTCTGGTTGTCACAGGTTGTCTTGCAGAACAAGATCGTGATCGCATGCAGCGCACCATCCCGCACGTCGATGCGATCTTCGGAACGCAGGAGCTCTCGCAGCTGGGCGATGCGATCGCGGCTTGGCGCAGTGAGTTCGGCGAGATCGATGCGGACGAGGCCGAAGAACGCGCGCTTCTCGTCCCCATGGGTGGCAGCGCCGACGGTGTCGCGGATGCGTACTCGCATTTGCGGGCGTTCGTGACCGTGCAACGCGGCTGTTCCTATTACTGTACGTTCTGTATCGTACCGCACGTGCGCGGGCGGTTCGATCATCGACCGATGGCAGAGATCCTCACCGAGGTCGAGCGCCGCCTGGATGAGGGCGCGCGCGAGATCACGCTCGTCGGCCAGACGGTCAACGCGTATCGCGATCCGGGAACGGGAGCGGATTTCGCCGATCTGATGAGCCGGGTCGCCGAGCTTCCGGTACTCGAACGGCTTACGTTCCTGACCTCGCACCCGAAGGATTTCACGCCGCGGCTCGTCCGCGTGCTCGCTGCCTATCCGAAGATCAACCCGCGCTTGCACTTGCCGCTGCAGTCAGCCTCGAATCCCGTGCTGCGGAAGATGAACCGCAAATACACGATCGAGGAGTATCGCGCAAAGGTCGCGACCTTCCGCGCGAGCTGTTCCGACTGGGCGTTGACGACGGACCTGATCGTCGGCTTTCCCGGCGAGAGCGAGGATGATTTCGCGGCGACCCTGGCTGCTTGCCGAGACATCGGCTTTGCGCAAGCCTTCAGCTTCGTCTACT
The DNA here is from genome assembly GCA_036489885.1 of Candidatus Baltobacteraceae bacterium. NCBI lineage: Bacteria > Bacillati > Vulcanimicrobiota > Vulcanimicrobiia > Vulcanimicrobiales > Vulcanimicrobiaceae > Vulcanimicrobiaceae bacterium. The sequence goes on from DASXEW010000001.1 coordinate 444,295, forward strand.
CACCGCGCCGGGGGACGCCGGCTGCGCGCTGGCAGCAACTTCCGCAAGAGATCGGGGCCGAGCGCCTGCGGGCGCTCAACGTTGCTGTGGATGCGGGCGTCGTTGCGCACAACGCTGCGAAGGTCGGAACGACGGTGCGTGCGCTGATCAACGGGCCATCGAAGAAAGACCGTTCGAAGCTCGCGGCGCGTACGCTCGACAACGTTAACGTCATCGCACCGGATAGCGAAGGCGAAGCGCGTAATCCGCGCCCCAACGAACCGTGGCTCGACATCCGCATCGACGCCGCGCACCGCTGGGGATGCTCCGGAACGATCGTCGGACGTGCGCGCAATTTCGACGGGCCGGCGCGTAACGTTGCTGCGCCCGTACTCGATTTGATCCTCGCTTGAGTTGTGGATTTTGGGGATAAGCCGCCTCGATTTGCGAATAACTCAACAAACTTGTGAGTAAGCCTGTGGGCACGCCAAATAAGTATTGCAAAGCAACTTGCGCGTGATTAAGATGACATTACTTCAAGCAATTGAAGTGCGGCGCGCGTAGCCGTCGTGGGACACCGGCGATGACGATCAACGCTAACGCGGGGATCTGAGCCGCAACCGAGAATCGACGGCCGGCACTGAACTGGGCAACTGGATCAAGTCGGCGAGCAGACTCAAAGCTACGTAGATAGAGCTAGTCGGTACCCCGGCTGGCTCTATCGCTTTTCCTTTGGCGCGTTGTTGCGGGCCGGCTCATTTGTGTTTGAACAAACTTCGCCGTCCCGCGCCTAGCGCAGCATCCAAAGGAGTGAGGAGTATTGCCGCATCCGAGCAAAACCAAGAATCGTGACTCGGTACTCGCCGATGCTCGAGCAGTATTTCGGGATGAAAGCGCGCTATCCCGAAGCGCTGTTGCTCTCACGCGTCGGTGACTTCTACGAATCGTACGGTGCAGATGCGGAGGCGCTCGCTCGTTCGCTTTCGATTGCATTGACGTCGAAGGAAGCCGGAAGCGGCCAACGGATCGCGATGGCGGGCGTGCCGCATCATGCGCTCGATGCGTATCTCGCGAAGCTCGTGATGCAGCGACTCGTCGTTGCACTCGCCGAGCAACTGGAAGTCCCGGTTCCGAACAAGCTGGTGCGGCGGGACGTCGTGCGCGTGGTGACGCCGGGGACGGTCGTCGAGGAACCGCTTCTCAAGAGCAGCGCCGCGAACTATCTGTGTGCGCTCGTCGCAATGGGCGATTCTCTCGGCCTCGCGGGCGCCGATCTGTCGACGGGATACGTTGCAGCCACCGCGTTCTCGGGCGAGCACGCGTTCGAGGACGCGCTTGCCGAGTTGGCGCGCCTTTCGCCGGCCGAGATCGTCGCGGATGTTCCGCCGCAAACGCGCGCTGCACTCGAACTCAATCTCACCGGCGGCGCTCGCATGACCAGCTCGTCACTTGCGTCGGTCAACGGTGTGGCGCATGCCGCCATAGATGGATTCGACGCCGAGGAAAGCGCCGCGATTTACCGCGCGCTCGGCGCCATCCGTACCTTCGTGCGCCGTGTGGGCTTCGAAGGCGAGAGCACGCTGCGCGAACCGGTCTACTATGCGCAACGTACGTTTCTGGCGCTCGATCCTCGCTCGCGCGCGCATCTCGAGCTGACGCACGCGCTCGGACAAAATGAGAAAGCCACGCTGCTCGCGACGATCGACCGCACGCGGACGGCGATGGGCTCGCGGATGCTTGCGCGTTGGCTACTCGCGCCGCTCGTCGATCGCGACGCCATCGAGCGCCGCGCTGATACGGTCGAAGCCTTCGTACGCGATCCTGCCCGGCGTGAATCGCTAGCGACCGTTCTCGACGGCTGTTTCGATCTCGAACGCATCGCGCAGAAGGTGCGCTTGCGCCGCGCGCTGCCGCGCGATCTCGCGTCACTTCGCCGCACGCTCGCCTATCTCGATCCGATTCGCGACGCGCTTGCCGATCCGAGTTTACCGCCGAACCTGCACGCCTGCGCCGAGGCAATCGGCAACTTTGAAGAGCTGGCGCTCGATCTGCAGCGGAGTCTGGTGGAAGATCCGCCGGCGACGCTCGCTGACGGCGGCGTGATTCGGCCCGACAGCGATCCCGATCTCGAAGAAGCGGTGTCGCTGCGGACCGACGGTCGCGCACACATCGCGGCGCTCGAAGAGCGCGAACGTGAACGCACCGGAATTCGTTCGCTCAAAGTCAAGTACGCGAGCGCATTCGGCTACGCAATCGAAATCAGCAAGAATAACCTGGCCGCCGTTCCGGAGAACTACACGCGACGCCAAACGCTGACCAATGGTGAGCGCTTCGTCACGCCGGAGCTCCGCGAGCTCGACTTGGCGATCGCCAATGCGCAGACGCGTCAGCGCCAACGTGAGGCAGAGCTGTTCGAGACGCTCGTCGAGCGGGTTGCCGTTCGCGCGGACGATCTTATGCGCGCGGCCGATGCGCTGGCGGAGATCGACGCAGTTTGCGCGCTCGGGCAAGTCGCGGTTGAGCGCGGCTACGTGCGCCCGCGCTTCGTTGACGGTTCGCATGTCCGGATCGTTGACGGCCGGCATCCGGTCATGGAAGCGATCTTGGGGACGCAGTTTGTTCCGAACGACTTGAACGTCGAGGAAGACCACGCCCGGTTTCTGGTACTCACCGGTCCGAACATGGGTGGCAAGTCGACATTTCTGCGGCAGAGCGCGTTGCTCGTCATCTTGGCGCAAATCGGAGCGTTCGTTCCGGCGCGTTCGATGGAGCTTGGAATCATCGAGCGCATCTTCACGCGAATCGGCGCCGGCGACGATCTTGCATCGGGACAGTCGACCTTTTACGTCGAGATGCTCGAAACAGCGAACATCTTGCGGCGCGCGACGCGACGCAGTTTGCTGCTCATCGATGAGGTCGGCCGAGGGACCGGGACCGTCGACGGCCTCTCGATCGCGCAAGCGATTTGCGAATACTTGCTCGATCAGGAGATGCGCGCGCCGATCGTCTTGTTTGCGACCCATTTCCACGAGCTCGTCGCGCTCGCCGAGCGTTGGCCCCTTGTCGCCAACTATCACATCACTGCGGTGGAGAACACCAAAGACGGTGCGCCGATTTTCTCGCATCGTGTCTTGCCGGGAAGCTCCTCGCGTTCGTTCGGAATCGAAGTGGCGCGGATGGCGGGTTTGCCGCGGAGCGTCGTCGCGCGAGCCAAAGAGATCGCGCAAGCTCTTGAAGAGCGTCCAACGCTCGAAGCACAACGTCCGTTACGCGGCCGTATGAGCAAGCCGCAGATCGAGGAACAGCCGCTGCTCTTTCCGCGTTCGTGATTCAGCTTCTCGATCCGGAAACGATCGGACAGATCGCCGCCGGCGAAGTCGTCGAGCGGCCGATGTCCGTCGTCAAAGAGCTGGTTGAAAACGCGCTCGATGCCGGCGCCCATCGCATAACCGTGCGCATCGCGGGCGGAGGGCTCGATGAGATCGAAGTCATCGACGACGGTGACGGTATCGCTCCGGCCGAGCTCAAGCTTGCGGTTTCGCGTCACGCCACCAGCAAATTGCGTGAAACCAGCGATCTGCAGCGCGTAACCACGCTCGGCTTTCGCGGCGAGGGTTTGGCGAGCATCGCCTCCGTATCGCGCCTCGAGATCGTATCGCGTACGGCGAACTCCGACATCGGCTCGCGGATCGAAGCCTTCGCCGAGCAAACCGGCGACGTCGAGCCGGCTGCCTCCCCGGTTGGAACGCGCGTCACGGCACGCGACTTGTTCGGCAACATCCCCGTGCGGCGCGACTTCTTGCGGTCGGCCAGCGCCGAGTTTTCGCGCATCTCGAATTGGCTGGGGATGATGGCGCTCGCGTATCCGGACACGACGTTTGCGCTCGCGCACGATGGCCGTGACGTGTGGATTCTTCCGTCGGGCGACGTCGTCGAGCAACGGCTCGAGCACGTGTTCGGTAAGAACTTGGCGCACGCACTTATCCCGCTGCATCCACTATCAGGCGCGCACGAGATCGGCGTGAGCGGTTTCGTGAGTGCCCCGGGAACCGATCGCAGCGACCGCCGGATGCAGCATCTCTTCGTCAACGGACGCCTCTTGCGCAGCGGCTTGCTGTCGGGCGTATGGAGTGCGGCGTATGCAACGTTTGCAATGAGCGGGCGGCACCCGTTCGGCGTCTTGTTTCTTGCGCTTCCGCCCGATCACGTCGATCCGAACGTTCACCCCACGAAGACTGACGTGCGCTTGCGCTACGATCGCGCCGTTTTCGAAACGGTTCGTGGAACGCTGACGAATTCGCTGCGCGACAATGCGCGCGAGCGTCTCTCGCACAGCGTCTCGTTTTCGCCGCTGGCGGCCACCGGCGGCGCGAACGGATCGCAGGCCCCGCTGTTCGCTGCAGATCTCGAGGTTGTACCGGAATCGCGGACGCGCGTGCTCGCTCAGCTGGACGCAACGTATATTTTGGCGACAGACGGTAACGCGGTCGTCCTGGTCGACCAGCACGCTGCGCACGAGCGGATCGCTTTTGAGGCGATCGAACGGAACGCGGCTTTAGCGAATCACGCGCAGAGCGAACCGTTGCTCGTGCCCTTCGAGTTTGAGCTCGATGCTGCGCAGAGTCAGGCGCTCGATCCCGCTCTCGAATCTCTAAGGGCAGCCGGGCTTGAAATCGAGCCATTCGGCGAGCGCGTGTATCGTATCACCGCGACGCCCGCCGGGTATCGCTGGACGACCGGTTCGCGCGAATTCGACATCGGCGAATTTCTCCGCGACCTCAGCGATGAAACCGTCGGCATGACCTTTCGCGAGCGCGTGTGGGCGTCGCTTGCTTGTCATTCGGTCGTTCGCGCCCACGAGTTTCTCTCCGACGTCGAGATGCGCGCGCTGCTCGATCAACTTGGAGGATGTCGAAACCCGATGCATTGTCCGCATGGCCGGCCGACGGTCGTGCGACTCGACGCCGAGGCGATCGCAAGGCTCTTCAAGCGTACGTGAGGTCCGGCGTCGTCATTCTTGCTGGGCCGACGGCGTCCGGAAAAACCAACCTTGCAATCACACTCGCGAAAGAGCTTGGCGGTGAGATCGTCGGCGCTGACTCGCGCCAGATTTATCGCGGGATGCCGATCGGTACGGCTGCACCGACCGCGCTGCAGCTGCGAGAAGTGCCACATCATCTGGTGGGCTTTCTGGATCCGCGCGAGCGATATTCGGCCGCGAGGTTCGTGCTCGATGCACTCGGCGCAATCGCCGATATCGACGCCCGCGGAAAACAACCGATCGTCACCGGTGGAACCGGATTCTACATCCGTGCGCTAGCCGGTGACGTTGCCCTTTCCGGCGCACGCGATGAAAGTTTGCGCGCGCGTCTCGCGCGCGAAGCGCTCATCCATCCGGGCGATTTCATGCACGCGTGGCTTAGCGTTCTCGATCATGCGCGCGCGGAAGCGCTCGACGCGGCTGACGGTTATCGCGTTGCGCGCGCCCTTGAAGTAGCGCTGGCCGCGCGATCCGATGCCGGGCCAATCGACGTCGAACGCCGTTCGCTACGTTCGGAGCAAATGCGCTACGTCAAGGTGTATCTCGACGTTCCAATCGCAGAACTCGAAACGCGGATCGAGGCGCGCGTCGATGGGATGTTGGAGCAAGGGTTGATCGTGGAAGCCGAGCGGCTGGGTGACGACGTCGTCGCCGCGAGCGCGGTAGGCTACCCGCAAGCCAATGCATACTTGCGAGGTCAGGCGACGCGAAAGGAGCTGCGTATGCACCTGCTGCGAGCAACGCGCCGGTACGCAAAACGGCAAGAAACGTGGTTTCGCAGCGAGCCGGACGTCGAACGCGTGCGACCCGAGCACGCCAGGGAATTCGTCCTTGCTCGCCTGAAGGCGTGGGCATGAACGCGCGGCCGCAGCCTTTACAAGATGCCTATCTCGGCGAGGTCAAGCGACAAGCCGTTCCGGTTGTCGTGTACTTGATGAACGGCTTTCAGCTACGTGGGGTCGTGAAGGGCTTCGATCCGTTTACGATCGTTTTAGAGTACGAACGGAAGTCGCACCTCATCTATAAGCATGCAGTCTCGACCATTTCACCCGAGGGCCCGTTTGCGAGTCCGGCCTTTTCGGGTGAAGAAGAACGCGCGCGCGCCGGGTCTTAGGGAGCATGAACGTCCATCTGGAGCTCTTACATGGGGCTGAAAACGCCTTTGCGCTCCTCGATGACCGCGAGCCGGGTGAGCGTACGACCCCGGAATACGCCGGGATCGCGCGGGCCGTATTGGATACGGACGGCCTCCTCGTTTTGCTGCCTGCGCAAGCGGGCAGCGTTCGGATGCGGATGTTCAACCCGGACGGCGGTGAGGCTGAAATGTGCGGCAACGGCGTTCGCTGCGTCGCGCGCTATCTTGAAGAACGAAGCGAGGGCGATCGTTTTGTTGTCGAGACCTTAGCCGGTCCGATTGGCGCTCGCGTCGTCGACACCGCTCCTTACGCTGTGGAAACGAAGATGGGCGTACCCGTCGTCGGTGAGGAGAGCGAGCTTGAGGCGGCCGGGCAACGCTGGAAATTCATCAGCATCTCGGTCGGCAATCCACACGCTGTGATTTTCGTCGACGATCTCGATACAGTCGATCTTGCGAGGGTGGGACCTGCGATCGAGACGCATCCGCACTTTCCGGGCGGAACGAACGTGCACTTCGTCAAGGTTGCGGGGCGCTCGAAGTTGCAGGTGCTGCATTGGGAACGTGGCGCAGGCGCGACTCGCGCGTGCGGAACCGGAATCGTCGCGTGCGCGACCGCTGCGGTGCGCGAAGGTTTTGTCGGTGCGCCGGTTACCGTCATCGCGCCGGGCGGTACGCTTCGTGTCGCATGGACATTTGCGGGTGAAGCGATGTTGACGGGGCCGGTCGAGCACACGGGAGCGCGCGATCTCGTCGTAACGTGAGCCTGGGTCTCGCCTACACCGACAAGCGCGGTCGCATCTTTTTCGATTCGGATTCCGAGCCACTCGCCGACGGTGGCATCGTTCGCCGCGCGAAACGCAACGAGTTGTTGCGCGCTCCGGAAGGGACGGTTCCGGTCACATTGCCGGGACGGACTCCGCTCGTTACCGGCGGTAAGGCTGCGCGTCGGACGGCTCTGGGTGCGCTGTTGCCCGCGGGTTATACTCGCTTGCTTTTGCCTGCATACGTTGAAGGAGAGTCGGCACCGCAATTGCCGCTCTTCGGCTACGCATTTGCATGCGTTATCGACGACGAGCTTCATGTTGCGGCTATGCGCACCGACGAAGATGCGAATTGGCGTCCGCGCGCATTCGCCGAAAGCGAACTGGAAACGATCGTCTCCACACGTCTTGCCAGCGATCCGAAGAACCGGATTCTTGCGCAGCTGGGACGCTGCTCGCTCGAATACGGCTGTTTTACCGCTCAAAACGTGTTTCTCGAACAAGGCGAAGCGGCGCTTCCGGTCTCCCCGAAGTGCAACGCACGCTGCGTCGGCTGCATCTCGGAGCTCGACGCCGGTAGCGTAATCGTTGCGCCGCAGGAGCGCATTCGCATCGAGCCTGATGTCGATGCGCTGAGCCGCATCGCACTCGCGCATCTCGAGCGGGTCCCCGACGGAATCGTTTCATTCGGACAAGGTTGCGAGGGCGAGCCGCTTTTACGCAGCACCGCGATCGCGCGAACGATCGAGCACATTCGTGCGCACCGCACGAACGGTACGGTGAATTTGAACACGAACGGAAGCTTGCCGAAGTCGCTAGGGACGCTGATCGATGCCGGCCTGGACGCAGTCCGCGTCAGCTTGAATTCGTTTCGGCCTCCCGTATATGCGGCGTACTATCGGCCGGCCGGATACGCGCTTGACGACGTATTGGAGAGCATCACACTCGCGGTGCGCAAGGGCTTGCGCGTGTCGTTAAATTTGCTGACACACCCCGGCGTGACGGACGAAGCTGCGGAGGTTGCCGCTGCGACGGCGTTCTTACGGCAAACGCGTGTTGCCCTCGTGCAAACACGGACGCTCAACATCGATCCGCATGTCTATTTCTCGCGAGTTGGCCGGCCGCTCGAGCCGATTGGAATGCGCGCTGCCTTAGAAGCTCTCCGTCAAACGGGTGCGGAGCTCGGGAACTTCACGCACACGCACTAGCTCGCGATCTGTACTTGTTCGGTGAGCTTTTCGCGCAGGATCGGTCCAGGCGCCTTCCCACCAGCCGGAGCGATGTCTTCGAGTAAGGCGAGTGCCCGGAGCGCATCCTCGTGGGCTTGTGCTGCGCCAAAAAAATCATTGGACGTGGCGACGTTGCCGAGGGAACGCGCATCACTGAGATCGACCGCAATGCCCGTGAGAGATTCGACTTCGCGTTGGACGTGCAGACGATAGTCGCTCTCGTTTAACCGCTCTGTTTCGATCGCCAGCTCGCATTCAGGAAGTGCGAGGTAGGCCGTTAGTAACCAAAACGCGAGGAAGCCGCGGTACAAAATGTGTGCGGGAGTCGTGCGGACAGCCTTGCGCGAGGGCGCATGCTTCGTGGGTAGGACGAAATCACTCGCACTGATGCGCAGCGCCTTCACGACGAGCGCTACGAGCGGGTGGTCCTTGTGTAACGTCCAGACGCGCATCGGCGCCAAGAGATGATGCGGATTGTCGTCGTCGTTGGAAAGTCTCCAGGCCGACATCCACTGGCTGAACGGATCGCGCATGACGAAGATTTGAGCGGCATCGGGAAAGTTTTTGCGCATCCATCCGACGCGGCCGAGCGCCCGGCAAAATTTCATCACCGGCGTCTTCCCGTTCGTTTGCGCAAGCTGTACGAGCGATTCGAGATAATGGCGCAGCTCGGGATACTCGGTGTCCGGCGCTATGAAAAACGAATCGTAGACGAACTCGCGACGAAACCCGGCGACGCCCGGCGTCCGGCTCGAGAAAAGAGGCGCGAATTCCTCAAAGTAAGGCCGCTGTTCGTCGGGGTGATTCGACGTCGGCGTTGCTGCCGGCCGCATCGAGCCCAGTGTCCGCAGGGTAAGCGTCGCGAGCGATTCGTTGAGCGGTTCGTAGAGGCCGAGCACTTCGTCTCTACGCCGAAATGCGGACCATAACCACGTGCCTGCCGTTCGCCAACCAGCGTGCAGAAAAACCGGACGCGCCGTGTCGTGCATCGCTAAACTATTTGGGAGCGAGCTGGGAAAAAGCTGGGAACTTTCTCTCGCATCACGACTCTGAAAACGATACGTGCCGCTGGTTGAGAAATTGTTAAGACGCGCGCTTGCTCTTCGTCAGTGCGGCGGCGCGGTGTGCGCGAAATAGAGATATGTAACGATCAGCAAAGCGGTCAAAGCGAAGACGAGAATGACGACACCCATCGAGACTCGTTCTTCCGCCGAGCGTTTCCTCGACATCGGAGACATGGCTCTTCATCTATAACCGCGCCGCCGGCTAAGGGACAGCCTCCATTCGGTCGATCCGATTGGACAGTCCGTTCGGACAGTCCGTACGGATGTTGTGGTACGCATGCGCGCATCCTACGCTGGTGCCATGTGGCAACTGCAAATCGGCGCGCTCGTTCTCAGCGCCGTGCTATTTTTTCTCGCCGACCGCTACATCGGCGGTTGCGAGCGCATCCAATGACGATCGATTATATGGCCGGCCTCGTGCTTTCGGCGGCCGCCTTTGTTTATTTGATCTACGCGATGCTCCGTCCGGAGCGGTTTTAGATGTCGATCATCGGGTGGTTGCAGTTCGCACTGCTGTTCATCGCGGTTCTCATCTGCGTAAAACCGGTGGGGATATATCTCTACCGTGTCTTCGAAGGTGAGCGCACGTTCCTCTCACCGGTGCTGGAGCCCATCGAACGCGCGACGTACGCGGCGTGTCGCGTCGACTATTCGCGCGAGATGCGTTGGACGACGTATGCGTTCGCCTTTTTCGCGTTCCAGTTGGTCGGCTTCGCCTGGCTCTATGCGATTCTGCTGACGCAGCAGTGGCTGCCGTTCAATCCGCAACATTTCTCGAATCTCTCGCCCGATCTGGCGTTCAACACGGCGATCAGTTTCGTCACGAACACGAACTGGCAGTTCTATTCCGGCGAAAGCACGCTGAGCTATTTCTCGCAAATGGCAGGCCTAGCGTGGCACATGTTCACGTCCTCGGCCTCTGGCATCGCGGTCGCCATCGTCTTGATCCGCGGCATCGTGCGCACCGATCGGCAAACGCTTGGCAATTACTGGGTAGACATGACGCGCACGATCCTCTACGTGCTCGCTCCGCTCGCGTTCGTTGGTGCGCTCGTCCTTTTGTGGCAGGGCGTTCCGCAGAACTTCTCGCCGTACACCGACACCGTCTCGGTTGAGGGCGCCAAAGTTTCGATACCACAAGGCCCGATGGCGTCGATGGAAAGCATCAAGGAGCTCGGCAACAACGGCGGCGGCTTCGTCAATGCAAACTCGTCCTCACCCGACGAGAATCCCAATCCGTTTACGGACTGGCTCGAGCTCTTTTTCGAGCTGTTGATACCGGCCGCACTCACCTACATGTTTGGGCGTTACGCGCGCGATCAGCGACAAGGCTGGGTGCTCTTCGGCGCAATGTCGACGCTGTACATCCTCGGATTCTGGGCATGCTACTACTTCCAGTCGCAGCCGAACGCGTTAATGGCCGCGCACGGAATCTTCAAGAGCTTCGAGGGGCTGGAGACGCGATTCGGTATCGCGGCTTCGGCGATGTTCGCGGTCACGACGACCGCAACGTCAAGCGGCGCCGTCAACTCGATGCACGATTCGTTCCTGCCGATGGCCGGCGCGATTCCGCTGATCAACATTCAGACCGGCGAAGTCATCTTCGGTGGCGTCGGAGCCGGCATGTACGGCATGTTGGAGTTCGTGATTTTCACGGTCTTCATCGCCGGATTGATGGTCGGACGCACGCCGGAATATCTCGGAAAGAAGATCGAACGCCGGCAAGTCGTGATGGCTTCGCTCGCCATTCTTTCGATCGCATTCTTCACGCTCGGTCCGGCGGCCGTCGCGGTCGTCGTTCCAGCCGGTCTTGCTGCGATGAATAACGCCGGGCCGCACGGTTTCAGCGAGATCTTGTATATGACGACCTCGATGACCGGTAACAACGGCAGCGCTTTTGCCGGGATCAGCGGGAACACGTTCACGGAGATGATCGGCGGCGTTACGCTCTTCGGCGGACGCTACGCAGAGATCATCCCGGTGCTCGGCCTCGCGGGATCCCTCGCCGGCAAGCGCGCCGTTCCGGTATCGTCCGGAACGTTCAAGACGACGACGCCGTTGTTCGTGTTTCTCTTGATCGGCGTCGTTCTCGTTGTGGGACTGTTGACGTTCCTACCCGCTGACGCGCTCGGCCCATTCGTCGAGCACCTGCTGCTCAACCAAGGAAAGACGTACTAATGATCTCGCAAGCACGGATCGAACGCCGGCCCAGAGCGCGCTCGCTGTTCGACCCCGAGATTCTCGTCCCGGCAATCGGTGCGTCGTTCAAAAAACTGGACCCACGTTGGCAAGTGCGCAACCCGGTTATGTTCATCTGCGAGGTCGGCGCGCTCGTCACTTCAATCCTGTTCTTCCGCGACTGGGCGACGCATGTCTCGACGCCGACGAGCGGCGCGGGCTTCGACTTCGCAATCTCGATCTGGCTCTGGTTCACTGTCCTCTTCGCGAATTTCGCGGAAGCGGTTGCCGAAGGACGCGGGAAAGCCCAAGCCGAGTTCTTGCGCCGGACGAAATCCGACACGCAGGCTCGCAAGCTCGTCCGCGACGGCGAGTACGCGACGATTCCTTCGTCCCATCTTCGCAAAGGTGACGTGATCCGAGTCGAAACCGGCGAGATCATCGCCGGCGACGGTGACGTGGTTCAAGGCGCGGCTAGTGTCGACGAGTCGGCAATCACGGGCGAATCCGCACCGGTAATTCGCGAAGGCGGCGGTGATCGCAGCTCGGTTACCGGCGGCACACGCGTTCTCTCGGACTGGATCATGGTCCGTATCAGCGCGAATCCGGGCGAGACGTTCCTCGATCGTATGATCAATTTGGTCGAAGGCGCCCAGCGTCAGAAAACGCCCAACGAGATCGCACTATCGATCCTGCTCTCGGGCATGACGATCATTTTCTTGATTGCGGTCGCTACGCTGGCGCCGTTCTCGATCTATGCCGGAACCGTGCAATCGATCACGGTGCTGATCGCGCTGCTCGTCTGTCTGATTCCGACCACGATCGGAGGACTGCTTTCTGCAATCGGCATCGCCGGTATGGATCGCGTCATGCAGCGCAACGTCCTCGCGATGAGCGGCCGCGCGGTTGAAGCCGCCGGTGACGTGGACACGTTGCTGCTCGATAAGACCGGCACGATCACACTCGGCAATCGTCAGGCTTCCGAAATCATTCCCGTAAGCGGTGTGACGCTCGAGCGGGCCGCTCGCGCGGCGTATCTGTCGTCGCTTGCCGACGAGACGCCCGAAGGACGCTCGATAGTGATGCTTACCGAGCGAATGGGGACGCCGAACGGCGGTGCACCGATCGGTTCGACCTTTGTGCCGTTCAGCGCGTACACGCGCATGAGCGGCCTCGATGTACAGACGAACGGCTCCGTTCACGCGATCCGTAAGGGCGCGGCCGACGCGGTCGTCGCGTTCGTCCGCTCGCAAGGTGGTAAGGTCGACGAGACGCAGTTCACCGTGGACGTCGAGCGAATCGCGCGCGCCGGCGGCACGCCGCTGCTCTTGGCCGAAGGCGGGAACCTCCTCGGGATCATCCATCTCAAAGACATCCTCAAGCCGAACATCAAGCAGCGCTTCGATCGATTGCGTTCAATGGGAATTCGCACCATTATGATCACCGGCGACAATCCGCTGACCGCTGCGGCGATCGCGAAAGAATCGGGCGTCGACGACTTCTTGGCGCAGGCCACGCCGGAAACGAAGATGGAGTTGATTCGGCGCGAGCAAGGGTCTGGACGACTCGTCGCGATGACCGGCGATGGAACGAACGATGCGCCTGCGCTCGCGCAAGCCGACGTCGGCGTTGCGATGAACTCGGGGACCCAAGCCGCCAAAGAAGCGGCGAACATGGTCGATCTCGATTCAGACCCGACCAAGCTTATCGACATCGTTGAGATCGGCAAACAGCTGCTGATGACGCGTGGTGCGCTGACGACGTTCTCGATATCAAACGACGTCGCGAAGTACTTTGCGATCCTGCCCGCGATGTTTGCGACGGCGTACCCCGCGATGAACGTCTTCAACATCATGCGGCTGCATTCTCCAGCAAGCGCCGTGCTGTCGGCAATAATCTTCAATGCCCTGATCATCATTGCGCTCATTCCGCTTGCGCTGCGCGGCGTGGCCTACCGTCCACGCGGCGCGGATGCCGTATTGCGTGAAAATGTTCTCATCTATGGCATCGGTGGGATCATCGTGCCGTTCGTGTTCATCAAGCTGATCGACGTGGTTCTCGTCGGTCTCCATCTCGCAGGTTAATCATGAAAGCGACGACCGAAACCAAGCAAAGTACGCTCTCGCATCTCGTCCCGGCCGTGACCTTTACGGCCATCACGATCGTTATTTTCGGCGTAATTTATCCGGCGATCGTATGGCTGATCGGAACCTTCGCCTTCCCGTATCAGACATACGGATCGCTCGTCAAGGACGACAAAGGAACGATCGTCGGATCATCGCTGCTCGGACAACTCTTCACGAAGCCGCAATACTTCCAAGGCCGTCCGTCCGCAGCCGGTAAGAACGGCTACGACCCGACGCAGACGGGCGGCACGAACCTGGCGCCGACGTCGAAGAAGCTAATCGATTCGGTTACGGCCGCCGTTGCCGCATTGAAAAAAGCCAATCCGAATGCGACTGGCGACATTCCGCCCGAGCTCGTTACCTCGAGCGCAAGCGGAGTCGATCCGGATATTTCACCCGAGGGGGCATATTACCAAATCCCGCGCGTCGCGAAAGCGCGCGGCGTCTCGCAAGATGCGATTCGCGCAATCGTCGACGCTCATATCGAAGGGCGAACCTTCGGAATCTTGGGTGATCCCCGTGTCAACGTTCTCGAGCTCAATCGCGCTTTGGATGCGACGTCGGCACCTAAGTCTTAGCCGGTTCGAACGGCGCAGGCGAGAAGAGCACGACGTCACCGGCACCGGCGTCGAGGACGCGCCGGGCAAACGCCGGCGCCTGCCAAAAGCGCTTCTTCCCGCGAGCCCCCTCAATCACGATAGCGGCATCCGCAATTTGCCGTGAGACGCGCACGAGCGCAGCAGCCGGATTAGGATCGACTTCGAGAAGCCACTGCGCGCCTGCACTCTTCGCTGCGGCCCGCAGAGATTGAATCTCGGCCAAAGTTGCGGCTTCCTGATTCGGTGCGACGTGCACGACGGTCAGCTCCACGTCGAGACGCGATGCGAAACGAGCCGTCCACCGGATGAGCTCGATATCGCGTTCGCGCGCTCGCACGCCGAGCACGATGTGCGCGAAGGGTGCGGGTAAGCGCGTCGTTTGTCGCGCACGAATCGTCTCGCGAATCGCGAGCTCGCGCAGCGCCGTCAAGTTTTCGAGCGTGAAGAAGTTCGAGAGCGCGCGGTCGATGCGCTCGGCGGGATAGATCTTTCCGGTACGCAGCCGTTCGCGCAAAACCTCCGGCGTTGCATCGATAAGAACGACGTCATCGGCAAGCTCGAGAATTCCATCGGGAAGCATTTCCCGGACCTGCGTTCCGGTCAGGCGTAGGACGGCGTCCGAGAGCCCTTCCAAATGCTGCACGTTGAGCGTGGTGATAATGGAGATTCCGGAACGCACGATCGAGAGCACTTCTTGATAGCGCTTGGGGTAGTCGCTTCCGGCAGCGTTCGTGTGCGCGAGCTCATCGATCAGCGCGACTTGAGGCCGGCGCATCATGAGCGCCTCCCGGTCGAGCTCGCCATTTTTGCGCGGAAGCACTTCGAGTCCGTCGAGCATCCGCATCGTACCCGGACGATTGTGGGTTTCGACCAGCGCTGCGACGACGTCAACGCCGGCGGTCTTCATTTGATGCGCGCGATCCAGCATCGCGTAGGTTTTCCCGCACCCCGCCGAAGCGCCGAGGTAGACCGTGAAACGGCCGTAGCCGATGCGCAGACGATCGCCCGCGGTCTGCGCGTACGGATGACGTGCGCGAATCTCCGTGCCCGTTCCGTAAACGTGCAACGCGCTCGGATCCGCAATGTAAACGTGACGGTCGATGCTGCTGGACGCAATGGTTTTCGCCGCTTCGCCGCTCGGTATCGCAACGATCGTTGCGCCCGCATTCGTCCAATCGGGCAAACCATGCGCCTGCGGAAGCGATGGGATCACGCGCGCATTGGCGGCGCGCGCCGCTTTCTCGACCCGCTCTCCATTTTCGACCGTGCGCGCGACTTCGAACGAAAGATCGGTGGCATCGGCGAGTGCGGCGCACTTGCGCAAGAAGACCGCGGAATCTTCGAGCCCCATTGGAATTGCGAGAAGCGCGGAGACCTTTACCGGACGCAAAACCGGATCGGTAAGCTCGTCGAGCGTTCGAAGCATCAGCTCACGCAAGATCTGCAGCGTTTGCGGTTTGAAGCTACCGGCGAGGGCCCGTTCGACGTCGTCGCGCGGGACGATTTTCCCCGAACGCAGGCGTGCTTCGATCAGGTCGGGCGGAGCATCGAGCGCAACGACTTGGTCGGCGGCCTGTAGGAATGAGAGCGGGACGATTTCGCGGATCGGAAAGCCGATCGCGCGTTCGGCAACCGGCGCGACGGTTTCGATATGTTGCACGTTGAGCGCGCCGATGACGCTGATGCCTGCCTCGCGCAACGCAAGCGCATCTTGCCAGCGCTTCGCGTTGCGTCCGCCGGGAATATTCGAGTGCGCAAGCTCGTCGAGGACGATCGTCGTCGGATGCGCGGCCAAGGCTGCCTCGAGATCGAAATCCTCGAACGTCGAACCGGCCGTTTCGATCGTTCGCGGCGGAATGATTCGCAGTCCGTCTAGGATCGGCTCGAGATCTGCGCGGCCCTTGAGATCGACCCATCCGACCGCAACGTCGATCCCGCTGTGCTGGAGTGCACGGGCTTCCTCGAGGAGCCGGCGCGTCTTTCCGGCGCCGGGCGCGCTTGCGAGATATACGGTAAGCCGTGCTCCGAGACCGAGCTCGCGTAACAGCTCCTCCGCGCGCGGTCGTGCATCGGCATCGCGGTCCATCAAGAGGCCGCTTCGCGGAAGCGCTGCGAGCCTCCGCCGCCGAAGGCGAGACTCATGAATCCGCGGCTACTGACGACGCTGTGCATCACGGGCCTAATTGCGGCGTTCGCGATCGATCTCTTTACGCCGCAGTTATTCATTTCTGCGATCCTACTCGACGTCCCGATCGTGCTGAGCGCTTTTGCGGGCAATCGCCGTCTTACGGGCGCACTCGTCGTCGCCGGACTTATCGCAAATTTGGTCGCGGGTTATATCAACGGTCTGCAAGCCGGAGGCGTCTGGGATCCGGTCGCACTCGGAAACCGTGCGCTCGCAGCGCTCTCGATCATTCTCGTCGGCTGGCTTGGCCTTGCATTGCAGCGAGGCGCCGAACAGCAAGGCGTGGCCATCGCAATTGCGAAGGCGGTGCGCCGCGAGCGCGATCTGCGCGAAGCTTCCGAGAACATCCGCAATTCGCTCAGCGAAGAGCTGGTCGAACGCGCGATCACGCGTGAAGCCATGTGGCTCGTCTCGGCGACGCGTGTCTCGCTGTATCGCGCAACGACGACCGGGAGCGCGACGCGCTTCGAGGCGAGCAAAAATAGCAAAGAGGTCGTGGAAGTAACTGAAGCGCCGCGCCCTGAGATTCAATCCGTCCTGGCTCGAGCGCTCGAAGCGCAAGAGCCGTCGCTGCTTTCGCGTGAGGACGCAATGGGCCGGCTCGTTCTCGACTCGCTGGAGATCGATTCTGCCGTTGTCGTCCCGCTTATCGATGGCGGAATGCGCTACGGAACGTTGTTGCTGTCGCTAGACCGTCCGACGACGGAAGAAGATTTGCTGAGCTTACGCGCTTTCGCCGAGGCCGCCGTCATCGCACTCGGCCAGTCGCGCCTCTTTGACGAGCTTGCGAAGAAGAACGACGAACTCGCGCAACGCAGCGAAGTCATTCGGGATATCGTCTACGCCCTTTCACACGATCTGCGTACTCCGCTTGCGGCTGCCGGGTTGACGTTGCGCCAAGCGCGTGAAGGGGCCTACGGCCCGATGCCGGAGCGCTACCGTGAAATCCTCGATCGAAGCGTCTCGGCGAACGACGAGCTGCAGCGCCTCGCGGAGACACTGCTGTTGGTTGCGCAGTATGAATCGGGTGACCGCACGGCCGAGCATCGCACCATCGACTTGGATCGTTTGGTCCGCGACGTCGCTGCGCAGCTGCAGCCGCTCGCCGATTCGAAGAAACTCTCGGTGGACGTTATGACGGTCGATGCTGCCGTGAGCGGAGACTCGGGAGAACTCCGGCGCGCGCTTGTAAATCTGTTCGCAAATGCCGTGAATTGGTCGAAGGACGGCGGCCGAGTCGCAATTCAAATGCGTTCCGAAGGCCGCATGGTCAGGGTTAGCGTTGCCGACGAAGGCTTCGGCGTTCCCGACGAGATTCGCGACACATTGTTCATGCGCGTCGCGGGCGCACACGCGCGTGGCGGCGGTACGGGCCTCGGACTTTACATCGTCCGGCGTATCGCGGAAGAGCACGGCGGCAGAGTGCGCTACGAGCCGAATGTCCCGCAAGGAAGCGTTTTCACCCTTGAGTTGCCCCGGATTGCAGTCTCGACACCGGTGGCGCCGTGATTCGCGTTGGAATCGTCGAGGATCACGCTCTTACAAGAGCCGGTATAAAGACGGCGCTCGCCAGTCAAGACGACGTCGAAGTCGTCGCGGAAGCGGGCGACGGAAAGTCCGGTTTTGCCGAGATCGTGCGCACGGCGCCCGACGTCGCCGTGCTTGACATCGGTTTGCCGGGGATGGACGGTATCGAGCTGACGCGGCGCTTGCGAGCGCAGACGAGCGGCATGAGGATTGTGATCCTCACCATGCACGACCTGGATAGCGAGATTCTGGCTGCGCTCGCTGCCGGTGCGGATGCGTACGTCGTGAAAGGCTCGGATCCGTCGAATCTGCTGACAGCGGTGCACGTCGTCGCTGACGGCGGCGCCTATTTCGATCCGCAGATTGCGCATGTGGTGCTGCGGCATTTCGGCTCACCCTCGCCGGTCCCGCCGCCGATCGATAGCCCGCTCACGCCGCGCGAACTGGAGATATTGCGTCTCGTTGCGGACGGGGTGGGTAACGCGGAAATCGGTCAGCGACTCTTTCTCGGCCTCGGGACGGTCAAAGGCCATATCCGCGACATTCTCGAGAAGCTGAGCGCGTCCGATCGAACGCAAGCGGCCGTTACCGCACTGCGCCGAGGGTTGATCTAACTCGCTCCGCTGTTGGCGTATCCCAGCGAAATTTGCGCGAATGACGATGGCGCATTTTTTATCACGCCGAGTTTGGCTAGGAACGCCGCCACTTGCAAGACACCATGCGGTGGGATCGTGAACAGCGTATTCGCAAGGTCGCGCATCAAAGGCGCAACGTCCTCGATTTGTGCCTTGCCGCCGGTTGAGTCGACGTACATCTTTGCGGCATCATCAGTGTGCGTTTGCATGAATTTTACCGTCTCCACGTACTCTTTGAAGTAGGCATCCATGAAGCCCGGGTATTGTTGAGCGAAGGTTGTCGTCGTAGCGCTTACCGTCGTGCTGATGCCGCCGGGAAAGCCGTCATTCGTGCGCATGATGACGTGTCCGCCGCGTTTGACTTCGTCTTGCGCAAAGGGCGGCGTCGCAATATGCGCGACGACCTGGTGGTTCAGCAGCGCCTGCTCGGCGAGCGGATGCGGCATGGCGACCATCCCGACGTCGAGATAGTTCGCTGGCAGACCCAAACGGACGAGCGCGGCGCGAATGACCATCGAATTGATGGCGTCGGGTGACGGCGTTGCGATCTTGTCGCCGGGCTTGAGATCCCTGAGCGACTTGACGTTCGCATCTAACGTGACGAGCCAAAAATCGAAGTTGTTGGCGTCGCACAAAATCTTCCACGGGATGCCGCGGTCCCAACCGATCAGGAACGGCGCGGTCCCGACGACGCCGATTTGAATCGTGTTCGAAATGATGCCGTCACGGATCGTGTCGCCGTTCGAAAGCTCGCGCCACGTGAGTTGCGTGTTCGGAAATTGCGCGGCTAGTCGCCCGCGCTTCTGCATGACGATGAACGCGGCATACCCCATGCCCGGCTGGTACGCAGTCGCCACGCTCGCCGGCGCAGCCGGTGGCGCCGCTGCGACGAGCGTCGCCGCACTGCCCGAAAGAAAACCGCCCCTCGTTATCATGGGCGGCGCTTCCTAGACGGCGGCGCCCGTTCCTCGGAGAACGTCGCGAACTTGGTCGCGGACCGAGCTCTTGATCATCATGACGACGTCATCGCCGGCCGAAAGACGCGTGTCCCCCGTCGGGATCGTCACCTCGCCGTCACGGCTCTCGACGGCGACGACGATGGCGCTCCGCGGGAAACCGAGATCGGCGATCCGCTTGCCGTCGGCGTTCGTTCCGGCCTCGACGGACATCTTGACCAACTGTACGTCGCCGTTGCGCAGCCGCAAGAGCGGACGGCACTCCGAGATGTTTACTTCGTCTTCAACCATGCGCAGGATCAGCTCGGTCGACGAGATGACCGAGATCGGATTTCCGTCCTTGCCGATCGAGTCGAAAATCGCTTTGTTGCGCGGATTGTTGACGCGCGCGATGCAGCGTGCTTTTGAATTCTTCTGTGCGATAAGGCTGACGACAAGATTATCTTCGTCATCGCCCGTATCTGCAACCACGACGTCGGCTCGCGATACGCCGGCTTGCGTGAGCACGACCGGGTCGCAGCCGTCGCCGACGATCGCGACGTCTTGTTCGAGAAGGTTCGTCATGAACTGTGCTTTGCGCGCATCCTTTTCGATGACGACGACCTCGTGGTTTTCCGTCAACAGGTCGCGCGCCAGATACGTTCCGACTTTTCCGCCGCCGACGATCAGAATGAACATCAGGCGCCCACCTTCTCGGGAACGATCAAGCTCGTGTCGGCGAACAGCTTCGTAAACTGATCGAGCGCTTCGGGAGCGAGGATCACGTTCAGCTCGTCTCCACGTGCGAGAACATCATTTGGTGATGCGACGCGGACGACGCCGTTCGTGCGAATCGCGGCGACGCGAATCGAGCCGTCGCGTTCGATCTCGCTTACGCGCCGATTTGCGACCGCGTCGGTAACCGCGCAGCGCAGCGAGCTGAGTTTCCCGAAATCGAACGCTGCCGATACTTGGGGAGGCGCGATCAGGATGTCGCGAATGAGCTGCGCGCCGACTGTCGTCGGGCATACGGTCTCGATGCCGAGCTCGCGGTACATTTTTCCGCGCGGCGGATCGTAGATACGCGCCACGACCTTCTTGATGTTGAAGAGCCGCTGTGCGATTAGCGCTGCCATGACGTTGCGGTTGTCGCCGTTGGTAGTCGACGCAAACCCATCAGCCGACTCGCCGCCGGCGCGCCGGATCACTTCCGCGTCGATTCCCGTACCGAGCTCGACTTGTCCGGTAAAACGGCTGCCCAACCGCTTGAATGCGGCCGGATTCTCGTCGACGACGGTCACCTCGTGACCCTCCTCGACCAGCAGCTTCGCCAGCATCGACCCCACTCGGCCGCAGCCGACGATAATGTACTTCATTGGAGAACAGGCAAGTTATACACCCTGGCGCCGCTCCCCGCAAGGCGTTGAGGAGGACCCCGGCGCAAACGGGGAGCATCGGGCTAGTTCGTCGGGGCGTAGCTCAGCTTGGTAGAGCGCTGCGTTCGGGACGCAGAGGCCACAGGTTCAAATCCTGCCGCCCCGACCATTTACGATGTTCTCACGTTTTAGTCCAGCGGCACTGCGCGTGCTTCGGCTTGCAGAGCAAGAGTGCCGAAATCACAACCATTACTACGTTGGTGTCGAGCACATGCTCTTTGCATTGATCGAAGAGCAGGACGCCGACGTTGAGGCTGCGCTGCGCGAAGAACAGATCTCGTCCGGTGACATCTACACCGAGCTCAAGCGAGCGCTGGGCACCGGAGAAGACCGCGTGTGGGAGGGGATCCTGATCACACCGCGCGTTCGCAACATCGTGCGTACCGCTGAAGAGCGTGTCGGTGATGGCAATATCGAGCCGATCGACTTGTACCGAGCGATTCGCGATGAGCGCGGCGGCGTTGCCGCCGACGTTCTCGCCCGTCTCGCGGCAAGCCGTTAAGGAGTGGAGCACTACCAGAGCCTGATTCTCGGGCTCGTTCACAGCTACGGCTACGCCGGGCTCTTCATTGTTATGGTGCTCGGCAATATGGCGATTCCGGTCGGCGCGGAGGTCGTTATCGTCGTTGCTGGAGCCGCAGCCGGGTCGGGTCATCTCTCGAGTTGGCTGCTTGTGGGCGCGATCGCTACGCTTGGTGAGATCGTCGGCGGGCTCTTACTTTACGCAATCGGATACTACGGTGGCGCACCGGTCGCGCATCGCTTCGGCGGTCGCGCCGAGCGCGAGCTGGCGCGGGCGCATGCATTCTTCGAGCGATACGGAGCGCGCACGATTTTCATCTGCCGCTTCTTGCCGTTCATCCGCGGTATCGCGGCGCTTCCAGCCGGCGTGTCGCGCATGCCGAAGCGCTACTTTCTCACGTACCACGCGCTCGGTTCGGCGATCTTTTGCTTTGCGCTGGCGTACATCGGTTTCGCCTTCGGCCAACACCTCGACGCCATCGTCCCAGCGCTGCAGCGTTCGGCCCGCTTCATCCTGGTCATAGCCGTGCTTGGCGTCGTATCCTATATAACGATGCGCCGCCGTTTTGCGCCCAGACCGGGTTCATAGGAGTGTGTCTCTAGCCACGCCCTCGCAGCTCGAGCAGACGCTCGCCCAGATTCCCGACGCGCCCGGCGTTTACATGATGGTCGGGGACGAGAACCGCATTCTCTATATCGGGAAGGCCGTCTCGTTGCGCAATCGCGTGCGCTCGTATTTTCAGGATAGCGCTGCGCATCCGTTGCGAACCTCAGCGATGGTCGAGCGCGTGCGCGACGTTCGCTCGGTCGTCACGAGCAACGAGATCGAGGCATTGATCCTCGAAGCCAATCTGATCAAGCGGCACCAGCCGCCGTTCAACGTGCGCTTGCGCGACGACAAGCGCTATCCGTACCTGAAGGTGACGAACGAATCGTTTCCACGGATCGTTTTCACACGGATGGTGCGCGATGACGGCGCGCGCTATTTCGGCCCGTACACGAATGCGCACGGTTTGCGCGAACTGATCGATCTCATTCGAATCGTCTTCCCGCTCCGAACCTGCGCGGAGCCGATCGACGGGCGGCGCAAACGCCCGTGTCTGCAATATCACATCAAACGCTGTCTGGCTCCCTGCGTCGGTTATCAAAGCGAACCGGAGTACGATACGCTGGTCGAAGAGGTTGTGCTCTTTCTCGAAGGCCGGCAAGAAGCGCTGCTCGGACGGCTGCAGAGCGAGATGCAAACCTCGGCTGAGAATTACAACTACGAGGCAGCGGCGCATCTCCGCGACCGCATTATCGCCGTGCGTCGCGTCACCGAAGGCCAGAAAGTCGTCTGGCGGTCGCGGATCGATATGGATCTGGTCGGTCTAGCCCGTGCGCAAGGTCAAGCCTGCATGCAAGTTTTCATGGTGCGCGCCGGCAAGCTGCTCGGCCAAGAGCACTTCATTCTGGACGGCGTCGCCGATCACAGCAATGAAGAGATCGTGCGCGAGTTTCTCGAGCAGTTCTACACCGCGCGTTCAGCCGGGGCGCAAGCGCCGGAAGCGATGAGTCCGCTCGCCGTACGGCAAGCGCGCGATCAAGAAGTTCCGATCCCGGAGAAGGCGCGCGCGCGGGCGCGCTCCGCTGTGTCTGCGGCCATTCCAAAGGAAGTGCTCGTCGATGCCTTACCGGCCGAGCGCGGAACGATTGAAGCTTGGCTTACCGCGCTTAAAGGTCAGCGCGTGCGGGTCGTGCGGGCGCAGCGCGGTCCACGTGCCGAGTACATGCGGCTCGTCGAAAAGAACGCCGAGCAAAATCTCAAGGCGTTCCTCGCGCATCAGGAAGTACAGGAGAGCGCGTCCGCGCGTGCGTTAACCGATCTCGCGGCGGCGCTCGATCTTCCGGAACCGCCGCATCGGATCGAGTGCTACGACATCTCGAACATTCAAGGGACGAACTCCGTCGCCTCGATGGTTGTGTTCGTCGAAGGCCGGGCGAAGAAGAGCGACTATCGCAAGTTTAAGATTCAATACGATCAGGGTCCCAACGACTTTGCGATGATGCAGGAAACGTTACGCCGGCGTCTGCGCTATCTGCGCCAGCAAGCTGATCGCGGACCGACGCATCACTCACAATCCATCGAGAAGGCAGTCGAAGCCGTCGAAGAATCGAAGGCCAAGCGCGAGCGCTTTCATCACAAGCCGGACTTGCTGTTGATCGACGGCGGTAAGGGGCAGCTCAGCGCGGTCGTCGAGGTGCTGCACGAGATGGATATGTGGGGCATTCCGGTTGCGGGTCTCGCCAAGGAAAATGAGTGGCTCTACGTGCCGCACCAATCCGAGCCGATCGTACTCCCGCCGAACTCGCCGGCCCTGCATCTCGTCATGCGAGTTCGCGATGAAGCGCATCGCTTCGCGGTTGAGTATCATCGCAACCGTCGCGCAAAAGCAATGACCGCCTCGCAACTGGATGCGCTTGCGGGCGTAGGACCTGTACGGAGAAAACGGTTGCTCACCGCGTTTGGTTCCATTGCAGCGATCAAACGCGCGAGCGTCGATGAGATCGCTGCGGTCAAAGGAATGTCGCCCGCACTTGCGTCGTCGGTGAAGGCAGCGCTCGGCGGTTCTTGAAATCGAAGCGTATGCTTCCTGCCCTACCGCCATGCACGCAAGTTATTATCGAAACAACAAAACCGATCGAATCGCGCACCGCAAAGCCGGGAGACTTCTTTGCGTTCAAGTCGATCGGGGCCGTGACGTTTCAAGGCAGGATCGTGATCCCGTCGGGGACGCCGGGATTCGGCGTCGTGACGCTCGCAGTTGCAGCCGGTCGCGGTCACGGCGGCGCTATCGGTCTCGAGCCGCTGTATTTCAAGTTTGCGAACGGCGACGAGATTCACGTCATTCGCGATCGACGGCCGAACGCGCTTGCGGCGCAAGGCTATAATGGACAGCTTCCCGGGTATGTCGGCGCCGTTCCGATCCCGGGTGTCGGCCTCGTGATAGGCGCATACAACGCCCTACACAAAGGAAAGGACGTGACCATCGCTCCGGGCGCGCTCGCGTCGGTTTTCGCCAGTGATAGTCCCGAGACGGCGAAATGTCAATCGAACGTCGCTCCCGGGTAAGAGAGAGCTGATGTACCTGATACTACGTCTTATCATCAATGCGGCTGCCTTGTTTGTTGTGGCACACTTCGTGTCCGGTGTCGCCGTCACCGATCTTAAGGGATTGTTCATCGCGGCGATCGTTTTGGGAATTGTCAACGCGATCGTCAAGCCAATTTTGATTATCTTGAGTTTGCCGATCGAGATCTTGACGCTCGGACTGTTTACCTTCGTGATCAACGCTGTGCTCTTTTGGTTCGTCGGCTCCTTGCACATCGGCCTAATCGTACACGGCTGGTGGGCCGCTTTGTGGGGTTCGATCATCCTGTGGATTGTCTCGTGGATTCTTTCTGCCGTGCTCGCGCCGGTGGCCGACTAGCGGAACATGCGCATCCTCGTCACCAACGATGACGGCGTCGAGAGTCCGGGAATCATCAACGTCGCCGAGGCTCTGCGCGAGCTCGGCGACGTTATCGTCGTCGCGCCCGACGGGGATCGCAGCGCGATCTCGCATCGCGTGACGTTTCGTGAACCGGTCGAGATCGCGCCGGTGCAGGGACGGAGCGTTCCGACGTATTCATGTTCGGGCACGCCCGCGGATTGCGTTATCCTCGGCGCATATGAAGTGTTCGACGTTTTCCCCGATCTGCTCGTGAGCGGAATCAATTGCGGCGCGAATCTCGGCGACGACATCAACTACTCGGGGACGGTAGCGGCTGCGATTGAAGGTTCGATCATCGGGATTCCGTCCGTCGCCGTCTCGCTCGCGATTCAATGGGGCAACCGCGAAACGCCCTTCAATTGGCAAAGCGCGAGCGACTTGACGCTGCG
The DNA here is from genome assembly GCA_036489885.1 of Candidatus Baltobacteraceae bacterium. Lineage (NCBI taxonomy): Bacteria > Bacillati > Vulcanimicrobiota > Vulcanimicrobiia > Vulcanimicrobiales > Vulcanimicrobiaceae > Vulcanimicrobiaceae bacterium. The sequence goes on from DASXEW010000001.1 coordinate 469,572, forward strand.
TCTCGTCCGCGAGTGGCGCACGCGGCTTCCACAAACATCGTTCTTGAATCTCAACGTCCCAAACGTTCCGGACGGGAAGCTTCGCGGCATTCGCGTGACACGACAGGGGCGGAAGCGGTACGAAGAGCGGCTTTTGCGGGAAGAAGACGGCGAGCGCGGCGCGATGTTTCGCATCAGCGGGCGCTACGATATGCGCAGCGCAGAGATCGGGACGGATTTGGAGGCGGTGCGCGAGGGTTACGCCAGTGTCACCCCGATTTCGATCGACCGTACCGACGATAGCCTGCTCCCCCTCCTCCGCGACGAGCTAGAAGCAACCACGCCAACCCACCCCGGGTTGTGATACAATGCGCAAACGCATCGCGGGGCTGAATAGCTTCGACGGAATGATCCGCGGTACGTGTCAGCAGGCAGAGCTGCGAGCCCTCTTAAAACGATCGCAACCGCTATACACGCGGATAATCAATACGCACTCGCTGCTTAATCTAAGCTAGCGACGGTAAGGGAGAGGTCGCCGCAATCAGCTCCCGCGCCGACATTAACTGCGGCTAGGACGGTGAGGTTGGCCCGAGATCCGTCTGAGAACAACCGGGCTTGCGGCGGAAGAGATTGCGGTCTCGACAAGCTCCTCCGCTCAAGACAAACTCGAGACTGAGCCTGGAGAAAGCACGTGTCCGGCTTTTCGGACCCGGGGGGCGGTTCCCCGGCAGCTCCACCAATTTTGCACATCCAAGAATTCGGTTTGCACCCGAGTTCTTGTTTTTTTGCTCTCACTGGACAGCATCGTTGAGGATTCAATCGTCTGGAGGTTCCAGTAAACGGCCCCCGTGAGTTTGGAATATCAGATCAGCGCGAAATCCAGACCTAACGTCCAGCGGATTCTACATAAGAGGGCAGTGCTCTCTAAGCTGAACTCACTACTGCCCTGGAACAGAATCGACACACCGTAGCGCCCGCTGGAATGTCCGAAAAGCAATGCGGACATTTCTTAGTCGCTTCCGCTGGAAGCGCATTGGGTTGCGGTGGAAGCGTGACGGATTGGTTGATCGGGCCAGCGATTACCGCTTGAGTGTCAACGGTACAGGCCCATGTCAGTGCAACGACCCAGCCAACCAGAGTCCAACCGAGAAAAAAATTAAGCACGAAAATTGCGCCGGAGTTTTGTTTTCCTCGGGCAACGCCTACGATGGTTGGTAGAAAATAAATGCCAATGACAAGGCTTAGAACGATGAGGACTTCCACAGCACCCTCCCCCCCGCTTTGCCGGAACCGCAAAATACACCGGAAACGAGACCGGCACCCGCAAGACTTCGTTCTAGAGGCGACTTGCAATCTCGAAGTCTTCGGGAGAGCCTAGGCGAACAGTTAGTGTCGACACTACCTAACGCGATCCGCTCCTCGAGAATCTAAGACCACCCATGTCGAACGACGTCCGCACTATGGCAATACGCGCGCTCCCGTTGCTTCTCGTTGTGGCGGCTTTCATCGTGTTCACGGCTTTCGCCGGAATTGCTGCCCCATTCCGATGGGCGTATCCGACGATCGCTAGGAGTGCTGCGACGAACGTTTATTTCGGACATGCGACGCCTAACCCGTACGAGGCGCTCGAGAACACAGACTCAGCGACAACGAAAAGCTGGGTCGCGCAAGAACGACATATGACGGACGAAGTACTGGCTTCGTTTCGCGATCGTGAGGCGACACGGAAGCTCGCACTGCAAATTGGGACAGCGTGGCAAGACGGCCTTCCTCAGTTTGGAAGGTTCAGTACGGTATGGTCTCACCACAGACCGGATAAAAGCGACGTTCTCCTTGTTAAGACATCGAGTGGAACGCGTGTGTTGCTCGATCCGGACCTGCGTTGGCCGGATGGAAAGACGTCGATTGGCGCTTGGAAGCTCTCACCTGATGGGCTAAAGCTCGGCTACTCGACGCCAACCCGCGGAGCAGGGATCATGCGTTGGCACGTGATGGAAATCCAGAGCGGTCGCGACCTTCCGGACGTCGCTACCGGCGTTCCCGACTGGTATCCAATCGTATGGTCAGCTAATAGTCGTGGATTCTACTATGACAGCTATGGCTCGGAAGCGACACGCAAAGCTGGCACGGCAATCGGACAGGATCTTGCCGTGCGCTTCCATCGCCTCGGAGCCGAAGCCGATTCCAACATTTACAGCCTTCCCGATCATCCCGATTGGATTCCGTATTCGCAGCCAACGGCAGACGGGCGTTATCTCTTTCTTGGGGCGCAGTCCACCGGGATTCTCGCAGCGGTAATGGATTTGGCGAAACCCGGCGCGCATGTCCGCGTCGTTCGTCCTATGAGTAGCTCGACCTATAGCTTCATCGATAGCAGCGGAACCGTTCTCTATTTCCGGACCAATCATTTGGCGCCGAACTGGAAGCTCGTCGCAATCGACCTCAAGAAACCATCCGTCGAACGCGACATCGTGCCCGAAAAATCCGAGACGCTTACGAGCGTCGATGCGGCCGGTGGCTTCTTCATTGCGCAATATCGTCGGGACGCACACGCAGAACTTGCGATCTTCGACCGGCGCGGGACACCCGTGCGCGACGTCGCTCTTCCGGGAATCGGCGTCGTTGATGTTTCGGCTGCGCCGGCGACCTCGAACTTCTATTATCAATTCTCAAATCTAACGACGCCGCCTGTAACGTTCCAGAGCGACGCTCGCTCCGGAAAGAGCATCGTGTTCAGTCGCGTCCACGCTCCATTCGATGTTTCGCGCTATATCACGGAAGAGATATTCGTGAGATCCAAGGACGGCACTCGCGTGCCGGTCTTCGTCGGACATCGAAAAGACGGACGGTTAGCGCCCACGTTGATTACAGGGTACGGAAACGCCGGATTTCCCTGCTACACGCGATGGTACCCGATCGACGCCTTATGGCTCGCGAAGGGCGGGACGTTCGCGGTCGCGTGCATTCGCGGAGACGGCGACTACGGTGAAGCATGGCATCGCGCGGGCATGCTCGGCAAAAAGCAGAATTCTTTCGACGATTTCGCGGCGGCAGCGCAAGCTCTCGTCGCGCGCGGCTTCACAACGCATCGAACCTTAGCCGCGTACGGGTTGTCCGCAGGTGGCCTTCTCGTCGGAGTGACTGAGGTGCAGCATCCGTCGCTTTTCCGTGCGGTAGCTGATGAAGCTGGTCCGGTCGACGTTTTGCGTGCCTATACGTATGGCACGGAAACATCCTATGCAACCGAAATGGGATCGCCGATTGCGAGCGAGCAGCAGTTCAAATGGCTTAAGGCGTACGCTCCGCTGCTCGCGATCAAGCAAGGCACGGCGTATCCCGCAACCTTCATCCTGACGTCAGAAAACGACGCTCGCGTTTCGCCGGCGCACTCCTATAAGTTCGCGGCAACTCTCCAGTGGGCCCAAGCATCGAACGCCCCGATCGTCTTGTACGTGGCCGGAGGCGGACATCTGGGTGGAACGTTGGCATCGGAAGTCGCGGTCCTCACCGACACCGTGACGTTCCTCTGGAACGAAACGAGATAACAGTGCAGCGGTCTCCCGGCTGTGCTGCTATCGGTGCTCATTCCATTGTGCGGGTGCTCGGTCATGACAATCCCCAAACGGTTACTGTCCCGTGATTATGGGCGACAGACTCTCGCTCAAACTGCGAGATGACATAACCCGAGACGCGTCTCTTGTAATACCGAATCCCAGTCACCGTATTTTGGTTGGCGAATAAGACGCATCGTTGGGTACCAGGGTGTGTCGCTGCGGCCTAGCAGCCAACGCCAATCTGAGGGTTGCGGAAGAAGTAACCAAACTTTCGCGCCGAGCGCACCCGCCAGATGCGCAACGGCGGTGTCAACGCTCACGACCAAATCGAGATTTGCGATCAACGCTGCGGTGTCCGCAAAACTTTTGAGCAATGGGGAAACGTCTAAGACATTCTTAGCCGCCGCCAAATCTGCCCGGTCCCGTTCCCGCACTACCTTTTGCAATGAGACGAAGCTGATGCCGTCGATTCCGAGCACGCTGCTAAGCTGTTCGAACGCGAGGGAACGTTGCTCATCCCTAGCGTGAAGCTCACTCCCCGCCCAATTTATTCCAACTCGCAGCTGACCCTTGGGAAGTTTGGCGTCGAGCCGTTCACGCCACTCCTGTTCATTGCGCGTGTCGAGCGGCAGGTAGGGAGTCTGATCGGGAATCGTCTCTAACGTGGTACCGAAGACGCGCGGTAGATCGCAAATCATGACGAAGGCGTCGAATTCTGTGAAGGTGGGCCGCGATATGAGCACGTCGGATACGCCGGCGATCTTCCTAAAGAGCGCCGCGTGTTCTTGCCCCCACCCTAGGACGACCTCGCCGACACGGTCTGCGACTTGTGGAAGGTATCGCGAAAACATTATCGCATCGCCAACGCCTTCGTCGCAGATCACTAAGAGACGGCAGGCGTCCATTCGTTCACCGCTCCATTCCGGGATCGTGATCTCTTCCAGCAGCCTTGTCGTCGCTCCATTGTATGGTTTGCGCCAAGCAAACTCGTGCCAGCCTGGGGAAAACTGGCCCTGTGCAAGGAGGGCTTGCGCGTAGGCGAAGTGTGCGCCGACGTAATCGGGCGCCAATTCCGTAGCTCTAAGGAACATGTCTGACGCCGTCGCTACGTCGCCGTCGGCATATAAGCCCAACCCGACGACGACGCGCACGACTGCTTCCACGAGCTCTGGCGATTCGCGCGCATTATCGAACCGATCTGCGTCCATATTCTCAATATCTACTGCAATGTACGTCCTCTTGCAAACATAGTACAACCCGCGCCGGAGGGCTCGCGGGCTATGCTGGGAAACTCTCAGTAATGCGCAGCTTTTCTGGGAATAAGAAACGCCTGCTCCTAAAAACTGTCATCGCGACACTGGTTGTCGCGTTCGGGCCGATGTCGCCGGCGTTGGCGCAACAGTCGTCGCCAAACTGGACGTCCTGCAACAACGTGGGAGATGCCGTCACCGCTGATGTGCAGATTGCTGCGTGTAGCGCGATCATTACGTCGCACGGCGAAAGCTCGAAGAATCTGGCAAGCGCATACAATAAACGTGGCTTAGCGTACTACAAGAACGGCGACGATGCGCACGCAATCCCCGACTTCGACCAATCAATCAAACTCAACGCGCAAGACGCCGTTGTCTTCAGTAATCGCGGTGATGCGTACACCGACAAGGGCGACTACGACGCCGCAATCCCAAGCTTCAATAGCGCCATTTTTGTGAACCCTAAGCTCGCGGCCGCCTTCATTGGTCGCGGCAACGCGAACCTCGGGAAAAACGCCTACGGAAATGCGATCTCCGATTTCGAACAGGCAATCGGAATCGATCCAAAGTCCGTAGCCGCTTTTGTTGGCCGGGGTACCGCGTACAGCCGTAAAGGCGATTACGACCCGGCGATCGCCGACTTCAACCAGGCCATTAGCCTTGATGCGAAGTCCGTGCGCGCCATTACCGCCCTCGGTGATATATATTTCTTTAAGAGTGATTACGACCGGGCGATCACCGAATACAGTCAGGCAATCGGAATCAATCCGCAGTACTCACCCGCCTTCTTCGATCGCGCGCTTGCGTACGGGCGTAAGAACGATCTCGACCACGCGATCGCCGATTATACCGAAGTGCTCCGAATCGATCCCAATAAAGGGGCTGCCTATAACAACCGCGGTGCTCTGTATCGCCGGAAAGGCGACACCGATCGCGCGATCGCGGATTTTGACGCCGCAATTCGTCTCGACCCGCAGGATGCGTCAGGCTACACCAACCGGTGTTGGACGCGCGTGCTCATTGGTCGCGACCTAACCACTGCGATCCCTGATTGCGATGAATCTGTGAATCGAGCTCGGGATGCCAACGCCTACAACAATCGCTGCGATCTCAATTTCAAACTCGAACAGTTCGATAAGGCGATAACGGACTGCACCGAAGCGCTCACGCTCGATCCGAAATTCGCTGGAGCCTTGTACGTGCGCGGCCTCGCCAAGCGCAAGAAGGGCGACGCGAGCGCGGACGCAGACATCGCCGCCGCGAAGGCACTACGAGGCAACGTCGATGCGGAGTTCGCGAGTTACGGTATCAAATAGTAAAGGAGCTAGCACATGACACAAACTGTTGACGGACATTCAACCGCTAGCCAGATCCACTGGCGCACGTCCTTCGACGCCGCGCTCGATGAGGCTCGGAAGACCGGAAAGCTCGTACTACTGGATTTCTTCAATCCGGGTTGAGGCGGGTGCAAAGCGATGGGTGCCGTGACGTACCCTCAAGCCGCTGTTCGCGAGATTCTCGAGCGCGCGACGATCCCGATTCAGTTTGACAACACCGTCGACGCAGCACAACCGGTCATAAAGCGCTATCACCACGTCTGGACGCCCGACCTTCGCATTCTGACGGGCGACGGCGACGAGCTCTATCGCTGGAACGGCTATTTACCGCCGGCTGAGTTTGCGGCGCAGCTGCTTGCGGCCCTCGCGCAGGCACGCTTACGGTTGCGCGAGTTCGATGCAGCGATTGCGCTCTATGAAGAAACACTCAAGCTGTTTCCGACTTCGATCTGTGCTCCTGAAGCGCAGTATTTCTTGGCGGTTGCAAACTACCGGAAATCCGGCGAAGCGAGCGATTTGCTAAGAGGCTGGCACCGGCTCGAAGGGCGCTATCCCCTTACGGAGTGGACCGTCAAGCAAGACTTTCACTAGGCGTTCACCGCTCGAGCTTAGGCAGCAATTCCTCGAGCGGCATGCCGGCACGTTCGGCAGCCTCGAGCACCGAAACGCGCTTCTGTTCGATCGCCGGCTCGACCCGAGTCTCTTCGGCCTGCGCCTCGCCGTGTGCGGAGGTATCTTCCTCATCTGCGTATGCGTCGAGATCGATGTCGAACAGCTCGTGTCTGCGAGGCCAAGACACTTCACTTCACCGCGATTATCGGGCGTCGCAACCCAACGATAGTTGCGAATGCGAGCGCAAACATGGCGACAATTAAGAGTAGCAACGAAACTTCGTCGTGCCACCACGCTACGCCGGCGCCTTCGCCAAGCCAGAAGATTCCGAAGCTTACAAGCATCGTTCCTACTATGAATTTCAATTCGTTTTCCGGAACACGTGAAAACGGCTTGCGCAAAAGGGCGGCGATCCCCGTCATAATAATGCACGCGACGAGCGCTGCACCCAGAGCTGCCTCGAGGGCCGCAGTCGACGACGAACCGACGGTGAGCACGATGATCGCCACCTCGAGTCCCTCGAGAAAAACGCCATTGAACGCTACGGCCAAACCACCGTGCGCATCACGCGCGTCGCGCAGCGCGGCGACTTTATGCTGGTACTTTTCTGCTTCGTCATGCACCGGCATCCGCCCGGCGAAGCGCAGCACGCTCTTGCGCAGCCAGCCATAACCGAAGTAGATGAGAAACGCGCCGACTACAATCCGGACGACGCGGATAGGGATGATCGTAAGCAGCACGGCGCCCCCGGCACCGACCAACACGATCAGTGCTACGACCGCTGCCAGCGCGCCGAGCAACGCGGAACGCCAGTTATATGCGGTACCGACCGCAAGCACGATCGTGATCGCTTCCGCGGCCTCGACCGAACAGCCGACGAACGCCGTGAGCGCAAGCGGCCAGAGATGCGTCATAGGAATGCCTCTATGCTCCTTGAGAAGGTCGGTCCCTCTAGTTCCGATTCGAGACACACATTGACGGAGAGTAAAAATGAGCCGGCAGGTGGTGATCGTGCTTTACGTCATGGCGATGGTGGCCATCATCGTCGGCGTAGACGTCGCGTTCTTCAGAAACCGCCTCGGTGAGCGGTTAATCGCGAACATTGGAATCGTCTTGCTGTTCGTAGCGTTCTACTTAAGATTCCTGAGGTGAGCACCGGCTTGACATAGAAGCGCTCTCTAACATGGTGAATGTCGATCTCTCGTTGACTGCTGTCGAAGCGCAGCCTCAAGAAGCGCGTCCGTGTCAGGCATCGTCATCGCTCCGCTGATTTCGGCCTGAACGTCCGGCATTTGTTTGAGAATCGGGCTTGCCGCTATGATGGCGAGGCAACCGCTATAGGGAATGACGGTGTCTCGCACCATTAGATCATCGGCGAGCATCGCAGCAGCCGCGTAACGTTCCTCCAGTCCCGTCGTTTGTTTCTTATCGTCCGAGATGGTTGGTACCGTCTGCATGTTTTCGAGTTGGGCTGCTGCAGTTAACGCAGCAATACGAAGCGCCCGCCATCTGTAAAGACGATGACGAGCAGCGTCGAAATCAATGTTGTGTCGTAGTACCAACCGAGTCCATCGGCTCCCCAGAATCCAGTCTTCCAAACGAAGATCTTTTTCTGAATGGCGCCGAGCATAATGAGGATCAAGCCGATCGCTGCAAGCTGCGGCAGAACTCCGAGAATGAGGCCGGCGCCACCAGCCATCTCGGCGACCGCCAGAAAAACGGTGAAGGCCTTCGGCATCCCAATACTCTTGCTACGCGCATCGGGGTCCTTGAAATCGTTGTAACCGCTGTTCGCATAGATAGCCCCGACCATGATTCTCATGAAGAGCAAGCCGAAGTCCGTGAGCGAGGAGAGGTCCAACATTCGTGGCCTTTCTTGGACTTTTCGAGAGTATTCGGAGGTGTCATGCCCTAAGGTTTGGCCGCCGCCTCCTATGGGGATTTCCCTGGATGGCATTCTTTTCCGAGGACCACGCAATGGCTGTTAAATTGACCGTAGTGTACGATAATCCCACAGATCCGGAGACGTTCGAGAAGCACTATCACAGCGTGCATGTGCCTCTCGCGCAGAAGATTCCCAACGTGAAGCGTGTCGAGCTCGCGAAAGTGTTTCCGAAAGAAGATGGTAGCCCGACACCGGCTTATCGCACCGCCGACGTCTATTTCGAGAGCTATGCAGATGCATGCGCGGCAATCGCGAGCCCGGAAGGACAAGGTGCAATCAAAGACGCGCTCGCGATCGGTACGGGTGGAGTGCGCTTCCTTCTGAGCGACATCGAAGTATCGACGTAGCGGCCCCCCTAGTGCCCTGCGAGATAGCGGTGGATTAGAGCGATCGCCATGCTGCCTTCACCGACGCTGGCTGCGACGCGTTTGATCGAGCCGGCGCGGACATCGCCCACGGCAAAAATTCCCGGCTCGCTTGTCTCAAGAATGTACGGATGCCGCTCGAGCGGCCAGTGGCCGCTCTTCATGACATCCGATCCCGTCACGACGTAGCCGTCCGCATCGCGTTCAATGGAAGCGGGCAGCCATGCGGTCTCGGCGTCGGCGCCGATCAGAATGAATATCGCTGAGGCATCCCGCCGGGTCGTCTCTTTCGTCACGTTGTCGACGACTGTTATTGCTTCCAAGTGATCCTCGCCGATTGCCTCAACGACCTCGGCGTGCGTCTCGACGCTCACGTTCGCCTTCGTCTTCAGTTGTTCGATGAGGTAGTGCGACATGCTGCTCGTCAGAGAATCGCCACGAACGAGCACCGTAACCGAGCGTGCAAAATTCGAGAAGTTTATGGCCGCCTGGCCCGCGGAGTTACCGCCGCCGACGATAAAGATGTCCTTCCCTTGGATCGAGCGCTCCTCGCCCGGAGCGGCGCCGAAAAACACGCCGCGGCCTTGCAGCGCGGTTAGTGACGGCACGTCGAGCCGCCGCCAAGCGACGCCCGTTGCAATGACGATCGTCTTCGCGCAGACGTGATCTCCGCCGTCGAATTTCACAACCCGCTCGTCGATGTCGAGACTTTCGACGCAGCGCGTCACCACGATCTCAGCGCCCAAGCGCGTCGCTTGTTGCAGCGCGCGGTTGGCAAGCTCATCGCCCGAGATGCCAAACGGAAACCCTAAATAATTTTCGATGCGCGACGAGGTGCCGGCCTGACCGCCCGGCGCCTCTTCCTCGATCAGGATCGTCGAGAGGCCTTCGGATGCGCCGTAAACTGCCGCCGCGAGTCCCGCAGGGCCGCCACCGACGATCGCGACATCGTACGTTTGCGTTCTCGGGAAAACACACAAGCCGATCGCAACAGCGAGATCGCGGATGGAAGGTTCTGCCAAGAGCGTTCCGTCGCGCAACCGGACGATCGGAAAGCGCTGGTTCGGCGTCGTCACCGTTTCATCGGGGATGCTCCAATCGAACTCGATGGAATTGCGCCGCAAGAATTCTCGCAGCTCATGTCCCGCAGCATTGTATTGCGGCGCGATAACGCCGAGAATGTGGGATGGAGCCGCGGCGAGCTCTTGCAGTCCCTCCACGCGCTCCAGCGCCACGGCCGTTAGGGATGCGGCGACCTCCGGTGCCGCCGCCGAGACCGTACGAAAATCCTTGAGCTCGATGCGCATTACACGTGACGGAACGGTTGCACGGAAGTTCGCGAGCGAAGGCGTGTCCAAGACGACGGGAACCTCGCCGAACGTCTCGCCGGCGTCGCGCACCCCGATCACGCGCTCGACGCCGTCGACGAATTTCGTTCCCTCGATGTGTCCCTCAACAGCAATGTAAAACGCGCGGCGTGGCTCACCTTCGCGCAACACGTACTCGCCGGTTTGCAGCCGGATATCCGCACTCGTGCTGGCTAAGTAGTCCAGCTCTTTGTCGGCAAGTGAGGAGAAGAGCGGAATGGCCCGCAGCTCGTCGCGCGTGAACATTTTTTGGCGCTTCGCCGAGGCAATGACCTGCCTCCCGCTAATCATGGTGTGGATGCCGGATAAACAAATAATAGCGATTGGTGGTCGCGTGGGCCAGCCCGGCGACGGCGATACGAGAATTGAACGCTTCATACTCGAGTCGTCCGGTAAACGGGCGCCCCACGTTTGTTTTGTCCCGACTGCCAGCGGTGATAATGCCGAGTTCATAAATCAGATTCAATCCACATATACGGGCCTCGGCGTCAAGGCCGACGTGCTTCGATTCTTCGATCGCACGCCAGCCGATTTGCCGGAATATATGTCGAGCTTCGACATCATTCAAGTCGGCGGCGGAAACACGAGAAGCATGCTCGCAGTCTGGCGTCACTGGGGTCTCGATGTACTCGTTCGGCAGACGTGGGAGAGGGGCGCACTCTTATGTGGTTCGAGCGCCGGCTCGCTGTGCTGGTTTGAAAACGGACTGACCGATTCAGTTGCCGATTCCTATACGGCGATGGACGGTCTTGGCTTTATCAGCGGAAGCAATTGTGTCCATTACTTTGCCCCGGATCGCCGTGAGACGTATCACGCCCTTATTGAAGGCGGCGAGTTGTCGCCGGGCATTGCATGTCCAGATGGTGTTGCGGCGCACTACCGCGGAGACAAGTTGCTCCGCGTGGTTAGCTGCACGCCGGATCAGTCTGCCTATTACGTCGAAAAAGTGGATGGAGAGATCGTGGAATCAGCGCTTCCCACCACGGTCTTGAAGTAATTACACGGACGCGCGCTGCGCTTTAAGCTTGAGCAACCCGTACAAGGTTGCATGCGCCGGCGTCGCCACGCCTTTGTCCGTCCCGATTTGAATCAGTCTGCCGGTTAACCATTCGAGCTCGCTGCGGCGGCCCGCTCGGATATCGCGATTCATTGAGGTTGTAAAGCCTGGCGACGACTGCGCGAGCGATTCGAAGCGCGTGAGCATCGCCGCTAGCGACTCGGTTACATCGTAGCCGTCGGCGCGAGCGACGGCGGCGGCCTCGGCGCTGAGCGACGTCCAATCGTGCTTGAGAGCTGGGATTCCGTAGATCTCGCCGAGAGTGCAATCACCGGCTGCGGTAAGCGTCGCGAACGGTATCAGTATGCACGCCTTATCCCAAAGCGCCTTGCGTCCGTCCTCCGCCAATAGCGCGTTAAGCTCGGCTTCCCGCAGCATTGTTTGCAAACGTTTCACTGCATCGCTTGGAGTTCCCGAAAATTGCGCGAGCGTGAGGACGTGCATCGGCGTCGTGTGCGCAATCTTGCCAGGCGCTTCGATCGACGCTTCGATGGCAATCGTGCCGATCAACGTATGCGCCTCGCCGACGACGCGCGCAAGGATGTCGGGCGCATCGAGTCCATTTTGAATCGTCACCGCGAAGCCGTCGTCTGAGAGCACACTTTTCGCCGTACGTGCGGCCTCTTCGAAGTCGTTCATCTTTACCGTGATGAAGACGAGCTCGTTGCGGCCAAGTTTTGCCGCGTCGTCGGTGGCTACCGTGGTGACCGTGAACGATCCGAATTGCCGGCTTTCGAGTTGCAGGCCATTCTGCGCGATTGCGGCGAGGTGTGGTCCGCGCGCCAAAAGGCTAACGTCATTGCCCGCGCGCGCCAGCATCGCCCCGAGAAATCCGCCGATGCCTCCGGCCCCAATAATAGCGATCTTCATAAGCTGGTGATTCTAAGAGGCGGCGGCCGTCTCCGTTAGACGATCGCCGTGTGCGACGCCCCAGGTACAGAGGGCGTCGACGACGGGTTGTAGCGTGCGGCCGAACGGCGTCGCGGAGTATTCGACGTGCGTGGGGACTTCCGCGTAGACTTTGCGCTGGATGCAGCCGTCGCGCCCGGAATTCGCCGCCGCAGCTCACCGAACCGGAGCGTCGGATTTGTATAGACGTGGAAGAGCAAAATCGCTTTCCATCGTCCGCCGACGATATCCAATGCCTTCTCAACGGGGCACTTGACGTAGGGTTTCGAACCCGGCAGCGTTCTGCGCATGCGTGGTATCCTTATTGATACTAGTTGCGTCGAAAGCGATTTTGCACGAAGGTGAGCCACCATGTTTCGTGTCGTCGTACTCCTTGTCCTCATGCTCCAGATCCTTGGGACAACGGCCATGGCGGAGACCGTCCGCATCGCATATCCGAAGTTGCCCGCGTTTATCGCCGAACGGGATGGCAAAGTAGTCGGGCCGTTCGCCGAGATTCTGCAGGCAGCTGCCGCGCGTGAAGACATTAAGCTGACGTTCGTGCCGCTGACATCGAGTCCGGCGACGATGCTGGCAAACGGCTCCGCTGATGCGATCGCTCCGTTCCTCATCGTAGAGCATTCGTCGGAATATGATTTCGGAGCGATGTCCGGCAAAACGGTGGCGACGCCGAGTTTTGGCCCGTTCGTCTCCTTTATGCAGCAGAAGTTTCCGGGTGTCGTTGTACTGAAGACGGCCAGCTACCAGGAAACACTCGATGACGTTCTCGGCGGTCGTGCCGATGCAGCTGCCTTGAATATCGACGAAGGCGAGCAAGTCGTAGCACAAGCATATGCGGGGAAAATTTCCGCTCCGGGGACACCGTTCATGCGCGAGTCGCTAGGCGTTGCGTTCCCCAAAGGTCGCGGCGCAGCCACCCTTCAGCGTTTGGATGCCGGCATGGCTTCGATCCACGCCGATGGGACATTCGAGCGAATCTTACGCGAATCGAAAGAACGGTAAGACTAAAGGGTCAGATATTCGTCATTCTCGAGCGATAACAGCGAACATCACGAAGCTCGTGCGAGGACGCCACGGCGCCGCCGAGACCGGTCAAGCGTAGTACGCGTTCGACGCTCCGTGAGGGTCGCGCGAAAATGAGTCTACCGTTGCGTTGACGGCATTCGTCCCGGAGCTCGACGAGAGCCAGGACGACCGAGCTGTCGATGTGCGTGATCGCACCCAGATCGATCACAAGCGACGATTCCGATCCGAGCGCGTATTCGAGCTCGCGCTTGAACCATGTGATGTTTCTGATATCCAGCTCACCTGAGAACGCAGCGAGCGGCAATTCTCCGTTCATGTGCGTATCGTAGAGCGTCACTCTGAGATGCCGCTGCGGAGACGCTGGGCTTTGCGCCTGGGACAATAAAATTTAGATTAGGATTTGCGGTTATGCGGCTCGCACCCACGACGGATTGTTCCGGCTCTGAATGTAGGTGCCGGCACAAACGATCGCCATGATCGTCGTCGCTCCCGCCAGCGCGAACGGAATGCCGAGATAGAGAACGATGCTCGCGCCCGCCAAGGCACCGGCGAACATCGTCACGACCGCACTGAGACGGCGCGCCAGTCGCGGATTCTTTCCGCCGGCGAGCGAGCTATCGGCCATGATGCCCGTGAGCGTCATCGTGAGGACCGTCGTCGTGATGTCCGGGATTGCCAACTTCCGCGTAACGGCGTTTTGCATGCCCATCGTGATGCCGAGCAGCGGAATAATCGCGTAGGGTGAAACGCCGAATATTGCGCAAAGCGTCGCAGTCAGCAGGAGCATAACCTTCGCAAGCGACGACCTTGCCAGCAGGTTGCCGCGATGTTGTCCGAGTCGTTCGTTGAACACGCCACCCGCGAGCGCGCCGACCAGAAAACCCGCGACCGCGAGCAACGACCCGACAATAGAAATGTCGTGGCTTCCCGCGATCGCGAACCCGAGCAACACGACGTTTCCGGTCATGTTTGCGACGAAGACATGCCCATAATTAATGTACGTGACCGCATCGATAAAGCCGGTTATGAGCGTCAGCAAACCCAGCAAGGTGGGAAGCGGGCCGTGTTCCTCAGACTTCATGCGATTCCAGAAACTTGAGTTTCTGATCACGCGGCAGTGCCTTAACTTTAGCTTCGAGCCGGCGTGCCTCCGTGCGGCTGCTAACGGTGACGGATGCGGCGAGCTCAACCGGTAGACGCGAACGCGTATACTTCGATGCCCGCGCAGTTTGGTGTTCACGCAGGCGTCGTTCGAGATCGACCGTCCAGCCCGTGTAAAGCGTCCCATCGGCGCAGCGCAGCACGTAGACCACAGGTTGCACTACAATTTTCCCGTGAGAAAGTCCATCGCGATCCAGGCCCCGCCGGCGATCGCGTAGTTTTGCGCGAGTCCCGCCCAGTTCATGTGCGTATGCGGATCGGCGATCACGATCGGAACCCACACGAGCAGCCCGAACAGGACGATCATGACCGTAGTCAGCTTCGATGCGAGGCGCGCCATGAGGCCGGTGAGCAGCGCGATTGCCGCCAGCGCGAACGCGACAGTCGTGGTAATCGCCCAAAACATTTGCGACGGCGGAATCCATTTTGGGATAAATTCCGCGGTGGCCTCGAGATAGAAGACTTGTTCGAGCGTGAACGAGACGACGCAAACGCTGAAGGCGTAACGGCCGATCTGCAATGCCCGCGCACGCCACGGTGAGGGCGGCTCGGCCGCGAAGAACACGAGCCATGTGCCCGAGACGAGAGAAAGCTCCTCGAAGAACGTTCCGAAACCGCCTCCGTAGGAGAGCGGCTGTGCAATGATCCTCGGAACGCAGATCAGAGCGAAGAAGAGATAGATGACGCCCAGCAGCAGGGCGCCCAGGCGTTCAGAGCGTCGCCACTGCATGCAGAGGCCGCCGATCATCTCGAGAACCGAGATTATTCGAACGAGGATGTCTCCGGCAGGTGTGCTCGCGAGCGTTTGGAGATGCTGCCACGCATCGAAATCGTGCCAGAAAAACGAAATGACGCCGAACGCGAAGGCCGCCGCGCCCAGGACGTGACGACCGAACCCATACCCGCTGGTTCTACTCAACCATTATATTGTTCGTCGCTTACTTTCTCGAGCCATTCGACGACCTTGCCGTCGAGCGCTTCCTGAGTTGCAATGTGCGTCATCGCGGTCAACGGCGAGGCGCCGTGCCAGTGTTTTTCGTTCGGCCCCAACGCTGAACGCGTCCGAATCCGGCCGTAACAATGAGCCGCCGCCCGACTCCGTCGCTGCGAGCCGTTCGCGAGCTGCTTTTATCCGACGGTGAAACACGCGCGATTTGGAACGACGATAAGGTCACAAGCCCGCTACTGCCGAGCGCGGCAACGATCGCGACGCCGGCCGGCGAATTCAGTTACGAGGCCCTCACCCTGCTGATTCCCGGTCCCTTAGGTGCGTCGTATGCAGTCGTGGTTCAGGTTCCCGCGAAGGAGTAACGTATGAGCAAACGTGTTGTTGGAATCGATCCGACCGTTCCGCCTTCAGGAACGGGTTGCGTCGAATGCACGGCCGAGAATGGCTGGTGGTTTCATCTGCGCCGATGCGCACAATGCGGCCACATCGGATGTTGCGATAACTCGCCGAAGCAGCACGCGACCGCTCACTTCCATTCCAAAAAGCATCCGATCATTGCGAGCTTTGAGCCGGGCGAGACTTGGTTCTATAGTTACGAGACGGGTGAGTACGTCGAGGGGCCTCGTCTTGCGGCGCCGCGCTCGCATCCGGAGGACCAGCCCGTTCCGGGTCCTCGCGGTCGAGTTCCCGAGGACTGGGAGTCGCAGCTGAATTGAAATTCAAAGAGATCGCCGTCCTTGTCGCGCTCGCGATATTAACGGGCCAGATCACCGATCGTACGACCGGGCAACCTCTAAGCGGCGTGAACGTCCAAGTCGATAACAAGCACGCTGTGACTGATGGAAGTGGACGTTACGCCGTGAAAGGTGTTGCTTCCGGGGCGCGTTGGGTTACGATCGGATCTAAGGACGTTCCATCTGAACGTTTTCGCGTGACTATCAAGGCGCCGTCGACACGATTCGATATGCGTGCCTGCAGTACGACGCTTGACTACAGTTGTTCCGGCCCGGCCGGATCGATGCAGAACGGTTAGAGATACAGCCGCAACTGTCGACAGGAGACAACGTCCAGGTGTAGTCAGTAGCCGCTAGCGAACCCACCTTCTATGCCGAAAAGATAACCGTCGGCGTTCCTTTGGCTCATCGTTTCCGCAGTTGTTTTCGTGGCGTGCGCCGGAGGCGGCGCTCCACGCGCCATACCGTCGCCGATTCCAACTTAGCGATAGATTCTTCGAGCGCTTGCGCACGTTCTCGCCACTGCCGTGCTTCAACCGCACCGTAGGCATTGGCGGCGGCGGCCGTGAGCTTTGTGAGCAGCGCAAAACGTAGGCCCCACGCTGGCACTAATGCCACTAGGCAGATGCGGCCAACAAGTAACCGAACAGCTGACGTGACATCGCTCTCTCCTTTTAGTACAGCCGCGCGCCGTTCGCTATGCTCAGATCGGGCCGGACGAGTACGACTTCGCCATGATCGTCGGGAAGCCCGAGAACGAGCACTTCGCTGAGGAAGCCCGCGATACGTTTCGGTGGAAAGTTCACGACACCGATAACCTGCGAACCGATGAGTTTTTCGGCCGAGTAGTGCGCCGTTATTTGGGCGCTCGAATGCTTAACGCCGATATCCGGCCCAAAGTCGATCGTAAGCTTGAATGCAGGCTTTCGTGCTTCCGGAAAGGTTTGGGCGCCGACGATCGTACCGACGCGTACGTCGATGAGCGCGAACGCGTCCAAGGTGCCGGTCGTATTTATCGACGAAGACATTTCATCCGACTATGATTCAAAATCGGAATTTCCTCGGCGCACCAGGCTCAATTACGACCGAGCGGCTCTTCGGCACGCAGCCGACGGCTGACGATCTTCCAAATTTTCGTACCCTCGACTCAAATCTGGCCGTGCAACGCACGCTTTTCGGAAAAACGTACACGCACGAAGAGAGCCAAAAACGCCTTGCAAAGTTCATGTGTCACTGGAGCGATCATCGCTTCGGTGAATGGATGTTCCGGCTCGGGGACGGCACGTTCGTCGGAACTGCAGGTCTGTTCTATGACGTAATCGACGACGAGGAAGTCATCGCGCTCGGATATGTGCTCGACGAACCGTATTGGGGACGTGGTTTCGCGACCGAAATGGCGCATGCGTCGATACGCGTTGCGTTCGACGCCTTGAAAGTCGCCAACGTGTACGGCGTGATCGACCCCGTCAACGTGCCGTCCCGCCATGTCCTCGAAAAGAGCGGCTTCGCCTACGTGAAAGACTTTCTATACCATGGGGAATGGGAGAGCGCGCTCTTCCGGGCGCCGGCCTCTAACTAATATTTTAGTTGACAGGCCTCGGCCTGCCGCGGTAAACTGCTCCTAAAGAATTAGGAGATAGGTCAGCCGTGAGGGATTCCTGGATTTTGCGCATCGTGCCGATGCTCGTCGTCACGTTGCTCGTGTGGAGCGGGGCGCGGGTCTGCGTCCAGGCACAATCAAACGAGCCGAACGCGACCGTCCACGAGTCGTTTGGGACGACCCCGGACGTGCGTATTCGTCTCGAGAACGTCTCCGGCCGGATTCTGGTGACGCCATCGACCGCGAACGTAGTCGAGATCAAAGCGGTCAAATCCGCTCCCGATGCGGCAGCCCTGGCTGGAATGAGCGTGACGATCAGCAAGGACGGCAGTCCCGTAAACGACGTCGACATTCGTACGCACTATGACCGCGACGGGCGCGGTGGATCCGTCGAGTACACCCTGAGCGTGCCTCGACGCGCGGTGCTCCGGCTCTCCAACGTGATGGGCAACATCGTCGCAAACGGTATTGCGAACGATATGACGTTAACCGACGTGGCCGGGAATCTGTCCGCCGAAAATAGCGACGGCAGCGTGCGAGCGCATACCATCAACGGCGCGATCGTCGTTTCCGTGACGAGTTTTCCGGAAGGTCGAAGCGTTTCGCTTCATACCGTCAGCGGTGCGATTAGCCTTACTGTGCCGCACGACGCCGGCGCCGTCGTAAAAGCGCAGACGACGTCCGGCGGCTTTCAATCCGATTTCCCGCTTACCGTCAAATCCGAGATGGTCGGATCACATGCGAACGGTCGCATCGGGACCGGCTCCGGGTGGATCGATCTCGAAAGCATCAGCGGTACGTTGCAGCTCAAATCCGGACGCTAGAGAGTTCTTCCAAAACGCCGGGTCGCTCTGAATGCCATCCCAGCTCGCGCACTGCTTTCGCGCCTGAGATCCGTTGATCGAGCGCGAGCGCATCGGCGAAGGGGCCGATCATTTTACGGCCTTCATCGAGCGTGACCGTGTGCACGTTGCCATCGCCGCCGGCAACACGGCTTGCAGCGCGTGCGAGCTCACCGTATTGGACCGAGTTGCTGCTGACGCCGTTGTAGAGCGAATCGGATGGTGCGCGATCGATTGCGAGCGCGTATAACTCCGCGAGCGCCTCGACGTGCACCATCTGCCAGTGGTTCTTTCCGTCGCCGAAGATCGCGAGCTGCTGCGCTTTCGCAAGGCCGATCATCATGCCGACGAGGCCGCCGCTGCCGCCGTACACGAGACCGGGGCGGATCACGATCGTGCGCAGCTTATGCCGCTGCGCGTCTTGAACTTTCTTCTCCATCGCGGGCCGCCATGCAACGAGCGGAATCGGATTGAGCGCCGCCCGCTCGTCAATCGTCTTACCGCCGGTATCCCCGTAGACCCACACGCCGCTCGTATAGATGAAAGCTTCATGATCGGTGTCGACCGCGCCAAGCATCGCATCCAGCGCGCCGGCCTCGAGTCCGGGTCCGTCGGCTGTCTGCTCGAACGCGCAATGAATGACGGCATCGGCGTCGTGCGTCATCTCGCGCAACACGTTGTGGTCGCTGAGCGAACCGGCTACAGGGTGCACGCCGGCTGCTTTGAGCTTTTCGATCGACTCGGCCCTACGCGCGAGCCCGACAACGTCGTGCCCATATTTCTTGACGGCGGCACAGACCGCTGTTCCGATGTAGCCGGATGCCCCGGTAACGAATACTCGCATCGTTCTCCTTAAAGCAGTTTGTCGGGTGTGATCGGCAGCTCGCGGATACGTTTGCCGGTCGCATTGTAGACCGCGTTTGCGATCGCAGCGGCGATCCCCGTCGTTCCGATTTCACCAACGCCGCGCACACCGAGCGGATTGAGTAGAAAATCCGGATGCTCGACCGTGATCGCCTCGATCTCGCCGATGTCGGCGTTGACGGGTATCCGGTAGTCCGCAAGGTTGTCGGTCATGACACGACCCGAGCGCTCGTCGAATCGGCCCCCTTCCATCAACGCCATTCCGATGCCGAACACCATCCCGCCGAGAAATTGACTGCGCGTCGTTTTCGGGTTGATGATCTTGCCGCAATCGAATACGCCGAGCGCCCGCGCCACGCGCACGTGTCCGAGCCTCTCATCGACGCGCACTTCTACGAACTGCGCTCCAAACGAGTGAAATGAGTACCGGCCTTGCTCGTCACCGGGCGCCGAGCTGGCTTCCGCGCGATTCTTGCCGCTCTCGCGTAATTTCAGGCAAGCAGCCTGAACCGCCGGCATGACACTCGCCGTGCTCATCGAACCGCCCGCGACCGGCGCGGGAGGCAACGTAGAATCGCCAATGCGGACTTCGATTTGCTCGATCCCGACGCCAAGTGCATCGGCGGCGACCTGCGCAATGATCGAATACATTCCGGTTCCGATGTCGTGCGTTGCGACCTCAACGAGGAAGTTGTCGCCGTCTCGACGCACGCGGGCGCTAGCCGGCGAACGCAGTCCGGGAAATGTTGCTGTTGCGACGCCGTATCCGACGTACTCGTTGTGTTCGCGCCGCTCGCGGGCTTTACGCGGGCGGTCCTTCCAACCGAAGCGCGTCGCGCCGACCCGCAGACACTCGACCAAATGCCGGCTGGAGAAGGGCAGCTTCTCTTCCTCATCTTGCGTCGCGTCGTTTTTCACACGCAACTCAATGGGATCGATGCCTAGCTTCGCGGCGAGCTCATCAAGCGCGGATTCGAGCGCGAACGTTCCCGGAGTCTCGCCCGGTGCGCGCATCGGTCCCGGCGCGGGTGTATTTAACCAGACCGCTTCGTGACTGATACGAACGTTCGGACACGAATAGAGCATCGACGTGATGCGTCCGGACGGTTCGACGAACCAGCCGGCGACGGACGTGCCGATCGTCGAGGCATGGTCGATTGCAACTAGCTTACCGTCTTTTTGCGCACCGATGCGAATGTGCTGTTCGGTGCGCGGACGATTCCCCGTCTGTTCGAAGAGCTGCGTGCGTGTCAGCACCAACTTCACCGGGCGCTTGAGCTCGCGTGCGGCCATCGCGGCGAAAATCGTGTGCGGAAAGGAAAAGCCTTTGTTTCCGAATCCGCCGCCCACGAAGGGGGAGATGATGTGCACGTTGTCGACCGCTACATCGAACACGATCGCGACGTACTGCTGAAGACCTTTAACCCACTGCGACGGCTCGTGAATCGTCAGCTTATCGCCGTTCCATTGCGCCACGGTCGCATGTGGTTCCATCGGATTGTGAAACTGCGTCGGCGTCGAGTACTGCTCGTCGAGCTTAACCGGGGCGCTGGCGAGCTGCTTGTCGACGTCACCGCGTTCCGTTTGCAAGGCCGATCCGAAGAATTGCTCGGGTTTCGTGCGCCCAGCCTTCGGGTCATCGAACGAAAGCAGTGCGTGACCTGGTTCGTAGGTTACGCGCACGCGGGCGGCTGCAGCCCGTGCTGCCTCAAACGTTTCGGCGACGACGACGGCAATTTGCTGTCCGTAGTGGACGATCTGGGGACCTTGCATGGGCATGAAGGTTTGCGCCGGGACAATCGCCTTCATGAAATCAGCTTCCGGCTGGGTGAAGCGAGGCGAATTCTCATGCGTGAAAATCTTGAGAACGCCGTGAATCTCGCCGGCCGCCGCCGTATCGAATGAAACGATCTTCCCGTGCGCGATCGTGCTCGTCACCATCACGGCGTACGCAACGTGTTCGACCGGTGTATCGGCTGCATATTGCGCCTGACCGCTGACTTTCAAACGCCCGTCGACGCGATCGATCGGGGTTCCGACGACGGGGGTGTGCCCGGTAACCGTCGCCGTCATGCTCCGTGCCTCACCGTTTCTAAGGCGCGTACGATCGCGCGCGTCGCGAGCTCGACCTTAAAGCCGTTGTCGCGTCTCGGAACGGCGTGTGCGAGTGCGATCTCTGCGGCTTTTTGAAACGCGGAGTCGCCGGAGGTTCCCACGAGCGCGTCTTCGGCCGCGCGCGCACGCCAGGGAATCGTTCCGACGCCGCCGAGTGCAATGCGCGCTTCGTCGATGCGATCGCCGTCGAATTCGAGTCCGGCGGCGACGGACACGAGCGCGAACTCATACGACGCGCGGTCGCGAACTTTGAGGTATGTTGAATGGCGGTGCGCGCGGCCGTGCGGAATCTCGATGGCGACGATCAACTCGCCCGGTTTCAGGTCGTTCTCGACGTTCGGCGTCTCGCCCGGCAACGCATAAAATTCGTCGAGCGATATGCGGCGCGAGCCGGCTACGCTTTGGATTTCGACGATGGCGTCGAGGGCGACGAGAGCCACGGCAGCGTCCGAAGCGTGCGTTGCGAAGCACGCGTCACTCGTTCCGAGAACCGCATGCATGCGATGGAAGCCCTCGAAGGCGTCGCAGCCGTCGCCCGGACGTCGCTTGTTGCATGCCGCCGCGGGATCGCGGAAATACGAGCAGCGCGTGCGCTGCAAGATGTTGCCACCAACCGTCGCCATGTTGCGCAGCTGCGGTGATGCGCCGGCGAGGAAAGCGTTCGATAGCATCGGGAAATGCTCGACGACGGCGGGATGATGCGCGACGTCGCTGTTGCGAACGAGCGCTCCGATCCGAATGCGCTTGGCGTCGGCATCGATCGAATTCAGTGGAAGCCGGGTAATGTCGACGAGCGTCGCCGGCGAGGTCACGCCGCATTTCATCAAGTCAACGACGTTCGTTCCGCCCGCGATGAATGCTGCGTCCTTCGTCCGAGCGATCATCTCGAGAGCTTCGCGCGTATCCGTGGGCGCAAGAAGATCAAACGCCTGCACGTCGCACCTCCTGGCGCACGGCTGCGAGAATATTCGAATACGCACCGCAACGACAGAGGTTACCGCTCATCGCTTCGCGGATCTCGCCGTCCGTGTGCGCGTGGCCTTCGTTGACGAGACCGAGCGCCGAGACGATTTGGCCCGACGTGCAGAAACCGCACTGAAAGGCATCGTGCTCGATGAATGCTTGCTGCAACGGGTGCAGCGAGCCGTTCGTCGCGACGCCTTCGATCGTCGTGATTTCCGCATTCGCGTGCATCATCGCGAGCGATAGGCACGCGAGCACGCGGCTTCCATCCACGAGGACCGTACATGCTCCGCACTGCCCGTAATCGCAGCCTTTTTTCGTACCGACGAGACCGAGCCGCTCGCGCAACGCGTCGAGCAATGTGACGTTCGGCTCCAACTCCACGGTGTGGTCGGAGCCATTGACTTTCAATTTCATCTGCGGCATTAGTATGCCCCAGGACCCCGGGGTTTCTCGGTCAGTTTCGGGACGTATGCGAGAGCTCGGCGTTGAGTTCCGCAACCAGACGTGCCTTCTCCGCAAGCTTCACGCGTGCGGCCGCAAGGCCGCGTTTGATGTACGGTGCCGCGCCCGCCGGGGACCGAGCTTGCACCCACACCGCGATAACGGACGGTGGCTCGGCATCCTTGTAGATGTCGGGAAGCGCATCGGCCATGAACAGCGCCCGGTCGAATTCGGAGAAGTCCTTCAAGAGATCCGGCCCGTGCCGTTCGAAGAATGTCCAGGAGAGCTTCGGATTCCAGTCGGCCGATTCGAAGATCAGGCGCAGCTTGTTGCTCTGTGCTTGTGGCGGCAGCGGATCCGTCATGACCGCCTGCAGCGCCATAGCCGCAAGCTTCGGATCGCGTATCGTGACCAGCGCGCCATAGAAGCGCCCCACCTCCGGAACGTCGCGCGCCGTGAGCGCGACCTTGTGGAGCCGCTCGAACATCGCCGGGTCGGCGTAGGCTGCCACGACCGGTAACACGGTGCCTTGTTGATCGGGCGAGAGCGACGCGTGATTATGTTCAAAGATCGCAAAGCGGCGTCGAGCCTCTCCGATCACGGCGGGATCACCGAATTGCCCGAGCGCGAGGATCGCCTTATTGCGAAGGTCGCGGATCGGCGGAGCTTCACCCGGTTTGATATTCCATCCGAGCGCCTTCACGAGCGGCGATAAGAGCTCACGCGACCGGCGTAACAGATCGGCGTGGCGCGGCAGACCGCGTTCGTCCTGTTCGAACGTGGTGAGCGATGCGATGATTTGCTCCCACGCGCGAGCATCGTAGTCGGAACCCATTTTCGCGGCCATGTCGAAGTACGGGCCAAGACCAGCCTTGCCGGCGCGCGCGAATGCCCACTGATCGTCGAGCAGCGAGATCTTGTCCGGATTCGAGAACGATCCGAATGCCGTTGTGTCGTTCGCGAGTGTTTGCTTGTCGTATGCCACGCGGTAGAAGCCGTAGCCGCCCGCATTTGCAAGCAGCGGCTGATCGCAAGTCCCCGCCGTGACGGTTTGTCCGTCATCTTTCAGGACAATTTTTTCCACGTCGCCGTTCCCGCTTTGAATTTGAAGCGGAACGTTCCACCGTTCGCCTTTTGCGTCATTACCTTCCCATAGGAAGCGTTTCTGGCTCAATGCGATCGTGCGGTTGCCGCTCGCGTCGCACTGCGCCCGGACGAAGACCGTTGGGTAGCCGGGTTGTTTTATCCACGCTGATCCGAGTGCCGCAACGTCTTGACCGCTTTCCGCGCTCAGGGCGCGCCACAAATCGCTTCCGACGGTATTCGAATACGCATTGGCGCGAATGTAGCGGCGCATCCCATCCCGGAATGTGTCCTCACCAAGATATTCCTCGAGCATGCGCAATACCGAACGTCCCTTGGTGTACACGATAGCCGGATTAAATGAGGCTTCGGCTTGCAACTCGTCCTTTACGGGCGACTCGATTGCAATTGACGTTGGTTGTCCGTCGGCGTCAAACGCATCTTGTGCCTCGCCGTCGGTCATCTCCCACCACGCCCAGGATGGATGACGCAGGGCGGTTTCTTTGGTCTCCATCCATGTTGCAAAGCTCTCGGCGAGCCAGATGTCGCTCCACCAATCTATCGTGACAAGATCGCCGGTCCATTGGTGTGACATCTCATGGGCTTGCACGTCCCACGCGATCTGGCGCGCCGAAATCGTCGTACTCGGCCCCGTCAGCAGAAGCTGGTCGTTGTATGTGATCGCACCCCAATTTTCCATTGCACCGGGGAAGCCGCCGGGAATCGCGATTGAGTCCAACTTCGGAAGCGGAAAGCGGAATCCGAAATACGCGTTGTAGTCGTTGAGGATTGTTTGCGACGCCGCGAGTGCGTCGCGTCCCTTGTGTTCCTCACCGCGAACGGCCCAAACGCTATGCGTGTAGCCGTCGTTACGCGCGGTTATGTACGCGAGATTCCCGGCCGTGAATTCGACCAAATACGTCGACATCTTCGGCGTCGGGCGGAATGATACGTCGGCTGTGCTTCCATGCACGACGCGGTGCGCGATCGGCATATTACCGACGACGCTCCACGCTGCGGGGATCGTTGCCGTCAATGTAAACCGGGCGCGAAACGCGGGTTCATCCCAGCACGGGAAGAAGCGGCGCGCATCGGTTGATTCCAATTGCGATGTGAGCAGCACGCCACTGCCTGACGGCGTCCGATACGGCTGAGCGAACAAACCTTGCGGCGTCGTATTGATTAAGCCGGTGTAGGCCAGCGTCAAGACGTGATGCCCCGGCCGCATCGTGTGCGCGACGGTGACCGTCGAGAGCTGCTTGCCGTTCTGCGTAACAACGCTCTGAGCCGGGACGCCGTCGACGCGGACGTTGCTCAGATGCTGGTTGAGCGTGTTGAAGACGATGCGATTCGTCGACTGACGCACGAGCAGCGTGATGCGCTCTGCCCCGGTCATCGTCTTGGTCACCATATTCGGCTTGAACGCGATCGCGTAGTCGAGCGGCACGACGTTTTTCGGAAGACGGCCAGGCGTCTTATCGAAATCGAACGCTGCGGCAGTTGCGGTCGTCGCTGCCAAGAGCAGCGCCGTGATCAGAATTTTCATTTGCCACCCCACGCGTGCACGACTTGCTCGAGCGCTTCGGCCGCGCGCTCGTCGAGCTGTTCGTTCGAAAGCGTGCTGAGCGGATGGGTAACGACGACGGGCTCGATGGCGGTCATTCCGAGTGCCTCACGTTGAACTTTGGCTTCGTGCAGAAAAACGGTCGTGACGAGTACGGCGGTCGGTATCCCCGATGTTTCAAGCCGGATGGCGTCGTGCATACAGCACGAAGTGCAGGACCCTCAATCACCTATCCCGGTGAGCACGAGATCGCTTTCGGCCGCGATCTGCGCGAGCAGCTCCGGCCGCGCGTCGCGCGAAAAGCTTTCCTTCTTGTAGCGCTTGATCGGTCCCAGCGAGAGCCGCTGCGCGAGCGTAGTGGCGATGCGGTCCTCGAGCTTCCAGCCGTTCCATTTCGTATTGTCGAGAACGCCGATGCGCAGTCCGCGCAAGTTCGCCGGACGTTTGGCGAGGTGAAGAACGGGCGCGTCAATCGTCCCGCGGGGATCGTAGATCATTGGAGGATCCTCTCTAGAGACGGCACGTGCCGTCTTCACACATCGCCGCCGCATCCGGCGACGTTCCGTCGATTCGTAGCAACACCGGGCTCGTCATATGTCCCCAACCCGGGATGAATGCCGAAAAACGTCCGGCTTCTCCGCCGGCGACGAACAGATGAATGTCATCCGCACTCGGGACGATCGGAATTCGTGCATCGGGCTCGCGCTTGTACCAGCGTGGAAGATTGCGGTTGTAGATCTTCCCGTAGCGATCGTTAAAGCTGAGGGCGGAGAACTTGTTGCCGGCATTCATCCAAAGATAGTTGCGCACGTCGTGACGCGTCCAGCCGCTTTTGGATATCGTGGCGGCGTGCTCGGGCCCGATGACCACGGCGCACGAGCCGCTGGAGACCGCATTGTTGTGCGCGATCGTCGACATTGCCGATATGATGCTATCCAGCACGCCCTCTGCGTCATCGGCGATGTGATTGGTGACGCTGTGCGGCGGCTCCGACGCAATCACGAATACGGAGCTGTCGTCAGGATTCATGCCATGCTCAACGTGATAAGGCGCCCACGGCGAGATCTCTTCATTCTCCGCGATGCAGTACGTATATTTTGCGGGACTTCCGAGCGTGCTCTTGTCGAGATCACCCGGTGTGCCGCCACCGACGGAGAGTAAGATCATGCGGATCGCCCGCCCAATCGTTGCGTTAGCACGATTCCCCGAACCAAAGACGTTGTGACCGGAATTCATTCCGATCTCGCGGCGAATCGGACCGTTGACGACGAGCAGCGGCGAGACCATGTGCGTCGTCGCCTGCACGCCGTTCAAATTGAATGCGGGCGAGCAAAGCGCGAGCATCGCTGCGCGAACGACCGGTGCGTACTCGGGCTTGCAGCCGGCCATCACCATGTTGACGGCGAGAATCTGTCGTGTTAGTCCGCCGCGGCGCGGTGGAACGACGGCTTCGAGATGTTCGGGGTCTCCCCCGAGCGCGTCAATGACGGCCGCAATCTTCTCGGGCGTTGGCGGAACGACGGGTAGTCCGTCGCTCCATGCTTGCTCGAAATAATACTCGACGAGGTCTTCAGTTTTTGTTTCCGCGAGAGTCGTCATTTCGTCCCCTCAAGGGTTGAGCAAATGCCTTGCACAACTCGCGAAGCGTGCCCTTTCTTTCAGGAAAACGCGCGTTTCTCGAGCTTCTTAAGCAAGAAGGCGTCGAATATATCTTCGGAAATCCCGGAACGACCGAGCTTCCGCTCATGGATGCGCTTGCCGTCGAAACGGAGCTCCGCTACATCCTCGGGTTACAGGAAGCTGCGGTGATGGCGATGGCCGACGGTTACGCGCAAGCTTCCGGAAAACTTACGTGTGTCAGCGTCCATGTCGCTCCGGGACTCGGCAACGCCATGGGGATGCTCTACGACGCGCGCAAAGCGGGCTCACCGATTATCGTGACGGCCGGACAACACGATCAGAGCTTCACGTTTAGCGAGCCGCTGTTGTGGGCCGATCTTCCGGAGATTGCGCGACCGCTCGTCAAGTGGTCGAGCGAGGTACGACGACTGGAAGAATTGCCGCTCGCGATTCATCGCGCGGCGAAAACGGCGCTCGCGCCCCCGACCGGTCCCGTTTTTCTCTCGCTTCCCGGGGATGTTCTCACGAACGAGGCCAATATTGAGATGGGCACGCGGTCACGCGTTGCGCCGAACGTGCGTGGGGATCGTGCCGCGATCGAAGCCGCGGCGAAGCTGTGTGCGAGCGCTCAGCGTCCGCTGATCTTTGCCGGTGACGCGATCGCGCAAAGCGACGCGCTTGCCGAAGTCGTTGCGTTCGCAGAGCTGCTCGGTGCCCCGGTCTACGCCGAAGTCGTATCGAGCCGCGCCTCATTTCCGTCATCGCATCCGCATTTCTTCGGTGCGATGCTGCGCTTGCAGAAGAACATTCACGAGATTCTGGCGCAGCACGATCTCGTGATCTCGCTCGGCGCCGATTTGTTCACGCTTTCGCTTCCCTCACCGGTCGATGCTCTGCCGGAGAACCTCAAGATCGTTCACCTCGACACCGATCCGTGGGAGATTGCGAAGAACTATGCCGTCGAGGCCGCGATATTTGGTGAGCCTAAGGTGACGCTCCCCGAGCTTACGGCCGAGACACAGGAACGGATGACGCCGGAGCAGCGTAGCGCGGCGCGTGAACGCGGCGAAGAAACGCGCAAGCAGAATGCGCAAGCGCGCGCGAAACTTGCAGAAACCGCAGCCGAGGCCACGAAACGTACGCCGATCGAGGCGCTTGCGCTCTTGCAAGCCATCGCCGAGACCTTGCCCTCGAACGCCGTCGTCGTCGACGAAACTGTTTCGTCGGGGCTAGGGATACGCTCGTTGTTGCGCAGCGACGATTCACAAAGCTATTTCGGCTTGCGCGGCGGCGGCATCGGCTGGGGATTGCCGGCTGCGATCGGCGCGAAGCTGGCCTTGCCCTCGCGTCCGGTCGTCGCACTGATCGGCGATGGCAGCGCGATGTACACCGTGCAAGGCTTGTGGACTGCGGCGCACGAGAAGCTCGCTGTCACGTTCGTGATCTTCAACAACACATCGTATAAGATTCTCAAGCAGCGCGCACTCGCAATGGGCGCGTTCACCGCGGAAACCAAGCGCTATGTCGCGATGGACTTAACGGAGCCCGCGATTGATTTCGTCGGCCTCGCGCGTTCGCTCGGCATCACGTCGGAGCGCGTCAAGACACTGGATGACGTGCGCTCGCATCTCAAGCGCGCAATCGAGTCGAACAAGCCGAACCTGATCGAGGTCGTTATCGCCGCATGAGTGGCCCCCTGGACGGCGTGCGCGTCATCGATCTGTCCACGGTCGTTGCGGGGCCGCTCGTAACGCGACTGATGGCGGATATGGGCGCCGACGTCATCAAGGTCGAGTCCAAAGCCGGCGACATCATGCGCTGGACCGGCCCCGGCCGTCACGTCGGCATGGGTGCGCTGTTCATGCATCTCAATCGTGGTAAGCGCAGCATCGTGCTCGATCTGAAGAACGAGGGCGATCGCGAGAAGGTCTTACGCCTGTGTGAAGGCGCCGATCTGCTCTTTCACAACATCCGTGCCGCAGCGATGGGGCGTTTGCGTTTAGGGTATTCCGACGTTGCGTCCCGCAATCCCAAAATTCTGTATGTGAGCTTAGTCGGATTTGCGCAAAACGGTCCGTACGCACCCTGGCCCGCGTACGATGATTTGATCCAAGGCGCCTCAGGGCTCGCTGCGATGTTCAAACGGACGGGAGAAGCGCCGCGCTTCGTTCCGCTCAACATGGCGGATCGTACGAGCGGCATCACCGCGCTCGGCGCCGTTCTTGCGGCCCTGTACCATCGCGAACGAACGGGCAAAGGTCAAGCCGTCGAGGTCGCGATGTTCGAAGCGCTCGTCGACTTCGTGTTCGGCGATCATCTTGGCGGGCATAGCTTCGAGCCGAGCGAGGGCGACTTCGGATACAAGCGGCTGCTCACGACGCTGCGGCGTCCGCATCGTACGCTTGACGGTTACATTTGTGTCCTGCTCTACGACGACAAGCAGTGGGAGCGATTTTTCGAGCAGGTCGGGCGCGCCGACCAATACGCGAGCGATCCGCGCTTGCACGACACGATCAAGCGCCGCGATCACTATCACGAAGCCTACACGATCGTCGCCGAGATTTTGGCGACGCGAACGACCGCGGACTGGCTGAAGATGCTGCGTGAGAACGATCTGCCGGCCGTGCCGATGAACGATCTCGACGACGTTCTCAGCGATCCGCACCTCGCGGCAACGGGATTCTTCGTTAAGCAGCAGCATCCGACCGAAGGCGTGATGCGCACCACCGGTCATGCCTCGCGCTTCGCGGGAACGCCGCTCCCCGATCCGGGCATCGCGCCCAATCTCGGCGAGCACACCGAAGAAATCCTCAGAGAACTGGGCTAGCGTTGTCATCCCGAGCGTAGGCGCGAAGCGCCGTAGTCGAGGGACGGCGAAAATCTACACGGGCGAGAACGAGGTTGATTTCATGATCTTGTTTTCTTGGTGCTGCATGTAGCCGGCTTCTGCGCTTTTCTTCAGATAGGCTTGCCACGCCGGATCGGCTTGCATTGCGGTGCGCTTTTTCTCGCGGTCGGCCATGCTCTCGTATTTCCAGATATGCACGACTTGGTTTTGCGTGCCGACTTCACTCATGAAGTAGCCAAGGGGCTCGCCCAGATACTTGAGTTGAATCGGATAGCCTTCCGCCTCATATAGCGCGAGCCAAACGTTGAGTTTTCCGGGCAGCGTGGTGTAGGTGCGAATATCGACGATCACGAGTGTCCTCCGTCGGTGAGAGCGTTGCGTACTATAAGAGCGGCTAACCGTGCGTAACGTGGCGCGGTTCGCGCGAGCCACGGCAATTCACTCCATGCTTCGGGCCGGAGCAGGACGCTTAGCGGCCGCACCCACGCGTCCGAGATCTCACGTTCCGGCGTATCGAGAATGATACGAACGACCACCAGGCCCGGGGCGTTGATGAGGCCGCTCTCCATGTCGACGCCGGCAAAGCCGCGGGCGGCTAATTGGTCGCGCGCCTTTCCTCGCACGAGGGTCGTCGACGTCACGAGCGGCGCGCTCTCCGGGGCTTCGCCGAGTCGCCGTGCGGCGTCGCGCAGATGCGTGGCTGCTTCCGAATCGCACCTGATGCGCTCTCCGCTCGGACGTTCGACCTCGTCGGGTATGAGGACGGTGCCGCTTGCGACACCGCGGCGCAAACCGCCGCAGAGTCCGAGGCTGATCACCGTATCGTCGAACGTTCCGCCACGGGCGATGCCCGTTTTCACGACGCGCACGTTGAGATTCCGCAGCTCGAGCTGCGCGGCGCGATACTCGGTCTGCGTCGCGCAGACGACGATCACTTCAAATAGCCGCGACCGCGATACCAGTTGACGGCGCGTTCCAGTGCGCCGCGAACGGGGCCGGGCTTGTAGTTCAGCTCGTGTTGCGCTTTGGATGAGTCGACGAACATGCGCTCTTCCGCCATGCGCACGCCCTCGAGCGGAACAAGCGGCTGCGCGTCGCGCCGCACGAAACAGCGCATCTCATCGACGTACGCGATCGTATAAAGGACAGGCTTCGGGATGCGCACGCGCGGAACGGGCTTGCCGGTGATCTCGGAGAGCATTTCCCACACCTCGTCGAGCGTAAGATTTTCACCGCCGAGAATGTAGCGTTCACCGGGACGTCCATCGCGCAAGGCACTGACGTGCGCTCGCGCGACGTCCTCGACAGGGACCAGGTTCAATCCGCCCGACGGCGGCTTTGCAAACATGCGTCCGCGCGCGAAATTCAGGATCATCGCTCCGGTCGGCGTGGGCTTGTGATCGTTGGGACCGACGGGCGCGGTCGGCAACACGACGACGGTCGGTATGCGGCTCGACACTGCGCTACGCTCTTGTGCGAGCTTGGAAGCATGATAGCCCTCGCCGCCTTCGTGCGCGTAGTCAGCCTCCGTCGCAACGTTTGCGCCGTGCGCGGGTCCGACCGTCGCTGAGCTCGACGTCAGGACGGCGCGTTCGACGCCGGCGAGATATGCCGCGGCAAAGAGACTCTCGGTTCCGGTGACATTGACGCGCTCGATTGCTTCACGATCGCCGGGCGCAAACGAATAGAGTGCCGCGCAGTGCACGAGGAAACGGCATTCACGCAAGCTGTCAAGCAAATTTCCAGCGCGCTCCAGGTCGCCGACGACGGTCTCGCACCCATCGAGGCGCGCCGCCTTGTCGCGCACGAGTGCGCGCACGGTGAAACCTGCCGCGAGCAGCTCGCGCAGGACGTGACTTCCGACGAATCCGGTCGCGCCGGTTAGGAAAACGCGGTCATTGCGCAATGGCCGCGCGAACCGCTTGCTTGATCGATCCGGTCGTTGCGAGGACAGCAGTCGGCTCGTAGCCGCAGTGCGCCATGCAGTTTTCGCACTTTGGATTGCGTCCGCGGCCGTACTTCGACCAATCGGTATCCGTCAGCAGCTCTTTGTAGCTGCCGGCGTAGGGTGCATCCGACATCAGGTAACACGGGCGTTGCCATCCGAAAACGGAGTACGACGGAATTCCCCACGCCGTGCACGCAAACTCGACTTTGCCTTCGAGGAAGTCCAGATACAGAGGCGTGTGATTGAGGCGCCACCGTTGGCGGTTGCCGTTGCCGAACGCTTCGCGGAAGATCGCGCGCGTTTGCTCGACGCCGAGGAAGTGTTCCTGATCGGGCGCCTTTTCATACGCGTAGCCGGGCGCGATCTGCATGACGTCGACTTGCGCGACGTCGTTGAGATAATCGAGCGTCTCGATGATCGTCTGCGGCGTGTCGCGATTGAAGAACGTCGTGTTGGTCGTCACGCGAAAGCCGCGCGCCTTGGCTTCTTTGATCGCCGCAACCGCTTTATCGAAGATGCCTTCGCGGCAGACTGCTTCGTCGTGACGCGCGCCGACGCCGTCGACGTGGACGGACCACGAGAAGTAGACGGAGGGCTTGAACAGATCCATTTTCTTCTGCATGAGAATCGCGTTCGTGCAGAGGTACACGAAGCGTTTGCGCTCGACGAGCGCTTCCACGATCTCCGCGATCTGATCGTGAACGAGCGGCTCACCGCCGGCGATCGAAACCATCGGCGCTTCGCATTGCTCGACCGCGTCGATGCACTGCTGCACCGTCAGGCGCTGGCGTAAGATGTCGGTGGGAAACTGAATCTTTCCACAACCGCCGCACTCGAGATTGCACTGAAAGAGCGGCTCGAGCTGCAGAACGAGCGCGAATTTCTCGACTCGCGCAAGCTTCTTGCTGAGGATGTATTTGCCAACGGCGACTTTTTGCTGCAGCGGGATACTCATGACGTCATAATACTTTCGGTCGGCGGTTCGGAACGGCCCCCTTGGCCGTCGTCCGTCTTGGCGAGCGTCCGATCGAAACCGAGCGCGGTCAATGGAAACAGATGGCGATAAAGGTGGTAGTTAATGTAGAAGTCGCGCGGAAAACCGGTTCCGGTGTGATAAGGCTCGTCCCAGGTTCCGTCCGGGCGCTGCCGCTCGCGGAGAAATGCGAGACCTCGCTGCACCGCAGAATCCCGCCCCCGACCTGCGAGTTGCAAGGCGCAGACCGCCCAACCTGTCTGCGACGGAGTGCTTGCGCCGACACCGGCGAGCGATTCATCGACGTACGAATGAGCGGTCTCTCCCCAACCGCCGTCCGGATTTTGCACGCGTAGCAGCCAGGCGACGGCGCGCTCGGTCATGTCCTCGCCCGTCTTGAGCGCGACGAGCGACGATATTACGCACCACGTGCCGTAGATGTGGTTCACGCCCCAACGGCCGAACCACGATCCGCCCGGCTTCTGCGTCGCGCGTAGATACGCAAGTCCCCGCGCAACATACGGATCCGAGATGTTGCGGCCGAGGAGCGCAAGCATCTCGAGGGCGTGCGCAGTGACATCTTCCGTCGGTGGATCGATGAGAGCGCCGAAATCGGCGAACGGCATCCTGTAGACGATCTCGTTGTCGTTGTCGCGATCGAATGCTGCCCAGGCGCCGTTGCTGGAGCGCATCGCGAGTGTCCAATTGCAAGCGCGTTCGATCGCGGCATTCGCGCGCTCGTCGAGCACCGCGCCTTCGAGCAGCGCGCACACGATCACGGCGGTGTCGTCGATGTCGGGATAGATGTCATTATCGAACTCGAACGCCCATCCGCCGTTGGGGACGCCTTTGCAGCGCACTTGCCAATCGCCCCACTGGTCGGGCGCGATTTGTTCGTCGAGCATCCACTTAACCGCACGTGTCAGCGTGGGATGTTCGCGCGGTAGGCCCGCCATGCGAAGCGCGCGGATCGCCCACGCGACGTCCCAGACCGGCGACATGCACGCTTGAAAACGCCAACCGTTCTCGTCATGGATGACGAAACGTTGCATTCCGGTGAGTCCTTTGCGGATCACCGGATGCTCGAGTGGATAGCCTTCGATGGATAGCGCAATGAGCGAGTACACCCACGGCGGTTGAATGCCGCCCCAGCTTCCGTCGAGTTCTTGCCGCTCGATGATCCATTCGCAGACGCGTTTGATGGCCGTTTCACGCGCAGGCTTGCTCGGCAACCGTTCATATTGCTTGAGCAATTTATCGAGCCACCACATCCAGCCGGCGCCGGGGACGCTCCAAATGCGCCCGCGTGTTCCGGGCGCAAAGATCTCATCGACGTCGATTCCTAGCGGACGCACCGGACGGCGCGTAATCACAATCGTCAGCGGTGCGACCGTTCCGCGCGCCCAGCATGAGAAGTCGTATAAGTTGAACGGAATCTGCGGCGGGAAGAAGATGATCTCGGGCGGCAGCGACGGGATGCCTTCCCACGGATAAATCCCGAACAGCGCCATCCAAATCTTGGTGAAGACGCGCGCTTCGGTCAAGCCGCCAAGACGATGAATCGTCGCGAGCGCGCGGCGCATCTCGTCTCGCTCCGTATCGAAGCCGAGCAATTTGAGCGCGACATAGGCTTCGATAGTCGTGCTCAAATCTGCGGGACCGTCGAAATACAGCGCCCACGATCCGTCGCTGCGTTGATGGTGGAGGAAATGCCGGATGACACCGTCGCGAATGTCGTCGAACGGGACGCCGAGGAAGCGCATCAAGAGGATGTGCTCGGCGGTCATCGTGACGTTCGTCTCGAGCTCGCCGCACCACCACCCATCGATCGATTGGTTCGCGATCAGCCAATCGACGGCTCTTTGCGTGTGATCGATCACGCCAGAACCTCGGCCGCTTCAAGCCCGCTTCGCACTGCGGATTCCATAGTATCAGGCCAGCCGGTTTCGAGCCACGAACCCGCGAGCGCCAGGTTCGCGAATTGGGTGCGGGAATGCGGGCGCCGCACGCCGGGCTTCGGCATGTACGTGGCAGTGGGATTGCGCGTCACGGCACTCTGAACGATTTGTGCGGTGCGCAACGCGGGTAACGCGGCGCGGAGCTCTGTCCACGTGCGTTCGACCAGCGACACCGTCGTCGCGGTGAGATACTCATTGGCGGCGCTCAAGCTGCAACACAGATAACCGGAATCCTTTTGAAAGACCCACTGCACCGGTGAGTCGAGCAAGGCAGCAAAATCGAAATCCAGACTGCCGGAATCGGTCCATAAATGGATGTCGAGAATCCCGTGCGGTTCGTAGGCGTCGAGACTCACAATCCCGGACAGGCGTGCGGCTTGCGCCGGAGGCACGGCGAGGACGACTTTGTCGAAGGCACGCCGTCCATCTGCCAGGATGATGCCGATCTCGGCGCCCCCGAGCTCGAGCGACGCGACCGGCGTCGAGATATGCACGCGATCCAGACGTTTTGCCGCGGCCTCCGCGATGCGTGCCAACGGGACGGTCAACCAGCCGAAGCGCGCTGCGCCGGCTTCGCTCAAGAATGCCGTTTGCAACACGAACGCGCCGTCGCGCAAACTCATCTGATCGAGGGGCACGTTGAGTGCAGGGACCAGAAATGGATCCCAAAAGGCGCGGATCTCGTCCGGCCCTTGGCCGCTCTGCTCGAGCCAGCGCGCAAACGTCTCGTCAGGTAAGTCCGCAACGTTCTTACGCAAGGCGAGAAGAGCGCGCGCAATTCCGATTCGCGCTCCAAAACGGAGCGGCGCATAGTGCATGAGGGACCATGCGAGATGGAGCGGTGCCGGCAAATTTGCGGCGCGCAGCCGGCTGCGCACGTCCTTGCCGATCACGAGCACATCGAAGCGTTCCTGGAGATGGAGATTGTCCACCATCCCGACGCGCTCGACGAACTTGATGAATTCGGTGCAGCAGGCTAAGAAAACATGTTGCCCGTTGTCGACTTCGTGACCATCGACGGCAAACGACGTCGCGCGCCCGCCGAGCAGGCGCGTGCGTTCGAAGAGCTCGACCTCGTGTCCCTGTTCCTTTAGCGCGAGCGCCGCAGAAAGACCGGCGAGCCCGCCGCCGACGATCGCTACACGGGTCGCAGCCACGACCCGACCATAACGAGCAGTTTTTCGCTAGGCGTGAGCGAGGTTCTGCCGCGTAACGGGAAGTCGGGATCGCGTTCGATTTTCTCGAGAATTCGTTCGTAGATGCCCGCCATGGTGTGCACGCACACCGCCGAGCGCCGCGGAATCAGTCGCAAGACGCCGTAGCCGCGCGCGAACAGCTCGCGAGCTCGCGCTGCCTCGAAGGCGACGAGGCCGCGCCAACGCTCGTCGGCCGTACCGTCGAAGAGCTGCTTTTCGGTAACCCCGAATCGATCCAAGTCTTCCTGCGGAAGATAGATCCGATCCATCCCGGCGTCTTCGCGGACGTCACGCAAGATGTTCGTCAGCTGAAGCGCGAGTCCGAGCGCATCGGCTAGCTCGAGCGCAATTGGATCTTCGAAGCCGAAGACGCGCACGCACATGCGTCCCACGACGGATGCGACGAGATGGCAATAGCCTTGTAGCTCGTCCCACGTACGATACCGCTTGCGGAAGAAATCCAGCTCGACGCCGTCGATCAACTCTTGCAGCTCGCTCTCGGGGATCTGATAGCGTTCGATTACATGCGCGAGGACGTGGGTGATCGGATCGTTCCATTCGCCGCGCATGCACATGCGAATGCGCTCGCGATGAACTGCGAGACGCTCGGGAAGATCGCCGCGGTTCGGCCCGTCGGCATCGTCGTCGACTTGCCGTGCGAAACAATAGAGCGCGTAGATTGCAACGCGCTGCTCGTACGGCAGCGAGATGAACCCCCAATAGAAATTTTTTGCCTCGCGGCGCGCTAGTTCATGGCAATATTTCTCCGAGCTTCGGAGATCGTAGTCGGTGGCTTCGAGCCGCACTATGCGGTCTCGGGGCGCTCGACGTTTCGAGCCGGCTGGAGAGAGAGCGCTATCGCGCGGGCAAGTAAACCGAGCTTCACAGACCGTGTAACCGTCGGACGCTCGAATTCGGTGCGGTAGCCGATCCGGGCGATCCCCTCGCAGATCGCGAGCCCTCCCAGCCGGTAGAGCGCCAATTGGAAGCGGAGCCCCGAGGGGGCCATGCGTTCGAGGGCTCGCCCGGAGCCAAGCAGCTCGCGGGCCCGCTCGACCATGATCCGTGTCGCCTCGGCTTTGCCGGCGGCACGGACATCGGCTTGGACCAAATACGTGCGTCCGATTGCCGCGTCACGAGCTACGTCTTGCGCGAAATTGGCAAGCTGCAATCCGACGCAAACATCGTCGGAAAGCGGTACCGTCGTCGCATTGTAGATCCCGAAGACCGCGAGCACCATGCGTCCGACCGGCGCCGCTGAATTGCGGCAATATCCGAGGACGTCGGTCCAGTTTTCATACGACGAAACTTCTTGGTCTTGAATGTTCGCGGCGATTAGATCGACGAACGGCTCGATCGGCATTTGATGTGCTTTGATCGTCTCCGAGAGCGCGATCAGCACCGGGTGGATGGGCGGCTTTCCGGCAAAAAGCGCGTTTAGCTCGTCACGCCACAGCTCTAAACGTACGCGCGCCGATTCGCGCGAGGCGCTCTCATCGCCGAGATCGTCCGTGGTGCGGCAATATGCGTAAATACGCGCTAAATCCAGGCGTATCGAAGCTGGGAGAAGCTTGGAGGCGACGCTGAAATTTTCGTAATGCTGATCGGCGAGCGATAAACAATACGCATCCGCCAAGAGCATGTCTTGTCTATTCATCTGCCCCACGGGTGGGGGAAATTCAACTTGCTCATGGCAAGCCCTAGCAGGTTATCCACCCTAGCGTGGGTATTCCACCATGCCTGCTGCGACAAACTATTTCACGCCAAGGTTACGGAGGATGATGCAGGGCTTTCTAATCGGGTCAGAGGCGCATAAGCAGCTGTTTTGTCGCACATTCACGGAGAGTCACGAGCCATATGAGCCCGTAAATTTGCCCTGGCCGGAGCTCGATGAAGAGTCGCTGAGAAAGCTCCGCGCGCTTCCAATTTGGCCGATGGCGCTGCAAGCCGAGACCAATGCGGGAGCCATGGTCAGCGGATTCGGAGCCACGATCGCCGACCCGACGATTCGCCAAGCGATCGAGCTGCAAGGCTTTGAAGAGACGCGCCACGGCCGTCTGATTGCAACGATGGTCGAACGTTACAGTCTCGGCGCGAAGGTTCATCCGCCTCAGCTCGAGCCGACTGAGAGTGCGTTCATCCATTTTGGCTACTGCGAGTGTTTGGACTCGTTCCTGGGGTTTGGTGGATACCGTCTGGCGCAGGAGGTCGAGTTCATGCCGCAGTCGCTGATCTCGTTGTTCAGTCGCGTCTTGTGGGAAGAAGCGCGCCATATCGTGTTCTTCGTCAATTGGATTGCATACGAGCGCGTGCAACGCGGGTACGGCGGTCCATTCATGCAAGCCGTCGCAACTGCCATCGGATACATTCGTGCACTCATCGATCGTATCGTGAGCGGGCGCGATGTGGCGGATGGTGTTACGGAGCCCGTCGAGCTGCCGAACGTTGGTCTCATCGCATTACTAAATGCAGGCGTTAACGAGAACGCGCGTCTTATGGCGCAGTTCGATCCGCGCTTGCTCCGGCCGCGCGTGGTCCCGTCCATCGCACAGATGGTCATCAACGCTGCCAAGACGGGACAAAACCTGCGAGGAGTGTTCGAACCGCGCGCAAGCTGATCGTAACCGCGGACGATTTCGGCCTTTCAACGTCCGTCAACGATGCGGTAGAGCGCGCTCATCGCGAAGGGATTCTCACCGCAGCCAGTTTGATGGTGGCTGCTCCCGGGACTCAAGATGCAGTTGCGCGCGCCCGCGCGCTGCCGTCGCTCGCAGTCGGGCTGCACGTCGTCCTCGTCAATGGCCGTTCGAAGCTGCCGCCCTCACAAGTTCCGGATTTAGTGGATAGCAACGGCGATTTTCCGACCGATCTCGTCGGCGCGGGCGTGCGCTATTTCTTCCATCCGGGTGCACGCCGTCAGCTTCAGGCGGAGATACGTGCACAATTCGAAGCATTCGCGCAAACGGGTCTGCCGCTCGATCACGTCAATGCGCAGAACCATATGCACGTCCATCCAACGGTGCTCGCAACGATTCTGCGCGTGGGAGGCGATTATGGAATGCGCGCGGTCCGCATTCCGCGCGAGCCGTTCTTACCGTCGTGGCGCAGCGCGCATCGCGATTTCGGATTACGTTTCGGAAATTCTGCCTTGCTTGCACCCTGGCTCGCGCTCATGCAGCTGCAGATCGAGCGCGCGGGCATGCTGCACAACGATGCGGTGCTCGGTTTGAGCGATACCGGAAAGATGACGTCCGAGCGCGTCCAACGTCTGCTCGAACAGTTGCCCTCCGGCGTTACCGAGATGTACTTTCATCCCGACGCCGGGAGCGATGAATTGCAGGCGCTTTGCGATCCGGACGTGATTCGAATGGTGCGTTCCGGCCAAATCGTCTCGATGAATTTCGCGCAGCTCTCAAATGCGGCATAACCTTTTCGGGATCGCTCTCTCGGTCGCGGCGCTCGGCGGCGTTGGCTATCTGGGCTTCGCGCTTGCGCGCGTGCGCGAGTTCAACCGGCGGGCGCGCGTGGAAGCGAGCACGCTGACACCGGTCTCGATTCTCAAGCCGTTGCACGGCGAAGAAGAAGACCTCTTCGAAAATCTTCGCAGCTTTTGCGAGCAGAACTATCCCGTATTCGAGGTGATTCTCGGCGTGTGCGAGGTTCGCGATCCTGCGTTCGAAATCGCGCAGCGCATCGTTGCACGCTATCCGGATCGCGCCCGTCTTGCGATTGGCGACGGCATGGCCGGCGCCGGCAATCCGAAAGTCGCGAATCTCTCCGGGATGATCGGTGTCGCGCGGCACAGCCTCATCGTGATGGCCGATGCGGACATGCGTGTCGAGCCGGCGTATCTGCGCCGGATCGTCGCGCCGTTTGAGTCGGACGATGTGGGGGCAGTGACGTGCCTCTATGCCGGGGCGCCCAGCACGAATCTACAATCGCAGCTCGGCGCGATGTATATCAACGAGCAGTTCGCGCCGTCGGTCCTCGTTGCCACCGCGCTCGAGCCGCTGCGCTACTGTTTTGGCGCCACGATTGCCGTGCGCCGGAGCATGCTCGATGCGATCGGCGGTTTTGCGGCGCTACGCGATCACGTCGCCGACGATCATTTGCTCGGCAAGCTCGTAACGGATCGCGGCCAACGGGTCGTGCTTTCGGACTATGTCGTCGAGAACGTCATCGACGAACCCGGCTTCCGCAGTTTATGGGCGCGCGAGCTGCGCTGGTCGCGGACGATACGATCGGTTCGGCCGCTCGGCCATGCATTTTCGTTTCTGACGTTCGGCCTGCCCTTGGCTGTACTCGCGACGCTCGTAACCGGTGGCCGGTATGGGACGCCGCTCCTACTGGCGCTCGCAGCCGGCTTGCGTGCTGCCTTGCATTTCGAAGCCAAAGCAGGCTCGCCGATGCTCATTCCGCTGCGCGACGCGATGAGCTTCGCAGTTTGGGCTGCATCGTTTGTGGCGCGCGACGTCGACTGGCGCGGGCAGCATCTCGAACTCGATGCGGCGGGAGAGATTCTCGAAAGCTAGCGGCGCTCGATCTCGCGTACGCCGCCGTTGCCGCCGACGAGTACGTGCGACGTAAGACCGACGAAAATGCCGCTCGCGACGACGCCGTTTATCGCGCGTAGGCGCTTGTCGAGATCGGCCGGATCGTCGATCGCGCCGAACGCGCAGTCGAGAATGTAGTTGCCGTTGTCGGTGACGAACGGCTTTCCGTCTCGCATTCGCACGCCGAGCTTCGGACAGATGTTCGCGATCTCGCGTTCGACATAGCGGAGCGTGAACGGAACGACTTCAACCGGCAACGGAAATTTACCGAGACGCGGTACGAGCTTGCTCTGATCGACGACGACGACAAATTTTTCTGCCGCAAGCGCCACGGCTTTCTCGCGAAAGAGCGCGCCGCCACCGCCTTTCGTCAGAGCGAAATCGGGAGCGACTTCATCGGCCCCATCGATCGCAACCGCAATCGGCGGTCCTTCGCACAAGCCGACGACCGGGATGTTCCGCTCGCGACACAACTGCTCGGTCTGCTTGGAGGTCACGACCGCGGAGAGCGACCAGCCTTCGGCGAGGAGCTGACCGACCCGCTCGATCGCAAAGAAGGCGGTCGAGCCGGTCCCAAGACCGATGCAGGCCATTTCTTTCCGCACGAACTGGTCGACTGCGGCATAGCCCGCAACGCGCTTTTCCTCGGCTACGTCCACTAGCGAGCCGACTTCAAAAGGTCCCTCACGGACGGTCCGGTCGCGATTTTTCCTTCCGTCATATAGGCCTCATGGTTGTCATCGATCTGATCGAGGACGTAGAGGTAGTTCACCATCATGCCGGCCGACTCGCGCAGACCCTTCGGCGAGACGTCGCCGAGCCAGTTGATCCGCTCAAGGCGCGCCCCGTTGCTGAGATGGAAGTGCGCGACCGGATCGCGTGCAAAATTCCCGCCGCGCTTTTCCCGGACAAGGTAGTGGCTGCACAGCCGCATCAACGGAATACGCAGTGCCTCGGCGACCTCAGGATCCCGTTGCCAGCCGCGCTGGCCGATCGCGGCTGCGATCCCCTCGGGATCCTCGATGAGACGCCCGCGCAGCCATGTCATGAAGCCTGGAATCGGCGAGAGAGTCGCAAACGTGCGAAGCGAGCGGAATTCCTTCGAGAGCTGATCGGCAACGCGTTTGATGAGGGCGTTGCCGAACGAGATCCCCCGCAAGCCCTTCTGACAATTCGAGATCGAGTAGAAGATCGCGACCGACGGATCGCCCTCGAGCGGTCGTGCCTTGCGGTCAAGGAGTTCGCTGATGTCGCCGCTGAGTTCGTCGGTCAGTGCGACCTCGATGAAGATCAACGGCTCGTCGGGCATGGCCGGGTGCAAGAACGCGAAGCAGCGCCGATCGCCTTGCAAACGATACTTGAGGTCGAGCCAATTGCGAACTTCGTGAACGGCTTCGTAACGCGCGAGGCGTTCGAGAAACGCCGCGGGCGCGTCCCATGTGATCTCGCGCAGCTCGAGGAATCCGATGTCGAACCATGCGGTCAGGATCTCGCGCAGATCGTCGTCGATGCGTGCGAATTTCGGATCGCGATCGAGCATCCTCAAGAGATCGGCGCGCAGATCGACCAAGAACTTCACGCCGCCCGATATGCTGTTGAACTGCGTCAGCAACCGGACCCACGGCGCTTGCAGCGCCGCCCGCAGCTCGCTGGTCTTTCTCGGGCGCTTTTCTTCGGAAGAATCCCGCATTGCTGAAACGGCGGCTTCCAGCAGCGCCTCATCGATGTCAAAGGTCGCAAGCGATTTGAAAAATTGCTCGCGTCCGGCGTCGTCCAGCTCGAGATATTGCTTGCCGAGCGCAGCCGCCCGCGCCCGCGCCGCGACTTCACCGCCGCGGGCTTCCAAACACGCGCGCATCTGATCCAGCAAACGCTGAGATGTCTTGCGGTTATCGGACTCGGCGCGCGAACGCAGAATACTGTCGCGGGCTGAAGCCGCGGCATCGCGCCACCCTACGATCGACTTAATCATCCTACCCAAGGATACTACGCTGAAGGCAGGTCGGTTGCGACGACATTTCGCCGTCGCCCTCGGTAGGGCGGTGCCGGCGACGTTCGCGAAGCCGGGATGGAAAAGTCGAGCGTCCGCCAAGCCAACGTCGGCGGACCGATGGACGAGGGAGACGCATGGCGTACGAGTTGACGATTCTGCAGCAAGGCTATCCGGGGAAGAGCGTTTATCACGGCGGGTTGGGATGGAGTACCGTTGCACTCGTGCGCGATGGGAAGCACAACGTGCTGCTCGATACGGGGCATTATATGCACCGCGACGTTCTTGCGAAGCGGCTGTCGGATGCCGGACTTGATTTCGGCGACATAACGGCTGTCGCGATCACGCACTCGCATTGGGATCATTGCGTCAACTTTGCGATGTTTCCGAAGGCCGAGATTTTTATCGGCGATGCGGAGCTGAAGTGGGCGGCGGAACAACCGATCGGAAAATATCCGATTGCGGAGTTTCACGTCGAGAAGCTGTTGACGTACAAGAACGTGTCGCGGATTGGGGACGGGGACGTCATCGTGCCTGGGATCGAAGCGGTTGCTACGCCCGGGCACACGCCCGGGCACATGGCCTACGTCGCGCAGGGCGCGCGCGGCGAGTACATCTACACCGGTGACGCGATCAAGAATGGGGCGGAGCTGTGCTCGCAGCGTGTCGACATGACGCTCGACCTCGCGCGCAGCGAGGAGACGATCCGTCGCGTGCGCGAACGGGCCGCTTCGAATCCCCAGAACGTGATCGTGTTCGGCCACGACCGCTGCTGCAGTTTCGACGGGTCGCACGTCCACGAGCGCGAGCCGCTGCGATGCGCCCTGACGGCTCGTCTGGGGGAAGGCTTCGACGAGTTGACGACCTTCGATCTCACGCGTTTGGGGGTCACGGCGTGAAATTAGCCTACACGATCGTCACGCCTGAAGTGACGCGCATGCCGATGGCGTGGATAGGCGATCACGCGACGATTCTTCCGGCGCTGGCGAAGATGGGTTACGACGGAGTCGAGCTGCAAACGCGCGACCCCGCCGCGTTCGATACCGTCGCATTCGAGAAGAAGGTGAAGGATGCGGGCCTCGTCATCTGCGCCGTCTCGACCGGCGTCATCGGTGAGACCGACAACATGTATTTCATGTCGCCGGAACCCGAGTTGCGCAAACGCGCGATCGAACGTTATAAGACCGTCATCGATCTGGCGGCGCGTTACGGTGTCGATTCGAGCATCGGACGTTTTCGCGGACAAGCAAAGTGGGCGCCGGATCGAAAGACCGGAGTCGGTTGGTTCCGCGCAGCGCTCGAAGAGCTGCTTCCGTACGCCGAGCGTCAAGGCGTCAAGATCGTTCTCGAGCCGCAGCATCCGTACAATCTCGACACGCTCAACACACTCAAAGAAACCGTCGAGTTCATAAGATCGTTCAACGCGAAGAATCTTACGTTCGAAGCCGACATTCATCACCAAGGTCTGGTTGAGAAAAGTATTCCGGCTGCGCTCGTGTACGGGATGCTAAGCGGTTACATGACGTTCGTGCAAGTGAGCGATGCGAATCGTCTTCCGCCCGGACTCGGCATCTTCAATTGGGTCGACGTTTTCGAAACATTGCGGGCCGTTGGATACGACGGATGGATCTCGGTCGAGTGCAAACAGTTCCCGGATGGCGAGCGCTGCGCGAGTTATTGCCACGGATTTCTGAGCAACGTGATGAATCTG
Organism: Candidatus Baltobacteraceae bacterium; assembly: GCA_036489885.1. Lineage (NCBI taxonomy): Bacteria > Bacillati > Vulcanimicrobiota > Vulcanimicrobiia > Vulcanimicrobiales > Vulcanimicrobiaceae > Vulcanimicrobiaceae bacterium. Next base: position 514,089 of record DASXEW010000001.1, read on the forward strand.
CCGGCGCTTTCCTGAGCACGTCAGACCTGTGCCCCGAAGCACAAAACTCCTTGTAAAAGCCTCGTAAGCAAGCGTGCGAACGTAATAGATTGGTAAGTCGACAAGGAAGCGCTACCGTCCTCAAGTAGCTACCGTTCAGGTCGCTGTCCGCTCGAACGTATGTCGCTGCGTACGAACGGTTTTCCGAGGTCTTAATAGTTATTTTCAACGGCACGTCGGTGAGAACCGCGTTCGGGACGTTCGTGCTGCTGTTGAGCGCGGGCGCTTTTGTCGCGTGCGGCGGCGGCGGCGGAAGTTCATACGCAGTTCCCGCGCAGCAAGTTACTGCATGTCCAGGCGGCTTCAGCGGCACGGCACCGACCTGCACGCAACAATCAGCGAACAATCAATTCACGCCGATCTCGAGCGCGACAAGCGTTCCGCTTCCAACCGTTGCATCGTTCGGTGGAACGATGGTGGTGCCGCCTGCAGCGATCGCGGCACCGATCACGATCGGCCTCGACGTCAATGCACCGGCCGGCATCACGCCGCTTCTGCATCGTCGTGGTTTGAGTACGTATCGTCATCCGCTCGACTCGGGTGGATTGACGCCGGTTCTGTACATCACGCTCACTGCAAGCGGCGCAGTGACGTTCACGGGCTATCCGGGATTCACGATCACGTTGCCCGCGTCGTTGCAAACGCAGGGACCTTTTTATTTAGCGCAGCTCGAGAACAACGCGTGGACGACGGTCGCCGGACCGGCCGACGTCAGCAATGGCGCAGTCGCGTTTCCGATGGACGCGACCGGCTCGCTTTCGATCCCGGCCAACGGCACCGTCTACTTCGCGCTCTACACCGGCGGCGTTGCACCGACGTCGTCACCGAGCGTTGCTCCAAGCAGCGTAGCGACACCGACTCCGAGCAGCAGCAGTACGCCGACACCCGGCGCGACGCCGACACCAATAGCAAGCGGCACGACGACAGCGACTCCGACCGCCGCTCCGACGACGACCTTGACGCCTGCGCCGACTCCCACACCGGGTGGGACGGGCACGCCGATCGCGACGCCGACCCCGAACCCGACGCCGACCCATACAGCGACGCCGACGCCAACTCCAACTCCGACGACGACGCCGGCCCCAACGCCGACGCCGATCCCAACGCCGACCGCGACCGCAACACCGACGCCAAGCCCGACGACGACACCGACGCTGGCTCCGACAGCGACGCCGGGCACGCCGACTCCAACGCCGACTGCGTTCCCAACGACCACACCCACGGCCACACCGACACCGGGTGGCGGCGGACAAACCGTCACTTCGTTCTCGTTTGGGACGCTTCCGAGCGGAAGTGCCGGTACGTCGGAGACCAATCAGCTTCTGAACTTCAAGGCGTTCAATTCCAGCAACGCACAGGTCAACAGTGGGTTCGCGAATTCCGTGACGGTCACGAGCAGCGATCCGTCAACGACGCTCTCAGTCAACGGCGGAGCTGCAAGTCAATCCGTTACGTTGACGTCAGGCACGCAACAGCTCGCCCTCAACTATACGGGTATAGCGGTCAATCCGGTGACGCTCACCGCGAGTGCGACCAGCGCAACGACGCAAACGGCGAGTTTCTCGCCCTCGCTCTCTTCAATCGTGTACTCCGGTCCCGTTAACAGTTCGAGCAATCCGGAGATCGATCTCTACGCGACGAGCGGAACCGGCTCGACGTTTACGTTCACCGCGTCGCAAGCGGGCTGGACCGGCACCACCTACGGTAACTTGCTCATCGGCACAATTCCGGCGAGCGGCACGTGCAGCAATTTCGCGACGATCACACAGCCATCGTCGGATTCGTCGTCAACTTACACGGTAACGGCGATAGGGTCACCGTCGGTGGGCTCCTGCACGATTGGGCTCGGTGGGTTCAGCTCGAACATCACGGTGACGATCACCTACTCCACCTTCGGAGTGACACTGCATTGAGCACTTTGCATGCGCGCATCGCCATGATCGCATTTGCAATGCTTGCGGCTTTTGCCGCCGGCTGCGGCGGCGGCGGCAGTGTTCTTTCAGGCTTGACGAATGGTGGCGGCAGCACGGGCGGTAACGGTAGTGGCGGCAGTCAGCCGAAATCTGGTTTCTACCTTCATATAGTCATCCCGGCCACGGGCGGCTCGTCACAGAGCGAACGGCGCCGTCCGAAGTATATTTCATCGTCAACGACACAGCTCGCTTACTCGGTCGACGGAAATGTCCAGACGCCGATCTCGCTGGTTCCTTCGACGAATACCGATTGCGCCGCAGGGCCACCGGTCACGTGCACCGTCCCGTTTAGCATTGCGCCGGGCAACCACACGTTTTCATTCACCCTCGAAGACGCGAGCAACAATCCGCTCTCCGGTGCGACGAATGTCTCTTATACGGTCGTTGCCGGAAATGCGAATACGCTGAACCTGACGTTGGGCGGAATCGTCGCTTCCGTCGTCGTGCAGTCGCAGACGGCGAACGCGAGCCGTATGACGGGCAGCGCGAGCAACGGCTTCCAAATCTACGGTAACACGGCCGTGCAATTTGCCGTCGTGCTCGAGGATGCCGACGGCAATACGATCGTCGGCGCGATGCCGTCGCCCTCGATCGCACCGTCGCCGACGGCGTCGTTCGCGCTCGCGACGCCGTCGCCGGGCACGAACGTCTGGACGCTGACCTCATCATACAGTGCAACGAATCCGGCGCTTTCGTCGAACACGAGCCTGACAATCGTAGCGACGCCGGTGCCGAGTAGCGGACCGACGACGGCGTTTACCGAGACCGTGCAGCTTCAGCTCTATCAGCCGTGGATATTCGTGCTGAATTCCGGCGGCGGCGGCTCCGTCACAGCGTACGACGAGCAAGGAAATCAGAAAACGCTCTCACCGGCGTTCACCGTGAGCACGCCGCAAGGCATCGCAATCGACAACAGTACGGATACGACCGATACCCATGAGGGTGACATCTACGTTACGAACGTCGGCGGCCCATCGGTCAAGGCGTACGTTCCGCCCTCGACGGCAACGACGCTCCCGGGAGCGTTCGTAGGAATAGCGTCACCAGGACCGGTTGTTTACGATCCGCACAACGATCAGTTGTATCTCGCGAATCTGGCAGCCAGTGGTCAGACGATGGAGGCATACGCGAGCGGCGGCACGGCGGGCGCGGGCTTCTCGACGATTTCGAATATCGCGAATGCGACGGCGCTGGCGTACGACTCTGTGGACAACTACATTTTCTTAGCGTCGGGTACCGGCAACAAGATTTACGAATTCACCGAAGCTGGAGGCGCCGGAACCACGGCGTCGTGGACGACGTCGCTTAGCAATCCGAGCGGACTGGCGTACGATCCGAATTGGGGCTGGATATTCGCGGCCAACAAAGGCTCGAGCGCGATCACTGCGTACAACACGAGCGGCGCCGCACAATCGTTGTCCGGATTCTCAGTGTCGTCGCCGACGGCGATGGTCTTTGATTCGCACTCGAAAACGTTTTATGTCCTGACTTCGACTGGGATGAAGGCGTTCACGGAGACATCAACGACGGGCACCGTTTCGGCGGCCTCGCTCTCAGGAACGTTCCCGAATTTGAACACGCCCACGGAGATGATTCTCGTCCCGTGATGTTGTCGCGCTTCGTCCGGCTTGTCTCGGCGTGCGCACTCGCGCTTCCGCTATATATGTCATTGGCGGCGACGCACGCGCGCGCAGCTACGTGTACGCTCACACCGAGCGGCGGCAGCTACATCGTCAACTGTTCGAGCAGCTCGACCACGCCGACAGTCCCCGGTCCACAGACAAACGGTTCGCAAAACGACATCTCCAATGGTGGCGGTGGTAGCAACGGCCGCGACGGCGCGCTCTTTGTTTCGCCGGATTCCGGCGGTGGTGGCGGCAACGGTGGAACGTTAACCGCATCGTTCCCCACAATCAGCGGCGTGATTTTCCCGAGCAGCGGCAACGGCATCAATTTTCAAACCAACGGCGGCAATGGTGGTTCGGGCGGCGATTGGTATGGCGGCGGCGGCGGAGCGGGCGGCGGCGGCGGCGGCAACGGTGGCAGCATCGGATCATCTATATCCTCGCCTCTGTTCACACCAAGTGGTCTCTCGGTTGTCACTGCAAACGATGGAGCATACGGCGTTTTCGCGCAAAGCGCAGGCGGCGTCGGCGGCTCGGGTGGAGACGGCGACGGTTTCACCGGAGGCGGCGGTAATGGTGGTCCGGGTGGCGCGGGCGGTACCGTTTATCTCGACGTTCAAAGCAACATCTTCACGTTCGGTAACAACGCGTTCGGTATTCTCGCTGAAAGCATTGGCGGCGGCGGCGGTAACGGCGGCGGCGGCTTCAGTTTATTTTATGGAAGCGGCGGTTCCGGCAACCAAGCGCAAGCAGGCAGCGATGTTGCGCTAACACTCGGAAGCGGCGGGTCGGTGTTCACCGCGGGTACAAGCTCGTACGGAATTCTCGCGCAAAGCGTCGGCGGATTCGGTGGTGCGGGCGGAAGTCTCGACGGTATCGTCAGCTTCGGCGGCGACGGAAGCAACGGCGGTTCCGGCGGCAACGTAACCGTCACGACGCAGAGCGGCACGTCGATCGCGACGCAGGGCGATTATGCATATGGACTCGTCGCGCAATCGATTGGCGGCGGCGGCGGTTCAGGCGGATCGAGCGGCGCGATTTACGACCAGGGCGGAAGTGGTAGCGCGGGTGGCGCCGGTTCGAACGTTACCGTTACAAACAACGGTTCAATTTCCACGCTCGGACAAGTCGCAAAAGGCATTCTTGCACAAAGCATCGGCGGGCATGGCGGCGACGGTGGTAGCGCAACCGGTCTCGCGTCGCTGGGCGGCAACGGTAGCTCGACGAGCGGTGCAGGCAACGTTTCCGTTACGAATAGCGGCAGTATTACGACGCACACGTACACCGGCGTCGCCAGCAACGGTTTGTTTGGTGCGCAAGCAATCTTCGCGCAGTCGGTTGGCGGTGGCGGCGGAAATGGTGGCACGTCAGGCGGTTGGCTAGAGTCGATCGGCGGAACCGGCGGCGCGGGCGGTGATGGTGGAACCGTCAACGTTACGAACAGCGGCAATCTTACGACGTACGCAAGCGATTCCGCGGGGATCTTCGCGCAGTCCGTCGGCGGTGGCGGCGGCAACGGTGGTGGTTCACTCGCCGCAGGTTTTGGATCGACGCTTGCGATTGGTGGAAGTGGCGGCAGCGGCGGCCAAGGTCAAACCGTCACCGTCAATTTGGATGGCGGCAACATCAATACCGGTTACGGCGGCGAAGCCGATCGTTCAAACGGAGTCGTTGCGCAATCGGTTGGTGGCGGCGGTGGCAACGGCGGCTACGCAATCTCAGTGTCGGTTGGATCGATTGCTGCGGCATTCGCGCTCGGCGGCAGTGGCGGCAGTGGCGGCGCCGGTGGAAATGTCATCATCACGAGCAACGGCACGCTCGGTTCAATTACGACAGACGGTTATCAATCGAACGGAATTCTTGCACAATCGGTCGGCGGTGGTGGCGGCAACGGCGGCATGGCGGTCGCGGCGAGCGTTGGTCTCGTCAGCGGTGCGTTCGGTGTCGGTGGTGGCGGCGGCAGCGGCGGTGGCGCGGGCGTCGTCAATGTAACTAGCGACAACAACATCACGACGTACGGCAGCGACTCGATCGGAATCGTTGCGCAAAGCATCGGTGGCGGCGGCGGCAACGGCGGCGAGAGCATCGCCGCGAGCGCAAGCCTCGCAGGCGTCAGTGCTGCGGTCGGCGGGAGCGGTGGCAGCGGCGGAAATGCAAGCTACGTCAACGTCGGTAGCACCGGTAACATTCATACCTACGGTACGGACTCAACTGGAATTCTCGCGCAAAGCGTCGGCGGCGGCGGCGGCAATGGCGGCTACGCCGTTGGTGCAACGCTTGCGGGAATCGCTGGCGCAGCATTCGGAGTCGGCGGCAGCGGCGGCAGCGGCGGCAGCTCAAGCGTCGTCACGGTTTCCAATTACGGCAACATCACAACCGGCGGGTCCGGCGCAACCGGCATCATCGCGCAATCAATCGGCGGCGGCGGCGGCAACGGCGGATTCAGCGTCGCGGGTGCGCTCTCGCTCGCCGGCAATGCATCGCTCGCGGTCGGCGGTAACGGAAGCAATGCGGGGAGTGCCGGCGCAGTTTCGGTTTCGAACAGCAACGACACGATCAGCACGACCGGCGACAACTCGAACGGAATCTTTGCGCAAAGTCTCGGCGGTAGCGGCGGCAACGGCGGCTTCAGCATCGCGGGCGGAATAAGCGGCGGCGCAACACTGACCGGTTCGGTCGGTGGCAGCGGCGGCACCGGCGGCGATGCCAATACGGTCACCGTCTATAGCGGGAACTCGTCGTTGAGCATGGCGACGATCAATACGCAAGGTTCCAATTCATCCGGCATCGTTGCGCAGTCGGTTGGCGGTGGCGGCGGTAACGGCGGGTTTGCAATTTCAGGCGCACTTTCAGGCGGTGCTGCGCTCGCCGGCGGAGTCGGCGGAGACGGCGGAGCCGGAAGCACTGCGTCGAGCGTCACCATCGTAAGCTATACGAACATCCAGACCGGCCTTGCCGGCAATTGCGTCGGCAACCAATGCGGCTCGGATAACTCAAACGGAATTCTCGCGCAATCGATCGGTGGCGGCGGCGGTAATGGCGGCTTTAGCGTCGCGGGTAGCGGCGGAGTTGATTTCGCCGGCGGCGTTGGTATCGGCGGCGGCAGCGGATCGGGCGGGACTGCAAGTTCTGTTTACGTTGCGAACACCGGCAACATCACGACGTACGGAAATAACTCGAACGGAATTCTCGCGCAATCGATCGGTGGCGGCGGCGGTAACGGCGGATTCAGTATTGCAGGTTCGCTTTCGGCCGGCGCTGCGGCCGGTGTAAGCATCGGCGGTTCGGGTGGGTCAGGCGGTCAAGCAAATTACGTCTCAGTGTCGAGCAACGGAAATATCGCGACGACCGGCAACGATTCGATCGGCATCGAGGCCCAGTCGATCGGCGGCGGCGGCGGTAACGGCGGGTTCAGCGTTGCTGCGGGATTGGGCGGCAGTGTCGGCGCCGGTATTTCGCTCGGCGGAAGCGGAGCGGGCGGCGCAACTGCTGGTTCGGTCACCGTTAGCTCGAGCGGTTCCACCATTAATACAGACGGCAACGGCTCGATCGGAATTCTCGCGCAATCGATCGGCGGCGGCGGCGGTAACGGCGGCTTTAGCATCGGCGCGGGTGGCGGCGGCGACGCCGGAATCGGCGGCAGCCTCGGCGGCAGCGGCGGCGGCGGATCGAACGCAAGCTTCGTCAACGTCACGAATGGCAACTCGATTACGACGTACGGCAATTCCGCCGGCGGTATTATTGCGCAATCGATCGGCGGCGGCGGCGGTAACGGCGGATTCAGCATTGCGGGTGCCGGCGGCGATCTCGCAGCCGCTGTTTCGATCGGCGGCGGCGGCGGCAACGGCGGAACCGCTTCGACGGTTAGCGTCACGAACACGGGCTCGATCACCACGTACGGAGTCGCATCGAATGGCATCACCGCGCAATCGATCGGCGGCGGCGGCGGTAACGGTGGATGGAGTGTCGGCGGAACGCTTTCCGCCAGCGGCGCTGCGCAATTCAGCATGGGCGGCAGCGGTGGAAGCGGGGCTGATGCAAACAACGTCACCGTCTCGAGCATCGGCAACGTCGCGACGCACGACGACAGTGCAGTTGGTATCTTCGCGCAATCGGTTGGCGGTAGTGGCGGCAACGGTGGATTCAGTATTGCAGGCGGAATTTCGGGAGGATCGAGCGCTGCGGTTTCGCTCGGAGGTTCCGGTTCCGGCGGCGCAGATGCGGGCTCCGTTCAAGTTACGAGCGTCGGAAGTATTTCCACCGGCGGTAATAACGCCGATGGCATACTTGCGCAATCGCTTGGCGGAGGCGGCGGGAATGGTGGATGGAGCGTCGCGGGCACGATTTCGAACGGCGGCGCCGCGAGCGTCAGCTTAGGTGGAACCGGCGGTGCCGGAGGCAGCGCGTCGTCAGCCGAGCTGTCGAGCAACGGCAACGTCTCGACGAGCGGTTCGAACTCTGCGGGTCTGGTTGCGCAGTCACTTGGTGGCGGCGGCGGTAACGGCGGCTTCAGCATTGCCGGTGACCTTACGAACGGCGCGACGGCTAGCGTCTCGATTGGCGGAAAAGGCGGCGCGGGAAGCGACGCGGGCATCGTGTTCCTCTCGAGCGGCACGTCGACGAATCTCGTTACGATAACTACGCAGGACGCGCAATCCGACGGTATTCTCGCGCAATCCATCGGTGGTGGTGGCGGCAACGGCGGATTTTCAATCGCCGGATCTCTTTCGAATGGAACCTCGGCCACGGTCAGCATCGGCGGTAAAGGCGGAAGCGGTGGAACGGCTTCGTCCGTAACCGTCAGCTCGAACAGTTCAGTGATGACGGGCGGCGATCAATCCTCAGGTATCGTTGCGCAATCGATCGGTGGCGGCGGCGGTAATGGTGGCTTCAGCGTTGCCGGCGATCTCGCGAACGGAACGGCGATCGGCGTTTCACTTGGCGGCAACGGTGGAAGCGGGGGAACCGCGAGCGCGGTTACGGTCACGAGTGGCCTGGGGAGCACGCCGGTTTCGATCATAACCGGTATTGACGGTGGTGATTTCGCCGACGGAATTCTGGCGCAAAGTATCGGCGGCGGCGGCGGTAACGGAGGAATGTCCGTTGCCGGCACGATCGCGAACGGCACGTCTTTCGGCGATGCGGTCGGCTCAACAGGCGGCACGGGAAACACAAGCTCCGACGTGACCGTCACGAGCAACAGTACGATTCTGACGTTTGGCGATTCTTCGACGGGCATCGCGGCGCAATCGATCGGCGGTGGCGGCGGCAACGGCGGGATGCACGTCAAGGGCAGCATCAACGCAAAAAATGGAAGCGCTAGCGCGAGCGTTGGTTTCGGTGGCGGCGGCAGCGGTGGAAATTCCGGAACCGTAACGGTTTCGAGCACGTCGGGAATCACGACGCAAGGCGACACGTCGGACGGCATTCTCGCGCAGTCGATCGGTGGTGGCGGCGGCTACGGCGGCATCGGTATCACCGGACAAATCGAAAGCGCGCTCGGTGTAAGTTTCGGAAGCAGTGACAGCGGCGGCGGATCGAATGACGTCAGTGTCACGAACAGTGCGTCGATTGCGACCGGGAACGTAACGAACAGTACGGGCAATTTTTCGAACGCAATCGTCGCTCAGTCAATCGGTGGCGGCGGTGGCGAAGGCGGATTCGATATTTCCGGCGGCATCTCGGCGTCGGGCGGTGGAATAAGCGGGCTGAAAACGGCATTCGGCGCTGCAGGCGGCACCGGCGGCAACTCGGGCGATGTTACCGTTGTAAATTCGGACGGCAGCACGGCGATTTCACTCTCGACGATAGGCTCGAATGCGACCGGTATTCTCGCGCAGTCGATCGGTGGTGGCGGCGGCAACGGTGGATTCGCAGTCGCCGGAAATCTCACCAGCGGCTGGAGCCTCGGTTTAGCGATGGGCGGCAGCGGCGGTACCGGCGGCGACGCAGGATCCGTTAGCGTGACGAGCTCGAGTACGATCACGACGCAAGGCGATCTCTCGAACGCAATCGCAGCGCAATCGATCGGCGGCGGCGGCGGAAACGGTGGTTTCGCGATCTCGGCTAGCGGCTCGGCCGGAACCGCTGCAAACTTTGCGTTCGGCGGGAGCGGTGGAACCGGTGGGTACGCGGGCGCCGTCAACGTGCTGAACACCAGTACCGGCACGATCGTAACGCATGGCGATCAATCCTCAGGGATACTTGCGCAATCAATCGGCGGCGGCGGCGGCAACGGCGGGTTCACGGTTGCGGCAACACTTACTGAAGCGAGTGCGGTCACGGCCGGATTCGGCGGAAGCGGCGGCAGCGGCGGATACTCGGGAACGGTCTATGTCACCAATGGTGCCGACATTACAACCCACGGTGATTCGTCCGGCGGAATAATCGCGCAATCACTTGGCGGCGGCGGCGGCAACGGCGGATTCAACGTCTCCGGCGGAATCAGCGGCAGTTATGCAATGACGCTCGGCTTCGGCGGGACAGGCGGGGACGGCAACACCGCAGGCGACGTCAACGTCACGAGCGGAAGCGCGACGAGCGCAGTTCAGATCGAGACATTTGGCGCGCAATCAGCGGGAATTGTCGCGCAATCGGTCGGCGGCGGCGGCGGCAACGGCGGCTGGAACATCGCAGGCTCACTATCGAGCGGACCTTCATTTACGCTTGGATATGGCGGCGGCGCGACGGCTGCATCGTTCGGTGTTCCATGCGGTGGCGTGATTCAGTGCGAAACCGGCGGCGCAGCCGGAAACGTCGCGGTCACCAGTAATTCGAACATCTTTACGTGGGGCGATCAATCGGCCGGCATTATCGCGCAATCGCTCGGCGGCGGCGGCGGCAACGGAGGCTTCAGTATTACTGCCGATCTTTCGACGTCCAATGCATTCGGACTGAATTTCGGCGGCGACGGCGGTACGGGCAACACCGGCGGTACGGTGCTCGTCACCAGCGGTACTTCGACGTCTGCGGTGACGATCCAAACCGTCGGAACGAATTCGGATGGCATCCTCGCGCAATCGATCGGCGGCGGTGGCGGCAACGGCGGCTTCGGCGTTGTCGGAACGGCGACCACGTCGTCGAGTTTTACGACGGGACTCAATCTGGGGAGCGCAGGTGGAAGCGGTGCGACCGCATCGACGGTTACCGTTGCAAGCAATAGCGCGATCCTCACGACCGGCGACAACTCATCGGGTATCGTTGCCCAATCGATCGGCGGCGGCGGCGGTAACGCGGCATTTACGGCGAGCGCATCGGTCGCTTCGACCGGAGTTGCCGGCAGAATGGATTTCGGCAGCGGCGGTTCGGGTGGCGATGCGGGTTCGGTAAACGTCAGCAGCTTGGACACGATCGTTACGACGGGGCAAAATTCGAACGGCATTCTCGCCGAATCGATTGGCGGCGGCGGCGGCTTCGGTGGAATGTCGCTTCTGGGCTCGCTCGTCGACACGGCGACGAATGCGATTGGTCTCGGTCTTGGGAATGGATGCGCGAGCGGCGCGTCGTGCGGCGGTAACGCGACCGACGTCACGCTGACGAATTACGGCAGCATTCAAACGAGCGGTAACAACTCGAACGCCCTCATCGCGCAATCGATCGGCGGCGGCGGCGGCGACGGCGGATTTGCAATCAGTGTCGGCCTCGCGACGCAATCGGGCATCGGGTCGAGCATTACCGACGCACTCGGGTCGTCGGGCGGTGATGGCGGAAACGCCGGCAACGTGATCGTTGCTAATAGTGCTGCGATGTTGATTACTTCGGGTTCGCAATCCAGCGCGCTCGTTGCACAATCAATCGGAGGCGGCGGCGGCAACGGCGGCTTCGCGATCTCTGGAAACGTCTCGCCGGGCTGGGGATTGAACGTTGCACTCGGCGGCGGCGGCGGAAGCGGCGGTACGGCTGGAAACGTTACGGTTACGAGCTCGAGTCAAATCATGACGACCGGTGATCTTTCCGACGGCGTTATGGCGCAGTCGATCGGCGGCGGCGGCGGTAACTGCGGATTTGCCGTTGCAGCAACGGGCTCGACGGGACTCACTGCCACGACTGCCATTGGCGGTAGCGGCGGAAGCGGTAACTCCTCGGGCGTCGTCAGGGTGACGAACAGCGGCATCATCGTCACGGGCAGCGATGTCGGTGGCGTCGTTACCGGTACGGGTTCAACCGGTATTCTTGCGCAATCGATCGGCGGCGGCGGCGGTAATTCCGGATGGGCCGTTGCCGGCACGCTCGATCTCGGCAACGATGCTTCCATCGCGTACGGCAACAGTGCCGGTTCCGGTGGTAACTCTGAGAACGTACACGTCACGAACACGGCGAGCATCCAAACGTATGGAGATTCAGCCGGCGGAATTGTCGCGCAGTCGATCGGTGGTGGCGGCGGCAACGGCGGCTTTGCAGTCACCGGCGGAATCAGCGGCGGCAAGCAGCTCGGCTTCGCGGAAGGCGGCGCGGGTGGGAACGGAAGCTACAGCGGCAACGTTTACGTGCATTCCGGCACCGCTGCTGACGCTGTTACGATTCTTACCGCAGGCGATTTCTCGAATGGTATTCTTGCGCAGTCGATCGGTGGCGGCGGCGGCAACGGCGGCTTCGACGTGTCGGGAACGGTCTCGGCGGGATCATCCTTTACGCTCGGATACGGCAGCACCGGCGGCGACGGCGGGCACGCAGGTTCGGTCTACGTCAATAGCGTCAGCAACATTCAAACGTTCGGCGACTCGTCGACCGGCATTGTTGCGCAATCGATCGGCGGCGGCGGCGGCAACGGCGGATTCAGCGTCGCCGGAAGCATCGCGGGCGCGAACTCGCTGACGATCGGGATGGGCGGCTCCGGTGGAAACGCGAACGTCGCGGGCGCCGTAACCGTTGACAGCGGGGCATCGACGAACGTCGTCGACATCTTTACGAGCGGAACGAATTCCGGCGGTATTCTCGCGCAATCGATCGGTGGCGGCGGCGGCAACGGTGGATTCGCGGCCGGCGGTGCAATCAGTTCTTCGAAAGCGCTCGCGTTCGGTGAAGGCGGCTCCGGCGGTACGGGAGATGATGCAAGCACCGTCACGGTAACGAGCTACACCGACATCGATACCAGCGGCGACAATTCCGTCGGTCTCATGGCGCAATCAATCGGCGGTGGCGGCGGTGCGGGTGGCTTCGGTGCGTCGGGCAAGATTAACAGCACCGGCGCGAAGGGCAGCTACACGTTCGGCAGCGGCGGAATGGCCGGCGACGGCAAGGCCGTTACGGTTAATTCGTACGATACGATCATTACGAGCGGCGATAATTCGGGCGGCATTCTCGCGCAATCGATCGGTGGCGGCGGCGGTTACGGCGGACTCAAACTTGCCGACACACTGGCTGCATCGCTCGGCCAAGACTACGGTGCTTCGGCCGGCAGCGGCGGTAACGGTGACGTCGTCAACGTCACCAATACCGGCAGCATTCAAACCAGCGGCAATAACTCGGTTGCGATTACGGCGCAGTCGATCGGCGGTGGTGGTGGCGATGGTGCTTTGGATATCTCCGGAGGTTTAGCGACCGGCGGCGCTACGTCAGGGCTCAGCCATAGCCTCGGAACGAGCGGCGGTGTCGGCGGAAATGCCGGCAACGTCACGGTTGCCAACAGCGCTGTCGAAATCTACACGAGCGGCGCCGAGTCAGGCGGCATTCTCGCGCAATCGATCGGTGGCGGCGGCGGTAACGGCGGCGATGCAATCAACGGTAACATCGCGCCGGGTTGGGCGCTCGGAATTGGTCTCGGCGGAAGCGGCGGCTCGGGTGGATATTCGGGTACCGTCGGCGTTACGAATTCCAGCGTCATCATTACGAACGGCGATCTTTCGGACGCTATTGCAGCGCAGTCGATCGGCGGCGGCGGCGGTAACGGCGGCTTTGCAATCTCTGCGGTCGGCTCGACCGGAATGTCGGCGAACGTTGCAATCGGCGGTAACGGCGGAAACGGTAATAACGGCAACGCGGTAACGGTCGTCAACACCGGCCAGATCGCGACAGCAGGCTCACAGTCGGATGGCATTCTCGCGCAATCGATCGGTGGCGGCGGCGGTAATTCCGGTTGGGCAATTGCCGGCACGCTCGGTCAAGGCAACGATGCATCGGTCGCGTACGGTGCAAAGGGCGGCGCGGGCGGAACCGGTTTCACCGTCGACGTTTCGACGACCGCAAGCATCGAGACGCTCGGTGATTCATCGGACGGTATCGCGGCGCAATCGATCGGCGGCGGCGGCGGTAACGGCGGATTTGCAGTCGCCGGAAATATTTCCGGCGGCTATTCGCTTGGGCTAGCGTTCGGCGGCGCGGGCGGCAGCGGAAGCGGAAGCAATAATGTCGGCGTAATCGCGGGCAGTGCCGGAGACGCGATCTCGATTTTGACGAGCGGCGATTTCTCGAACGGCATTCTCGCACAATCGCTGGGTGGTGGCGGCGGTAACGGCGGATTCTCGGTCGCCGGCGATATCTCGAGCAGTTCGGCGCTTACGCTTGGCTACGGCGGCGCGGGCGGCGATGGCGGAACCGCCGGTACGGTTACCGTCAACAGCGTCAGCGACATTCAAACGTTCGGCAATTCCGCAAACGGCATCATCGCACAATCGATCGGCGGCGGCGGCGGTAACGGCGGATTCAGCGTTGCGGGCGCGCTCAGCGGCGGCAACGCCTTGACGATCGGCCTCGGTGGTGCCGGTGGTAACGGGAACACTGCACAGACCGTAACCGTCGGCAGCGGCGCATCCGGAAGCGTCGTGGACATCTTCACGAACGGTGAAAATTCCGCCGGCATTCTCGCGCAGTCAATCGGCGGCGGCGGCGGTAACGGCGGATTCGCAGTTGGCGCGTCGGGATCGAGCTCGATGGCGATGGCGTTCGGCGAAGGCGGCAGCGGCGGAACGGGCAACACGGCAAATACCGTAACCGTGACGAGCTACAGCGACATCGTCACAGCCGGCGACAACTCGATTGGTATCGCTGCGCAATCGATCGGCGGCGGCGGCGGCTCGGGCGGATTCAGCGCATCCGGAAAAATCACGAACACCGGCGCGAAGGCGAGCTACACATTCGGTAGCGGCGGCTCAGCCGGCGATGGCGGTGCAGTTTACGTGACGTCGTACGATTCGATCGCGACCGCCGGCGATAATTCCGACGGCATTCTCGCACAATCGATTGGCGGCGGCGGCGGATTCGGCGGGTTGAGTGTTGCCGGAACGCTCGCAACCGATCTCGGCATGAATTACGGCGCATCGAGCGGTGGCGGCGACGCGAACATCGTGTCCGTCACGAATTCCGGCGCGATTCAAACGTCTGGGCAAAACTCTGCGGCGATCGTTGCACAATCAATCGGCGGCGGCGGCGGTAACGGCGCAATGGATATCTCCGTTAGCGCAGCGAGCGGCGGTGCGACCGCGGGACTCAGTCACAGTTTTGGTACGAGCGGCGGCACGGGCGGTAATGCAAACAACGTCACCGTCGACAACACTGCGGCTGCGCTCCTGACGCAAGACGTTCAGTCCGACGGCATCTTGGCGCAGTCAATTGGCGGCGGCGGCGGTAACGGCGGTTACGCAATCAATGGTAGCGTTGCAGCCAGCTGGGGCCTCGGAATGGCGCTCGGCGGCGCCGGCGGTTCGGGCGGTTACTCGGGTACGGTCGACGTCACGAGCTCGAGCGCCATCGTAACCAACGGCGATATTTCCGACGGCATCGCAGCGCAGTCGATCGGTGGCGGCGGCGGAAACGGCGGTTACGCAGTTTCCGCAATCATGACGACCGGCACGTCGGCGAACATTGCAATTGGCGGCACCGGCGGCAGCGGTAATAACGGTAACGCCGTTACGGTCGAGGACACCGGCCAAATCGGAACGGCGGGAGAAGCGTCGAACGGCATTCTCGCGCAATCGATCGGCGGAGGCGGCGGTAACTCCGGTTGGGCAATTGCGAGCACGCTCAGTCAAGGCAACGACGCATCCTTCGCATGGGGAACCAGCGGCGGTTCCGGCGGCAGCGCCTCGACTGTTACCGTTACAACGACGGCGAATATTCAAACGGAAGGCGATTCATCAAACGCCATCGCGGCGCAATCGATCGGCGGCGGCGGCGGTAACGGCGGATTCTCGATTGCAGGCGGCATCAGCGGCGGAACGGCGGTCGGATTATCGTTCGGCGGCGCGGGTGGAACGGGAAGTAATAGCGACACCGTCACCGTCAACGCGGGCGGCGCCGGCAACACGATACAGATTTTGACGAGCGGCGATTTCGCGAACGGTATTCTTGCGCAATCCCTTGGCGGCGGCGGCGGCAACGGTGGCTTCCATATCGCAGGTGACGTCTCGAGCGGAACATCGCTCGGACTCGGTTATGGCGGCGCGGGCGGTGGCGGTGGGTATGCGGGAGCGGTAACGGTTGCAAGCGTTACCGACGTTCAAACGCAAGGCAATTCGTCGGACGGCATCATCGCGCAATCGATCGGCGGCGGTGGCGGCAATGGCGGATTCAGCGTCGCGGCTTCACTTGCGGGGACGAATTCGCTCGACGTAGCGATGGGCGGCGCAGGCGGCGACGGCAATTATGCATCGAGGGTAACCGTCGACAGCGGCGCGCTCGGAAACGACGTACAGATCTACACGAACGGCGAAAATTCCGGTGCCATTCTCGCGCAATCGATCGGCGGCGGGGGCGGCAACGGAGGCCTCGCGGTTGGCGGTACGGCGAGCGCCAACAAAGCCTTGGCGTTCGGCGAGGGCGGCGGCGGCGGAACCGGCGCCGACGCTGGCATGGTAACGATCTCGAGCTACACGCAGATTTCAACGCTCGGCGACAACTCGGTCGGCATTACCGCGCAATCGATCGGCGGCGGCGGCGGATCGGGCGGCGTTAGCGCATCCGGCAAGATCACGAGCACGGGCGTGAAGTCGACGTATACGTTCGGCAGCGGCGGAGCTGCGGGCGCCGGCGCAGACGTCGTTGCGGCTTCGTTCGACAACATTATTACGACCGGCGAAAACTCCGGCGGTATCTTAGCGCAATCGATCGGCGGCGGCGGCGGATACGGCGGCCTCAGTGTCACCGGTACGCTCGAAGCTGCGCTCGGGATGAACTACGGCGCAGCGGCCGGCGGCGGAGATGCTGGAACGGTGATCGTCAACAACACCGGCAGCATTCAAACCGGTGGCGACAACTCGGCTGCGATCACGGCACAGTCCATCGGCGGCGGCGGCGGCAACGGCGCGTTCGACGTATCCGCAGGTTTGAGTTTTAGCGGCGGCGTCACCGGTGCACTCAGTCATAGTTTCGGAACGAGCGGCGGTACGGGCGGAAACGGCGTCGACGTCACCGTCTACAACAATTCGGCGCAAATTTATACGAGCGGTTCGCAATCCGACGGCATTTTAGCGCAATCGATCGGCGGCGGCGGCGGCAACGGCGGGTTTGCCGTCGCAGCCAACATCACTCCCGGGTGGAGTCTTGGTGCATCGATGGGCGGCGCGGGCGGATCGGGCGGGACCTCCGGCAACGTTTACGTCAGCAGCTCGAGCACGATTACGACGAACGGCGACGTCTCCGACGGTATTGCAGCGCAATCGATCGGCGGGGGCGGCGGTAACGGCGGCTTTGCGATCTCCGCAGTCGGCTCGGTTGGATTTGCGGCAAACGCTGCATTCGGTGGCACCGGCGGAAGCGGCAACAACGCCGACACCGTTACGGTCATCAACAACAACGCGATTCAAACTAATGGAACCGCATCGAACGGCATACTCGCGCAATCGATCGGTGGCGGCGGCGGTAACTCTGGATGGGCCGTCGCTGCCACGCTCACGCAAGGCAACGACACGTCGTTCTCTTACGGAACGACGGGCGGCGCCGGTGGAACGGCGAGCACCGTCAACGTTACGACCAACGCAAACATACAAACGCAAGGCGATTCATCGAACGGTATCGCGGCGCAATCGATCGGCGGCGGCGGCGGTAACGGTGGCTTTGCAACGACCGACGGCGTAACGGGCGGTTTCAATCTCGGCCTCTCGATGGGCGGCGCCGGCGGAACCGGCAGCGGCAGCGGCAGCGTCGGCGTAAACGCCGGCAGCTCCGCGAACGCGATTCAAATTTTGACGAACGGCGACTTCTCAAACGGAATTCTCGCGCAGTCGATCGGTGGCGGCGGCGGCAACGGCGGATTCGATATCGTGGGCGGAATCGCGTCGGGTTCGACGCTTTCGGTTGCGCATGGCGGTGCAGGCGGCGATGCAGGAACCGCGGGATCCGTGACGGTGGCAAGCTTTACGAACATTCAAACGCAAGGCAACGATTCGAACGGCATCATCGCGCAATCGATCGGCGGCGGTGGCGGCAACGGCGGATTCAGCGTCGCGGGATCGATCACGGGATCGAACTCGCTATCGGTTGGCCTGGGCGGAGCCGGCGGCAACGGCAATACGGCATCAACGGTAACCGTTTCGAGCGGCGCGCTCGGTAGTGTCGTAGATATCTTCACGAACGGTGAATCATCGGACGGTATTCTCGCGCAATCGATCGGCGGCGGCGGCGGTAACGGCGGACTTAGCGTCGGAGGCTCGCTCAGCGCCGGAAAAGCGCTTGCAATGGGTGAAGGCGGCAGCGGCGGTACCGGAAATGATGCCGGAGCAGTCGGCGTAACGAGTTACACGAATATCGTCACGGTCGCCGACAATTCCGTGGGTATAGCAGCGCAGTCGATCGGTGGCGGCGGCGGCTCCGGCGGCGTGAGCACGAGCGGCAAGATTACGTCGACCGGCGCAAAGGCGAGCGTAACATACGGTAGCGGCGGATCGGCGGGCGCTGGTGAGGCCGTCACTGTCGGCAACGACGCGATGATCGTCACGAGCGGCAACAACTCGGAGGGCGTCATGGCGCAGTCGATCGGCGGCGGCGGCGGCTACGGCGGTCTGAGTGTTATTGGAACGCTTGCGACGACGCTCGGCATGGATTATGGTGCGTCGGCCGGTGGCGGTGACGGCGGGACCGTTACGGTCGGTAACTCGGCCGACATTCAAACATCCGGTGAGAATTCGCACGCGTTGCTCGCGCAATCAATCGGTGGCGGCGGCGGCACCGGCGCGTTCGATGTTTCGGCCGGACTCGGTACGGGCGGACTCTCCGGACTCTCTCACAGCTTCGGAACGAGCGGCGGCACCGGCGGCAACGGCAGCGACGTGACATTGACCAACACGTCGAGCGAACTTTATACGACGGGCTCGCAATCCGACGGCATTCTCGCACAGTCAATCGGTGGTGGCGGCGGCAACGGCGGCTTTGCAGTCAACGGCAACATCGCATCGGGTTGGTCGCTCGGCCTCACGATGGGCGGCGCCGGCGGCAGCGGCGGAACGTCGGGCATCGTCAACGTGACGAGCTCGAGCGTCGTCTACACGGGCGGCGATCTTTCTGACGGCATTGCGGCGCAATCGATCGGCGGCGGCGGCGGTAACGGCGGCTTCGCAGTAAGCGCAACCGGTTCGGCCGGGCTCAGTGCAAACGTCGGCATCGGTGGAACCGGCGGCAGCGGCAACGATGCCGGTGCAGTCGCGGTGAACAACACCGGTCTCGTCGTCACGAACGGCAACGCGTCGAACGGCATCCTCGCGCAATCGATCGGTGGCGGCGGCGGAAATTCCGGATGGGTTGTCGCTGCGACGATCGATCAAGGCAACGACACGTCGATTGCGTACGGAACGACCGGCGGTTCGGGTGGAACGGCGTCGACCGTGAATGTTACGTCAACAGCGAACATTCAAACGCAAGGCGATTCATCCAATGGTATCGCGGCGCAATCGATCGGTGGCGGCGGCGGTAACGGTGGGTTCGTTGCGAACGCCGGCATCAGCGGCGGCAAACAGCTAGGCCTCGGACTTGGTGGTGCGGGCGGTTCGGGAAGCGGAAGCAACGACGTCGGCGTAATCGCGGGCAGCGCCGGAAGCGCCGTACAAATTTTAACCAGCGGTGATTTTGCGAACGGCATTCTCGCGCAATCGATCGGCGGCGGCGGCGGTAACGGCGGATTCGACGTGTTCGGCGGCGCAGCGACTGGCGGTTCGTTCAATCTCGCAGCCGGTGGCGGCGGCGGTGACAGTGGTACGGCCGGTACAGTTACCGTCAACAGCGTCAGCAACATTCAAACGATCGGCGTTTCGTCCGCGGGCATCGTCGCACAATCGATCGGCGGCGGCGGCGGCAACGGCGGATTCAGCGTCGCCGGTACGATTACCGGCGCGAATACGATGACGGCAGCGCTCGGCGGCGCGGGTGGAAGTGGTAACACTGCATCGACCGTTACCGTCAACAGTGGCGCATCGACCAACATGGTCGGCATCGTGACCAGCGGCGATGCAGCGGATGGTATTCTCGCGCAGTCAATCGGCGGCGGCGGCGGCAACGGCGGTTTCGCAGTCGGCGGCGATGTGAGCGCGGCGACGAAGGCGATGGCGTTCGGTGAAGGCGGCGCCGGCGGCAGCGGCAACAACGGTGGCGCGGTGAACGTCACGAGCTTCACACAGATCGCAACGACAGGCGACAACTCGGTCGCGATTTCGGCGCAATCAATCGGCGGCGGCGGCGGTAACGGTGGTTTCAGTGCATCCGGCCGCATCAGCAGCACCGGTGCAAAGGCGAGCTACACCTATGGAAGCGGCGGCTCCGCCGGCGACGGCGAGGCTGTTTCGGTATCAACCGCCGATACGATCGTAACGAGCGGAGAAAACGGCGACGCCGTGCTCGCGCAGTCGATCGGTGGCGGCGGCGGATTCGGTGGATTCAGCGTTATGGGTACGCTCGAATCCGATCTCGGAATGAACTACGGCGCGACCGCAGGCAGCGGCGGCAACGGCGGCACCGTCGCGATCTCCAATGGCGGCAGCATTCAAACGACCGGTGACAATGCCACGGCGCTCACTGCGCAGTCGATTGGCGGCGGCGGCGGCGACGGCGCGTTCGATGTCACCGCAGGGCTCAATCTTGGTGGTTCTCCGACTTCGGCGCTCTCGCACACGTTCGGGACGACCGGCGGTACCGGCGGGAACGCGAACGACGTAACGGTCGGCAACACCGCAGCGCAGCTGCTCACGAGCGGCGAGCAATCGGATGCCATTCTGGCGCAGTCGATCGGTGGTGGCGGCGGTAACGGCGGCTTTGCTATCGGCGGAACGATTCAATCCGGCTGGTCGCTCGGCGTGACGCTGGGTGGAAGCGGCGGCACGGGCGGTTCGTCCGGAAACGTTGGCGTGACGAACTCGAGCGTGATTGTAACGACCGGCGACATCTCCGATGCAATCGCGGCGCAGTCAATCGGCGGCGGCGGCGGCAACGGCGGTTTCGCGGTGAGCGCGACCGGTTCGGTCGGGACGACCGCGAACATCGCAATCGGCGGCGCAGGCGGAGCAGCAAACAACGCTGGTACGGTAACCGTCGACAACACAGGTCTGATCGGAACATCCGGAAACTCTTCGAACGGCATTCTCGCGCAATCGATCGGTGGCGGCGGCGGAAATTCCGGTTGGGTCGTTGCCGCAACACTCGGTCAAGGCAATGACGCATCGCTGGCTTACGGCACGAGTGGCGGTTCCGGTGGAACTGCAAGCACCGTCGGCGTAACGACGACCGCAAGCATTCAAACCGCCGGCGACTCTTCGAACGGCATTCTCGCGCAATCGATCGGCGGCGGCGGCGGCAACGGCGGGTTCTCCGTAACCGGCGGCATCACGGGCGGCAAAGCACTCGGACTTGCATTCGGCGGCGCAGGTGGAACCGGCAGCGGGTCGGACGCGGTGACCGTGAATTCCGGCGCAACCGCAAACGCGATCTCCATTTTGACGAACGGCGATTTCGCGAACGGTATTCTCGCGCAATCAGTCGGCGGGGGCGGCGGTAACGGCGGATTCGATGTTGCGGGCACGGTTTCGGCCGGCTCGTCATTCTCCATCGCGCACGGCGGCGGCGGTGGCGACGGCGGAACTGCAGGCGCGGTCGACGTCGAGAGCTACACGAATCTGCAGACGTACGGCAACTCATCGAGCGGCATCGTGGCGCAATCGATCGGCGGCGGCGGCGGCAACGGCGGCGTTAGCATCGGCCAAGACCTATCGGGCTTGAACGCGTTCAGTCTCGCAATCGGCGGCGCAGGCGGCACCGGTAATACGGCAGCGGGCGTGACCGTCACGAGCGGTGATGCGAGTACGCTGGTCGACGTGTTCACGGTCGGCAACAATGCCGACGGCATACTCGCACAATCAATTGGCGGCGGCGGCGGAAACGGCGGCGCATCGATTGCGGGCGTCATCAGCGCCGGCAGTGCGTTCTCGTTCGGTCAAACGCTCGGAAGCGGCGGCGGAAGCGGCTCGACCGGATCCGATGTTGCGGTAACGAGCAACAGCGTCGTTTGGACGCAAGGTGAGAATTCATCCGGCATCGTTGCGCAATCAATCGGTGGCGGCGGCGGAAACGCCGCGTTCACCGCGACTGGAAAGGTCACGCAAACCGGAATCGGCGGATCGTTTAAATACGGTAGTGGCGGTTCGGGCGGTGATGCCGGTACGGTCAACGTGGCCAGCAACAATACGATTGTTACGGCCGGCGATAATTCGAACGGCATTCTCGCGCAGTCAATCGGCGGCGGCGGCGGATACGGCGGCGAGTCGCTTGCGAACACGCTTCTCACAGCTGCCGCGAGTGAAGTCGATGTCAACTACGGCAGCTCGTGCGCGAGCGGCGCTTCCTGCGGCGGCAACGCGAACGACGTCAATCTCACGAGCTCCGGCAGCGTGCAAACGTCCGGCGCGAATTCGAGTGCACTGCTCGCGCAATCAATCGGTGGCGGCGGCGGCGACGGCGGTTTTGCGATCGCGGGCGGCATCTCAGCCAATTGGAACATGAAAACGGCGCTGGGCCGCAGCGGCGGCGATGGCGGTAACTCCGGCAGCGTCAACGTGCAGAACACTGCAGCCGAACTCATCACGAGCGGGTCAGAGGCCGACGGCGTGCTCGCGCAGTCAATCGGCGGCGGCGGCGGCGCAGGCGGGTTCGCAGTTTCGGGAAGTATCACCGGCGGTTGGGGTCTGAATCTCGCGCTCGGCGGCAGCGGCGGATCCGGCGGTTCGTCGGACACGGTCACCGTCAATAGCTCGAGTCAGATATTCACGAACGGCGACCTCTCGGACGGCATCTCTGCGCAGTCGATCGGTGGCGGCGGTGGAAGCGGCGGATTCGCGATTGCAGCGCAAGGCTCGCTCGGAATCGCCGGTAACATCGGCATCGGCGGCGGTGGCGGAAGCGGCAACGCCGGCAACGATGTATCCGTAACAAACACCGGTGTGATCGTCACATCGGGTACGGCGTCGAACGGCATTCTGGCGCAATCGATCGGCGGCGGCGGCGGCGACGCGGGCTTCGTCGTTGCAGCAGCGCTTTCGCAGACGAATGCCGCGACGCTCGGTTTCGGCGCATCGGGCGCAGGCGGATCGGACGCGGGAACGGTCACGGTTGCGAACGACGCAACGATCGGAACGAGCGGCTCGAACGCGCAAGGTATTGAAGCGCAATCGATCGGCGGCGGCGGCGGTAACGGTGCGCTGACGGTTGCAAACGGAATGAGCGGTGCCGGTGCGATCGGACTCAGCTTTGGTAGCAGTGCCGGCGCAGGCGGTAATGGCCAAGCCGTGAGCGTCAACAACGGCATGAATGTTGCGGGCATTTCGATTCAAACTACCGGTTTGGAAGCAAACGATATCCTCGCGCAATCGATCGGAGGCGGCGGCGGCAACGGCGGCGTTGCGATTGCCGCGAACGAGTCGAGCGGAGCTGGTCTCGGTCTTGCAGTCGGCGGCAATGGCGGTGCTGGTGGAGATGCGGGCCTCGTACAGGTCAACAACAACGCGTTGCTTGCGACGACCGGTAATTTCTCGAACGCGATCATGGCGCAATCGGTCGGCGGCGGCGGCGGCAACGGTGCATTCGACGTTACCGGCGGTGGAAGCACGATGTTTGCCGCGACCGTCGGCATCGGCGGAAGCGGCGGTATTGCGGGCGATGCCGACGAGGTCGACGTCGTCAACAACAATCAAATCACGACCAGCGGTCAAGGTGCTTCCGGCATCATTGCACAGTCGATCGGCGGCGGCGGTGGAAGCGGCGGATTCGTCGTAGCCGGCACGCTCGCGCAAAGCGGCTCGTTCGCGGTCGCAGTGGGCGGTTCGGGCGGCGGCGGCGGAAACGGCGGCGCGGTCAACGTTACGGCCGGCGGAACGATCGGCACCTACGGTGCGAATGCGGACGCGGTCATCGCGCAGTCCATCGGCGGCGGCGGCGGCGACGGCGGATTCATGATCTCGAACTCGATTGCGGGCGCGAATTCGGTTGCGTTGACAATGGGTGCGAACGGTGGCACCGGCGGAAATTCGGGCGATGTCAGCGTTACGACGAATTCGGGCGCATCGCCGAGCGTGATCGTGACGGCGGGCTACGAATCGGCCGGCGTGCTGGCGCAATCGATCGGCGGCGGCGGCGGAAATACCGGCTTTAGCGTAGCCGGCGGCATCGGCGCGGACGGCGGCGCGAGCATGAATCTCGGAGCGCAAGGCGGCGCAGGCGGTAGCGCAGGCGCGGTCAGCGTGAACAACGCCGGCATCATTTCGACGACCGGCGAGCTTGCGAACGCAATCTCGGCTCAATCGATCGGCGGCGGCGGCGGAAATCTCGGTACGTCGGCAAGCGCACTCGCGCCGGGCGTTACGATCGGCGCGGTTCTCGGAGGCAGCGGCGGCGTCGCGGGTGACGGCAACGCAATCACGCTCAACAACAGTGGCGCGATCTTCACGACGGGCGATCTCTCGAACGGCATCTTTGCGCAGTCGATCGGCGGCGGTGGTGGTTATATCGGCAGCCAGCTGCAAGGCATCACCGGCTCGAACGTTCAGCTCGGCGCAACGACCGGCACGGGCGGTAACGGCGGCGACATTACCCTGACGAATTCGGGTGCGGTCGCGACGATCGGCACGAACTCAAACGCGATCGATCTGCAGTCGATCGGCGGCGGCGGCGGAGCCTACGTCGGAACGGGCGTATCCGCAGTAGTGCTGGGCGGAAACGGTGCATCCGGAAACGGCGGCGACATCAGCCTAACGAACGCCGGAACGATCACGACAACCGGCGACGGCGCCTTTGGCGTGCTGGCACAATCGGTCGGCGGCGGCGGCGGTCAAGCCACGAATACAACCGGAACGATCTCGTTGCAAGGCGGCAACGCGGGTAACGGCGGCAACCTTACGATTGCCAATACCGGCGACATCGTCACGACCGGCAACAATGCCGACGCGCTCGTCGTGCAATCAATCGGCGGCGGCGGTGGCCTGGTCAATAACAATTACATCGGCAGCGCCGGCGGCAACGGTTCGTCGGGAAACATCAACGTGACGGAGAACGGCACGATCTCGACGACTGGCTCCGGGTCGAGTGGCATCGTCGCGCAAAGCGCGGCCGGAACCGGAACGTCGGGCAACGTCAACATCAATATCAACGGCTCGGTCTACGTCGCATCCGCGTCCGCAAACGCGGTCGTTGCGCAGAGCACCGGAGCTGCAGGCGAAGGCAGCAGCACGATCACGCTCTCGCAGAACGGCGTCATCGTTGGCGGGGGCGACAACGGCTCGGCTCCCGGCGCGACCATGACGTCCTCGAACACGCGCACGCTCGATACGATCGTCGGCTCCAACGCCTCGCGCACACCGGCCGACCTGCCGGCGGGCGACGCGACGGGCGCGGCCGTTCTGTTCATCGGCGGATCCGACAACACGCTCAACAACAACGGCGTGATCACCTCGCTCTCCGGGATCAACGGCTATGCCGTCGTTGCGCAGAACGCCGGCGTTACGACCGTCAACAACAACAATGTTATGGTCGGATCGATCGACCTCGACGGCTTCGGTAACGTCAACAATGCGCCGGGCGCGGTCATGATTCTCGGGCCGACCGCGAACCTCGGCGCGCCGGGTACGCTAACGAATTCCGGTATCCTCACGATCGGCGGCGTCGGCACCGTTCAAACGACGAATCTCACCGGCAACTTCGTGCAGACCGCGGGAGCCGTGATGCCGGTCGACGTCGACTTCGGCAACTACACGTACGACAAACTGAACGTCAGCGGCAATGTGACGATGGCCGGCACGATCAACCTCTCGCTGCTCAACACCAACATGGTGAAGCAGGGGACGTTCAACTTCAACATCGTGAACGCAGGCGGAACGAATAACTCATCTGCCGTCCAGCTCGTCGCGCCGGTGTCGTTCATCTCGCAATATCAGTTGCTGCCCGGCCCGAGCGGCGCGCTCGTGCTGCAAAACGTCGTCAACTTCTCGCCGCCGACGCTGTCGGGCGATACGGGCGCATTCGGCCAGTACATCGCCTCGATTCAGGCCAATGGTTCATCCTCGGCGCTGAGCGGCATGCTGACGACGATCTTCAACTCTCCCAACGAATCGTCGCTGAACTCGCTTTACCGCGAGCTGACGCCGGCGAGCTACACACCGATGGAGGCTGCGACGTTGCTCAACGGTCTCGCCTTCGCCCGGCAGCTCATCAGCTGCAAGACGCCGGGCGCGGATTTCGGTGAGGTAAAAGACGGCGATTGCTCGTGGGGCGGCATCAACTCGACGAATCTCTCGCAAGTCGAGTCGCCGATATCGGTGCAATTCCAAGAGCAGACGCAGGGCATCTCGTTTGGATTCCAGAGCCCGGTTGCCGACGGACGCACTTCAGTCGGTGCGGGTCTCTCATATGCGGGCGACAATCTGTACTCGGGCAATTCGTCGATGTGGGGCTCGCGCTTCATGTTCGGCCTGACCGCAAAACGCGAGACGTCAAACGACTTCATGTTCTCGGCCGACATCGCAGCAGGTTCTGCCACGTATCAAACGCACCGCTATATCGCTTTCCCGAGCGCGTCCGTGCAAACGTCGTCGGGTGCAACGGGCTTCGGCGGCTTCTCAACTCCGAACGTTTCGACGCAAGGCGCCAACAACGTATCGATGCTCACCGGCGGCATCCGGCTGGACAAGACGCTCGACCTCAACCGCTTCTCACTCAAGCCATACATCGGGCTGAACGAGACGTCGGTCTACGTTGGGACGAACACGGAGACCGGCGCCGGACCCCTCGACTTGGTCGGAAATGCCAGGCAGGATATGTATTTTACGATCAATCCGGGCATGGAGATCGGTGGAAACTTAACCTGGCGTGACGCGAAAATCCGCCCGAACTTGGATATCTCTGCGAACGAATTCATCGGCCGCAATCAAGCCGGATTCACCGCCGGACTCGCCGGTGCGGATCCGAATTTGAGCCTGCCGTTCACGAGTCAGATCGATCGCACGCTCATCAACGTGGCGCCGTCACTCGACATCGAAGGGAAGAAGGGGCTTGGCCTCCGTCTCTCCGCGGACATGTTGATCGGCAGCCGTACGCACGGCGGCACGTTGCAGTTCAGTCTGACACAGAAGGTCGGCAACGCGCCAGCGCACTAGGCGCGTCTACTTCAGCTTGTCGTAGACTTCGGGGAAACCGGTCAACGCGATCGACGCATTGATGTCGTGCGGCGTCAAGGTCTGATCGAGAATCGTGTACGTCACTTTCATCTCGACTTTGCCTGCGCGCATCGCCGTCAGCACGGCGTCCTGCACGGTTGCGGTCGCGAAGCATCCTTGCTGCGAGCATGTCAGATACGGATAGTTCTGCGTTACGCCGTTGCCCAAGTTGACGCTGATCGGCGTGCCCACCGCCGCGCCGAGCGGGACCTGCATCGTCAGCTGGATCTTTCCATTGGCAACCGGGACCATCGTCATCGAGATGATCAGACCTCCGGTCGGCAACTGGGTAATCTGATTGCTGAGGTGGCACGCGAGCTTCGTCTGCGCATCGCATTCGAGGCGCCATCCGGTAATATTGATGCGCGCTTGCGAGGCGGGCGCAGCTTGCTGCGCGATCGCCGGTTGTGCGACGAGAAGAAGCAGGCAGGCGAGAAGAGAGATTCGTTTCATTCCGAAGAGATTCGCTCATGAAAACCGTCGGCCTCGTCCACGCGGTCCTGCCCGCGCTCGCGCCGATGCGCGACGTGCTGGCGCAGCGTCTTCCGGATGTACGCCTCATCAATGTGCTCGATGAAGGTCTGCTTTCGGAGGCAGAGCGCTTGGGCGGTCTCGTTCCCGAGACGCTGGATCGCATGGAAATCGTAATCGGCCTGCTGCAAAAAGCTAACGTCGATGCGGTGTTATTGACGTGCACGGCATATTCGACGGCCGTTCCTGAGATGCGCAGACGCTTCGGTTCGCTGCCGATCATGGCCGTGGATCAAACGATGGTCGACAAAGCGATCGTGCTCGGACGACGCATCGGCGTGCTCGCGACCGTTCAGGCCGGACTCGATCAGCAAGTCGTTCTGCTCAACGAGGCGGCCGCTCGCACGGGGACGGTGATCGAGATCGTTCCAAGCTTTCACGCAGCCGCCATGGAGGCGTTGCGTCGCGGCGATCGCGACACGCACGATCGCATACTCTTGGATGCGTTGCCTTCGCTGCTCGAGCGCGTCGACGTCGCGCTTCTCGCGCAAGTCAGCATGTCGCCGCTGACGGCAAAGCTGCCGGCGAACCTTCAGAAGCCGGTTCTCAGCAGTCCCGCGCTTGCCGCAGAACGTCTCATCGAAATCTTAGCCGCCGCATAACAGGCCGAATCCGCGCAATAGGCGAAAAAAACAGTCCGTGCGATTCTTGCGCGGCCTCGCTCTCATCACGGTGTTCGTTCTTGCTATTGCTGCGGGTTGGTATTACTTCAATCACCGCGGCGGCCCGAGCGTCAAGAGCGGTACGGTAACCGTGTACTACACTAAGTACGACGGTACGACTGAAGTGCCGTACAGTGTGACGCTCGGCACGGCGCACGACACGCAAAGCATCGCGTTTTACGCTGCGACGCAAGCGGTCGCCGGACCGCCCTCAGGCGTCGAAGCCATACGCTTTCCGTCGGGAACGCATTTGCTTTCCTTAGATTTGCACGCAGACAGTGCGATCGTCGATCTTTCCGGCGACGTGAACAAGTACGGCGGCGGAAGTTTCGATGAATCCGGCATGTTCAAATCGCTCGTATGGACGCTGACGGCGATTCGCGGAATCGATGCGGTTTCAATTCGCATCGACGGTTCGCGCGTCGCAACTCTTCCCGGAGGTCACTTGGAGCTCGATGAGCCGCTTGCGCGTTCGAGCTGGTAAAGCCGCAGCGCTTGCGCTGCTGTGGCTGAGCTGCGCTTTTGCTTTTGCAGCCGCGCCGGTAAACGCGCAATCGTTCGCCGCGATTCCGCCGTTCTGGTTCGCCGGAACGCAATTGATCTTCGAACATGCCGATAGGGTCGACAATGAAATTGCAGTCCGCGGCAGCGATCCCGGACTTCAGCGGTTTCTCGCACGCGTCGGAGCGACGCTTTCATGGGAGCCGAGCTCGCGCTACGTCGTAATCACGACCGCCGACCGTCGCACGCTCACGTTTACGCTCGGCGTGCCGCACTTTCAAACCAGCTCCGGCGGTGAAAACGTGCCGTTGCGTGCATACATCGACGGCAATGACGTCTATCTGCCGTTTCTGACGCTCGCCCGTGCGTTGTACGTCGAGCCGGTTCTCGAAGGCGGGCAGTACGTGCTGCAGCCGCAAATCGGCGCGCTCAGCGTGCGCAGCGAAGGGCGCAGGACGCTCGTTTCGTTGATCGGCGGAACGCCGCTGCGCTTCACAAAAGATATCGACGAGCCGGGACGGATGACGCTCGTTTTCAGGGGTGCGTCTTCGACCTTGTCGCCGTCGCGTGCGGTTGATTTGCCGGGCCTCGGACGCATCGACATTACAGTCGCAGGAAGTGCGCGCAACCCAACGACGGTCGTGACCTTTCAGACGACGCCCGGCGCGGCGCGCGTCCTCTTGCCCTCGACGAGCCGCAATGAGCTCGATTTCGCGTTTGGGGCTCCGGACGTCGCCCAAAGCGGGATTCTCATCCCCTCGCAGGGTGTAAGCCCGATCTACCGCAGCGTAGCCGCAGCGGCCGCTCTCGTGGCCGTAGCCGTGCAGCCCTCGACCCAGGCCGCTCCCGTGACGTCCATGCCGATTCCGACGGTCGTCCCGACCGCGGTGCCGACGCCCTACGGAGTGCCGCTCCAAACGCCGCTATCCGCGCCTGCGCCCGTGACGACGTCGTCCGTTGTGACGGGCCTGGACGTCGAGAACCCGGCGCCCGATGCCCTGCTGATCCACATTGCGACGTCGCCCGGCCTTTCATTTGAATGGCACCGCTTGGGCATCGATCGCTTCTACATTGATTTCCCGAACGCGACGCTGACGTCGGCTGCGCATGACGATCGTCCGCCGGTTGCATTCGTGCAAGGCTACCGGATGAGTCAGCTCCAAAGCGCGACCGTCCCAACGGTGCGTTTCGCACTGACGATGACGCCGAACCGCCGTCTCGACGTCATCCCGGATGCGCAAGGTTTGACGATTACGATTGCGGATGTCGATGCCACCGGAGATTTTATCGCGCAAGTCGGCAGCGGCATGACCGGCGCCGGAAACGTTGCGGTCGTGCCGACGGCAACGCCGTCCGACATCGCGCCGGTCCCGGGCGCAATCCCGCCGCCCGGTTCGAATCCCCGCCTGATCGTGCTCGATCCCGGGCATGGGGGGAGCGACACGGGCGCGATGCACAACGGTTTGGTCGAAAAAGAGATCACGCTCGACATTGCGCTGCGCTTGCGTACACTGCTGATCGCGCGCGGTTGGATCGTGCACTTGACGCGCGATACGGATCGCGACGTTTATGGACCGAACGCCTCCGACGTTGCGGAGTTGCAAGCGCGTGTTGACGTCGCGAACAATGCCGGCGCGCGGATGTTTGTCTCGATTCACGCCAACTCGAGTACGTCGAGCGTGCCGAGCGGCACCACGTCCTACTATTACAAACCGCAAGATCGGCCGCTCGCCGCAGCCATTCAGGCTCGCTTGATCGCGTTGCTTGGAACGAAAGACGACGGTGTCGTGCGCGAACGCTTTTATGTCATTCATCGCACGACGATGCCCGCCGCGCTGATCGAGACTGCCTTCGTCTCGAATGCAGAGGATGCGGTGCGCTTACGTTCTCCGAACTTCCGTCAACAGATTGCGGTCGGCATCGCCGACGGCATCAAGGATTACGCCGGTCAACCCTCAAGCTCTGTTTCGGTGCAGCAGGGGAGCTTTTAACGAGAGTACATGCTCGGGATCTTTGACTCCGGTCTCGGCGGATTGACCGTACTCCAGCAATTGCGGCGCCGGCTGCCGCATCACGACATCACCTATCTCGCCGATCAAGCGCACGTGCCGTACGGCGATCGCTCCGACGACGAGCTGCTCGGGTTCTTGCGCGACAACATCGTCTATCTGCAAGGCGTAGCTTCCGATGCGATCGTCGTCGCGTGCAACACCACGTGCGCGGTCGCGATAAAGCATGGCTGGCCCGCGAGCAACGTCCCCGTTCTGAACCTCATCGATAACGCGGCTGAAACGATCGCCGCGATGGGCGCACGCAAAGTCGGAGTCCTCGCAACGACCGTCACCACGCAAACGGGCGCCTACGGAAACGCGATCCGTGCGCGCGTCCCCGGCGTTCAGGTTGAGGAAGTCGCGGCGCCCGCCCTCGTTCCGCTTGTTGAAGCCGGCCGCTACAACGGTCGCGCAGTGCGTGCCGCAGTCGAGGAGGCGTGCGAGCCGTTTTCGCGCGACTTGGACGTGCTGGTCTTGGGGTGTACGCACTATCCGATCCTCGATCCGCATTTCGCCGAGATTTTCGGCGACGGATTGATACGGCTTGATCCGGCAATAGCGCAAGCGCAAGCCGCTGAGAAGGTCGTCCGGGAGCTCGGAATCCCTGAAGGCAGCGGCACGACGCTTTACGCGACCACCGGCGAGCCGATGGCGTTTGGGGCGGCAATCCGCGCGCTCTTGGCCGAAGAAAATCCGCAGGTCGTCTTCGCTCACGACATCCTGACGCGTATCGGTAACACGTAAGCAATCGCCGTCCGCTATCACTGGCGGGTGGCGATCGACTTCCGTGTCCTTACCGGCGCAAGCGGCGTACTTGGCGAAAACGGCTTCAAAGCGTGCTTGCCTTCGGCAACGACGCCCGTGCTCTCGCTCGCGGTCGATCGCATCGATGCGAGCCCCGCGGCGACCGAGGCCTATCACAGCCCCGAGTTGCGCGCGATCGAAGGCGAAGACGGACACACCTTGCGGCGGCACGTCGCGCAGAGCGATCAGGCTTTACACGACCGCGCAGTGCGCACGCACCACGATGTCTCGACCTTCGATGACGCAGGTACGGCACAGCAGACCGTGGATGCCGCATTCGCGGAAAATCAAGGGAAAATCGCGCGTTGGATGAGTGCAAATCGCTCCGGAAACCTTGATTTACACGTACATTTCGATCGTTCGATCGGGCGCGTTTTTCGCTATGATACGGACGCGATCCAGCCCAGTGCCGATGCTGACGTCATCCTCGAGCATCGCCCCGCACTTCCGGCCGGCTACACTGTCATCACAGCCTATCCGAGTGCACGATGACGCCGCTCGCAACGCTGTTTCGGACGTACCTGCACCAAGATTACGATCTGAGCTATCGGAGCGTCGAGGATGCAATTCGCGCGTACCGGGCGCAGTCGCCGAAGCCCGACGTCGCGCGTTCCGTCGCCGAGATCGATGCGCTCCTCGCCGCAAAGCTGAGCGACGATCGGCTGTATCACGAGCTGCGCGCGCGGGGATTCATTTTCTATCCGCCGCGTGATGGCGAGACGGCGCACACGTGGCTGGAGCGCGCACGAGCTTTGCTAGTTGATGCGGAAGATCCGGAAGAACAGCACGACTGAGAGCGCGCCGAGCAACGTTCCGGCGCAAACTTGCGCGATCGTGTGAGCTTTGAGGTAGACGCGCGACCATCCGACCAGCGGTATCAGGATCAAGAACGGTAGAGGATCCCAGCCGTACAAATAGGTCAGCGCGACGAGTGGCGCCGTGATGCCGACTGCGTGGGTGCTGATCTTCCAGAACCGCGTGATCTGCTGGACGACGATGGCGGCCGCGGTGTAACCGGCCATCGATGCCGTGAGGATGGCGGGCGCATGGGTCAAGAGCAGCATCCCGGTCCCGATCACGTAGAAGATGATAAAGACGGTGAAGACCTTGCGGCGCTCCTCGCGGTCCGACATGTCCAAGTCGCTGATGCGGTCGCTCGCATACAGCCAGAGCAAGAACAGCATCGGCCCGATCGAGGTGAAGAGCGCGCAGACGCTCAGGCGATACCAAAACTGCCCGAACGTATGCGTCGTTCCGGCGCAGAGTAAGACGAAGAGTACGAGCGGGACGACGAACGGATTGCATACCGTGGAAACGGTGCGGGCCACGTCCCGCAACGCGCGTCCCGAACGCTTCGCGTCTGCGGGCGCCCGTATTTGCCCTTCGGCCATTGCTTGGAAAGCTACCGTGCCAGGGAGGAAGCGGCCTTCAAACGGGTATGGCAGGGGCAGATCGAAAAAGGGGCCTCTATGATCCTCGACCGCATCTCCAAACCGGCTGACATCAAGGCGCTGAAGCGTGAAGAGATCGACGAGCTAGCGAACGATATTCGTCGCACCCTCGTTGACGTGTGTTCGAAAACCGGCGGCCATCTCGCGCCAAATCTCGGCGTTGTTGAGCTAACGATGGCGCTTCACAACGTTCTCGACCTTCCCGAGGACAAGATCGTCTGGGACGTTAGCCATCAGAGCTACGTGCACAAGCTATTGACCGGACGCAAAGACCGCTTTCCGACGTTACGGCAAGGCGGCGGCATTTCGGGATTCTCGATGCGGAGCGAATCGGTCTACGATGTGTTCGGTGCGGGACATGCATCCACGTCGGTTTCAGCTGCGCTCGGGATGGTGCAAGCGCGCGATCTCGCGGGCCTCGATCACACCGTCGTCGCGGTGATCGGTGACGGCGCGCTGACGGGCGGCTTGGCATACGAGGCGATCAACAACGCGGGTCAGCTCAAGTCGAACTTGATCGTAATTCTCAACGACAACGAGATGTCGATCGCCCCCAACGTCGGATCGATTGCGTCATACCTCGCAGTTTTACGCTCAAAACCGCTCTACAATACGGCCCGTGAAAAAGTGAAAGGCGTCCTCGGACGCATCCCGTTTGGCGGCACGGTCGGGCGCGCGATCACGACCGGTGAGGTCGCAACGATGCGGTTTTGGTCCCCCGAGCACAAAGCCGGCGTCATCTTCGAAGAAATGGGTTTCCGCTACATCGGTCCGATCGACGGACACGATTATGACATGCTCGTCGACGTTCTCTCGAATGCACGCAAGGTCAAGGGACCGGTTCTCGTGCACGTCCACACCGTTAAAGGTAAAGGCTACGATCCAGCCGAGCTGGACTCGCGGACCTTCCACGGATGCGGCGCGTTCGACATCGAGAACGGTAAAATCGAGAAGAAGGCCGGCGCGCGCAAGTCGCACTCGGAAGCCTTCGCCGATGCGTTGATCGACTTAGCGGAAAAGGATTCTCGCATCATCGGGATTACGGCTGCGATGCCAGACGGCACGCAGCTCGCCAAGTTCCACAAGCGCTTTCCGGACAGGTATTTCGACGTCGGCATCGCCGAGGCGCACGCAGTATGCTTCGCAGCGGGAGCCGCAGCGTCCGGATTGCGGCCGATCGTTTCGATCTACTCAACGTTCTTGCAGCGTGCCTACGATCAGATCGTGCACGACGTCGTGGTACAGAACTTGCCTGTGATCTTCTGTATGGACCGTGCCGGCTTCGTCGGCGATGACGGTCCGACGCATATGGGTTTGTACGACATTGCGTACATGCGCACGCTCCCGAACATGACGGTCATGGCGCCGCGCAACGAGGATGAGCTGCTTCCGATGATGGCGCACGCAGTGTCGCTCGGGACGCCGGCAGCGATTCGCTATCCGCGTGGAAGCACAAGCGGTAAGCATCAAATCCCCGTTGCTCCGATCGAGCATGGCAAGGCCGAAGTCTTGCATGAGGGAAGCGGCACGGCGCTCGTCGCGTACGGAAACTGTGTCGATATCGCGCTCGATGCGCGCGATATGCTCGTAGCCGCGGGCGAAGCTGCGCCGACCGTCGTGAACGCGCGCTTTGCGAAACCGCTCGATGAGCGGCTGATGTGCGAGCTTGCACTCACGCACGATCGTCTGATGACGCTCGAAGAGCACAGTTTGGACGGTGGGTTTGGATCGGCCGTCGTCGAGCTGCTCAACGATCGCCGGATTCGGACGAGCGTCGAGCGGATCGGCTGTCCGAACGTCTTGATGCAGCAAAACTCGCAGCCCAAGCAACGTGCACAGGTCGGATTGTCCGCCGAAGCGATCGTAGAACGCATTCGCACGCCGCTCGGCACCCCCGCATCCGTCTAAAAACGTCCAGAGGCGGGGTAGAACCCGCCGTCAAATGGGAGGCGGGTGATTTCAGGGATACTGGCTTTTTTAGCGGCTCCGGCAGCGCCTGTTGCGTCGGCCAGCGCAGCTGCTACGGCGACGCTGAGCCCGCAACAGCAAGCGCAATTTCAGCAGCAACTCCAACACGCGCTCAATCCGTCGCGCAGCGCGATTGCGATGAACGCGCCGTGGCTGACGCATGTCTTTGCCGGTATCTTCATTTTTTCCGCGGTCTTGTTGATCGGACTGCTTGCAATCCAAACCACGAAACAAGAGGGCCTCTCGGGGACGATCGGTGGTCGCACCGAGAGCGCATATCGCGGACGGTTCGGCGGCGACGCACAGATCGCGCGGTTTACCGCCTACATCGCGATCAGCTTCATTTTTTTCGGGACCTTGTTGTCGTTGACGGGCATCTAGGCTCCCCGTGAGTCTTCTCGAGGTCAAGAGCCTTCGCGTCAGCTTCAAGACCGAAGACGGCATCGTTCGGGCCGTCAACGGATTGTCGTACGCTATCGAAAAGGGTTCGACGCTCGGCATCGTCGGTGAATCCGGCAGCGGCAAATCAGTCAGCGCGCTTTCGATCATGCGCCTCATCCCCTCACCGCCCGGCCGTTTCGACGGCGGCGAGATCAACTTCAAGGGCGAGAGCCTCCTGAAGAAGAGCGAATCGGAGATGCGGAAAATTCGCGGCAAAGACATCGCGATGATCTTCCAGGATCCGATGACGTCGCTCAATCCGGTGCTGACGGTCGGCGAGCAGATTGCAGAAGCAGTCCAGCTGCACCTGAAGATGTCGAAAAAAGAAGCCTGGGATAAGGCTGTCGAGATGTTGCGGCTCGTGAAAATCCCGGTTCCGGAAAAACGCATCAAGGACTATCCGCATCAGTTTTCAGGTGGCATGCGGCAGCGCGTCATGATTGCGATGGCGCTCTCGTGCGATCCGGAAGTGCTGATCGCCGACGAGCCGACAACGGCGCTCGACGTGACGATTCAAGCCCAGATTCTCGAGCTGATGAACGAGATGCAGCAGCGTCTGGGGATGGCGATCGTCCTCATTACGCACGATTTGGGCGTCGTCGCCGAGACCTGCAAGAACGTGCTCGTCATGTACGCCGGCGACATGGTCGAATATGGGACCGCCGATCAAATTTTCGCGTCGCCGAAGATGCCGTACACGATGGGATTGCTGGAATCACTCCCGCGGCTCGACGACAAAGAACACAAGCGTCTCGTCCCAATCGAAGGCCAGCCCCCGAACCTCTTGCGGCTTCCGAGCGGCTGCAGTTTTGCCGCGCGCTGCCGTTACCGGATGCCCGTTTGCGACGAGGCAGTTCCCCTCTTCGACTTCAAAGACGGTCACGTCGCGCGCTGCCTTCTGTACGACAAACGCACCGAAGGTATTCGCACGCTTCCGGTCCAGAGCGCGCCGACCGTCTCGCTCGATCAGGTCGCGGAAACGCCGCAGGAGCTCGCAACGTGAGCACGGCCGTGGTGCCAAATGGCAAGACCGACATCCTCGTCGTGCGTGATCTTTTCAAGTATTTCCCAATAAATGCTGGGATTTTCTCGCGTCACGTCGCCGACGTGCGAGCCGTCGACGGCATCGATTTGGCAGTTCGCGCCGGCGAGACGATGGGCTTGGTCGGTGAATCCGGCTCTGGAAAAACGACAGCCGGCCGTGTGATCTTGCGGCTGACGCCGTCGACCAAAGGAACGATCGAGTTCAGCGGGCGTGACATCACGAATCTGGCCGGATCCGATTTGCGCGCCCTGCGTAAAGAAATGCAGATCATCTTTCAGGATCCGTACGCCAGCCTCAATCCGCGTATGACCGTCGGCGCCATTATTACGGAACCGCTCGAGATTCACAACATTGCCAAAGGCAAAGCAGCGGAAGTGCGCTGCCAAGAGCTGCTGAAAATGGTCGGGCTCCAGCCTTACCACGCCAACCGCTATCCGCACGAATTCTCCGGCGGACAACGCCAACGCGTCGGCGTCGCGCGAGCCCTCGCGGTTGGGCCGAAATTCATCGTTGCCGACGAGCCGGTTTCTGCGCTCGACGTTTCGATTCAGGCGCAGGTCATCAACCTGCTCGAGGATTTGCAGCAGCAGCTCGGATTGACGTATCTGTTTATCGCGCACGATCTCTCGGTGATCCGGCACATTGCGACCCGCGTCGCCGTCATGTATGTCGGGAAGATCGTCGAGCTCGCCGACCGCGATGCGCTCTATGAGAATCCGCTGCACCCGTACACGCAATCGCTCCTGTCGGCAGTTCCGATTCCGGACCCGGTCAAGGAGCGTCAACGCAAGCGCATCGTGCTCAAAGGCGACATTCCCTCACCGGTAAATCCGCCGCCGGGCTGCCGTTTTCACACGCGTTGCCCGGTTGCGTTTGATCGCTGCAAAGTCGAAGTTCCGGCCTTCAAAGACTACGGTGGCGGACATTTCGCCGCGTGTCATTGGGTCGAAGAACACGGTGGAAAAGCGCCCGACGTCGCGTCCTCCGCGGCCGCAAAAGCAATATAAAAAGAAGAGCGATTCGTCTGAATCGCTCTTGAATTGTTACGGCCGGTCGGCGTTACTTCTTCTTGCGACGTCCGCCCTTTTTCTTGCGAGCGCCGCCTTTTTTCTTACGTGCCGCGCCCTTTTTCTTGCGAGCGCCGCCTTTTTTCTTACGTGCGCCGCCCTTTTTGCGTCCGCCCTTTTTCTTGCGAGCGCCGCCCTTTTTCTTGCTGGCCTTTTTGCGACCGCCCTTACGGGCTTTCTTGCGACCAGTGGCAGCAACGGCAGCCTTCTTTTTCCGGCGACGACGTTTCTTTTTCGCCGGTGCGGGCGCTACCATGCCCATCATTGTATCGTCCATTACTCCTCCGACTCGGAAAAGGTTGTGCCGACCGCCGAGCGGCGACACAGTTGCTTGCATCGTACACCGGAGCGACGTTTTATGCAACTTTTGTCGTGCGATGTGTTCGCCTTCCTCGACACCCACTTGACGCGGGCGCTATACTGAGGGCGTTTTTTTGGGGCGGCTTGCTCCATTTTCTGAGGGAGGCGAGATAGCTTGGCGAGGCCACTCATAATCGTAGAGTCGCCGACCAAAGCTCGGACGATCAAGAAATTCCTACCGGGGCGCTACGCAGTTAAAGCCTCGGTGGGTCACGTTCGTGATCTTCCAAAGAGCACGCTTGGTGTCGACGTCGACAATGGCTTCGTTCCCAAATATCTCACTATTAAAGGGAAGGGCGAGATCATCAAGGAGCTGCGCTCGGCTGTCAAATCGGCGACCGATGTGTATCTCGCGACCGACCCCGACCGCGAAGGCGAATCGATTGCGTGGCACCTTGCCGAGCTTCTGAAGCTGCAAGATCCCAAGCGTATCGAGCTCCACGAGATCACCAAAGACGCGACGCTTGCCGCGCTCAGAGATCCGCACAAGATCAAGATCCCGCTCGTGAACGCGCAGCAGGCGCGCCGGATTCTCGACCGCCTCGTCGGCTATAAGATTTCGCCTCTGCTCTGGGCCAAGCTGCGTGGCGGCCTTTCGGCCGGACGCGTACAATCCGTAGCGGTCCGGCTGGTCGTCGATCGCGAACGCGAGATTCAGGCCTTCGTTGCGAAAGAATATTGGTCGATCACCGCAACGCTGGCGCCGGGCAGCGGCGAGATGGTTTTCCCCGCCGAGTTCTATTCGCGTGACGGCGAGCGGATCGAAATTTCGAACAAGGCTTTGGCCGATGAGATCGTCACGGCCGTCGAGCATGCGCCCTGGCGCGTCGCGACCATCAAACAGCGCGAGCAGCGCCGCAATCCCGCCCCGCCGTTTACGACCTCGACGCTTCAGCAAGAGGCCTCGCGCCGTTTGCGAATTCGCGTCCGGCGCGTCATGCAGCTCGCGCAGGCGCTCTACGAAGGTATGGACCTCGGGTCCGAAGGGACTGTCGGTCTGATCACCTACATGCGCACCGATTCGACGCGCATCTCAGACGCTGCACGCGACTCGGCGGTCAGCTACGTCGATGCGACCTACGGCAAGGATTTCGTCGGACCGTTCCGCCAGCACAAGCTGCGTGAAGGCGCGCAGGACGCGCACGAAGCGATCCGGCCGACAGCGGTCGAGCGGACGCCCGAGCGCATGTCGCAGTTCCTCAAGCGCGACGAGCTTCGCTTGTATACGCTCATCTGGGAGCGTTTCGTCGCATCTCAAATGGCAGCCGCAGTCTACGATCAGACGACCGTCGATTGCGAGTCCAAGGGCGCTGGGCACACGCACGTTTTCCGCGCGACGGGAAGCGTGCTGAAGTTCGCCGGCTTCACGGCAGTCTACGACGAGAGCACGTCTGAGGATGCCGCGAATGCAGCGCCGCCTGCCGCCAAGAGCAAGAACGGAAAGGTCATAAAGCCCCGCGTGATGCTGCCGGTTCTCGAGGCGGAACAGGGGCTCGATCTGCGAGCCCTGGACCCAAAGCAGCACTTTACAGAGCCGCCCCCGCGCTACACCGAAGCGACGCTCGTGCGTGCGCTCGAGGAGAACCGGATCGGCCGGCCGTCGACGTACAGCACAATCGTCGAGACGATTCAGGCGCGCACGTACGTCGAACAGATCGAGCGGCGCTTCCATCCGACCGAGATCGGGTTTGCCGTCAACGATCTGCTGGTCGAGCATTTCCCGGACATCGTCGACGTCAATTTTACGGCCAACATGGAGCAGCGGCTGGACCGCATCGAGGAGTCGGACGATGGTTGGGAACCGACGCGCATCCTGCTCTCGGAGTTCTACGGCGATTTCAAGCGCGAGCTCGACGAAGCCGAGAAGAAGCTTCCCAAACTCGAAATTCGCGATGAACCCACCGACGAGATCTGCCCGAAGTGTGGCCGTCCGATGGTGATCAAGACGGGACGTTTCGGACGGTTCATCTCGTGCACCGGTTATCCCGAGTGCAAGACGACGCGACCGATTCTCAAAGACACGGGCGCGCTGTGTCCCAAAGACGGCGGCAAGATCGTCGAACGCAAATCGCGCAAGGGCCGCATCTTTTACGGCTGCGCAAACTATCCGGCGTGCGACTTTGTCTCGTGGGATCGCGTGATTCCCGAGCCGTGCCCGGTCTGCGGATCGTACGTCGTGGCTAAGACGCGTCGCGGTGGAACGGTTCGCTTCGAATGCTCGACCGATAAAGAGCACGATCTCTCGCAACTAGGCGCCAAAGATTCGAGCGGCGAGCAAATCGAAGGCGGCACGTCGGCGTCGGCCGACGAGGTCGAAGCCGATCTGGAGCATGTCCCCGTCTAACGCGCTTGTCGTGATCGGCGGCGGCCTTGCCGGCTGCGAGGCCGCGTGGCAAGCAGCGGAAGCGGGCGTCGAGGTCGACCTCTATGAGATGCGGCCGGCGCGCCGTTCGCCGGCGCATCAAACGGACGCCCTCGCCGAGCTCGTCTGCAGCAATTCGCTGCGCGGAGCGGCGCTCGAGAACGCAGTCGGCCTTTTAAAAGAAGAACTGCACCGCTGCGGCTCGCTGATCTTGATGGCGGCGCGCAAGCATGCAGTCCCGGCCGGTGGTGCCCTGGCCGTCGATCGCGTCCTGTTCAGCGGCGAGATCGAAGCGCAGATCAGCGCGCATCCGCGAATCCGCCTGCGCCGCGAAGAGATCAGCGAGATTCCGCTCGATCGCCGCACAATCGTTGCGTGCGGACCGCTCCCCGGAGCCGGCCTCGCCGATTCGATCGATCATCTGGTTGGCGGCGGCCGTCTGCACTACTACGATGCTGCCGCGCCGATCGTCGCGACCGATTCGATCGACGAATCGAAGATGTATCGCAAGTCGCGTTACGACAAGGGCGGCGGCGACGACTATCTCAACATCCCGCTGGATCGCGATGCCTATCTGCAATTTATCAACGACTTGCGCACGCAGCCGCGGCACGAGCTCAAGGAATTCGAGAAGGCTACGTATTTCGAGGGTTGTCTGCCCATCGAAGAAATGGCCGATCGCGGCGACGACGTATTGCGGTTCGGTCCGCTCAAACCGGTCGGGCTCGCCGATCCACGCACGGGGAAGGCTCCCTACGCTGTCGTGCAGCTGCGAAAAGAGAACGCCGAAGGTTCGGCGCTCAATCTTGTCGGCTTTCAAACGCGCCTCACGTGGCCCGCGCAAAAGGAAGTCTTCGGGCGATTCCCGGGTCTGGAAAATGCCGAATGGCTCCGCCTCGGCGTGATGCATCGCAACACGTTCATCGACAGTCCGCGTTTGCTCGACCGGTTTTTCCGCTTGCATTCACATCCGAACATTTCGTTTGCGGGCCAGGTCACCGGCGCCGAAGGTTACGTCGAAGCCGCGGCATGCGGGATGATCGCGGGTCGTGCGGCAGCGCGCGAGCTGATCGGTATCGAGCCGATCGACGTCCCCGCCGACACGGCGCTGGGCGCGGTCGTTGCGCACGTTCAGAACACCGCGACGCACGATTTCCAACCCGCCAATGTCACCTGGGCGTACTTTTCATCGGGGCCCGACCTGCCGCGCCACAAGCGCGAGCGTCACCGGGTGCTCGCGGAGAGGGCGCTCGTCCGGATCGCCGCATGGGAAGCGGCGCACGGAACTTTGCTAGCCTCGATCGGGTAATTCAGCTAGTGCCATCACGTTTTCACTCAACGACGATTCTCGCCGTCCTTCGCGACGGCAAGCTGGCGGTTGCCGGCGACGGACAAGTCACGTTCGATAAGACCATCATGAAGCACAGTGCGCGCAAGGTGCGCCGCATCGCCGAGGGTCGTGCCATTGCCGGGTTTGCGGGATCCGCAGCCGACGGAATTACGCTGCTCGAAAAATTCGAGGCCAAGCTTAACGAATACAAGAGCAATATCGTGCGCGCTGCCGTCGAGCTTGCCAAGGATTGGCGGCAAGACCGCGCGCTCCGCCGCCTCGAGGCGCTGCTCATCGTCGGGACAGCCGAGCATCTCTTCGTGCTTTCGGGGACCGGGGACGTTATCGAGCCCGACGATGGTATCGCGGCCGTAGGGAGCGGCGGACCGTACGCGCAGGCCGCTGCAATCGCGCTGTCCCAGAACACGTCACTCTCGCCCGAGGAGATCGCGCGTAAGGCGCTCGAGATCGCGGGAAAGATCGATATCTATACAAACGCGGACATCGTGGTGGAGACGCTCTAGAGATATGCCCGAACTTACGCCGCGGCAAATCGTCGCCGAGCTCGACAAATACATCGTCGGACAGGCGAACGCCAAGCGCGCCGTCGCAATCGCGATGCGCAATCGCTATCGCCGCGAGAAGTTGGCCGACGAGATGCGCGCCGAAGTCAGTCCGAAGAACATTTTGATGATCGGTCCGACCGGCGTCGGCAAGACCGAGATCGCGCGGCGCTTGGCGACGCTCGCAAACGCGCCGTTCGTCAAAGTCGAGGCCACGAAATATACCGAGGTCGGCTATGTCGGACGGGACGTCGAGTCGATGGTGCGCGATCTGGTAGAGGCCGCGATTCACATGGTCCGTGAAGAGCGTCGCGCGGAAGTCATCGAGCCTGCGGATGCCAATGCGGTCGAGCGCGTCGTCGATTTGCTCTATCCCGAAACGCGCGCACCCTCTCCACAGTCAGCGCAAAATCCGTTTGCCGCGCTCGGCTCGATTTTCGGCGGGACGGGTTTTTCAGGGACGGCGGCTACGCAGACCCAGGCTCCGCCACAAGCACCGAACGATCCGAACGCGCAAAATACTCGCGAGCAGGCGCGTGCCGACGTGTTGCGTGGTTTTTACGACGTGCGGCTTGTCGACGTGGAAGTGGAAGAAGCTGCCTCGATGCCGATCGGGGTAATCGGCGGCGACGCATCCGGCGGCCAAGCCGATATCGGCGAGATGCTGGGCGGTTTGCTGCCGAAGCGCCGCGTCCACAAGCGCATCACCGTCGCGGAAGCGCGCCGCATCTTCGCGCAAGAGGAAGAACAGAAGCTGATCGACATGGACGCCGTCAAGCGCGAAGCGCTGCGCCGCGCCGGCGAGAAAGGCATCATCTTCGTCGACGAGATCGATAAGGTCGCGGGACGTGATCGTGGCGGCGGCCCGGACGTCTCACGCGAAGGCGTCCAGCGCGATATTCTGCCGATCGTCGAAGGCAGCACAGTCAACACCAAGTACGGGCCGGTCAAGACGGACCATGTCCTCTTCATCGCGGCCGGCGCATTCCACACGAGCAAGCCGTCGGATTTGATTCCCGAGCTGCAAGGACGCTTTCCGATTCGCGTCGAGCTCGATTCGCTGACCGCGGCGGATTTCGAAACGATTCTCACGCAACCGAAAAATGCATTGATCGAGCAATATAAACAACTGCTCAGCGTCGAGGGTGTGACGCTCGAGTTTACACAGGACGCGATTGCGGAGCTCGCACGTATCGCAACCCAGGTCAACGACGTTACAGAGAATATCGGCGCGCGCCGTCTGCACACGGTCCTTGAGAAGTTGCTCGAAGACGTCAGCTTCGAAGCGCCCGAGAAAACCGGAACGGTCCGGGTCGACGGAGCCTACGTACGCGATCGTCTTGCTCAAATCGCCGGCAACACCGACCTAAGCGCGTATATTCTCTGATTGTCATCCCGAGCGTAGCGCCGCGTAGCGGCGCGTAGTCGAGGGACAGCGGCAACGCGATTGCCGCACGCACGTTCGGTTGTGGCGTGTCGACACTTCGGCGCAAAGGTTCGCCTCAATATTGTCATCCCGAGCGTAGCTCCGCATGGCGGCGCGTAGTCGAGGGACAGCGACAACGAAGCAAGGTTAACGTATAATGTTGACGTTTGGCGGACAAGTGAGATCGATCGCCGGCGAGGTGGCCTTCGTAGTTATTATGGTCCTAATGGCGAGTTTGTTCGCGTTCCGGAAAGATCTACGCCAAGCGCGATAGCAGGCCGGAGGCGGCTGACGAGTTGTAGAGGTGACCCGAGGTTATGCAACAGCAAGCGGATTCAGGTTATCGTCCACCTTACGCCGGGATTTTCCGCGTTACAGGCGTGCCTTAGTTGTCGACACGCTGCGGCTTAAGGCTGTCGCGATTTCTTGCGGCGTGGGATTGCTGCTT
Source organism: Candidatus Baltobacteraceae bacterium (assembly GCA_036489885.1). Classification (NCBI taxonomy): domain Bacteria; kingdom Bacillati; phylum Vulcanimicrobiota; class Vulcanimicrobiia; order Vulcanimicrobiales; family Vulcanimicrobiaceae; species Vulcanimicrobiaceae bacterium. Next base: position 558,348 of record DASXEW010000001.1, read on the forward strand.
TTGGCAGCCGGGTTGATGTCAAGGTTTTATCCGGGTAGCCTGATCGACGATCTGCTGCGGGGACCTTCCTGATGACGGGAGCGAGATAGTCGCTGTCCCTCGACTTCGCATTGCGTTGCTACGCTCGGGATGACATGCTCGTAATCGGTCCGAGCAAAAACCGAACGCGCGCCCGGTAATCGCGACGCGTCTAATCTGCGTTCAATCTTGGGCGCCGATATGATTTAGAATCCGTTAGAAGCGAGCGGTTCAGTGCACGCTTCCCAGTCTGGGTGCATATTCTCGTGGAGAAGCCGCTTAATTCGGAGGACTAATTTGATGAAACGCCCCTCTCTTGGAATCGCACTGGCTCTGGGCGTGCTGGCGTTTACAGCGCCGATGGTCGCACAGGCAAACCCAGTTGTCGACGAGCAGCCCGTCATCGTTGCGCAGCAAGCCGGTGGTCCGTTCGTCGGCACGCATGAACTTCGCGGGACGGTAACCTATTTCAACGCGTTCACGATGGATATCCGTTCGGCCGGTGAAGTTGTTCCCGTGCATCTGCATCAGGGCACCATCATCAATCCGCGGGGATTGACCCTGCATCAGGGCATGTACATCCGCGTTTTCGGATTTTGGGCGAACGGAAATTTTCAAGCCGATCGCATCGGCCTGATTCGGTAGCCGAAAAAGAAAGAGAGGCGTGCCGTGCACGCCTCTCTGCTTGAGCGCCTTATTCGGCTGTTAGATGGGCTGCGGCTTTGGCCGCGACGTTCGGGTCACGCTTGACCGCCGTCATGTAGATCCAGATCGCGATCAAGATCGAGATCAGACCTTGGAAGCTGGGTTGGAAATACCATGGAGCCTTCGGCACCACGATCACGCTCGAAATCAGGATGATCGCGATGATGATCGCAAGCGGCGCCCAGAGCAGGACGTCCGGATGTTCTTTGACGACCCGCGCGAGCTCGCTGTTCTTCGCACTCCCGTACTTCATGTTGTAGATGCCGACGCCGACCATCCCGAATACGAGCACGAGACTGATCGAACGAACGACGACGCCGATCGACCAACCAATGAACGTTGCTTCGAACAGAAACAGCGTATCGAGCAGAGCGATCGTCATGAGTGCGAGCTGCGGCGCTTTGTTTTTGTTCGTCTGACCGAACGCAGCGGGCAGCAGCCCGTCGTTGGCCCAGGCGAACAGATACCGCGAACAGTCGAGCATCCCCGGCGCAATCGTCTTGACGACGATGACTGCGACCAGGAAGTTGAGGAACGCGGACGCTACTTTGGGTGCGATTAGTCCGATTAAGCCGGGCGTTGTCGCGAGAGCTTGCTTCTTTGCGAGAATGAGCGGCCCGACTGCCCAGTACGGAACTGCGTGGAAGAGTGCGAACGCGATCAGCGTGTAAAGCACGAGCGCCGTCGCGAAACCGTAGATGATGCCGCGTGGCATCGTCTTCTCGCGGGGTTCGCGCGCTTCGCCACCGAGCGACGTCGCAGCGGTCAACCCGCCGTACGCGAACATGAAGAGCGTTATCGTCGATATGAACGCGCTGATACTCGGCGGAGACGCATCCGGAGGCGTCGCGGTAATGCCGGGGACGATTGCCGAGACCCTTTGTATGAAGAAGTCCTGCGACGTCCCGAAACCGTAGGCGATCGTTAGCGCCGCTGCGATCAAAACGAGCACGAACATGACGGAGACGAACGTCGCGTAGTTTTGCACGCCCGAATTATGCAGAGCGAAAAGGATCCAAATCGCCGCCAAGCCGATGACGAGATGCCCGATCACCGTCGTGCACCAGCTGCCGTCGACGCCAATCGAGGTCAGAAACGACCCGATGAACGGCGAGCTTGCGTACGCGAGAAACCCGCCGGCTGCGCCAACGCCGACGAACCAAAGAAACGCAGCGATGAATCCGACCGGCAGATTCAGCGAGCGCGTCAACCACACGTAGCTCGAACCCGCGCGGGGTGCGATGGATGAGAGCCGTGCATACAATGCGACCTTGGGAATGAGTACGATTCCTGCAGCGAACATCGCCAATGGAACGAGCCACTTAACCGCCGGATATTGGCTAAGGCTGTTCACCATGACGAAGTTGATGCCGCTACCGTACTCTTGGGAAACAGCCGAAGCGCAGACCGCAAGAACCCCGGCGACTTTCGCAAGGCGAAAGGCATCCGTTGACCCAGAAACACTGGCCATGTGACCTCCCCTCAGAGTGAGGACGCCTTCGAAACCTGGACCGCTTGGCCTGCTTAGCGAAATCCCGGGATGGCGATCATCAGGGCCAGGAGAATCGCATTGTTCGCCGCGTGCACGATAATCGGCACGATCAAATTACCGCTGATGCGATAACAGATTGCTTGCAGTATCCCAAAGAGCGTGAGCGCCGGGAACAGTACGAGATCGCCGTGTCCGAGTCCGAACAACACACCACTGATGACCGCCGCCAGAAGGACGGGCATGCGTGACGCGAGCGCGTTAAAGATCAGGCCCCGAAAAAACAACTCCTCCGCAATCGGTGCGATGAGCGAGCCGGTTAGCAAAACCATGATCGCGGCGGCCGGCGAAACGACGCGGAAATGTTCGAAGCCGGCTTGGACATGATTCTCCTGATGGAAGGCGCCGAGGATTGCTTGATAGATGATTTGCATCAGCAGCAGCGCGACGAGCAAAATGGCGACGACGGCCCACGAGAACTTGTCGAGCGGCCGAACGCCGAGCTGCGAAAGCGAGCGGTGCGAAACACGTTCGAGCATCGGAACGAGCACGGCGAGTCCGCCGAGATAGAAGGCCGCTTCGACGATGTTGGCGCCGACATCGCCCGGGTTCATCGGTGTGCCGAGCGTGATGACGGTTGGGATACCGGCCACGATCATCGCGAAGAAGCCTGCACCCAGCACCAGAACGATTGTCCCGAGCGTCGGCCACAGCGGATACGGCCGGGACGGCGATGGAGCCGCTGTCGTCACCACGAGCCGCGCTTGCTTCGGGAGGCCCCGCAAACCTCTCGGCGCGAAACCTGTCTCATAAACGTTGCCATGCCGTACATCCGACCGATTCTGACCGACGATCATCCCACGCTGCGCAAGGTCGCGAGGAAAGTCGATCTCGACGAGCTTCGCGAGCCGCTCTTTCAGCAGTTGATCGATGACATGTTCGAGACAATGTACAACGCGCCCGGAATCGGACTGGCGGCGCCGCAAATCGACGTCGGCAAGCGGATATTCGTCATTCATTTGCACGACGACGACGAGAATCACGGACCATTCGTGTTCATCAACCCGAAGTTCACGATCACGGAGGGCGAGATCGAGTCGGTCGAGGGCTGTCTTTCGGTGCCCGGATTCATCGGCGACCTCACGCGCTTCGAGCGAGTGGTGTGCGCAGGTCTCGATCGCAATGGCCGCAAGATTTCGGTCGAAGCCAGCGGCGATTTGTTTTCACGCTGCTTACAACACGAAATGGATCACCTCGACGGGATCCTGTACGTCGACAAGGCCAAGAACATTCGACCGGCCGTCACCGAAGAAGAGCTCGAAGCAGCCGAAGCCGTCGAAATCTAAGGTGAACCTTTAAGAGCGTCTTCTTCGGGACGAGTCAATTTGCGGTCCCGAGTTTGCGAGCGTTGCGCGATGCGACGCAGGTTGTCGCCGTCGTCACCCAACCGGACCGCCCGGCCGGACGCGGACAGAAGCTGCAAGCGCCTCCCGTCAAGATCCTTGCGTCCGAGTTCGGGATCGAAGTTTTGCAACCGGAGAGCGTGCGCGAGATCGCTCCGCAGCTGCGCGCAGTCGATGTGGAGCTCTTCGTTGTTGCCTCGTATGGCGAGATTCTGTCGCAAGCGGTGCTCGACATACCGCGCATCGGCGCCTTCAACGTGCATCCGAGCCTCTTGCCGCTCTACCGTGGGGCGACGCCGCTGCAAGCGCAGATTCGCGACCGCTGCACCGTCACGGGTGTAACGATCATCGCCATGGACGCCGGCATGGATACGGGCGACGTTTTGATTCGCGAGCAAGTGCCGCTCGGCGCTCGCGAAACCTACGGCGAGCTCGAAACGCGATTGGCCGAGCTAGGTGCCCAGGCGCTCGTAAACGCGATTCGTCTCGCCGAGCGCGCGGAGCTCAAGCCGGTTGCGCAAGCCACGTTCGCGGCGCAAGCCGAGATCGATGCGACGCTCACGCGACCGCTGCGTTCTCCCGATCTTCGCATTGACTGGTCGCGACGTGCGATCGAGGTTGATGCGCTCGTCCGCTCGCTCTCGCCGCAACCATGCGCGCGGGGCGAGATCGAAGGCGTCGGCGCAAAGATCGTTGCGACCCATCCGCTCGAAACGAACGCCACACAGGCGCCCGGTACGCCCTCCAAGATCCGGCACGGGTTGGCAGTCGCGTGCGGCGAGGGCGCCGTTGCAATCGACCGGATCGTTCCCGCCAATCGTTCCGTGATGAGCGGCGAGGCGTTCGCAGCCTCACTCTTCGCGCGTTCGTGAGGGCGCGAGAGCTTGCCCTGGGCGTCGTGCGTGACGTGTTCGCACGCGACCGGCGTTTGCGTAGCGCGCACGAGTCGTTCGACTATCATGCTGGGCGCTCAAATCTCGACGCGCGCGACCGTGCCTTCGCAGCCGAACTTGCCTACGGCTCGATCAAAGCGCGGCGCTACTTGGATTGGCTGCTCGCGCCTTTCGTCGGAAAGCGCACGGCGGAGCTGCCGCCGACGATACTCGAGATCTTACGCTTGGGCGCATATCAGATCGCGCGCATGGCGGTGCCCACACACGCAGCCGTCAGTGAAACGGTCGGACTTGCGAAGCGACACGGGCATCGCGGTACGGCAGGGCTCGTCAATGCGGTGCTTCGCCGCCTTACGGAACTCGAACCGGAACGTCGCACGCCGCAGCGTGACACATTCGAATCGGACGACGATTTCTTGGGAACGCTGCATTCGTTTCCGACCTGGATTGTCGCGAGCGCGCGTGCCGTCTTTGGTGATTCGCAGCTCGAAGCGGTGCTGAGCGGCATGAACGAGCCGCCACAGACGGCGTTGCGCGTCAATTTGCTGCGCACGACGGCGGATGAAGCTCTTGACGTGTTGGCGTCGCGTTCGATCGGCGCAAAACGTTCAGATTTGGTGAGCGAGATCATCCTTGTCGACGGGGCAGCGCCCGAAGTGCTCGCCGATGCGGAGCAGCGCTGGGAACAACAAGGCGAGATCGCTGCCGTTCCCGTCGACGTCCTCGATCCGCAGCCGGAGATGCACGGCGTCGAGCTCTGCAGTGGTCGCGGCAACAAAACGCTCGAGATCGTCGGCCGCACGCGCGATCGCGGAACGCTGGAAACAATCGAACACGACGCGCACAAGATTGCGTTCGATCGTGCCCGGCTGCACGAGCTCGGGGTGCAGAGCGTGCGCCTGCACGAGGGTGATGCGACCCAGACGCAGGTCGCGCGGCAAGATGCCGACTTCGTGCTCGTCGATGCGCCGTGTTCGGGACTCGGAATCCTTGGACGCCAACCCGAAGCGCGCTGGCGCAAAGAACCGGGCGATCCGGCGCGCCTTGCCTCGCTCCAAAGCGAGCTGCTCGAAAGCGGATCGCAGCGTGTTCGTCCCGGTGGCCGCCTTGTCTATTCAGTCTGCACGTTCAGTCCGGTGGAGACCGGCGAACGGATAGAGACGTTTCTCCGCGAGCATCCGGAGTTTTCGCGGCCCGTCACCGCGCCGAAATACAGCGCGTGGCGTCTCGACTCGGGCGACTTGCGTTTCCCGCCCGGAATCGAGCGTCGCGACGGCTTCTACGTCGCGCTTCTCGAACGTCGTGAGCCGGCATGAACCCGTTTGCTGCAATCGAGGATGCCTGCGCCCAATTTGTCGAGCGCACGTTTGCACGCATCTTTCCGAGCGACGTCGCTCCGGCGCAAATTGCGCGCAAGCTCGTCGCGACGATGGAGAGCGCGCCGGCCGAAACGTATTTGGTGCGCTTGCACCCGCGCGATTTGGCGAGTTTGCACGCTGAGCGCGCCGAGCTCGAACGTGAGTGGAGCGCGTTACTCGAGCGGACGACGTCAGCGCTGGGCCTCTCGATCGAGCGGAGCGCGCGGGTCATCCTGCACGCAGATGAATCCCTGGTCGCGGGCACCGTTGCTATCGATCCCGTCCAAGGTGACGAACAAGAAGCCTCCGCACGCGGCTATGCGATTCGCGTAAAACGTGGCGTGCCGCTCGGCGCAGCATGGCCGATCGAAGGCACGATCAGTATCGGCCGCGGTTCCGAAGACGGGATCGATCTCGTCGATCCGCGCGTCTCGCGCCGTCACGCTCGCCTGACGCGCACTGACGAAGGCGTCATTGTCGAAGATGCCGGCTCAACGAATGGGACGCAGGTCAACGGAATTCGAATTTCCGGCCCGACGCGTCTGGTTCCGGGTGACGTCGTCATCCTCGGCGACACCGAGCTTAGAGTAGAAATCGGTGATGGCTGACGCGCTCGCCAACCCCAGACTCTGGTCGCTGGGACTTGTGCTCGCGCTTGTACTGTTTGCCATTCTGACCGCGAGGCGGAGAATGTCCGACGTTGTCGCCTCTGAGGACTTGGGCGGCGCGCCGCTCGCGCTCGAGGTTGAGGTTGAGGACGATGGTGAGCGGAGGCGCTATCGGGCCGCTCATAGCCTGCTAATCGGCCGCTCTCCCAGCGCCGCGATCAGTCTTGCGGACCCGACGGTCAGCCGCGTGCACGCACGTATTGAAAGGCGGGGCATAGACGCGTATGTTGAGGACCTGGGAAGCCGGAACGGTACGCTTCTGAATGGAACATCTCTCGTCCGCGAAGCGCTCCTTCATCCGGGGGATCGGGTAAGAATAGGTTCGACGGATGTTGTCTACGTAGGGGTGGACGAATGGAAATAGCGGTCGGCTCCGAGCTCGGAATCTCGCAACATCAGCGTAGCGCCGATGCGTGTTGCTCGGAAGCGCTCGCGCCTGACGTCGCATTGATCGCGGTCGCCGATGGTTTTGGCACGATCGGACGAGGAAGCGTCGCCGATGCCGCGATCGCCAGCTTGCGCGATTTCTTTCGCCGCAAGATTCGTAGCGGGACGCTGGCGTCGCGCAATAACGGTTCGCTTACGCTGCGCCGTTTGATGCTCGCGGCTTTCGCGCATGCCAACAATCGTATTTACGCGCAGAGCGGCTCGCACGATGATTTCGTCGCCGCAGGCGCATCTCTGACCGCCGCACTCGTCGTCGGTGCGCACGTCTATGTCGGACACGTCGGAGAATCGCGCGCATATCTCGTACGTGAAGAAAAGCTTTCGCTGCTTACTGAAGACGATGCGATTGCACCAGAGGTCAGCGGCGGCGGAAAAATGACGATCGGTGCAGGCGCGCGATTGCGCAGCCTGCTCACGCGCACGCTCGGAACGCAACCGGCGCTCGAAGCGACCGTCACGAATTTCGAGCTCGGCGACGACGATCGTTTGATTCTGTGCAGCGACGGCGTTCATAAGACGCTCTCGAACGACGAGCTCGAGTTCGCGGCCAGCTCGCCGGGCAGCTCGGCAGAGGTCGTCGATCGTATCTTGGCGTTGCTGAAGATGCGTGGAAACCAAGACGGCGCGACGGTCATCGTCGGTCGCGATCTCACAGTTCCGATTTCGCTGGGTGCGGAGCTCGCCGCGCGCCGAAGTCTTTCCGGCGCGCTCGGCGTCGCATTTGTCGTGCTGGCCGTGATCGTTGTCGTCGCGCTCCTCTACGAGGCGCTGATCCCGCTTCATATTGTTCGCTGACATCCTCGGCGCCGGCCGCGCGGCCGCGCCGATGCTGGGCGCGTTGATTATCGGCGCGTTCGCTTTTGCGCTTGTTCCGCCGCCTGGACTCGGACCACACTGGCTCGTCATCGCGCTTGCGATTCTCGCACTCGCGTGGGTCGTCGCACGTCCCCCGGGCGAACGGCGCGACGACGTGCTGCCGGCGATCGCAATCGTGCTAACGTCTATCGGTCTCGTCACGATCGTGCGAGTCGATTCGGTGCTCGCAGCCCGGCAGCTCATCTGGCTGACGATTGCGCTCGTCGCTGCCATCGCGATAGGCCCGGCGCTACGCCGCTATCGCGTGCTCGCACGCTATAAGTACGTTTGGATTCTGGCGTCGATCGTCTTGTTCGTTCTCGTCGCGCTCTTCGGACAAGAGGTCAACGGCGCAAAACTGTGGATCCGCATCGGCGCGGTGCAATTCGAGCCGATCGAAGCCATCAAGCTGTTCGTCGTGTTGTTCATGGCTGCGTATCTGGCCGAAACCGGCGACGTCATCGCGGAAGCCCGGCCGTGGTCGTTGCGCGCGAATGCGAAATACCTCGGCCCGCTCTTCATCGGATGGGGAACATCCGTGGGCATACTCGTGTTCGAGCGCGACGTTGGTACCGCGGCGCTCTTGCTTGCGATTTTCTCGGCGATGCTCTATGTTGCGACGCGCCGCATCGACTTGATTGCGGGGAGCATAGCAGTGTTCGGTCTCGCGGCGTTTTGGGCAATGCATCACTACACGTACGTAGCGTTGCGTATTGCAGCGTGGAAGCATCCGTTAGCGGACCCGTACGGCAGCGGATATCAATCGCTGCAATCGCTATTTGCCCTTGCGGCCGGAGGCTTGTTTGGAACCGGCTATGGCCTCGGCAAACCGGGCTACATTCCCGCGGTCGCGACTGACTACGTCTACGCGGCCTATAGCGAAGAATTCGGAGCCCTCGGCGGGATCGCGGTCTGCGCGCTTTTCCTCGCGCTCGTGCTCCGTGCGCTCGCCGTTGCCCGCGAGAAGCCTGATCTTTATGGAAGGCTGCTGGCGACAGGCCTTGCGGCGACGCTGGGATTCCAAGTCTTCATCATCGTCGGGGGCGTGCTGCATCTGTTCCCGCTGACCGGGATCACGCTGCCGTTCTTTTCATATGGAGGAAGCTCGCTCGTCGCCAATTACCTCCTCGTGGCGTTTCTTTGGGCTCTGTCGGCTCGCGCGCCGGCGACGTGAAGAACTTCGGCAACTGGTTCTGGGGGACGATCTTAGGAGTCGCCGTTCTTTCGATTGGCGGCGGGATGCTTGGCGGACAGCTGCAGCGTGTTGGGGCGATGCCGACCAGGATGCAGGTTCCCGAGATCGCGCCCGTTCCGATCCAACGCTCGCTCGTCGGCGCACGCGGACGCGAGGGCCAGCTCGATCCCTACGAGCCGTTCGTCGACGACGCGGTCGTCGAGCGCCCCGATGGTTGGGCGCCGGATAGCTCCCCGGCCGAAGGCGATAGCGTGCGCATGGCGATCGTCATCGATGGGATCGGCGCCGACGATACGCTCGACAAGCGCTTCATGCAGATCCCGTATCCGCTAACGTTTGCAGTTCCGGCGACCGGGGATGCGCCGTCGCAAACGCTTCGGACCGATCCGCACGAGCTGCTCGTCGATACGGACGGCGCGCGTTCGGTCGATCAAATTGAGAAGCGCTTGCACCAAATTCGGGGTGGCGGCGTGATAACGCCCCTCGCCGGGAATCCGCCGCGTCCCGGACCGCTCGTGCACGACTTGGCGACATCAGGAGCGTTTCTCATCGACGGGATGGCTGGGGGCTCGCCTACTTACTTCGAAGTCGCACGTGGGCGCGTTCCGACTGCTTCGCGCGACATCGTGATCGATGCGTATGATGAAGAAGGCTATGCTGCATACATGTTGCGGCAAGCGGTGCATCTCGCGCGCCGCACGGGCGTCGCGATCGTCGTCGCGCACGCCACTCCGGACACGTACGAAGCGCTTCGCACCAATCTCGTGCGGCTCACATCCGACAATGACGTGCAGATCGTGCCCGTGGGCGATCTCGTGAAGTAGGTCTGTCCTTTCGGCCCAATGGCGGACGTCTGGTCCGAAGCGTTTGGTGCTTGTCGAAGGCGCAAACGGGCGCGAGGCGTTACGCTAGTCGCGTGAAGCTACTCTCGCACAGGGGGATAACTTTCTTTTGTTTTTAGCTGACGTAAACCCATACATTCCCGCGCCGCCGTATCTCAACTCTGGTGATACGGCGTGGCAATTGACTGCCGCAACGTTTGTCGGCATGCAGAGCATTCCCGGACTCGCGATACTCTACGGCGGTTTGGTAAAGAAAAAATGGGCGCTGAATTCCGCCGTTATGTGCTTCTATGCGTTTTCGATCGTGCTCGTGTGCTGGGTGCTGTGGGGCTACAATATGAGCTTCGGCGCACCGGCAATGCTCGGCGCCGGCATCCTTAGCCAGTTGATCGGGATTCCGCATTTCGCGCTGGATCCAAACCAGATCTTAGGGCAAGGAAATATCCCCCTTGCTGCGGCTGGAATGCCGCCATTGCGTTTTCCGGGCGCAGCGATGATGTATTTCCAATTCGTATTTGCCGCGATCACGCCGATCTTGATCGCGGGCTCGGTCTTCGCACGCATGAATTTCAAAGCGTGGATGATCTTCGTTCCCCTTTGGAGCTCGCTCGTCTATACAGTCGGTGCGTACGCGATTTGGGGCGGCGGTTGGCTTTCGCAACTCGGCGCACTCGATTACTCCGGTGGTTACGTCATCCATTTGGCCGCCGGTGTATCGGGCTTTGTCGCGGCCGCCGTCGTCGGTCCGCGTTTGCTCGCCGATCGCCAAGAGTTCGAACCGAACAACTTGATCATGGCGCTCGCAGGCGCCGGCATCTTGTGGCTGGGTTGGAACGGTTTCAACGGTGGCGACCCGTACTTTGCGAACGCTGACGCAGCTGCAGCCGTGCTCAACACCAACGTCACGACGGCCGTTGCGCTGTTGTGCTGGCTGGTTCTCGATATGTGGTCGACGGGCAAACCGAATGCGGTCTCGATGATCAACGGTATGATCGCCGGACTCGTGGGCATCACGCCTTGCGCCGGTTACGTCGACACGTTCGGCGCGATCATGGTCGGCTTGTGCGCCGGCATCATCCCGTGGCTGACGCTCAACCTGATCGGGCAACGTCCGTTCATGAAGCGCGTCGACGACACGTTCAGCGTCCTGCACACGCATGGCGTTGCGGGTCTGGTAGGCGGCCTGTGCGTCGGCATCTTCGCCAACGGCAACATGCTCGAGTACCTCAGCACGGACAAGAAGACGTCTGCCGTCTCCGCGACCGGCCTGTTCTATGGAGGCGGCTTCACGCAGCTGATCCACCAGGCCCAAGCCGCGGCATTCATCATCGTCTGGGATGCGATCGCGACGTTTATTATCCTAAAGCTCATCTCGCTCGTCATCCCTCTGAGGGCGAGTCAGCCGGAAATGGAGGACGGGGATCTCGCGATCCACGGCATCGATCCGATACCACCACACCCGGTTCTGGACGTCGTAAAGACGGGAGCCACCTAAAACGAAAAGAGCCCCACTTCGGTGGGGCTCTTCAACTTTGGCAGGATAATTGGGGCAGCCCCACCGAGTCGGGCGCTTGATGGATCAGCTGCTCCCGTCTGTCTTCAATGGTCTTATCCTGGGCGCGTTCTATGCGGTCGTTGCGCTGGGCTTGTCGTTGATCATGAACTTGACCGGCACGATCAACCTTGCCCATACAAGTTTCTTGACGCTCGCTGGGTATCTCGCATTCTCGCTCGTGCTGGCCGGCTCGCCGTATTGGCTGGCGCTGATCCTCGCGCCGCTCTTGACTGTTGTCGTCGGCATTATCGCGGAACGCACGCTGATCCGTCCGCTGTACGGCCGCGACCCGATCTACAGCTTGCTGCTGACGTTCGGCCTCGCACTCGTCGCCGAAGAAGCGTTCCGTTTGATTTGGGGAGCAAATGGCGTTCCGTTCACGCCGCCGCCTTCGCTCGCCGGAACGGTGCAGCTCGGCTTCATGGCGTATCCGGTTTACCGGCTGTTCATCGCGCTGGTGCTGATCATCGTCATCGCGGCGCTGACGCTCTTCTTGCGCGGGACGCAATTCGGACTTCGGCTGCGAGCGGCGGTTTTGGATTCGGAGATGATCGCGGCGCTCGGTACGAACACGCAGCTGCTGTACATGATCAACTTTGGTATCGGGATTCTGTTGGCCGGAGTTGCCGGTGTTCTCTCGGCCGGATTGCTCGGACTAAATCCCACCAGCGGCAACGCGCTCCTGATGCCGGCCTTCATTTGCGTCATCATCGGCGGTATGGGCAGCCTGCTCGGAAGCATCGCGGGCGGCATCCTTATCGGCGTTGTTATCGCGCTGACGACGCTCTACATCCCCGCAGCCAGCGAAGTCTCGATGTACATACTGATGGCGGTCGTGCTCTCGATTCGTCCGCGCGGTCTCTTCGGTGAAGAAGGGCTGTTCGGGTGAATCTGAAGCGTCTCGGCTATCTCAGCTCGGCCGTCGTCATCGTCATCATGCTCCTCGCGCCGCAGATCTCGCCGCACTTCGGCCTCGACATCTCGATCATCAGCGAGGTCGTCGTCTTTGCGATGGCCGCGATGAGCGTCAACGTAATGTTCGGCTACACCGGTCTTCCGCTGTTTGGAAGCGCCGCGCTCTTCGGTCTCGGCGCATACGGTGTGAGCTTGTCGATAACGTTTCTGCACGCGGGATTCGTTGTCTCGATCCTCTTCGGCGTCGTGCTTGCGCTGCTCGGAACGCTTCTCATCTCCTGGTTCTTGCTGCGCCGTCGCGGGATCTATTTCGGACTGTTGACGATTGCTTTCGGGCAGATCTTCTATTTTGTCGCTTATCGGATGAGAGACGTGACGGGCGGCGAGGACGGAATGACGTTTCAGCGCCCAGTGTTTCATCTCGCCGGCATGAACTTCGCCTTTCACGAGACGGCGCTCTATTATCTCACTCTCGGTATCTTCTTACTGACGCTGCTCGCGTTTTGGTATCTCACGAAATCACCGTTTGGGCATACGCTCATCGCGATCAAGCAAAACGAAGTTCGCGTGCGGCACCTCGGTCTCAATAGCGACAGCTTCGTGCTCGTGGCGCTGCTCGTAGCGGGTGCCTATGCCGGCCTCGCCGGCGCGCTCTACGCAATTTCGATCCTCTTTACGTTTCCGCTCGAGCTCGACTGGCATCAGTCGGGCGATTTCTTTTTGATGGCCGTCCTTGGCGGCGCCGGCACCGTCTGGGGACCACTGCTCGGCGCACTGATCTACGTGTTAGGCAAAGAGATACTCTCGACGATCACGCCGGCCTGGGAGATATTTTTGGGCGGCATTTTCATTGCATGCGTCATCGGTTTCCCGCGCGGGATTCTGGGAACGGTGATCGCAGCACTCGTCGCACGCAACGGCGGCGTAAAGCACGAGGAAGCTCCGGAAGCCGAGCCGGCGAGTATATCGGCATGAGCGAAGTTCTTCTCGCCGCGCGCAACGTCTCGAAAAGCTTCGGGGGCTTGCAGGCCGTCAACGACGTTTCGATCGACGTCTGTTCAGGGACGATTCACGCGTTGATCGGTCCTAATGGCGCGGGAAAGACGACGTTTTTCAATACGCTCTCCGGCTATTATTATCCCGACGCCGGCGATGTTTCGTTTCGGGGCGCAGACATCACGCGCGAAGTTAGCTGGAAACGCATCCGCCGTGGTATGAGCCGGACCTTTCAGACGCCGAGTATTTTCCCGGAGCTGAGCGTTCATGAGAACTTGATGATCGGTGTGCAAGCGCAGCAGAACGTCGCGTTCGAAATGCGCGTGCCGTCCCGCTCGCAGCGAAAGAAGCTCGAGGAACGCGTTGAAGAACTGCTGGGCTTCGTCAATTTGACGCGTTACGCAAACCGCCTAGTCGCCGAGCTTTCGCACGGAAGCCAGCGCCTGTGTGAGATCGCTATGAGTCTCACCCCCGCTCCTGTTCTCGTTCTGCTGGACGAGCCGATGGCGGGTCTCGCGGAATCGGAAACATCGCGGGTGATCGACACCGTACGCGATCTGCGCGACCGGTTGGGATTAACCGTGCTCTTCGTCGAGCACAATATGCGCGTCGTGCTGAACGTCGCGGAGATCATCACCGTTCTGGATCGCGGCGCGAAGCTGGCCGAAGGAACACCCCAAGAGATTTCGTCGAACGAAGCAGTCCGCGAAGCGTATCTGGGCCGCGAGGTGATCGCCCGTGTCTGAGTCGTTACTCGAAGTCCGGAATCTCGAGACGTTCTACGGCAAGAGCCACATTTTGCGTGACGTATCCTTGACGGTCGGCAAAGGTGAATTGGTCGCGCTGCTCGGGTTAAACGGCGCGGGCAAGTCGACGACGATGCGCAGCATTCTCGGTTTGACGCGCGCCCAATCGGGCTCGATCAAGCTCAGCGGTCAAGAGATTCTCGGCTGGCCCGCCTATCGGATCGCGCGCCTCGGCGTCGGCTACGTGCCCGAAGGCCGGCGTATGTTCAAATCGCTGACGACGTACGAGAATTTGGAGCTGGCACAGAACGGCCGCCCTGGAGTATGGTCGATCGCACGCGTGCTCGAGCATCTACCGAAACTCGCTGAGCTGCGACGGCGCAAAGCCGGCCGTCTCTCCGGCGGCGAGCAAGAGATGCTTGCGATCGGACGCGGCTTGGTTGCAAATCCGATGCTGCTGCTCGTCGATGAGCCGTCACAAGGCCTCGCGCCGCTGATTGTCGAGGAAGTCTACCGCATTCTCGAGGAGATGAAGGCGCACGGCGTTTCGATTTTGCTGGTCGAGCAGAACGCACTCTTGGCACTCAAGATCGCCGATCGCGCATACGTGATGGATGACGGAAAGATCGTCTACGAAGGCGACGCGGCGCAGCTCCGCCGCGATCAAGAGCGCATTCGCACGCTAATGGGTCTTACCGACGTAGCTTCATGAAGGCCGCGGTGCTCTTCGGGCCGGGAGACATGCGAGTTGTCGACAAGCCCGTCCCCAAGCCCGGTCCCGGTGAAGTGCTCGTGCAGGTGGCGATGTGCGGCATGTGTGGGACCGATCTCAAAATATACGACGGCCATTTCCCGCTGACGCCGCCGTTCGGCGAATACACGCCCGGACACGAGTGGACGGGACGCGTCGCGGCAGTCGGTGCGAGCGTCGATGAACTCGCGGTCGGTGATGACGTTGCGATCGAAGCGCATCACGGCTGCGGACGCTGCGACAACTGCCTCGTCGGAAAATATACGGCGTGTCTCAACTATGGCAACCCGGCTAAGGGGCAGCGCGCAACCGGAATGACAACCGATGGCGGTTTCGCGGAATACGCGTTGCATCACGTCGGCTCGCTCTACAAACTTCCAAAGCCGCTGACTTATAAAGACGCCGTCTTGATCATGACGGCGGGCACGGGTTTGTACGGTCTCGACGTCGCCGGCGGATATATACTCGGCCAAGATGTCGCCGTGTGGGGACCCGGACCCGTCGGTCTCATGACGGTCCAAGCCGTGCACCAGCTCGGCGCCAATAGCGTTATCCTGGTCGGAACGCGTGACAGCCGTCTCGCGCTTGGGAAGAAACTTGGCGCGGATGAGATCGTCAACGCGCGAAACACCGATCCGGTCAAACGCATCATGGAGCTTACCGGTGGCAAAGGCGTCGATCTCGCGATTGAGGCATCCGGCGCTGTTGACGCGCCGCAGCAATGCGTCAGTGTCACGAAACGCGGCGGCAAGATACTCATCGTGGCGTTCTATCCGGGTCCTGTCACGGTTGATATGAGCGCAATCGTTCGCAGCGACATCACGATTTATACGAGTCGCGGCGAAGGCGGAAACAACGTGAAGCGCGCGGTTTCGCTGGCACAACGCGGCCGTCTACGCTGCGAGGAGTTGGTGACGCACGAATTTCCGCTCGATCAGATCAGCGAAGCCTTGCGCGTCATGCGCGAGCGTGAGGGCGATCCGATGAAGATCGTCGTCGTTCCACCCGGCGCGCCGGCTTGAGCATGAACATCGCGGTTCTCGACGACTATCAAGGCGTGGCGCGCACGCTCGGAGACTGGGGTTCACTCGGGAAAAATGTCGGGGTTCGGTTCTTTCACGATCACGTCGAAAACGAGGATGAGCTGGTTCAACGGCTCTCGATGTTCGAGATCATTGCGATCATGCGCGAGCGCACCCCGTTCCCGCGGTCGTTGATTCAGCAGCTTCCAAAGCTCAAGCTGATCGTCACGACCGGAAAACGCAACGCATCGGTCGACTTGGCTGCCTGCAAGGAACGCGGTATCACGGTCTGTGGTACGGCCGGCAGCGAAGGTTCGACGATCGAGCTGGCGTGGGGGTTGATTCTCGCCGTTGTGCGCGGGATTCCGCGCGAGGATCACGGCCTGCGCGAGCATCGCTGGCAGATCGCCGTCGGCATGGAGTTGCGCAACAAGACACTCGGTGTCGTCGGCCTTGGGCGTCTCGGTTCGCAGGTTGCGCAGATTGGGCGCGCCTTCGGCATGCACGTCATCGCGTGGAGTCAAAATCTCACGAAAGAACGCGCCGTCGAACAAGGCGCCGAGCTCGTGACGAAGCGCCAGCTCTTCGAGCGTGCCGACGTGATCACGGTCCATCTCGTGTTGAGCGAGCGCACACGCAAGATCGTCAGCCACGAAGAGCTCGGCTGGATGAAGAAGACGGCGTATCTCGTCAATACCTCCCGTGGTCCGATCGTGGATACGTCGGCGCTCATCGGCGCCTTACATGCCGGCCAGATTGCAGGCGTCGGGATCGATGTGTACGATCACGAGCCGCTTCCGGCAGACGATCCGATTCTCCACGCGCCGAATACCGTTCTCACGCCGCACCTCGGATACGTTGCCGACGCCTCGTATCAAACGTTCTATCGCGAGACAGTTGAAGACATCGCGGCTTGGCTTGCGGGCAAGCCGATAAGGGTGGTCGAGTGATGTTGTACCTGATCGTCAAGTTCATCCATGTGTTGCTGGCGATCGTCGCGCTCGGAACGAACGCGACCTACGCAGTCTGGCTCGCACGCCTAAAAACGAATCCTGAATCGGCAGAGACGATTCTGCGAGGCATCAAGATCCTTGACGACCGTCTCGCGAATCCGGCCTACGGTTTGTTGCTCGTAACCGGATTGCTCGAGGTCTACCTCGGCGGCTACGGTCTGGGGACGAAGTGGATCGATATCGCGCTCGTCTTGTACGTCATCTTGGTGATCATCGCGGTCGCGTTCTACACGCCGACACTCAAGAATCAGATCGCGGCAATTGCGAGCGGCGGGATCAACAGCCCCGAAGCCGTCAAGTTAGCGTCGCGCGGCAATAGCATCGGCATGATCCTCGGCATCATCGCCGTTGTCATCGTCTTCGTGATGGTGGTCAAGCCGAGCTAACTCGCTACGGAATAAGCGGGCGACGATCTTCGCCATTTCCGGATCGACCATGCGCAGCCGCGCGCGAGTCGCTTCCGGCCACGGCGAGACCGGGTCGTTTGCGCCGATGTGGGCGCGGATCGCCTCGGCGAAATATTCGTCGATCCCGGAGGCCGCGTATGGCGTAACAAACGCCTTTGCGCGCGAGTAGGCCCGGCGTATAGCGGGATCGACCGCGGAGCGGTACGTTCCGCCCCCGAGCGCGCAGTCGAGAGCATGTCCAAACTCGTGCGCGACCGTCATCGCACCGAGCGCGCGCAGATAGACGCGGCGTTCTTCCACGACGAACAATCCCGCCGGTGGAGCGGGCCACGAATCGACGTCGATTCCAAGCCGTCGCAACGCGGGCGAAAGATCTCGATAGCGTTCGCCCTCGGCAAGGACGTGTACGCGAATGTTCGCGGTCGTTGCAAACTGCAATGCGCCGGAACCGAATCGTCGCAAGGTTTTGATCACTGCGCGGCGGCAGGCCGCGTCGGGCGCAGCAACGAGCTCGCGCACGAGCGTATCTGACACCGCGAGACGATACCGCCGAAGGGTGGCCGCGAAGTTGCCAGAAAGTCAGCGTTTATGTCCGAGATCGGTCCGATCGACCTGATGAACGCCGTCGACAAGCAAGAGGCATCGCTTTCGCGCACGGCGTCAGACTCGATCGCGTCGCTCGCCGAAGGCGACGATGCTGACGCTGCCGATGAGATTCAGCAGTTCAATCTCGGTGACGTCGCCCGCAAAGCCGGCCTACAGGCGCTGGCGAAGCTCGACGATCAAGCCGGCGACGCGCTTGGGATACTCGATACAGAGGCCTAAGCGGTCGCGGAGAAGTCCGGGACCTCGCTGACGACCTTGTTGCGTCCCATTTCCTTGCCTTCATAGAGTCTGCGATCCGCGGCAAGAAGCAGCTCATCGGGCGTATAGCCGTCATCGCGCAGCATCGCAACGCCGATCGTGATCGTAACGCCCACGTTCTCTGCGACATTTTGCCGGGCACGCTCGGCAAGCTGTGTCGCCGCTTCGAAGTCCGTGTTGGGTAGGACGACGACAAACTCTTCACCACCGTAACGGCAGACATAGTCGGCGGAGCGGAATGTCATGGTCAGCGAGCTGCCGACGTCGTGCAGAACCCGGTCGCCGACGGCATGTCCTCGCGTATCGTTGACGCGCTTGAAAAAGTCGATGTCCGCCATGAGAATCGAGAGCGTCCGCCCCGAACGCAGCGAGATCGACGCGGCCGAGTCCAAGATCTCATCGAGGAACCCGCGGTTGTAGAGCCCGGTGAGCGCGTCTTTATTCGTGTGCGCCAGAAGTACGTCAAATCGCTGACGATACGTGAGGACGCGAATTGTGTCCGTGATCGGAGCCTCGCCCGCACCGCTTGTCGTCTGCATCGCAAACCAGCGCAGATATATCGTGAGCGCCGCGGAGTAGATCACTCCAATGACGAGTTTGCCGATGATCTCGCTCTTGAGGATTGCCGTATACTCAGGCCGTTCGAATGCGATCCCCGTGACAAAGAGTAAGGTGTCGAACGCCAGCGTGATGCCGACCGCAACGTAGATGCGCAGAAAGAGAACCGAGATGAAGCGGCTCAGAACCTCGTAGGCGACGATGATCATCAGCGTGTCCGCGAACATTGCTAACAGGCTGACGGTCAGGATGCGCGGCTGCGTGACGAAGAGCCCGCTCGGCAGGTGGTACGGATTGATCGCTCCCGGCAATTGCAAGTGCACGGCGGTCAAATAGCCGACGACCGCGAGAAAGAGGTTCGTGGCGAGCAGCCCGGAGATCAGACGTCGCGCTTCCAGCGCGTCCTCGACGATGTAGATCGCGAGAACAACGAACAGCAGCGCAGGGAAGTACGCGACGGAACCGGGTGAAACGACAATCGACGGCGCGACCTGAATGTAGACCGTTCCCGCCAAAAAGGATGCGAGATAGTAGATCACACCGGTCATCGCATAAAGCGGTGCGAGACCTAGCCACGGACGTACACGGAAACATACGACGAAGAGCACTGATACGAACAGTGCCTCGCCGAGTATGAGCAGGATTTGGACTCCATGAAACGACCCAGGGCCCATGAAGAAGAATTTCTTCCCCGGACTCGCCTCTCCCGTGCGGTTCGACGCACAATTAGAGCTTGGGACCCCAGCCTGGGAACGTCGAGCGGTCTTGGGACAGACCGTTTGGCAGAGTTCCACGTACCGGGACTGAGGGCTGACGAATCTGGATCGGGAGCGCGTGTGGTGATGCGAGCGTCATTGTTTTTGTCCTTTCTTTTCCTACGGTCTATGTACGCCGCGACAGGGGGCATGTTTCGCGCGCGGCAGTGAAACATTCGAGCGGCCCGCACGGTAACGGGAACTCCATAGAAGCAGAGCCGAATGACGCGGCAATGTCTGCTGAAGAACAAACGCTGCAATATTTGCAGCGCATCGACGAGCTCGATGCGAAGATCGGAGCCTTTATTTACGTCGATCGCGAGCGTGCGCTCGCGACCGCACGCAGCCTCGATCGAATGCGCGATGCCGGAACGGTGCTCGGCCCGCTTCATGGTAAGATCGTCGCCGTCAAGGATCATCTGGCCGTAACCGGGATGCCGACGCGCGCCGGAAGCGAGATGCCGATCGACGATCTGGTCCCGCCGGAAGGTCAGTTCGTGCAGAGTTTACGCGCGGCTGGTTGTGTGATTATCGGAAAGACGCGCGCTACGGAATTCGCGCTCGGCACATATAATCTCGAACGGCGTACGCCATGGAATCCGTGCGATCTCGACGTGCACCGGATTCCGGGTGGCTCGAGCAATGGCTCTGCATGCGCAACCGCCGCCGGTTTTTGCGATTTCGCGATCGGCACCGACACGGGCGGCTCCGTTCGTGAGCCCGCGGCGCTCTGCGGACTCGTCGGATATCGGCCGAGTCCCGGCGTCTGGTCGATCGACGGCGTTTTTCCGCTGTCACCCTTGCTCGATACGATCGGACCGTTGACGCGCAGCGTCCAAGACACGGTGCAAATCTTCGAAACGCTCACGCCTATGCGTACGCCTGAAGTCCGCATCGATCGCTTGCGGTTCGGACGGCCGTCGCGGGTATTCTTCGACGATTTGGATCCTGACGTGAAGCGTTGCTCGGACGAAGCCATGGCGCGCCTCGAACGTGCGGGCGTCCGGATCGACGTCGTCGATCTGCCAGAGCTGGATCTGGTCGATTCGGTTTTTGCGAAAATGATTACCGCCGATCTCGTCGCGACGCTGGGTCGAGAGCGCGTTGAAAAGCACCTCGACGTTTTGGACTCCGTCGTGCGCCAGCGCATCGCCGGCGGTCTCGAAATCACGGCCAGCGACTATATCACGATGGTCCGGCGTTGCGGCGTCTTGGTCGCGGCTGCGGCGGAGCGGATGCGCGGCTTCGATGCGTGGATCAGCCCGACGAGCCCGACAATCCCTTTACCTGTTGCGGAGTGCAAGACGATCGAAGCTGCGGGAGCTTGGAATCGGCGCACCCTACGCAACACTCGTCCGGGCAACGTCTTCGGGCAGTGCGGGGTCTCGTTGCCGATCGGATCGTTTGGCTCGCGACTGCCGGTTGGTTTGCAACTGCTCGCAAGCGGCGGCGACGACGCCCGTTTGCTGGCGATTGCACGCAGCGTCGAAGATACGCTGCGTCACTAATGGAGCTTGCTTGCGAGGGTGTACCCCCAAGCGTGCAAAAGGACTCCGCATGAACGATCAATTCATGGACGATCCCATTGCGGAATTGAGGGATGCCGCGGAAGCAAAACAAGTGGCGGAAGCAGTCAATGCAATAACCGCCGACTTGATTCGCAACGCCGCGAAATACCCGGCGCAGGTGCGGGATCTTCCTCGGCTCGTCACGGCCATGGAGAAGTCGATCAAAAGCGAGAACTACAAAGACGCGCTCACGCGTGGTCAGCAGCTCGATAAACACTTGGAATCATTCACGCCGGCCGACGAACCCGCACGGGAGGCGAAACTCGTCCTCCGGCACCGGCTGCTCGTTCTCGCTAAGATCATGCAGTAGGGCGCGATGCGTGCCGTCGTCCAACGGGTGACGCGTGCGCAGGTGCGTGTCGACGAGGACGTCGTCGGCGTGATCGACGGTGGATTGCTGGTGCTCGTCGGCGTCGGGGTCGATGATGACGTCGAAGACGCGGTTAGCCTCGGCCGAAAAATTGCGTCGCTGCGCATCTTCCGTGACGGCGAGGGCAATATGAATCGCGACGTTGCGGAAGCCGGTGGCGCCGTGCTCGTCATTTCGCAGTTCACGCTGCACGGCGACGTGCGTAAAGGCAGGCGTCCTTCGTTCATCGCGGCGGCGCGGCCGGAACAGGCCGAGCCGCTTTACGAACGGGTCGTTGCCGAGCTGCGTCTGCAGGGGCTCACAACTGCAACCGGCCGCTTCGGTGCGACGATGGCGATCGAGCTGGTAAACGATGGTCCGGTCACGATTCTACTCGACACAAAGCGCCTTTTCTGATGCCGGAAGGGCGGCGTCCGGCAAGGGCGAACGCCCCCGTCCCACGCGTAATTCGGAGTCTCTGCCATGCCGGAACTTTCACGCCTGAGGGACGTAGCGGTCGTCGGTCCGCACCATAGCGGCAAGACGACCCTGATTGAAGCGCTGCTCGCACATTGCGGCGCGATTCCACGACGCGGATCGGTACACGATGGGACAACCATCACCGATTTCGAGCCCGAATGTATCGGGCACGCGCAATCCACGTGCGTCAGCTTCGCCTACACAGCCTGTGGCAACGTCGAACTCAATTTAATCGACTGCCCGGGCTTCGTTGATTTTTTTGAGGAGACGAAGCAAGCACTGCTCGCTGCCGACGCCGCGATCGTCGTCGTCGATCCCGATCCGACGCGCATCATGCAGACGCAGTCGCTGATCGATTTCATCGAATCGCGAAAGATGCCGCATCTTTTCGTGGTCAATAAGATGGATCGCGAAGGTGCGGATTACATCGGGACGCTTGCAGCGCTGCGCGATTCGTACGGACTGCACGTCATTCCCGAGCATTTGCCGATCGGCGCAGGTCCGGAGCTGCAAGGCTACGTCGATCTCGTCGAACAGGTCGCGTATGCGTTCGATCCTGACGGTAAAGAACACCAGGTCGAGATCAACGACGGCGTGCGTGACAACGTGTCGCGCTTCCGGCGTGAGTTGCTCGAAGCACTTGGTGATTTCGACGATACATTGCTCGAGGAGCTGCTCGAAGACAAAGAGCCTTCTAGGGAAGAGGTCATCAGAGATCTCGCCGAGGACGCGACGCACGACCTCGTCGCGCCCGTGATGGTCGCAGCTGCGCTGAACGGTACGGGAATGAATGCGCTAGTCGCTGCAATCGATCGGCTCTGCCCGGCGCCGAATACGCTTCCGCACAACGACATTGACGGTCGTGACGTCAACGTGCGCCCTGATGGACCGATCGTTTTGCAAGTCTGCAAGACAACAGTCAATCAACAAGGCAAACTTTCGGTTGCGCGCGTTTTGACCGGAACGCTCAAACCCGATTCGCCCCTCGTCGTATCGTCGCGCAGCAACGCGGCGGTCAGAATGAGTGGTCTGTATCGTCTGCAAGGCAAGAAACAGAGCCCGGTCACGGAAGCCGGGCCCGGCAGCATCGTCGGTATTGCGCGCATGGACGGCGTCGGCACCGGAGATACGCTCGTCTCACCCGGGACCGACATCGTCATGCCGACCGTTCCGCTTTCGGATCCGGTGTTTGCCGTCGCGGTGAAGCCGAAGGAAAAGCTGGACGAAGCCAAGCTTTCGCAATCGCTCGCTCGATTGATCGAAGAAGACCCCAGCCTTCGCGTCGGACGCGCGGAATTCACAAACGAACTACAACTGCTGGGCAGCGGCGAGGTGCACGTTTCGACCGCGCTCGAACGCCTTGCACGTAAGTACAATCTGAGTCTCGACGCCAAAGAGCCGTCGATCGCCTATCGTACGACAATCATCGGCGGCACGGAAGTTCATGCGCGGTACAAACACCAAACCGGTGGCCACGGACAATTTGCCGACGTGAAAATTCGCATCGAGGCGCGTCCACGCGGCAACGGCGTGACCTTCGAGGATAAAATCGTTGGCGGCGTGGTGCCGCGCAACTTCATACCGGCCGTCGAACGAGGCGTCCGCGAAGCACTCGAGCGCGGTCCCCTGGGCGGATATCCCGTCGTTGACGTGCACGTCACGCTTTACGACGGACAATATCATGACGTTGACTCGAGCGACCAGGCGTTCCGAACGGCCGGCTCGATGGCGATGCGCGACGGAATTCCGAAGTGCAAGCCTGTCGTGCTCGAACCGATCGTGCGCCTCGACGCGGAGGTGCCGAATGCGTACGCCTCCAACGCCCTCTCGCAGGTAACGACGAAACGCGGACAAGTTCTCGCATTCGAGCCGTCGGAAAGGACGGGCTTCCATCATATAGCCGCATTCGTTCCGCAAGCCGAGCTCTCGCACTACATCACGGAGCTGCGAACGATCTCGCAAGGCCTCGGAACATTCCGTTGGAAGCACGATCGCTTTGAGATCGCGCCGCAAAAAGTTGCCGATCAATTGATGGCGACCGCAGCAACATAAGGGCGAGTCTGATCCCTCTTTTGTCATCCTTGCTACGCGCGGGATGACAAAAGCGAGCAAGTAACGAAAATTGCCGCAGAGGGGGGACTGCGATGCGTTTAAGACGGCGCGAATTTCTCGTTGGGTCTGCGGCGGCTGGCGCCGCGTTTGCAACCACCGGACCGGTTGCGGCAGAAGAGAATTGGATCGAGCTCCCGATGCAAAACGGGAAGCGGCCGCTGCTAAAGTACCCGCAAAAACGCGTGATGATCGTGCAATCGAGCCGGCCGGCGATTTTGGAGACCCCGTTCGAGGTCTTCGACCAAAGCGATGTCACGCCGAACGATGCTTTTTTCGTACGTTGGCACGAGGCGGGATTTCCGACGAGCGTCGACGCGACCAGTTTTAGGCTCAATGTTCACGGAATTGTCAAGAAGCCATTGTCGCTCAGTATCTCGGATCTCCGCACGCAATTCGAGCCGGCGGAAATCGTCGCAGTCAATCAGTGCTCAGGGAATAGTCGCGGTCTCTTCAACCCGCGCGTGGCCGGTGGTGAGTGGGCGAACGGCGGGATGGGCAACGCGCGCTGGAAGGGCGTGCGACTCGTCGACATTCTGAAGAAAGCCGGTGTCGATGCCGGCGCAAAGCAAGTTTCGCTACACGGGCTCGATCACGGCGTGCTTCCGGCAACTCCGCGCTTTCAAAAAGCCTTCGACGTTGACGTCATTACCGCCAATCCCGACATGCTGGTCGCATACGAGATGAACGGCGAGGCGCTGCCGCTGCTCAACGGTTTCCCAGTTCGCTTGGTCGTGCCCGGCTGGTTCGCGACGTATTGGGTGAAGATGCTCACGGATATTGAGGTCATCGATCACGTCGACGGCAATTTCTGGATGGCGACGGCTTATCGCATACCCGACACGCCGAACAATTCCGTGACGCCGGATCAGACCGGTTACAAGACGATTCCCATCAACAAGATGCGGGTTCGCTCGTTCGTCACGAACGTCCAGAACGGCAACTTCATTGCCGGTCTCGAGAAGCCCGATCCGATGTACCCCTACCGCTACAGTGCCGAAGTTCGCGGGATTGCCTTCGATGGCGGCAGCGGAATCAAGATGGTCGAGTTCTCGGATGACGGCGGGAAAACGTGGCGAGAATCAAAGCTTGGCCGCGATCTCGGAAACTACAGCTTCCGCAGATGGACGGCGCACTGGACTACACGCGCCGGTACAGGCACGCACACGCTCGCATGCCGCGCCACGGCGAACAATGGTGAAGTCCAGACGAACGTTGCGGTCTGGAATCCGGCCGGCTATCTGAAGAACAACATCGAGACATATGAGGTGACGGTATGATGCGTACGATCGTGCTCGGCGTCGCGGTTGTCCTCGGGCTCGTAGCGGCGGGTTTTCCAAAGAGCGAATCGATCACGCTTCCACCGTCGAGCATCATGTTCAAGGCGGGGCCGAATCTCGGGATCGTGCAAGCCAATTGTCTCGTTTGTCACAACGCCGACTACGTCTATTTTCAACCGGCTTTGACCCGGGCGCAATGGACGGCTGAGGTCAATAAGATGCGCGCCGCTTACAAAGCAACGATCGCCGACGATGACGTTCCCAAGATCGTCGACTACTTGATGTCGCAGAACGGCAAGACCTGAGGCAACGAATACGCGGACGCTAGCCTCGCCCTGACGTCCCACACGCGCCGTCCGATTGCGCGAAGAAATAGTCCGCCTTGCAGCGTGGAGCCGGTGCCGATGCGAACGGAATTATCGTCCGCGTCCGCTACGCGCAGCTCGCCCCCGAACCCGACGAACGTGCCCACCGCGCTACACTGAAGCCTTTCCGTATCGAGCGCGATCGCGTCGCGCAGCGCCAGACGCTCGCCGCGACGAATCGTCGTGATGAGTCGGGCGCGTGCTGGTGCGTTCTCGGCTTGCGCGATACATTCGAGCATCGATATTCGCGCGGTCGGCGCGAGCTCGATTTCGGTGCGGCCTTCGTAGCACGCGGTTCCGAATAGCAGCAGTGGTTCCGTGCGTAACTCGAGAGTCGCACCTTCCGCGACGGTCCAGTGCGCAAAGCATTTGGAGGTGCCCGGGCCGTAGATTTTCGTCGCGCTCTGGCTTTCTACGATCAGGTGCGCGCCTGCACCGACCTGTCCAACGATTTGCAGCCGATCTCCACCGAGCGAGCCGGGTCCAAGCGTCGAAACGATGACGCGCGTTCCGATACCGTCGTCAAACGCGCGGCTCGAACGCGCTGTCCCTTCGTAGTAGACGCGGACGAGCCGCGTCGCGCCGGCGCGTTGCTCCGCGTCGAGGAGCAGCAAGCCGTCTATGGCCGCGCGTCGAGCAACGTCGCGCGCTCGACGAACGCGACGACGGCATCGACGCCGACACCGTGCCGCATATCCGTAAACAGAAACGGACGCTCGCCACGCGCTACTTGCGCATCCCGTCGCATCCGTTCGAGATCAGCACCGACGTGAGGTGCGAGGTCGATCTTGTTGATGACAAGCAGATCGGATCGGCTGATTCCGGGGCCGCCTTTCGCCGGAATCTTATCACCTCCGGCAACATCGATGACGTAGACGGTGACGTCGGCGAGATCGGGGCTGAACGTCGCGGCCAAATTGTCGCCACCGCTTTCAACGATCACGAGCTCTAGGCCGGGAAACTTGCCTTCGAGATTCGCGATCGCTGCGAGATTGAGCGAGGCGTCTTCGCGAATCGCCGTGTGCGGACAGCCTCCGGTCTCGACCCCGAGGATTCGTTCCGATGGAAGGCACCCGCTACGCGTCAGTATCAATGCGTCTTCCTTCGTATAGATGTCGTTCGTCACCACGGCGAGGTTGAAACGCGGATGGAATGCCCGTGCAAGCTGCTCGACGAGTGCAGTTTTCCCGGTTCCTACGGGGCCGCCGATACCGACGCGCAGTGCGCTCACGAAGCGAACATTCTTCCGTCGAGCGACGCGTGGCGCATGGCGTCGATCTCGCAGGCAAAGGCCTGCGTGCGAAGATCCTCCGCGGACTCGACGCGCTGCGCGCGCTGTGCCGCTTCTTCGATTAACGATCGAAGCCGCCAAAGCACGTCGACTCCTGCGCGCTGGCCCAGCGGGATCGCGCGCACGGCTACCGACACGAGCGCGCTGACGGTACACGAGAGATAGGCCCTCAATCCGTCACTCCATGGCACGGCGGCGGCGGCATAGCCAAGCCCGCAGGCCAGCGAGTGCACGCCGTACGCTTCGTTTCGTGCAAGCAAAGTGCTGTAGCGATCGAGGGCATCAGACTGAAGGCGCATCGCGTCGTAGCTCGCAAGCGTTGCCCGAGCCAGCTGGGCATTCGCAGCCCGGACCTCGTCGGCAACGATGGCCGCGCTTACGACTTCGTCAAGGGCGAGTACATCATTTCCATCGCGAGTTGCGAGAACGAAGGCTGCCGCGTCGAGCGTCGCGAGGCCGTCCAAAACAAATGACGATATCCAGGTCGCAATCGTATCGGCGTCGTACGCGCGGCCGTCGAGAATCGCAGTTTCCAAGCCGAATGAGTGCCCGAAAGCTCCCGTCGGAAATGCGCTGTCGGCCAGCACGAGAATTTGCACCAGGCTCATTCGTGACCATGCGGTGCATGCGCGTGGCGAAAAGGCTCGGCAACGACGCGCGCTTCGCGCGAAAATGGAACGTTTTGTTCGCGTAGAAGCGCTTCGACGAGCGGATCGTATCGGACGAGGATCGCGTCGCCGTCGAACTGCGCGGGAAGATGCCGGTTTCCGAGCGCGTGCCCAATCGCAAGGGCTTGTCCGATGTCACGCGGCCGAATAACGAACAATTCGTCGGCTTCGACGCCGACGATCACGACGAGATTCTCGTCCGCGTAGAGAACGTCGCCGTCGCGAAGCCTGCGCTCGTCATCGAAACGAATTCCGATTTCGCCGACGCTGCTTTCGAGGCGCAGGACGCGTTTTGCAAGATCGTCACTGCGGACGACGACGCGTTCGACGCGCCGCGCCCCGACATCGAAACGATCCAGATTGCCGAGCGGCGCGGGGATCGTGCGGAGCGTCAAAACAGTGCATACCGCTGGGCTAGAGGAAGCTCGCGTGCGGGCTCGCATAGCAGCAGCTCGCCGTCGGCTCGTACCTCGTAGGTCCTCGGGTCGACTTCGATACGGGGCGTCGCCGAGTTGCGGATCATGTCGCGCTTACCGATCGAGCGCGTGTTACGCACGGCAACCAGACGCCGTCCCGTTGCATGCCGCTCGGAAATGCCGGCGGCGAGCGATGCATTTGAGACGAAGCTAACCGCAATCGACTGTGGCATCCGCCCATACGTGCCCCACATCGGACGCATGCGAACGGGTTCTGGGGTTGGGATCGAAGCATTCGCGTCTCCCATCGCCGCCCACGCGATCGCGCCGCCTTTGATGACCAGCTCGGGACGCACGCCAAAGAACGCAGGCTTCCAGAGCACGAGGTCCGCAAGCTTGCCGACTTCGATCGAACCGACTTCGTGCGCTACTCCGTGCGTGATCGCGGGATTGATCGTGTATTTTGCTATATATCGCTTGACGCGCTCATTGTCGTTCTTGGCAGTATCGCCGGGCAAGGGACCTCGCTGCAGTTTCATTTTGTGCGCGGTTTGCCACGTTCGCATGATCACTTCGCCGACGCGACCCATCGCTTGCGAATCTGATGAAAGCATCGAAAGCGCGCCGATGTCGTGCAAGATGTCCTCGGCCATTATCGTCTCGGCGCGGATACGTGAATCTGCGAACGCGACGTCTTCGGGGATCCTAGGGTCGAGATGATGGCAGACCATCAGCATGTCGAGGTGCTCGGCGATCGTGTTGATTGTGTACGGACGTGTAGGATTCGTGGACGAGGGCAGAACATACGCTTCGCCCGCGATTCGGATTATGTCGGGTGCGTGTCCGCCGCCGGCGCCTTCCGTGTGATAGGTATGGATCGGGCGGCCGGCGATCGCACGAATCGTTTCCTCGACGAAGCCCATCTCGTTGAGCGTGTCGGTGTGGATCGCAACTTGCACGTCGTATTCGTCGGCGACGCGCAAGGCGGTGTCGATCGCAGCAGGCGTCGTCCCCCAGTCCTCGTGCAACTTGAGACCCATCGCGCCGGCTTTGACTTGTTCGGCGAGCGGTGCCGTGTCGGATGCGTTACCTTTCCCGAGAAAGCCGACGTTCACGGCGAGTGAATCGACGGCTTCGAGCATCCGAGCGATGTGCCACGCGCCGGGCGTGCAGGTCGTCGCGTTCGTTCCCGAAGCAGGCCCGGTTCCGCCCCCGATCATCGTTGTTATCCCGCTTGCGATGGCGACGTCAACCTGCTGCGGACAGATGAAATGTATGTGCGCGTCGATTGCCCCGGCAGTGAGCACGTGATTTTCGCCGGCGATCGCTTCAGTTGCCGCGCCGACGATCATCCCCGGCGTGACGCTTTCCATCACCCATGGGTTCCCTGACTTTCCGATTCCCGCAATGCGCCCGTCGCGAATACCGACGTCGGCTTTATAAATGCCGCCGATGGCGTCGATGATGGTAACGTTCGTGATCACCGTATCGAGAACGCCGTCGCCGTCGCGTGTTGCGGTCGGATGCTGACCCATCGCATCGCGAATCACTTTACCGCCACCGAAAACGGTCTCGTCGCCATACGTTCCGAGATCGCGCTCGATCTCGACGATGAGATCCGTATCGGCAAGTCGGAGGCGATCGCCTGTTGTCGGTCCGTACAAACGCGCGTATGCCGCGCGATCGATCTTCATTTTAAAGGCGCTCCGCCCCAGGCTCCACGCCCCCCATGCCGACATTCCCCGAGGGGGCCCTCAACAACATTAGTCTAGCTGTCCGTTTACTTTATTGCGCAGCCCGACGATGCGTCGCTCGCCGCCAATCGCTACGAGACCGGTTGGGCGTTCGATACCTGGCTCGAAACGAATCGCTGTACCCGCGGGAATGTCGAGGCACATGCCGTGAGCGGCGACTCGATCGAAGACGAGGGCATCGTTGACTTCGGCGAAGTGCGCATGCGAGCCGACTTGAATCGGTCGGTCACCGGTGTTCTTGACGTCGACGGTGCGGCGCGTGCGGCCGGCGCGTAGCTCGATGTCCCCGGATGCCGGAAGCAATTCGCCGGGCTTCACGGGATCGGCTCGTGGATCGTCACGAGCTTTGTTCCATCGGGGAAGGTTGCCTCGACTTGGACTTCGTGCAACATCTCGGGAATGCCGTCCATCACGTCTTCGCGCGCCAGAACATTCCGGCCGCGCTCCATGAGATCGGCGACGGGAACGCCGTCGCGTGCTCCTTCGAGAACGAAGGACGAAATGACGGCAATTGCCTCCGGGTAGTTGAGCCGCACGCCGCGCTTGCGCCGGCGCCATGCCAACTCAGCGGCGTACGAAAGCAGCAGCTTATCGCGTTCGACGTCTGAAAGATGCACGTGGGAACCTCATACGACGGTGTCCGTAATTGCGTCAAATTCTCCAGAACGCAGCACCGACGGGTCCCCTCGCATCAGCAGCGCGTACGCGATCAATCCGCCAACGAGTCCGAAAAGCCATCCTCCGGACCATAGAAAGTGCAGCGCGGACGTCGTCAGCCCAAGAAGCGCGATCGCCCAGCCGATGACGACGGCAATCAACGCACGCAGGTTGAGGCCCCGGGCGTAGTCATAGCGGCTTTTCTCCTGATAGAGCGCCCGCAAGTCGAGCTGCTTGTTCCGAACGAGCCAATAGTCGGCGATTGCGATGCCGTCGATCGGACCTAGAAGTGCGCCATACGTGCCGAGCCAGGTGAAGATGTAGTTGCCGTAGTTCGCCAAGACGTACCACGGCTGCATCAAGAGCGAGAGCAAACCCGTGATGACGGCGCCGATCGCGAACGTGATCCGGCTGGGCCACAGATTTTCGAACGCGCGCGCAGGCGCCATAACGTTTGCGCCGACGTTGATCGTGATCGATGACATCATCACGATGATGCCGGCAATGACGACGACAACTGTCGGAAATTTCAGGATCAAGTCGATCGGATTCCACAAGGCTTTTCCGAAGAGCAGCACAGTGCTGGATGTGACCGCGATCCCGATGAAGGAGAATATCGCCATCGTCAAAGGCATTGAAAACGTTTGCCCGAGAGCCTGACCGCGCTGCGTTATGGCGTAGCGCGTGTAATCCGGAATGTTCAGCGCCAGCGTTGCCCAGAACGCGATGACGCCGATCACCGATGGAAAGAACGCGGCCCAGAAGGTCGCGCCGTGCAGCGTCGGCGGCGCTGCAAGCATCGGTCCGAACCCGCCTGCGCTGCTGATTCCCCATGCAAAAAGAGCCAGCGCTGCAAGTGCGAGCGTTGGTGCTGATATTTGTGCGAGCCGTCCGATGGCTTGCGGTCCGCGTGATGCAACAGCGACGTTCAAGAGCCAAAAGACGCCGAAGGCGATTGCAAGATGGCCGTTCGTGGCGTTCCACGCTTCGACCAAACGCCCGAGAATCGCGTCGAGCGCGAGACCGCCGAACCACGAATTGATTCCGAACCATCCGGCGGCAATGACCGCTCGCGCGAGTGCCGGCAGGTGCGCTCCGCGCATCCCGAACCACAAGCGCGCGAACACGGGGTACGGGATACCGAAGCGCGTGCCGGCGTGCGACACCAAGAGAATCGGCACGAGTACGACGCAGCTTCCGACGAAGACCGTCAGCACGGCTTCTGACCAGTTCATACCGAGCGCGATCATTCCGCTGGCCAGCGAATACGTCGGAAGGCACAAGCACATGCCGATCCAGAGCGTGGAGAACTTCGGCCCGGGCCAATTGTGCTCGACAAGCGTACAAGGGCGGAGATCGTCGTTCCAGAGATCTCCGTTTCCACTCACCTCGGCGATTGCATCCGCTTCAAGGACGACGATGTCGCCGTGCTGCGCTTGTGTTTTCGCCACTAGAGCTCGACCATCGCGCCGTACGTTTCCGGACGGCGGTCGCGATAGAACTGCCAGGTGTCGCGCACCTCGCGAATGACGTTGCGGTCTAAATTTCCGACGATCGCCTCGTCGCGATCGCGCGAGGCTTGAACCACGAATTGTCCACGCGGATCGACGAGATACGATTGTCCGTAGAACTCGCCCATGTTCCACGGCCCCTCGACGCCGACGCGATTGATGGCGCCGACGTAGTATCCGTTCGCGACGGCGTGCGCAGGCTGTTCGAGTTTCCAGAGATACTCCGAAAGCCCCGCGACGGTTGCCGACGGATTGAAAACGATTTCGGCTCCGGCAAGCCCGAGAAGTCGGGCGCCTTCGGGGAAGTGGCGGTCGTAGCAAATGTACACGCCGACTTTTGCGAACCGGGTTTCGAAGACGGGATAGCCGCTGTTACCCGGCTTGAAGTAATACTTCTCCCAAAAACCGCACGGCGCGGGTCCGGCCGCAACCTGCGGAAGATGATGTTTGCGATACTTGCCGAGGTATGAGCCGTCCGCGTCGATGACTGCGGCCGTGTTGTAATAAACGCCCGGCTGTTTTTCTTCGTACATCGGAACGACGAGCACCACGCCGAGCTCAGCTGCAAGATCCTGCATCAGCTTTGTCGTCGGACCATCCGGAATCGGTTCGGTTGCCTCGTACCATTTCGGCGTTTGTTCGGTGCAGAAGTACGGGCCGTAAAAAAGCTCCTGAAGACAGACGATCTGGGCGCCCTTCTTCGCGGCTTCTCGGACGAGCCGCAGGTGCTTCTCGATCGCCTTCTGCTTGTGCACGGCGACCGGCTGGCCACCGTCGACGTCGTGATGGGTTTGAATGAGCCCGATCTTAACGATGTCGGGTCTGCTGTCGTTCATAATTGCACCGGCCGGAAGGGAGCTGAGCGAGTGAATTTACCGCGTCCGCGTTCGCCGACGAACGTACCATCGCGGACGATTTGCGAGCCGCGCGAAAAGACGTGCTTGGCGCGACCGTGGACTTGCATGCCTTCGAAAATATTGTTGTCGACATTCATGTGATGCTCGCGTGCGCTGATCGTGCGCGTCGCTTTCGGATCCCAAATGACGATATCGGCGTCGCTACCTATCGCAATCGTGCCTTTCTTGGGGAAGAGGCCGAAAAGGATCGCCGGATTCGTGCTGGCCAGCGCGACAAATTTGTTCAGCCCGATGAGACCCGAGACGACGCCGCTGTTGTACAGAATCGCAACGCGGTCTTCGATCGTCGGCGCACCGTTCGGAATCTTCGAGAAGTCGTCTTTGCCAAGCTCCTTTTGTCCCTTGTGATTGAAGGAGCAGTGGTCCGAGCCGAAGGTTTGAAGCTCGAAGTTCTTGAGCTTTCCGAGCAGAGCTTGCTGGTTCCACTTTTCACGCAGTGGCGGCGACATCACGTAGTTTGCTCCGGCGAAATCCGGCCGGTCGTAATCGTCGACGCTGCAAACGAGATACTGCGGACACGTCT
This sequence comes from Candidatus Baltobacteraceae bacterium, assembly GCA_036489885.1. Classification (NCBI taxonomy): domain Bacteria; kingdom Bacillati; phylum Vulcanimicrobiota; class Vulcanimicrobiia; order Vulcanimicrobiales; family Vulcanimicrobiaceae; species Vulcanimicrobiaceae bacterium. Next base: position 591,691 of record DASXEW010000001.1, read on the forward strand.
CGCCGTAGATCGGCAAACCACGCTTGCGTCCGTCGCTGATCGCGTCGGCTGCCATCGCGCTCGAAACGTGAACGACGTAGATCGGAGCCTCCGCGATTTCGGCAAGCCGAACCGCGCGATGCGTCGCTTCGCCCTCGCATTCGACGGGACGTGTCAACGCATGGTATTTGGGCGCGCGCATGCCGTCGGCGCGAGCTTGCGCGACGATGCATTCGATCACGTCGCCGTTCTCGGCGTGAACTTGCACGAGTCCACCGTGTTTCGCGGCCGCCTTGAGCACCTTGAAGATGGTCTCGTCGTCGACTTGCAAGATGCCCTTGTAGGCCATGAAGACCTTGAACGAGTTCACGCCCTCGTCCTCGATCATCCGCTGGATCTCGGCGATCGTCTCGGGGCGACCGTCGGCAATAGTTAGATGGAAGGCGTAGTCGATCACGGCCTTCTCGGCAGCCTTCTTGTGCCAGGTGTCGAGCGCGTTCTTGAGCGAGTCGCCTTTGGTGTGCAGTGCGAAGTCGACGATAGACGTTGTCCCGCCGAGCGCCGCTGCTTTGGTTCCCGTAAAGAAGTCGTCGGCGGTAACCGTGCCGCCGAACGGCATGTCGAGATGCGTATGCGGGTCGATGAACCCCGGGAAAACGAGCATCCCTTTTGCGTCGATCGTCGTGTGCGAATCCGGCGGGATATTTGCCGCGATTGCGGCCACGGTCTCTCGTTCGATGAGGATGTCCGCCCTGCTGGTGTCCGTCGCAGTGACAACCGTTCCGCCCTTGATGATCGTCCCCATTCTAAAGGCGCTCCGCCCCTAAAATCATACCTGTGTTGCCTCCACGTCGTGCCACGTTCTCGTTGAGCGCCCATCGTCGACGCGCACCATCGTTATGCAATCGTCGACTGGACAGACCATCTGGCACAGATTGCAACCCACGCAATGCGATTCGTCGACGACGCAGTCGGTCGTGCCGTTGCGCGGTATCCGGTCGATACATTGGTGCGCGGCGTCCTCGCACGCAATGTAGCATTTGTTGCAATGAATGCAGAGACTCTGATCGATCCGAGCCACGATTTTGTAGTCGAGGTTCAAATCGTTCCAGTCTACGAACTTCGGGACGGTTTTCCCGATGATGTCTTGGGCGCGTGCGATACCGCGTCCGTCGAGATAATTGTTCAAGCCCTCGATCATATCGCCCACGATCCGGAATCCGTGATGCATCACCGCGGTGCAGACCTGAACGCTCGTCGCACCCATCAACATGAATTCGACGGCGTCGCTCCACGTGGCGATCCCGCCGATGCCGCTGAGGGGAATCCCGATTTCGGAATCGCGGGCGCATTCGCCGACCATGTTGAGGGCGATCGGCTTGACCGCCGGGCCGCAGAATCCGCCGTGCGAGCTCTTTCCGTCGACGTGCGGAATAGGATTCCAGGTCTCGAGATCCACGCCCATGAGGCTATTGACCGTGTTGATGAGGCTGATGCCCGCGGCTTTCCCGCGCCGTGCGGCACGGCCCATGTGCTTGATCGAGGTCACGTTCGGCGTGAGCTTTACGAGAACGGGAATGCGGGTAGCCTCGACGACCCACGAGGTGACTTCCTCGATCAATTCGGGATCTTGACCGACGGCCGAGCCCATGCCGCGCTCGCTCATGCCGTGCGGGCAACCGAAATTCAATTCGAGCCCATCGCAACCGGTTTGCTCCACGCGTGCAACGAGGTCGCGCCACCGCTCTCGTTTGCATTCCATCATCAGGGAAACGACGATCGCGCGATCGGGGAAGCGTTTCTTCACCTCCACGATCTCGCGGCAATTATCTTCGAGTGACCGATCCGTGATGAGCTCGATGTTGTTCATCCCGAACATCCGGTATCCGGCCGCATTGAGTCCGGCAAAGCGTGAAGTCACGTTGACGATCGGGTCGCCCAGCGTTTTCCAAACGGCGCCGCCCCAGCCGGCCTCGAATGCGCGCATGATTTGGTAACCGCTGTTCGTCGGGGGAGCCGAAGCAAGCCAAAATGGATTGGGGCTTGCGATGCCCGCGAGATTCGTTCGCAGATCGGCCATTATGAAATACCTCGGGATAAGAAACCGTCGATCGCGCGGGCTGCCAGTTTACCTTGCTGAGCGGCCACGACGACCATCGCATCGGTGGTTCCGCTTCGAAACACGATGTCGCCGGCGCAGAAAACCTTGGGGTTCGAGGTCTGGAAATCGTCGTTGACGATCGCTACGCTGCCGTCGTGACGGACTTCGAAATCGTCGAGCAGCCGAAGAAGCCGCGTTTGACCGATCGCGCGAACGATGGTGTCGACTTCAACCGTGTATTCGGATCCGGGGATCGTTTCGAGTTTTGCATTTCTCGGCCCGGGCTTCGCACGTAAGAACTCGATCGCGCCGGCACGTCCGTTGCGTTCGAGAATGCGAACCGGAACGGCATGAAAGCGGAACTCGACGTCTTCGCTTTTCGCGAACTCAACTTCGAATTGATAAGCGGTCATCTCATCGGGGCCGCGACGGTAGTACATCGTCACCGATCCGGCGTGCAGACGCCGGGAGCAGGTCGCAGCGTCGATCGCGGTGTTTCCGGCTCCGATGATCGCAACGCGATGACCGAGTTTCTCGATCGGCTTGCCGAGCTTCGCGCGCTCGATGAAGTCGAGCGCATCCCACACGCCCGGAAGTTCTTCGCCCGCAATCCCCAGCTGCGGAACGCTGCCCATCCCCATCGCAATGACGACGGCATCATAGTTCTCTAGGAGGTCTTGCGGGAGAACGTCCGTGCCGACGCGGGTTCCGAGGCGCATCTCGACGCCCATATTCGCGACCTGTCGCGCTTCCCACAACGCAACCTCGATCGGTAGACGGAACGGAACGATCCCGTACGTATCGAGACCACCGGCTTCGGGTCTGCTCTCGAAGATCGTGACGTCGTGGCCCTTACGGCGCAGGTCGCGCGCTGCAGCAAGTCCCGCGGGTCCCCCGCCGACGATCGCGACACGGCGTCCGGTCGGCGTACCCGCGGAGAAAAGCTCGACGTCGCCGTGATCGATCAGCCAGTCGGTCGCATAGCGTTGCAAATCGCCGATTCGAATTGGCGTGCCCTGATGTTCGTAGACGCACGCGCCCTCGCACAGCTGTTCGGTTGGACACACCCGCGCGCAGCTCGCGCCGATAGGATTTGCATCCATGATGGTGCGCGCGCTCCCGAGTAGATCGCCGGTTGCGATCTTGCCGATGAACCCCGGGACGTCGATGTGCGTGGGACATGCCTGCGTGCAAGGCGCGTCATAACAGTACAAGCATCGGCTTGCCTCGAGAAATACATCGAGGGGCAAGAGGCGCTTTTGTATCGGCTCTCCCAGGCTCGATTCGGGCATAGAACGCGGTCAATTCGAGGGTTTCGCGCGGGAGCCCCCTGAACAATTATCGTCCAATGTTGTTACGAGGCCCCACGGGGGCGCCTTTATGATGTGGAAAACGGTTAGCCGTCCGACGACGCTCGATCAGGCGCTGCGTGAGTTACGCGACGCGCCCGCCCGCACGCGACTCGTTGCCGGTGGCACCGACCTCATCGTCGAGCAGCAGCGCGGCGTTCGGCCGGCCGAACACCTCATCGATCTCACCGGAATCTGGGATCTCCGTTACGTGCGCCAAGACGGCGATGTCGTTCGGATCGGTGCGCTCGCGACGCACAATGATATCCTGCGCGAGCTCAACCTGCGCGATGCGCTCTTGCCGCTCGCACAAGCATGTATAGAGGTAGGAGCGCCTCAGATTCGAGCGCGCGCGACGATCGCCGGCAATTTGGTGACCGCATCGCCGGCCAACGACACGATTGCCCCGCTCGTCGCGCTTGGCGCGGAGATCGTACTCGCCAGTGCGGATGGGTCGCGCACGCTGCCCCTCGAGGATTTCTACACGGGTTTTCGTGCGACGGCGTTGCGGCCCGATGAGATCGTGCGAGAGATTCGCTTCCCCGCGCTCGACGTCGAACGCCGCGGCATATTCCTTAAGCTCGGACTACGCCGTGCGCAGGCCATCTCCGTCATTAACGTCGCAGTGGTGCTGCGCTTTGACGGCCTAAAGATCGAAGAAGCGTCGATCGCGCTCGGGTGTGTCGGGCCGACGATCGTTCGCGCACCGGAAGCCGAAGGCGTCTTGACCGGCAATACGCTCGAGCCTGCCACGATCGAACACGCCGCGAAGCTGGCCGTTGAGGCGATCGCGCCGATCAGCGACTTGCGCGGCTCAGCCGACTATCGGCGCCGCGCCGTGCGCGCGCTCATCATGCAGGCGCTTGAGACGCTCAAGGATGGTTCGGAGGCCGATGACTTTCCTGAAGACCCCGTATTGCTCGAAACCGAATCGCCCGTGCGCGCCGCGCTCCAGTTCGACGGACTGATCGAAGCGACGATAAACGGTTCACCCTGCAGGCTCGACGATGCACAGAGCAAGACGCTCCTGGCCGCTTTGCGCGATTACGGTCTAACGGGCTCGAAAGAGGGCTGCGCAGAAGGCGAATGCGGCGCGTGTACGGTGTGGCTGGACGGGCAAGCCGTCATGTCGTGCCTCGTTCCGGCTGCGCAAGCGCATGGGGCGAGTATTACGACGATCGAGGGACTTGCCGGCGAGCGATTGCATCCGCTTCAGCAAGCGTACATCGATCGCGGTTCCGTCCAATGCGGGTTCTGCATCCCGGGCATGCTGATGGCCGGTGCGAAGTTTATGGAGGAGCGCGCGACGCCTACGCTCGACGATGCGCAGGTCGCGATTAGTGGAAATCTCTGCCGGTGCACCGGCTATCGCAAGATTCTTGATGCGATGGATGAGACGGTCGTCAAGCTCGAAAAGCCCCGTGCCGACGCGCTCGAGAAGGTAAACGGAACCGCGATGTATCCGGCCGATTTGATTCAGCCGGATATGCTGCACGCCGCCGCCGTCTTCGCGCATCGCGCACACGCACGAATCCTGCGCATCGACGCGTCCGCAGCACTTGCGCTCGCCGGCGTGCACGCGGTTTTGACGGCGCAAGACGTTCCGCGCAACCGGTTCGGTTTGATCGAGGCCGATCAGCCCCTGTTGTGCGAGGATATCGTTCGCTTCTACGGCGACCGCGTCGCGCTCGTCGTCGCGGACAGTGCGGAGATTGCACGCGAGGCGGTTGCGCTGGTCGGCGTCGAGTATGAAGATCTGGTGCCGCTGACCGACCCGCGCGCGGCGGCCGAGCCGGATGCACCACGCGTCCACGCCGATCGCGACAACATCTTGCTGCGGCAAAAGATCGTGCATGGTCCACCGGTCGAGGATGCGTTGCAATCGGCAGACGTCGTCGTCGAAGCAACATTCACGACGGGTTGGCAAGAACACGCGTATCTCCAACCGGACGCGGCGGTCGCCTATTGGGAAGACGAACGCCTCGTCGTTGAGACGGCGGGTCAGTGGCTGCACGAAGACCGGCGACAGCTGGCCTCTTTGCTGTCGCTGCACGAGGACGACGTTATCGTTCGATATGCAAAGATCGGCGGCGCGTTCGGCGGACGCGAAGATCTTTCGCTAACGCCGCTGGCTGCGCTCGCAGCCTGGAAGCTGAAGCACTCCGTCGCAATGGCGTGGACGCGCGACGAGTCGATAATCGGACATCACAAGCGCCACCCGTTCCAGATTACGACGAAATGGGGCGCGATGCGCGACGGTCGTATCGTCGCGGCAAAGACGTCGATGATTGCTGACGGAGGCGCGTACGCGTCGACTTCGGTCGAGGTTCTCAAGTGCGCATTGACGTTCGCCACGGGTCCGTACCGCGTTGAGAGCGTCGAAACCGATGCCTGTGTGACGTATACGAACAACATCCCCTCCGGCGCGTTCCGGGGATTCGGGTCGCCGCAAGCCCACTTTGCGGCTGAGTCGATGGTGACGCGACTCGCACACGCACTCGAGATCGACCCGATCGAAGTGCGTCGCAAGAATCTCTATCGCGAAGGCGATATCGAGCCGACCGGTGAGCCGCTTCCCGAAGGCGTCAGCGCGCAAGCCGTCTTCGACCGCTGTATCAAAGAAGTGGCCAACCGCTTTGAGGCAGATCGCCGCTCGTCGAGGGACAGCGTCAAGCGCGGCATCGGCGTCGCGTGCGGGATGAAGAACGTCGGATATTCGTTCGGCTTTCCCGATCAGGCCACGGCCACAGTTGCGCTCAACGTCCTGGGAGAGAAACTGCGCGGCGCGTCGGTCGCGATCGGAGCGGCCGAGGTCGGTCAAGGTTCGCACACGATCCTGCGCCAGATTGCGGCTCGGGTGCTCAACATCGACTTGAGCCTAATCCGCATGATTGTCGATGATTCGAGCTTGTCTCCGAACGCGGGTTCGGCGTCGGCGTCGCGCATGACGTTGTTTGGCGGACGCGCGGTAAAGGATGCCTGCGAAGTGGCGCTCGCCGCCTGGCAGCGCGGCGATGCACCAAGCGCGACCGTCACCTACCAGCCCGGTGGAACGACGTCGCTCGATCCACAGACCGGGCAGGGCACCCCGCACTTTACGTATGGATACGCGGCGCAAGCGGTCGAAGTCGAAGTCGATATCCGAACAGGGGTAACGCGCGTCTTGCGCGTGATCACCGTGCACGACGTCGGCCGTGCGATCAATCGTCAGCTCGTGGAGGGACAGATCGAAGGGTGTCTCGCGCAAGCTCTCGGCTACGCGCTGACCGAAAACTTCATTTCGACGGACGGCAAAATCGAAACACCCTACTTCTCGACGTATCTGCTACCGACAGCGCTCGACATGCCGGCCGAAATCTATCCCGTGATTCTCGAAAACCCCGACCCGAACGGTCCGTTTGGTGCGCGCGGCGTTGCCGAGATGCCGTTGGTTCCGTTCGCGCCGGCCGTCGCAGCGGCAATTCACGATGCGACCGGCGTATGGGTAACCGATTTGCCGATGACGCCTGAACGCATTCTGCGCGCTTTAGACCATCAAGTTCGAGATCTCGATCAGATTGAGATCGGGGTCGCGCACGTAAACGGAGCGGATCGGACCTTGAGCACCGGTCTTGGCAACGGGTCCTTGCACAATGGCGACGCCGTTCGTCCGCAGAGTTTCAATGACGGTATCGAGCGGAACCGAGGTCAAGAAGCAGAGATCACCTGATCCGGCTGTTGCACGGTTGGCCCTCGGCTCGAACTCCTTGCCGACGACGTGCAGATTGATCTTCTGCGTTCCGAAATGCACCGCGGTGCGGCCCTCTCCGAAAGTCTCGAATTTCATTCCGAGCACATCGCAATAAAACTTGCGGGTCGCCTCGAGATCGCGCACGGTTAGAACGAGATGGTCGAGCGAGTCGATGACGATCATTGGTCTCCTTTAGACGAGTGCGCGAGCGAGTTCGTTGTGACGTTCGACGAGGGCGTCGACATCGACGCCGACGAGGCTTCCGTCGCGCACGCGGACGTTTCCCGCGATCACACTGAGATCGACGCGCGGCGTGCGACAAAAGACGAGTGCCGCAAGCGGATCGTGCACGGCGCCGCCTGCGAGCGGAAGCGAATCGAGGCGAACGCCGATGAAATCCGCGGCCATGTTCGGCGCAAGGCAACCAATGTCGTCGCGCCCGAGCACGGAGGCGCCCCCGCGTGTCGCCAAGCGCAGGGCGTCCCGGGCCGACATTGCCTCGGCGCCGTGCACGACGCGCTGTAAGAGCATTGCTTGCCGCGTTTCTTCGAGAAGATGCGATGCATCGTTTGAGGCGGAACCGTCGACGCCGATGCCGACCCGCATTCCGGCGCGATGCTGCGCAAGAATCGGAGCGATACCGGAACCAAGACGCATGTTGGAGCTCGGGCAATGGGCAACGCCCGTTCCCGATCGCCCGAGGAGCGCGATCTCGTCATCGTTCATCGCGATTCCGTGTGCGTACCAAACGTCGGGCCCTGTCCAGTCCAAGCCGGCGGCGAGTGCGATGGGACGTTTCCCAAAGTGCTCGAGACAGTACGTTTCCTCGTCCTTCGTCTCGCACAGATGCGTGTGCAGCGTCAAACCTCGAGCGCGCGCCAGTTCGGAGCTTGCCCGCATCAGATCGGTCGAGACGGAAAACGGCGAACACGGCGCGATGACGATGCGCGTCATCGCGAAACGCGCCGGATCGTGATGAGCATCGATGACACGAACGCAGTCGGCCATGATCGCGCCTTCGTCTTCGACCACGTCGTCAGGCGGAAGGCCGCCCTTGGACTGTCCGATCGACATCGATCCGCGCGATGCGTGGAAACGAAAGCCCATTTTGCGTGCGACGTCGATCTGATCGTCGACACGAGCGCCGTTCT